>JALGXW010000051.1 GCA_029821875.1 Candidatus Hebobacterum abditum | reverse complement strand
ATGTTCTTCTCGGTCGTCATCGCCTGGCTGGCCAAGTGTCTCGTGCTGAGATACGGCGGTCTGCCGCTGTATCGGAAGACCCTGCCCGTCGCCATCGGCCTCATCGTCGGTGACGTACTGAACCGGTCGCTGTGGAACGTCATCTCCCTGCTAACGCAGGGACATGTCTGAGGTCCGGAGACAAGCCTGCAGGGCTGTCAGAGGTGTCCGATCGCTGTTTGGCATGGACATCGGGTCCCGACGGCGGCTCTGCGCCGCCTGGCGCCTGGCTGCTGCCTGCCATGCAGTTGGCCAGAAAGACGGGGACGCACCCGGCTGTGCTTCCTCGCGTCCCCTTCGTTGCTCTGCAGTTGAACTGACGCCGAGGCCATCCGGGCCTCCCCTTGTGACCTCGGCTCAGTGTCGCGCTTTCACGAGTTCATGCCACGTCTGCTGGCCTCCGTACAATGCCTGGCCGGGGCGCGCTATGTATGTCGCCGCCAACGAAAGGGCTCAGCTGCGGGAGTGCCGAAGCAGCCCCGTGGAGCCCACGAGGGGCACCGACGAGTGTTTGCAGAGTACACCTGCCGCAAAGGGGCGGACCGGCTCTGGGTGGATCCCCCCCTCACCCCCTGGGCCGTCCGCCCTTTACATTCGCCGACCCTATCCGCTCTGTAAGGTAAGCGCAGCCGGCAGACCAGGAGTGGCTCTCAGGGCGGTTCTATGCCTATCTGACCGCTACACAGGGCATCACCGGCCTCCCTGGATCGCCTCCGGGCTGCCGACCTCGGAGCGGCTTTCCCCAGGCAGGCCCAGAGGGAGCCCCGCCAGCACCTCCGGGTGCCGTTCTATCTCGTCGGCGACGCGACGGGCCGTCGCCGCCACGTGCCGGATGAGCTCACAGTGGACGGGATCAGGCGAATCCGGCCGTCCCGTCGCCAACCATGCCTGATACGCGCACCCCCCGCCGCAGGTGTCCCGCGCCGAGCAGTCCTGGCAGCACGAGCGCTTCTCGATGAACATCTTCTCCGCCCAGAAGCGCTGTTCGCCGGGATCGATGCCCTCGAACACCGAGCCCACTGCCCAGGCCCTCGCGCCGGCGAAGGGGGTACACGGGTACAGCGTCCCGTCGGTGTCCACGGACATGTACCATTTGCCCGCGGGGCACCCGTACGGGACCCTCTGTGGGCGTAGTGTGCGCACCAGGAACTTCCCGAAGAAGTCCCATATGTGGCAGATCGGGCGCAGATAGGCTAGCAGTGTGTCGTAGTTCTGGGCGAGCAGGAACTCCCCGAACTTCGTGTAGCCGGCCTTCACCGCCTCCACACTTGCCTCATCGATCGCCGCCGCATGTCCGGGAGCCAGCCGCACCGGGCGGATGCTGATGCCCTCCACCCCCAGCCCGATGAAGTGCAGAAACAGGCGAGTCACATCGGGTTCAACCGCTGTCAACACGGTCTGAACGCTGACGCTCGGAGCCAGGGGAGGAGGCTGCGAGTCCCTGACTCGGCGCAGGTTTCCCACGACCGTCTCGTACGAGCCGCGGCCGTCCGCGAACGGCCGCAGCAGGTCGTGGACCTCCGGCGGGCCGTCGAGGCTCGCGGTGACCCATTCAGGGAAGCGTGCCACGGTGTCCTCGGCCCCGGCGGCCGTCAGGCTGAGAGTGGCGCCCTGCGGCCATTCAAGCTGTTTGCCCAAGCTCGCTGCCCGCGCCTCCGCGTAGGCCCTCACCTCGTCGACGAACGAAGGCGCCAGCTCCGGATCGCCCAGCAGGTCGTGCTCCACCGCGACGACCGGCGCGTTCCTTCCGAGTTCGTTGAGGAGGAAGTCGATGGCGGCGCATGCGACCTCCGGCGTCATCGGGCTGCGGTCAAAGTCTTCAGGCCTCGGATGCGCGTAGCAGTAGCCACAGCGGAGCGTGCAGGCGTGATGGGTATTGAGCACGAGCGTGGGAATGGCATCGGAGTAGCGGGCCTGGGGCCACGGGAAGGGTCCTTCGCAGGCGGCTCGTGTCGATCCCTCCCCGTGGCCCTGCCCGATCGGAGATGCGGCCGTTCCCCCGTGCCTCTCACCCATTGGCAATCATCCGCCGGTCTCGCTGGTGATTCCCGCGGGACCTCCTACTCGCCTCATCGGACAGCGCGGGCCTCCGACCCGTGCTGAGTGGCGCTCTCGCTCCGCTGTCTGTGTCACTGGCAGACGTCCTCATCGCGGCGCCGGGACCCCCGCGCCGGCGGGGCCCGCTGACCGTCGTTCGCCCGTCGCCCAGCGGTCCGTCAATGTTGCGACATAGGCCGCGACGATCTCCGGCGCTCCGGCACACATTCCGTGCATCGGGTCGCCGAAACGCTGCAGCGCGGCGTAGGCGCAGCCCCCCCCGCAGAGGGTGGCGATGTTGCAGTCCTGACACTCCGGAAGCTCGAGCACGTTGCGTTCTTCCCACTGTGCTCTTCGCTTCGGCCAGCACTCATAGCTGGGGGAGTAAGCGCCGATTGCCTGGGCCCGGTCGCCGATGGACTCGGGGCAGACGTAGATGAGCCCGTCCGGCCCGAGCGTGAAGATGTCCCCCCGATCGGCCTCACAGTAGTGGAAGCGCGGCATCACGCGGGGCCCGGGTGCCGACTCGATGGTCGACATGAGGTGCCCCAATACCCGGAACAGCCGGAAGTCGATCGCATCTCCGAGTTCGGGCCGGTCCCGCCACAGCCTCAGCACCGGCTCCACCAACTCATCCTCTCGCATCAGATGGGGGTAATGGCCCGCGCCGACGTGATCGGTGACTGGTGCCAGCTGACAGCGGAAGCTCGCCTCACCCAGCCATCCCCAGCTTGCCAGCAGATCCGCAAGCTGTCCGAGGTGGGGGAGGTTATGGGCGTCCACGTTCACCCGCAGGTTGATCTCGAGCCCCTCCGCCAGTCCGGCCTCGACGCCCGCCACCACCTGCGCGAAGGACCCGCGACCGGACGAGGAGGAGCGTCGGACGTCGTGAACGGGCGCGGGACCGTCCAAGGTCACCTGCGCGCCTCGCACCACGCCGGCGTGGCGCCGGAAGATACTGAGGAAACGCCGTAGGTGGGTGCCGTTGGTCACCACTTGCACGGGCAGCGCCTTTGACCCAGCGAGCGCAAGAATGGAGTCGACGACGCGCTCGGTCTCCGGCAGCAGTGGCTCCCCTCCGAAGAGCACGATCTGGTGCGGACGGTCCGGGATCTCAGCGGAGAGGTGCTCCACGGCGGAGAACGCGTCCGCGACCTGCCGCTCGGTCATGGTCTCGGCGCGGCGGCGCAGCTGGGGCGATTCGAAGCAGTAGCTGCATGCCAGGTTGCAGCGGTAGGTCGGACACAGCACGAACTGCACGGGGCGGGAGGCCGCCATCTTCTCGCATTCGCAGGAGAGCTTGGCCAGGGCGGCCCGCTCTGCCCCCTCATCCGCAAACAGGTACCCGCGTTCGACGAGCGCCCCCTCGTGTCCCTGCGGCAGAGCGGTGCCGCCCCCTAGTCCAAGGCCGAGCAGGGCCGACCGCAGATCGTTGTCGATGAGATCGACCGCGCCTGACAAGGCGTTGAGCAGCAAGGTCTGGTGGGCGGTGAGACGATGGAGGCTGGCAAACCGCGTGAGGTACATGCTGCCACCGCTGCTGGCCAGTGGACTCTAACAGGCCAGCCAGCAGCAGATGTTACACCAGAACCAGCAGCAGTCCGGCCCCGGATCGATGGAGACCGACGCCAGCCGGGCGGTCCATAGCTCCGCCGTCGGGTTCAAGGCCGTCACCGTCGCCTCCTTATGCCATGATGCGTGTATATACGTCCACATATAATACGGGGCAAACGAGAATCTGTCAAGGTACTCGGAGGAGATACCTCCGGCGCGAGACGCGGAGGGAGATCGGGCCCTGTCCCCGCCCGCCTATCCAGACTGCACCAGGAGCCGCCAGAGCCTCGGAAACGAGACGGCCAGGTGTGGCTGGGCCGCGAAGAAAAGGGCCAGCACCGCCCATCGGACCAGGTGCAGCCACCGTTGCCCTGCCGCCTGCGGTGGAGAGCCTTGCACGAGCGCGTCGACCCGTGTCTCAAGCTCTCTCCGGGCTCGCACGCGACCCCACGCTCCCACAGGACCCAGGCTGAGAACGGGTAGACGTTGCGCGTGCGCCGCCGCCTCCACCAGGGCGCTCGCCATGGCCGGCGGATCCCCCAGCAGCTCCGAGACCCACTCATCGGCCGCCCGTTCCTGCTCCCTCGCCAGCTGTGCAGTCCAGATGTGAGCAAAGGGATTCCACACCATCACGTCTCGCAGCATGGCCGCAATCCATCGGCCCCCGTAGTCCAGGCGTCGGATGTGGGCCAGCTCATGGGCCAGCAACGCCTCCAGCTCACGCCGGCCCAGCGCGCCGGCGAGGTCGGCCGGCACCACGATCACCGGCGACCGGACGCCCACAGTCAGAACTGGCAGTGAGCCGGGAGCGACGACCACCACCTTCGGCCGCTGCCGCCACCGGGAGCGCCACTCGCAACGCGCCAGGAGTCCTTCGAGCAGGTGAGCGGGCACCAGGGTGCTCTCGGGGGATCCAGGGGAGACGGCGGTGATGCGCTGCAGGAACGGCGCGAGTCTGGCCCATCTCCAGACCAGCAGCAACCCGGCGAGGATGACCACGAGCAGGCCCACTCGGCCGGAAAATGCAGAGCCTGTCAGGTCCGTCACCAACGTGGGCGCCTCCAGCAGAGCGCCGCTGTCGGGAGCGACGTTTGGCCAGCGAATGCCGAAAACCCCGAACAGCCGAGGATAGCCGGTCAAGCACGACAGGCCGCTGCCCACCCACAGCGCGAGCGCCCCCTTCCACAGTGCGACATAGAGAAACAGCACCCGGTCCCGGGGCCGGCGTATCCGGGCCGGCCCGAAGAGCAGGACCAGCACGACCGCGATGGCGAGACACACGAGCAGACAGGGAACGATGTGGTGGCCCGCGATCACCAGCAGGAGGCCGCCCATGGCAACGGCCTTAGCTCCGCCGCCGCGGACTCTTTATGCGCCGGATACGCTTGCGAAGCTCGGCGATATGCCTCTCGCCAAGCGCCGGGTCCACCTCCAGCAGCTGGCAGATCACCTGGTCCACATGCTCGGGACTCGCGCCGACCAGCTGCTTTACAAGCCGTGCCGCCAGTCCCTCTATCTTCATCGCTGGCGAGTAGACGCAGATGTGACCCCGCTTGTCCCGCTGAAGCACCCCCTTGGCGGCCAGGCGGTTCAGGCAGTTCAGGACACCTTGGTAGGCGAAGTAGCCCTCTCGGGGCAGGGCGTCGCACACCTGGCGGACCGTCACCGGAGGCGTGAGCCCTGACACCGCACGCAGCACCTCTACCTCCAGGGGGCCCAGGTGACGGCTCAGGTCGATGTCGGCGTCAGGTGAGGGTGGCGAGCCATGGGGCATTGCGAGTAGACTCCGTCAACGCGATCTACGCATATACTCTCTCACCTATATCGTGCCACGAAGGGCCACGGGATGTCAAGGGCCGCCTGCGCGCTGCGACACACGGACGGAGGCGCTTCGCAGGCCTCTCACCCACGAGAGACAGGGGCCCATCGAGAACGGCCGAATGAGCCTGTGCAGAGCGCCGAGAGGGCACGACCCGGACATCTCACCTCAGGTCCTCACCACGCAGCAGAGCGGGGTTCTGTGCACGTCTGACACCTCACCCACCTGGCGGATCCCCGGCAAATCCCAATCCCTGGCAGAGGTGCTCCAGGCCCAGCCGCCTGTCGCTCTCCTCTTGACAGTGCGCACCCGACACTGTAGTGTATATTCACAGGCGTATAGGACAGGAAGGGTCCGCCAGGGACCTCCGGAGCCAACTCCGGTGTGGCCGGAGGAGGCCACACCGGTTCCGTCACAGCGTGGACCGATACGGTTTCAGGCACGTCATCTCAGCCGGGAGAGGAGTATCTTGTGGCTGAGTGGCGGGGACAGCAATCTGGTCTGGAACCAGCGTTGAGGCTTCCCGTGCTGTCGGAGCGAATGGTGGCGCAAGCTCTGGGCAGAGGTGGGGAGCGTCGCACTCGACAAACTGCTAACTGCGGTTGCACAGCGAAACCGAGTCCAGCCCCGGCGCCCAACTCAACGTTCCGGCGCCCACTCAGCACGATTCGCCGGGGCTGGACCCGTTTGCACCCTAGCACAGCGGGGCCATCGACGCAACAATCCCGTGCGGGTGTTCATATAAGGCGGCCTGTCAATAGCCCCTCCTGAGGTGTGCCCCGAGACGATTCCGTGGTCTCTGCAGAGACATGTCCCTATCGGCGCTGACATCGCGGGTCCTTGTCGGGGGCCGCTGAGACCAGCGTGTAGGGTACGGACCGGGCATCCATCGGACATCACACAGCTGTTCGGGGCATCGAAAAGCGAGCTATAAGCCCAGACGGAACGTCCTCTGTGTCGGTCTCACGGTCGCCCGACAACGGCCAGCGGTCCTAGAAGGAAGCAACCATCACAGGGAGGCTCATCGCGTTGCACAGCTCGGCGGGCCAGTTCGCCGAGCGCCGGCGAAAGGAGAAGGAAGAGCCGATACGACTATAGTTCCTCCCGGGTTACCCCTGACAACAGGGTATAATAGGGTGGGACCACGCGAGAATGGAAGCAGGGGCAGCGGCAAGGTCGCCGCGCGTGCAGGGCGGCTGGCGCTCCTGACAGCGAGTACAGCGGCTGATACTCCCCTTTCAGGCGGAGGAGCTGGGCGGAGAAAGGGGGAACCTGTGGGCCCCGGCAACTCGCAGTGGACGTCGAGGGCCTCGGGAGGCGTCGGCTACCGGACCGATGGGCGAGAGATCAGCATCGGCTACTGTCAACGGTGCAAGGCTGGCGTCTGTCGGCCCGATGCCGAGCTCAGTAGATGCCCGGGCTGTGCCCGAGATGTCTGTGTTGACTGCTGCACCTTCGAGCGCGAGCTAGAAACTCACCTCTGCCGCGACTGTTTCAGAGTCAGACGCTCAGGCAAGAGGGCCCGCCGCCGATCTGCGCGCTACCTTCGGCTTCTCGCCGCCAGCGCGCTCGCGGTCATGGTCGGCAGGTTCGTGGCCTTGCACACCGGCTGGGCCTCCATCTGGCTCATTGCCGCGCTGGTTTGTGCCGCGGGGATTGTCACCTATGCGTGGCAGGTGGTGTGCCACCACGCCTGCCCGTTTTGCGAGGGAAAGGCCAGGTTGCGCCGCCGCCACGGTCCCTTCCTCGAATACGAATGCATGCTCTGCCGCCAGGTGTGGATGGAGTAGTCCCGCTGCAGTGCACGTGAACTCGCGCGAAGGCCTGAGGAAGCCGGCTCTCGGTCCCCGCTCTCTGTGGGTCCGTTGCTCTGGGCCCATGGGTCGTTGTTAGGCATCCCTGAGACCGACGTGCGGCCGCTTCCGGGCGTTCTCTCCCTGTATTGCTCGATCGCCGACGTGGGTGCCGACGACTGCCGATCCTACATATCTTCACGGGCGATCAGGATCGCGTGCGCTCGAGGCCAGCGGTCTCAAGCCCGCGGTTGATGAGCCACATCGCGGAGCCCCCCGGGGCCTGCAAAGTGGTCTCACGTTCGTCCGACAGGGACCACCGGCCTCACGAATGCTTAGCAGGGACCCATGGAGTCAGCCAATCCGCGGAGCGATCAGTTCCGTCTGCCCCGGTCTCCGCGCCCTCGGCTGCCACGCCCCCGTCCTCGACGCTGCTCCTGCTCCCCCTCTTGCTGCTGGACGCGCTCCCCACGTCTCTCCGACGCTCCCCGCGAGACCCGACCCCGCTCGCCCCGCCTTGACTCGGGAGTCTCCCGTACCCGGATTCGCTCTCGCTCCATGTGCGGGAGCCGCTCCGGACCCGCCTGAGGCACCACGATCGCGATCCCACGCGGCGCTACCTTCCGGCTTAGCCCGGGTGGCAGATAGGGATCGCCATGCTTGATCCACCCTTCCTTCCGGCCTCGATCCCACCCGCGAGGCCGGCGGGTAGGCATGAAGATGTCCTCTCCCACAAGCAGCCCCGCCCGTCTCAGATAGTCATAGCGCCCCGGCTCCTCCCGCGTCCGGATCGCCACCATGTCGATGATGGCCGTGCACCCCACACCCTTCACCCGACTGATGTCGAACGGGCTCAGCGAGTCCGAAGGTACGAGCACCCTGAGTCGCGTCCGGCCCGCGTCGAACATGTCCTCGTACTGCCACACCGCCTTGACCCTCGACACCTGTTCTGCTGGCCCGGCCACCTGCATCGCACCCAGGTAGGCCTTCTCCCCAACCGACAGGTACGGCACCACCTTCGTCTGCCCCTCGGCCGACACCCCGCGCGTTCTCGCCACGCTGTTGATGAAGGTGTCGATCTGGGGGCCGAACTCCTTCACCCCCACCAGGATCGCCCCGCCGAGCAGTACGTCCCCGGCACCAATATCCCCCGAGGTCGGCGCCCGGTACACCCCGCGCGTCAGCGCAATGTCGGCCAAGCCTGTGATCCCCAGCCCCTGCACCCGCCCGAACTCCAGGGGGTTCAACGAGTCCACCGGCGACAGCACCTTAATCCGGTACCTTCCCTGGTCGAACTCCGTCTCCAGTTGCAGCACCGCCTTCGCGCGTCGCACCAGGTTCGATGCCCCCGACACTTGTGCCGCGCCCACGTATCCCTTCCGTCCGAAGCTCAGTATAGGCACCACTCTCGTGTCCGTGCCCGCAGGCATTGTGTCCGTCCCGGCTGCCCGGTCGATCGCCTCATTCATAGGGTCCGCCGCCGCCGTGACCACTGCTCCCACCACTGCGGTCTTCAGTACGGACGACGCGAGATCGTTCAGGTCGGCGCCCATCGCCGAGCCGCCTTGCAGGCCCAGGATCCCGGCCACTGCTAGCAGAGCGATCTTCCTGACCATCGTCTTCCTCCGGGGGTCTTCCCAAACATCCCCAGATGTAGTATACCAGACAGGGCCCCCAGGGCCCCAGAGGCTCTCGCGCCGTGGCGCGCCTAGGCTGATGCGCAACCATCTTCCCGGGCGGCACCGACGCCCAACAGGAGGCGCACATGCGGTTACGCATCCATGCTGGCTCACTCACCCGCCTCGTCTCTGGCCTCGCGGCAACTGCACTCATGGTGGTCGTCGCCGGATGCGCGAAGAAGGCGCATGAAGCAGAGCGGAAGCGTTCTGCCGCAGCTTCGCCTGCTGAAGAGGCCCTCGTGAGCGTGGCAGACCGCTACGCTGACCTCAACAGCTTCTCGGAGCGCACCCAGATCACGAAGACCGTTTCTGATGCCGAGGGTCAGGAAACCACCGTCTATCAGACCGAGCTCTCCTTCCGCAGGCCCAACCGCATCTTCTACGAGATGACCGGTGACGACACCACCGTGATCGCCTGCGATGGCAAGCGCCTGATTGTCTACTCCTCAGCGCAGGGCGGCTACGTCGAGGACGACCCGCCCGAGAATCTCGCTGCCTTTGTTCGCGATCACCACGCCGACGCCGTAGGCCTTGACGAATTGCTCCTGCTCGCTGGCAGCGATCCGCTTGAGGCACTCGATGACGTCGCCATCGCCGAGGGCGAGTCCTTCGCCGACCAGCCCGTGCAAGTGCTCCGGGGAACCGTGAAGCAGATCGCACAGGATGAGTCCGCCGAAACGGTCTCCGCCACCCAGTCGCTCTATGTCGGCGCGGAGGACGGCCTGGTACACAGAGTCGTCACCGAGATCGAGCGGGGCGAGGCAGTGCTTCGCACCGAGGAAGCCATGGAGGGGCCCGCTGCTGACCCCACCCTCCCGGATGATCGCTTCAAGTACCAGCTCCCCGCGGATGCCGAGAACTTGACCCCGGACGCATGAGCCTCTGGCGGAGTGTTCCAGAACTCATCTGTGGGCTTGGATCCGCCCTCACGGGGCCTTGACGGGCACAGTTGGACTCAACGCTGGCGACCTAGACCTGGAGGAAGGTCGGGTGCGGGTGAAGGCAGCGACCAGCGAGGTCCGTCGCGCCAGGCACGTGGACTTGCCGCTTACGATCTCCGATGGCAAGGAAGTGGTGAGGCCGGAGGTGGCCGAGCTGATGGCCTCGTGGCTGAGACTCCGCTCACGCGCTTGCCCTCACCTGGGCGAAGGAGATGCCCTGTTCGTCACACTCGGGCCGAATCAGTTCGCCTTCGGAAGCAACGGCAGTACCCCCGATGCACGGCCACCAGGAGAACGCCTGACCACGGATGCGGTGCGCACCATCCTGAAGCGTCTCGCCGCGAAGGCAGGTGTCGATCCCCACTTGGTCACGCCCCACCGCCTGCGCCACTACTTCGGTCTCACCTCGGCAATGGCCGGGGTCCCCACGACAGCGCTGATGAGAGCCTTGGGTCACCGCACGCCGCTCATGACGGCCCGCTACTCGGAGTTCGCGGACGCGGAGCGGAGGTGGGCGTTCGCCAGAGCTGACATCACCAACGGGATTAGGCTCTCCGGGCCGCGCGGATGAGTTGCTGGGCAGCACGGGATAGCCCCGGCGCTCCCGTCTCACCCCGCCTCGCTGCCTGACGGAATCCCAGATCCGCCAGACCCTCTGGTACCGCAACTGCGCGCCCGGCGTGGCCTTCTGCGGTCGTCGTGACCGACCTCGCTGATGCGCGCGTCCTGCCAGACCTCATCAGTCAACCACGGAAAAACGCGGGTCCCGCTCTGCACCCACTTGTAGTGGTCACTTCCCCGTAGGACCGCCCCAGCCTTGCTGTGAGGCGACCGCTGCTGTATCGTGGAGCTTCTATCTCGCGGGAGGATGAACCCACGTGGAGGCAGCTGGGACTTCGATCTGTCTGGTGATGAAGGCTGTGCTGCTGAGTG
>JALGXW010000084.1 GCA_029821875.1 Candidatus Hebobacterum abditum | reverse complement strand
AGCGTCCGAAGACGCACAACCTCCCGCACGTCTGGAACGCCATGAAGGCTTCCGGCGTGACAAAGTATATCGGCATGGGCTCCGGACCGATGATGATGCCGGGCGAGAAGCCTGGGGGTTTCCAACGCACCGTGCGCGTCGGGCTGAGCGTGGTGAAGCTCTTTGGCGTTGACCCGCTGGAACAGAACGAGTGGGAGCGCGACAGTCTCCTCATGGGCAAGAACGGCGCGGATGGCATCACGTGGGTGCTCACCAGACCGGTGAGACCGACCAAGACGCCCTTGGTCGGAGCCTACGTGCACAAGGATAAGCGCGGCCCGCTAGACTGTTCGATCTACGACCACGGCGACTTTTGCTTGTACTGCGTGGCGTCGAGCGAGTGGGACAAGCTTGCGCCGCATGTCAGCTCCGGGCCGCAGCCCAAGAAGACGTAGGATCCCGGCCCCTCGTCGAACTCCATGTTGTCCCTCCCGGGGTTGAGGCCTCCAACGCTGCAACGTCTTGTGTCGTGTGATGACATCATCGTGGAGGGCCCGACCCGACGGGGGAGGGCGGCGGCGTCAGCGGACCCAGCGGGGATCAGGCGACGACTGGCAAAGGCTCGACCTCGTACTTTGCCTCCCACGCCTTGAACCCACCGGCCAGCGCCACGGCGTTGTAGCCGCGCCTCCGCAGCTGCTGCGCCTCACGGGCGCTCGTCGCTTCGTTCCGTCAGCTGCAGTAGGCGACGATCAGCCGCTCTTTGATGTCTCCAGGATCCCATTCGGCCACGTGATCTGGTGGCACGCGCACGCTCTGCGGGACCTGCGCTCCATCTCGGGCGTAGCTCGAGGGCATGCGGACATCCAATATGATCGGGGTGTCGGGCTGGCCCAACATCCGGTTCAGTTCGTCCACGGAGATGCGGGGCACCGCCGTTTCGTCGTGCTCGAACAGTCCGGCCGCCGTGCTCTCTCGCTCCTCCGCCAGCGTCTCTCTCTCCGCTCGGCGCCCGTACCACGCGCTGACCGTCGTCGCCGTGGCGCCGTGAATCACGGTCGATACCAGCACCACAAGTCCTACCGTCGCCAGCAACAGCTCCGCGTCGTCGACCCCTGCGTTGACGGCAAGGAGCGCCAGTAGGAGCGAGTTCAGCCCTCTTGGGCCGAACCAGCTCACAAATGCGTGTGCCTCGAGGCTCATCTTCGCCCGCGCCAGGACGATCCCGAGCACGCCGGGCCGGACCAGGACGATCAGGATCGCCGCCACGACCAGCGTTGGGAGCACGTCGACCTGATCCAGGATCCCGGACAGTACAGAGCCGAACAACACGAAGGCGAGTAGCATCGCCATTTCCGCTGTGATCTCGCCGTACTCGAGGAAGCAGTCACATAACGTCTGGTTGAACAGCACCACCCCGAATCCCGCGGCGAAAGCCGCGAGGAAGCCGTCGCCCCCGGCCGCCGTCGCCGCCGTGTACGCGGCCAGCACGAGGCCGATTCCGTACAGCGTTTCGTACTCGTGCCGGACGGTCATCCGCGAGTCGATTCTCGACATCAGCCATGCGCCCATGCCGCCGATGGCGAGCCCGATGATCGGCCCTACGAGCGCCAGCTCCGCTGCGAATTCCAGCCAGCCGCCGACGCCGCCGGCTTCCTCCCGCGCCACTGCGATCAGCACGAGGATGACCGGCAGAACGACGAGATCATTTGTGCCGGCCTCGACGGTGAGGACCTGGCGGATCGAGCGCGGGATTCGTTCGTCCCGGACGATCTCGCGCAAAACCACTGGGTCCGTAGATGCCAGCATCGCTCCGCCCATGAACGCGACGATCCACCCAAACCCCAGTATCAATGCGAGCGACGTCGCGCCGAGCGTGATGATCAGTGCGGTACCAGGACCCAGCACGAGCACGGGGATCAGCCACCGTCTCCCCAGTTCCGTCGTGTCGAGCTGGACCGCATCCAGAAACAGAACCAGCGAGAGGGTGAGTGTTGCCACGATCTCTAGGTTCTCGTTCTCGGCTGCGACCTCGAACACGCCGAGCACGCCCTCTCCAAGCACCAGCCCGGTCACCAGGAAGATAAGTGGAAACGACAACAGGGACCGCTGGACGAGGCCGGAGGCGAGCGCTGTCACGGTCAGAATGACCGCCACGACCCCAAACGCTGTCAAGAAATCGGGCATTGTAGCGTTCCGAAATCTCTTGCCTGTGTCTACCCTAACAACTCACGCCGGACTGTGTCTGCGGCTGGCTGAGGGTTCTGTCAGAACTCAGGGCTCGGGAAGTTCTGGGAGGGTCCTGCCGTCTGACTGAAGAACCTGACCGGGGGGTCGTCAGGCGTACGGCGGGAATATGGATAACCTACCTGACCCCAACAGGGGACTCGCCGACCGTGACCCCCCGATCAGCGCAGGCTCGCTTGACGATGGCGACAAGACTGAAAGGCCCTCTGCCTTCATAGCAAATGGCCTCCGATCGTATCTGGGATCGAGCTCGAGGGAAGTCGTTAGATAGGGGGTGGCCCTCTGACTGCCGGAAAATGCGACCATTCTGGCAGTTGCTTCAGGGGGAAATCGTATCTGGAGCGGGCGATGGGGATCGAACCCACGGCCCTCTGCTTGGGAATCAGATGCTGCACCGCTAGCCCCCCACCCAGGCCTGCCACCTCTCCCTTCCACCT
>JALGXW010000083.1 GCA_029821875.1 Candidatus Hebobacterum abditum | reverse complement strand
CGGCGAGATCGGGAACCGCGTCCCTTGGGTCACCCTCGACCGAATCCATGCCCTCATCGAGAAGCCGCGCACGTTCTACGTATGCGGCATGAACACGTGGCTTGCCGGTCTGGGCTGCCCTGCTTTCGACATGAGCGGCAACATCGTCGGCATCACGCTGCTGCGCGCGATGCCAGCGGGCGCCGACGGCTCCGGGGACTCGATCCCGGTGCTCCTGCCCGCGAAAGACATCCTCGAGATCGCCAAGCAGGCGCCCGAGTAGTGCGGCCGCGCCGCCCATCATGTCTCCCTCGTGAGCCGGTATCATAGTATGCACTGATTCTTCCGGGCTAGGAGATGCCATGCGCAGCACGCGTTCCGGCCCCGACATGGAGCGCAAGCTACTCGCGATACTTAGAGTCGTCGCCGATTCCGACGACCCCATTGGCGCGCGCGCCATCTCCTCGAAGCTTGAAGAAGAGGGCATCACGCTCTCTGAGCGCACCGTTCGGTACCACCTCCGCTTGATGGACGAGAGGGGGCTGACGAGGAACCTGGGAGAGCCGGGCCGGGTTATCACCGACCGTGGCCGCGAGGAGATCGAGAACGCCGGGGTCAGCGACAAGCTCGGGTTTGTCATATCTAAGATCGATAGTCTCGCCTATCGGTCGACGTTCGATATGGAGGAGAAGAAAGGCGAGATCATCCTCAATGTCTCCTACATCCCGAAAGACCGGTTCGAGGAGGCGCTGGACATCATGCGGGATGTGTTCCGCGCCGGGTACTGCATGTCCGAACTGGTGATAGCGAAGCGAGCCGGCCAGAAGATTGGCGGCATTCCGGTGCCGGGTGGAATGGTTGGGTTTGGGACGGTCTGCACCGTGACCATCAACGGCGTGCTGCTGAAGAGAGGCATACCCGTCGACTCGAGGTACGCCGGCCTGCTGGAGATCTACCGGGACAAGCCGCTTCGGTTCACTCACCTCGTTGCCTACGCTGGAACGACGGCCGATCCGACAGAGCTCTTCATCGGCGGCCGCCGCGGCCGAGGACGATCTTCGCCAGGCGCTCGACCAGTACGAGCGCAACGGCCTTGGCGGCATCCTCGCCGTCGGCAAGCCCAGTCAGCCTCTGCTCAGCGTCCCGGTGGCAATGGACAGGATCGGCCTGGCGGTGGTGGCCGGGTTGACGCCTGTGGCGGCGCTGGCCGAGAGCGGCATCTCCGTCCAGAACAAGGCGATGAGCGCGCTGGTCGAGCTCGACGATCTTGTGCCCGTCTACGATCTTTGAGCACGTTCGGCGGCTCTGTTGCTGACAGCAAGAAGTGGCGGCCGGCAACGCCGGCCGCCATCCTCTTCCCACGATGGCGATTCGTCTCGCCGTGTGTGTTCTAGCCTTCCAAGATCTTCTCGGCTTCCTCGCGATAAGCGTCCATCACATAGGGAATGCCAGAGATCTTGGCCGCCTCCTCGGTCAACGCGATGACGTCATTCCTGCTGATAGTGGGTACCCGATACTTCCGGGCTCCGGCCATGAGCTGCTGGAGGCCGACCTTCAGCTTGTCCACGAACGTGTAGATGCCAAGTGCCCCAAGCGGCATTTCCTTCATCGCATCAGTTCCGTACTTGGCGGCAAGCGTCTCGTAGCACACGAAGATCTCCTCGACCTTCGTCCCGAACTGCGACACTGTTCGCGGCAGCGCGTCATCGCCCTGCTGCAGCCAGAGTCCGATGTTCTTGCCGACCATTCCCGGAATCATAATGGCACGGCCCATGCAGACGGCCTTCGCATACGGTGCGCCCATGGCCAGTACCTTGAAGATGTGGTCCTCGGTCGAGAACCCGCCCGCTATGGCGATGTCGGGCACGAAAGCGCCCTTCGCCGCCAGCTTGTCGCACAGCTCGTTCGTCATGCACTGCAGGTAGAAGGTCGGAATCCCCCACTCGACCATCATCCGCCAGGGGCTCATCCCCGTGCCACCCGGCGCGCCGTCGATCGTCAGGAGATCGATCTCTGCGTCGGAGCACCACTTGATGGCCATTGCGAGTTCGCGCATCGCGTAGGCTCCGGTCTTCAGCGTCACGCGCTTGGCACCGAGCTTCCTCACGCGCTCGACTTCCTGCATGAAGGCTTCCTCATCGACGAAGCCGAGGCGGGAGTGCCGCTCGAACTGCTTCAGCGCGCCGTCCGTGAAGGCGAGCTGGTTCGCCTCCAGCGACGGATCGGGAGTCACCAGGTAGCCGCGCTTCTGAAGATCAAGCGCGCGATCAAGCGAGTCGATCTTGATCTCGCCGCCGATGCACTTCGCCCCCTGGCCCCACTTCAGCTCAATCGTCTCGACGCCGAGCTTCTGGACGACATACTCCGCGACACCGAAGCGAGTATCTTCAACGTTGAGCTGCACCACCATGTCGCCGTAGCCCTCGTGCCACTTCTTGTAGGTCTCCACACGGCGTCGCATATCCGGCGCTTCGACGACCTTGCCGTTGCTGTCGAGTTCGAGCTCCGGATCTATGCCGCAGACGTTCTCGCCACATATGAGTGTGATACCGGCGATACCGGCCCCGGCTGCGAAGTGCTCCCAATTGCGTCGCGCGATCTCAGTCGAGCCCAGCGCGCCTGTGAACACCGGCGCTCGCAGCTTCACCTTGTTCTCCACGCCGTACTCGGTCTCGGTATCGACGAACGGAAAGAGCGAGTTGTCTGGATTGCCCTCCTGTCCGTCAGGCAGGCCCTCCGCGCCGAGCGCGTATCCCAAGATGTTCAGATGGGAGTAGTCGATGGGGTAGTCCTTGTCTCCACCCGCCGTCAGTGTTCCGAACGGCCCAGGGTAGATCACCTCTCGTCCGCGGAAGGCGCTCTTCAACACCTCGCAGTTGCCCCGGCATCCGTCGATGCACCGGGTACAGCTCCCCGAGCACGGGACGACGTGGCGGGATCGGTTCGCCGTCTGGCTCACGTCATTTGCGTTTGGCCGCTGTAGGTTCACTATGACAACTCCTTATCCCTGAGCTTGTGGGTGGGTATGTCAACGATCACGCGCTGGGGGCCAAGCGTCCGACCGGGGTGGCGGCCGCGTAGAGCCTTAGCCGCGCGGGATTGAGAGTATGAGAACATGGAGAGCAGGCCCGATGGGTCGCAGGGTCCCACGGACGGACGCCCACCGCGTGCCAGGGCATTCGATTGCGAGCCTCCTGAGTCGTGCGCCAGATTCACGAAGGGCCGGCAGGCACTAGCCGACTGCCGACCGCGCCGTGCCTCAGTATACACTAATGTGCGCGCACGAGGCAAGAGGTGCGTTCACGCGCCAGTTCGGGGCATACGGGTTCGGCCCCCGACTGCGCGGCCGGCGGCGAAGGACCCAGTGTCGGCCGGCGGCGAAGGACCCAGTGTCGGCCGGCGGCGAAGGACCCACTGTCGGCCGGCGGCGAAGGACCCAGTGTCGGCCGGCACGAACACAACTCTCAGCAAAGCCCTGCAAGCGCGTTCGTGTCATGCCAAGGCAAGCCACAGTCGCCGCTGGCCAGAGCGATCCCGACCGGGTGCGCCGACTCCGCTTTCTCAACCGCGTCGGCTGTATCGGCCTTCCCCTCCTGCTTCTCCTCATTCTCCTGATAGGCTGGTGGACCGGGGGAAGGAGGGCGAGAGGAATGCGGCCGACCTCTACGAGCAGGCGTTCCGCGTCTACAACCTGGGTTGGAGCGAACGGGACACGGTATGCGATTTCTCTGACCGCAGCCCCGAGCGGCTTGCCCTCGTGCGGGAAGTCGTCGAGCGCAACGAGGGCTATTACCAGCTGTTGGACGAGGCCGCGCGCACCCCGCATTGCGCCTTCCCGGTCGATTGGGCAAACCCGCATGCCGACACCACTTCCCACTACGGGAAGCTCCGCGAGGCGGCTAGCATGCTCGAGGTCCGGGCCGACTTGCTGACCGTCGATGGTGACTACGATGGCGCGCTGGCTGCCTGCGCCACTGCTCTCCGCCTGGCCGAGCACGTCAAACTGGAGCCGTCCAGCAGGAGCCAGGGCGTCGCCCGCGCGATCCAGGGAATCACGATTAGCGCTCTGGCCTGCACGCTCGCAGCTGGGAGCCCGACGCCCGAAGCCTGCCGCCGCCTCTTCGATCAGATCGCCACCATCGACCAGATCGAGCCCTCTGTGCGCGCGCTCCAGGGGGACCTGGCCCTGGACGGGATGGCAATCTTCGCGTTGGCCCGCGCCGGTGACGCCAAGGCCTTGTCCGCCAGTCTCGGCTTCGACGAGAAGGCGATAGCGGTCTACCTCACCTACGGGCGGCCTCTGCTGATCGCCGACCAGATCACCTATCTGCGGCACATGGAGAAGCTCATTGCCGCTTGTGCCCAGCCATATGCCGCGGCCGGGGATCTGCCACGGGAGGCCGAAGCGATCCTGGAAGAAGCGCATTCCTATGCGTCCCTAATCACACAGAAGATGGCTGATGTGTTTCTGGCCGGGCAGAACGTCGCGCGCCGAGATGGGATGACCGCGCGACTCCGCGCCACCCAAATCGCCCTCGCTCTTAAGGCCTTCCACTGGCACCACGGTCGTTACCCCGACACTCTCGCCGAGCTTGAGGGCGAGGGCTGGTCGCTCCCGAAAGACCCCTTTGCGGTCCCTGAAGCAGCCTACGGCTACAGCCGCGATGGGGATGGCTTTGTGGTCTGGAGCCTTGGCCCTGACCTCGACAACGACTTCGGAGTCTCGCACCAAGACCGGCTCAGGGCCGCCTCGAGGACTCAGGAGCAGCTCACGGTGCGGCGAATCACGGACTACGACATCGTGGTGCGCTGCCCGAACTAGGACTCGCCGGCCCTGGGGTGGGCCTGGTCGTAGACCTCTCGCAGGCGCCGGCGGGTGACGTGGGTGTAGATCTGGGTCGTGCTGAGGCTGGCGTGGCCGAGAAGCTCCTGCACCGCCCGCAGGTCGGCCCCCGCCTCCAGCAGATGGGTGGCGAAAGTGTGCCGGAGGGCATGGGGCCCGATGTCGTGCTGGGCGCAGGCCTGCAGGATATGTCGGTGCACCACGCGCCGCACGCTCCGATCCGTCAGCGGCCCGCCCCGATGGTTGAGGAACAGCCGCCCATGGTCATCTCCCTCCCCACGCGCCAGCAGGTGTGGCCGCCCTTCCGCGAGGTAGGTGTCAATGGCCGCGCGAGCCGGCCGACCGAGCATGACGATCCGCTCACGGTCGCCCTTGCCCGTGATGCGGAGCTCGGAGCTCCGCTCGCACTGAGAGACGGTGAGGCTGACGAGTTCGCTCACCCTCACCCCGGTGGCGTAGAGCGTCTCCAGGATGGCGCGGTCGCGCAGGCCGAGCGGCGTGCTGCCATCGGGCGCGGACAACAGCTTCTCGATGTCGGCCTCAAACAGGAAGCGGGGCAGTCGCCTCCGCTGCCGGGGCGAGCTGATGCCCGCCGTTGGGTCTACCTCGGCCTTGTCGTTGGCCCTCAGGTACCGATAGAGGGCGCGCAGCGAGGAGAGCTTGCGCGCGATGGAGGTGCGCGCGTAGTCCTCCGAGTGAAGGTGCGAAAGGAAGCGTCGCAGGTGGGCCGGCCTCACACCTGGCCAGGAATCGGCCAGCTTCGCGCGGCGGAGGAAGTCGGCGCACTGCCTCAGATCATCGGCGTACGCGCGAAGCGTGGGTTCCGAGGCGCCCCGACCGTCTCGCAGCTCCGAAAGGAATGCGTCTACATCATTGTCCATGGAGCGACCTTGCACGCAGATTGCTACCACATCCCACCATCTCCGGCCTACGCAGTAGGGCTGAGGGGATGAATGGCGAATCCTGCAGCGTGGCAGAGAAGAGGGCCCGATCATGAAATGGCTCGAGTCTGTCGAGACAGTCCTCATCGTCGTGGCGCTGGTGAGCCTGTGGCCGCTGCTGTTTGGATTCAATGCCGTCTGGTACTGGGTGTGGCTAACGGCAGTGCTCGCGGCGATGGTGTGGGTGGCGGCGCGGCGGTTCCGCAGAATCAGGGAGGCGGCGGAAGAGGCGAAGCGCAAGCGAGACGAGATGGCGAAGTCGGGCCGGCCCCCGTTCTTGGGCTGAGTGCCGCTTGCCTCTGCCTGCTGGCGTGACGTGGCCAAGGTTGCGATGTCGTCGCCCTACCTACGACCGGCGGCCGGGCTCCTCGTCCGAGGCCC
>JALGXW010000082.1 GCA_029821875.1 Candidatus Hebobacterum abditum | reverse complement strand
TAGAGTGCGCGATGTCAGCGCCGATAGGGACCTGTCTCAACAGAGACCACCACAGCATCGTCAAATACAACACCAGTAGGGGGTTGACAGCGCCGCCTTATAGGGACACCCGCAGCTGGGTTTGCCCTACGGCGCTGGCGCGACGATTGAACCCATGGGCGAGATGGTGCTGCCGTCGGGCAGGGCCTGTGCGGTGTCGCCGAAGTTCACCACAACGCTCGTCCCTGACGACCAGACCGTCCGTTGGAGCGTGTGGTCCGCGGTGAGGAACTCGTGGGAGAGCATCTCGTCATACCCGAGGGCACGCGCGGTCGGGCACACGGCCCTATACGACTGGGCGAAGCGGTCCTTGTGCTTCACCCACATGTCGGGGCTGAGCATGAACAGCGGTGGCGTCCCATAGAGCAGATTGAGCAGGTCTCGCTGGTCCCACACCTCCGGCGCCTTGTTTGAGGAGTCTCCCCAGTACCACTGCGACACGACGCAGTCGTGATAGACGAGCTCCCAGAGCGGGACTCGATAGTAATGGCCCACCTGGTACTTCAGGAACTCCGGGGTCGGCGTCTTGTACTCGATCATCGTGTAGCCGGAGTCTGGCAGCCGGTACGGCCCCAGAGACAGCATGCCCTCATAGTAGTGGACGTATGGCACGGAGGGGTCAATGCCCGTCTCGGTTCCGGTCACCAGCCCCATCTCCTCCGAGCAGAAACGGAGCAGCTCCATCTTGTAGTGCCGGTCCTCTGTACGGGAGAGCGGATGATCCGGATTGTGGCACTCGCGCCACGGCGAGGCGGTGGTGGTGTCGATGAACCGACAGCGATAGGGATGGGTCGCCAGTTCGGCGCGAACCTGTTCCCGTGCGCGCCTGAGTCCGCGGGAGGAGCAGATTACCCCGCCGGGATACTCTGTATTGCCACTGCGGATCACCCACCCCTGCATGATGCTCCCGTCGGGGAGCAGCACCAGGTCCTCCGGCCATCCCTCGTGCCGCGCGTTCGGCGGCTTGTCTGGCGGCCACACGTCCTGGTAGATGTCGTAGCGGCTGCTCAGCACTCCCGGCCGCGAGTTCAGCGCGGCCACCGTCTCCGCCGACGTGCCCTCACTGTAGATCAGCCGCTCTATCCCCAGCGACTGCATCTCATCGACGAGGCCCAGCGGCTCAGCGTTGCCGTACCAGGCCGGCGCCCATACATTCACGGCCCCGATCAGCAGGTCCACGTTCGGGTTCTGCGCGCGCTTCGTGCGCAGCGACTTGTACAGCCCTGTCTGCTTGGCGTAGTCGCGGTAGCGCTTCGCCTGGGAGACATACCCTCCGCTGGGGAGGAAGGTGTAGGTGACCGCGCGCGTATAGGCGAACTCGCCCCGAGATGGCTCCCATATGGGCCACAGGCAGAGCCCGGAGTTGCCGTCAACCTTCGGTCGGTCCATCCCCAGGCGCGCGTCGTCGGGCGTCTCGATGATCCCCATCACGCCCCTGCCCGTCTCGCCCTGACACTGCCCGAACCAGGCCATGCAGATCCCGTGGCCGGAGTAGGCCGGCAGCCAGGAGAGCGGCTCGACGGTATCGTCGTCGGCCGGGAAGAGGATGCCTTCGTTCACCGGCACCACGAGGAGCGTCCCCTTCTGCGTCGCGAACGGCGCGGGATAGACGATCCCATGCGACAGCGCGCCCGCCCCGCGCAGCTCGCAGCGAAGCCCCGCGCCCTCCTCACCGGGCGGGACGCGAAGCTCCAGCGCCAGGCGCAGGTCTGAGGATGCGTCCCACAGCGTGGCCGTCAGGCTCGTGCCGTCTGCTCCCGTCGCCGCCTCCATCACGACCGGAAGGCCCGACACGGGGAGCTGGCGGTAGACCGCGTCGAGGCGCTTGTCCGTGACGGTGAAGGTCCCCGAGCCCGTGTCGAACACGACGTCGACGAGTTCATTTCCGAAGCGAATATCCTCTGCCGGCCCTCGCCTGTCGGCCACATTGCCCTCCTCGATGAGCAAGACATCGTCGAACCAAATGACGCCCGGGCCGTGGCCGACGAGCCGAAGCTCGATCGTCGCGCACCCCCTCGGCACCACGAAGTGCGCCTGCACCTGCTCCCAGCCATGGGTGCCCGAGGTCCTCGCCGCGCCGAAGATCCAGTCCATCACCTGGTCAGCGGCGTCCCTCGTCACCACACTGAAGTTCGCCTCGCCCCTCAGGTCGGTGCACTTGACCCACCCGGAGAGCTCAAAGATGTCGCCCTCGCTCACCGGAACGCGGGACGCCTGAGTCATACACCAGTCCTGCGGCCCGCTGTGCTCGATCCGCAGGCCGCAGGACCCGGAATGCGCGCCCCCCACGCGGGAGACCGTCGCGACCTCCGGCTCGCGCGTCCAGATGGGATGCCACTCCTCCGCGAGCGGCTGCTCGAACCCGGAGTTGCGTGCGAGGTTCTCCGACTGACCGACAGCGGGAACCGAAACCAGCGCGATGGCACACGCGACCACGGCCACAGGAACAGCGCGCATCACCTTCCCTCGTCTACCCACTGGACTTGCCCGCGCCTCGTCAGAATCCTACCACAGAGGAGATGTGCGTGCCTGTTGAGTAGCGATGGGACATCCGCGACAGAAGCCGGACTCCCGCGCCAGGCACCACACAGCTGTTTGTGAGGCCGAAACACCCGTTATGGGTCCGCAACGCCAGTCCCAGACCGGGATGGAACGTCCCCCGCATCGGCCTCACGGTCGCCCGACTATCATAAGACGGTCTCCCCCTGTAGGTGTTGAAAGGTGCTCGGAGCACAGACACTCGCAGCAGGAGGAGACCGACGATGATCTATGTTGGCCTGGAC
>JALGXW010000081.1 GCA_029821875.1 Candidatus Hebobacterum abditum | reverse complement strand
ACCCTGACCTCTGCCGACGAGATCGAATCCCACCATCCACGGTCCACCATCTCACCATCATACCGGCGCTCATCCCTTGCGGGCAGCACCGATGAGTTATTGGACAGCACGGCCCAGAGTGGAATCTCTCTCAGGAGCTCCAGCGCCTCCTTTCGTGACAGGGGCGGCTCCCCAACACTGCATGCTTCGCACTTCTGCTGCGACAGCTTCATCTCGACCTCCTGAACTGAGATCGCCGGAGAGAGCCAATGCTCGGCCCCTACTTGATCGCGCCCATCAGTTCCTCAGGCTTGACCTTCTTGGCTGCGCGGATCAGCGCGCGCGCCTCCTCCACCTTGTCCCAGACATTGCACAGCATGATGCCTCGCACCATCTCATCTGCGAGGTAGTAGAGCACGCCGGTCTTGTGCTTCTCCCGCCAGTCGGCGATCGTGAAGAGCGTGCTGTCGACCTCGCCCACCGCCTCATAGCCGAACTCGAATAGGTCGGAGAAGAAGTAGGGCATGTATGTGTAGGCCTCTCCGGCACCGGCCATGTTTCTGCCAGCCTGCTTGCCGTGGTTCAGAGCGTGATCCCAGTGCTCCACTCTCATAGTGCGGCCCAGAGCCTCGTATGGAAATTCGGCGACGTCTCCGGCTGCGAAGATGTTGGCCTCAGAGGTCCGCTGGAACTCGTCGACGACGATGCCGTTGCCCATTTCCAGACCGGCCTGATGGGCCACGGTCGTCTCCGGCCGGATCCCGATGCCGACAATGGCGAAGTCAGCCTCGATCTCCTGGGAGGACTTGGTGGTCACGGCGACGCGACCGTTTCGGTCCTCGAACGCCACAGGGACGTCCCGGGCGTGAACCGCCATCCCCCGGTTCATGTAGTCAGCCTGCAGGGCCTCCCCCAGGTCCTCCGGGAAGACTCGGTCCACGAGACGAGGCCCGCCATGAACCATTGTGATCTCGACTCCGTTTGTATGAAGGGCGGCCGCCATCTCGGAGCCGATGAATCCCCCGCCCACCACGATGGCAGACTTCCCAGCAGCAGCCTGCTCTCTTATCCGGGTGTAGTCGGCGATAGTCCGGTAGTAGCACAGCGCTGCGAGGTCGCCACCAGGAATGTCGAGCCGCCGGGGATGACCGCCCGTGGCGAGTAGCAACTTCCCGTATCGGCAGGACGCGCCGCCGGTTGTGGTGACGGTCCTAGCCTTCGCGTCAAGGGCGGCCACCTCGACGCCAAGCTCCAGGTCGACGCCCGTGCTGTCGTAGAAGCCACGGTCGTGAAGGTGAATCTCGTCCACCCGCTTCTTCCCGAGCCACAGGCTCTTCGAGAGTGGCGGCCGGTCATAGGGGAGTTCCTCCTCGCGCCCAACCAGCAGGATGCTGCCCGAAGAATCGACCTCGCGGATGCCCGCGATCGCCGACACTCCTGCGAGGCCTGCTCCGACTATCACATATGCATATTGGCTGTCCATCATCTCCCTCCGGACAGTATTCACCTGATGCCCGGCAGTTCTTGCACGGGAGGCGGTACGTCGCCTGCCATGAAGCTCCCACAAGGCCCGGGATAACGCGCCGGAACAGCCCAACGCTTGAGGGCGGCGACGGGCTCGCGCGATCATAGCCGGGCCTGCTGGACCTCTGACAGAGTGCCCGTCTTCAGTGTCAGAGAATGGCGCACTGGGCGGAGCGCTCGCCTTCCCCAGTGCCCGCAGTAGCCTTGTCTCGACGCCGTCCTGCCCGCAGACGAACGCTCTCGCGAGCATCCTTCCAGCTAGAATCTGGCCCGCCGTATCACCCATCGCCAGCGGTCCAAGGAGAACGACAATACCTACTTGAGCGTCGGTTGACCCTCGCAGGCAGATCTCTGTTGGGCTGGCGTTCAGCCCGAGCGCGGCCCAGGGACACTGCGCGTCAAGGGATCCGTCGTCTTTGGCGCCGAAAGCGCTTCGACCTTTCGAAGGTAGGCCGACATGTCGAACTTGCGTTCTAGACCGGCCGAGTTCATGTACCTGACGGTGCCAAAGATGGGCCGTTCCTTCCATGGACGATCGTGCTTGCCAAAGCACCAGGCAACGCCCGCGAATCCGTTCGGATCACGTCCGTCTAGCTCGTATCGGTTGTTGAAGCGCAGCGCCATCCGAAACGCCTGTTCAGGGCTCTCGGTCCACTCCAGAAGCCGCTTTCCCCAGTACATGCGCATGTACCCATGCATCTTCCCAATGGCGACCATCTCCAGTTGTGCGGCGTTCCAGTAGGGGTCAGATGTCTGTGCTCGCTCCAGCTGCGCTTCTGAGTAGAGTTCCGGGCGCTTGTCCGCACGGTGTGCCTCCAGAGTCGCTAGCGCCCACGCCGGTAGGCACGCGTAGGAATCGTATGCAGGATTGTGGTGTACGAAGTTGATGCTCAGCTCCCTGCGAACAAGCAGCTGTTCGAGATAGGCTTCTGCCCCCGGTCCGCCTGCTCTCTGAACCTGCAAGGCGACATACAGCGGCGAGATTTGACCGAAGTGAAGATAGGGGCTCATATTGGACACATGGTCCTGTGTCGGGTCGTTGTGCAGCTCGGCATAGTGCTCTAGCTTGTGGGCGATGAAACTTCTCAGCAGCCTCTTCGCCTGCCCGGTGCCGCCAACGAAATGAGGCACCCTCTCTGCTGTCCTGTTGATCTGCAGTTGTCCGAGCGCCGCATCCACGTCGGTCAGGTCCATTCCGCCCAGGTCGATGGACAGCGAGTCGCGACGCAGAAGCGTCCTCCTGAACCGCCGAAGGAACTGGTCCCTGATGGCAATGAGCTTCGGCCGGATGGTTCTCGCGGCGTACTCCTCCTTCTGAGAGGCCACGTCGACGGGGACAATCACAT
>JALGXW010000050.1 GCA_029821875.1 Candidatus Hebobacterum abditum | reverse complement strand
GTGAAGCGAGGCTAACCCCTCGTGGAAGCCCGAACCAGTGTCAGTTGAAAATGGCTTGGATGAGCTGTGGGTCGGTGTGAAACGCTAATCGGACCTGGAGATAGCTGGTTCTCCCCGAAATAGCTTTAGGGCTAGCCTCGGGTGGTGACTCGCGGAGGTAGAGCACTGAATGGGCTAGGGGCGTTCATAGCGCTACCAAACCCAATCAAACTCCGAATGCCGCGAGACTCAAACCCGGGAGTCGGACTGTGGGGGATAAGCTCCATAGTCGAGAGGGAAAGAGCCCAGACCGCCGGCTAAGGTCCCTAAATCAGGCTAAGTGGGAAAGGAAGTGACTCTGTTCAGACAACCAGGAGGTTGGCTTAGAAGGAGCCATCCTTTAAACAACGGGTAACTCCGGACTGGTCGAGTGGAGTTGCGCCTAAGATGTAACGGGGCTCAAGTCTGATACCGAAGCCGCGGATGTCCGGCCCTCTTCGGAGGGTTGGGCGTGGTAGGGGAGCGTTCGGCTCAGGAGTGAAGCGGTACCGAAAGGAGCCGTGGACCGGGCCGAAGTGCGAATCCCGGCATAAGTAGCGAAAAAGAGAGTGAGAATCTCTCTCGCCGAAAGCCTAAGGTTTCCCAGGCAAGGTTCGTCCCCCTGGGCTTAGCCGGGCCTAAGCCGAGGCCGAAAGGCGTAGGCGATGGACAGCCGGTCGATATTCCGGCGCCACTGTGAGACGACAAAGACGCGATGAGGGGACGTCGCTGGGTGTGCCAGCGCGCGATTGGATTGGCGCGTTCCGAACCGAGGCAGTCCGGTAGGCAAATCCGCCGGAGCATCTGCCGGAGTTCGGAGGAGGAAAGGCTTCGGCTGGACTGAACTGGCGTGACCAGCGGCCAAGAAAAGCCTCTAGCGAGTCTCACAGTGCCCGTACCGCAAACCGACACAGGTAGGCGGGCAGAAAATGCCAAGGCGCGCGAGAGAACCCTCGCTAAGGAACTCGGCAATCTCGCTCCGTAACTTCGGGAGAAGGAGCGCCTCTTGGTCCGATTGGACGCGGCTTGCTGTGCTCCAATCGGGCAGCCGGAGGTTGCAGTGAAAAGGCCCAGGCGACTGTTTACCAAAAACACAGGTCTCTGCTAAGCCGTAAGGCGAAGTATAGGGGCTGACGCCTGCCCAATGCCAGAAGGTTAAGGGGAAGGGTTAGCTCATCGCAAGATGAGCGAAGCTCTGATCCGAAGCCCTGGTGAATGGCGGCCCTAACTCTAAGGGTCCAAAGGTAGCGAAATTCCTAGTCGGGTAAGTTCCGACCTGCACGAAAGGCGTAACGATCTGGGCGCTGTCTCGGCGAGGGACTCGGCGAAATTGTAGCGCCAGCGAAGATGCTGGCTACCCGCGACAGGACGGAAAGACCCCGTGGAGCTTTACTACAGCCTGGTATTGGATTTTGAGGTCTCGTACAGAGGATAGGTGGGAGCCTGTGAAGCCGCGGCCCCGGCTGCGGTGGAGGCGACCTTGGAATACCACCTACGATATCTCGGGATTCTAACCGTAGCCCTTATCGGGTGGCGGAACAGTATCAGGTGGGTAGTTTGACTGGGGCGGTCACCTCCTAAAAGGTAACGGAGGTGTTCAAAGGTTCCCTCAGTGCGGTTGGAAATCGCACGGCGAGTGTAAGGGCAGAAGGGAGCTTGACTGCGAGAGCCACTGCTCGAGCAGAGACGAAAGTCGGACCTAGTGACCCGGCAGTTCGGGATGGAACGGCTGTCGATCAACGGATAAAAGCTACCCCGGGGATAACAGGCTTATAGCCCCCGCGCGCTCACAGCTACGGGGCTGTTTGGCACCTCGATGTCGGCTCGTCGCATCCTGGGGCTGGATAAGGTCCCAAGGGTTGGACTGTTCGTCCATTAAAGCGGTACGCGAGCTGGGTTCAGAACGTCGTAAGACAGTTCGGTCCCTATCCGTCGCGGGCGTAAGAGGTCTGAGGAGGGCTGCCGCCAGTATGAGAAGACCGCGGTGGACGGACCTAGGGTGTACCAGTTGTCCCGCCAGGGGCAAACGCTGGGTAGCCATGTCCGGCAGGGATAAGCGCTGAAAGCATCTAAGCGCGAAGCCTGCTCCAAGACGAGACCTCTCACCGGGTTAACCGGGTAAGGCCGCAGGAAGACTACCTGCTTGATAGGCCGGGGGTGTAAGCACGGCAACGTGTTTAGCTGACCGGTACTAATCGGCCGAGGGCTTAACCCCTTCCAGAGAGCGGATCTGCGCGCGGACCGCGCGCCAACGTCCCGGCTTTCCACGACTATGCCAGTCTTTTGCTTCCGGTGGCCCTAGCGGAGGGGAAACGCCTCTTCCCATTCCGAACAGAGAAGCTAAGCCCTCCAGCGCCGATGGTACTGCAGGGGCAACTCTGTGGGAGAGTAGGTCGTTGCCGGGAGCTTGATTCCAGAAGCCCGCGCCCATCCGGCGTGGGCTTCGGCACATCTGCCCACCAGCTATGGCGTCCTGCTCGTCTTGCGCAGGAACTCGCGCGCCGCTGACCGAATCCCCGCCTCGATTCCTCCGCGAGGACAGGCCAATGGGCGAGGTGAAGGTCGTTGCGCTTGCGCCGGCGTTCCGATTCGAGATCCTGCTCGCCCTCGGGCTGCTCACCAGCGAGCAGGACTACTACATGGAGGTCGCTCACCGCACTCACCGCGAATTCATTGACCGCTGGTACGATTCATTCGCTGACATGCGGGACACGATCGACGCTGCCATGGCCCCCGGGCGCACCAGCCTCTGCTACTTCCTGCGGACCACGGAGGACACGGTTGGGGCCGTGCAAGACGACTTCCGCAGACTCCACCGAGAGCTGTCCGAAAGTCCTACCGCGCAGGTCAGAGATCGGATGGTACCCGACCCGCCCGACGTCTGGTGTAGGGCCGCGGCCGCACTTGTGACCATGCTGCCTGAGTTCCAGGCGCGGTGCTTCCACGAGGAATGGGAGCGGTGGCGGCCAGTCCTCGAGGAGTCGGCGAGCCGGATGTGCGGCCTGCTCGACCGGGTGGATCCCTTCCGGTGCGCGGAGCAGTTCTCAGGACGGGACTACGGCGTGCTCGAAGCAGCGCTCCATCCATCGAAGTTCGTGCTCCCCAGCGCCTGGGTGATTCCGAGGGACAATCGCATCACCATTGTCGGATGGCACGGGAACGATGACATCTGGACCCTCGCCTGGCTCATGCACGAGTCTGGTCATCTTCTCTTCCGCCATCCCGATTGGTACGAGGCCGGCCGATTCACCGCCGAAGACATGGCCTGGCTGGAATCACTCATCCCGCCCGGCTGGCAAGAGGAGGTGGGCTACGGGACAGTCCGGAACTACTTCGAGGAGACCTTCCTCGAGGCCTTCGCCTTCAGCATCGTCGGACGCCTGCTCCCGGATCAGCGCGACCGGGTACGCGAGCAGATGATGCAGGACTTCCGAAACCGTGGACTCGTGCTTCTCCCCTCCATCTACGATGCGACGGAGGCCGACTACGACCCGGCGGCCTGGCCGCGGTACGACGACTTCCTCGCTCAGCTCGTCCGCAGCCGCGCGATCAGCGCGGCCCAGCTATAACGAGAGCCTTCTGGGGTCGTCCAGGTGGGCAGGAAACGACCCCTCTATAGTGAGAGCGATAGGGAGACACATATGAAGCGCAAGGCGGAGAAGGGCCCTGAGCACGCGAAGTGGATCGATGCCGCCCGGCGCCTCGGCGCCGCCGAGGCCAAGGTCATCGCGCCGGAGACTGTTGTCACCGCGCCGTGGGTCCGCCTCAAGTGCCAGTACGGCTGCGGCGGATACGGCCGGCGGCTGACCTGCCCGCCCCACTCCCCCACCCCCGAACAGACACGCCGCGTGCTCGACTGCTACAGCTCGGCCCTACTTGTGCACAACCCGACCAACGGCGACTGGGCTGCGATCGACGAGGTGGTGCCCGAGCTGGAGCGGGAGATCTTCTTGGCCGGCCACTACAAGGCCTTCGCCTTCGGCTGCGGCCCGTGCCATCTCTGCGACACGTGCAATCTCCAAGACTGCCTCCACCCACACCGGGCGCGCCCTTCGATGGAGGCGGCGGGGATCGATGTCTATGCCACCGCCCGAGCCAATGGCTTCCCCATTGACGTCGTGACCGACCACGACTGCCCGCAGAACTACTACGGATTGGTGTTGATAGAGTAGGGGAGTCAGCGGGTCGCGATTGGCTCAGTAGCCTGCCTTCTTGTCCACGACGTTCAGCAGCGGCTCTCCGGCCACGTAGCGCCGCAGGTTCTCACAGAAGAGCGCCATGAAGCGCTCGTGCGACCGCGGCGAATCGCCGGCTACGTGTGGCGTTATCATGACGCCCGGCATGTCCCACAGCGGGCTCTCCGCCGAAAGGGGCTCCTCCTCGAAGACGTCGAGGCCCGCGCCGGCGATTGCCCCCTCAAGCAGAGCTTCAGCCAGCATGTTCTCGTCGATCAGCCCGCCGCGGCCGATATTGATGAGATAGGCCGTGGACTTCATCTGACGGACTTCCCCTGCGCCGATGAGATGGCGTGTCGCGGGAGTCAGCGCGGTACACAGCGCAACGAAATCCGATTCGCCAAGCAGCCACGCAAGTTCATCCGCGCCCCGCACCTCGTCCACGTTCTCAGCCGACATCTCCGGTCGCCGTCTGGTGGCGATCACGCGCATGCCAAAGGCCTTGGCCCGCGTCGCGACCTCGGAGCCGATCCCACCCAGCCCGACAATCCCAAGTGTCTTCTCCGTGAGTTCGTCGAGCCGGAACTCGCCCCAGTCGGCCCATTTGCGTCCCATCTGATACCTGACGAGATGGTCGAACTGCCGCGAGAAGTAGAGGATGAACGCCATAACGTGATCCGCTATCGGAACGGCGTAGACGCCCTGAGCGTTCGTGAGGATGACGGGACTGGCGACGAAATCCGGCGTAAGGAAGTTCTCCACCCCGGCGCCGCCGGATTGCACCCACCTCAGTTGCGGGGCAGATTTCCATAGCTCCTCGGACCAGTGGCCGGCGTGGATGACCTCCGCATCCGGGGCCTTCGCGAGCGCAGCCTCCAGATCTCCCGCCTGCTCGGCGACAATTCCCTCAGCCGCCGACTGGATGAGGTCGAGGTCGGCTTGGCTGGTCTTCTGGCTAATGAGCACGTTCAACGCCATTACTGCGTCCTTTCGACAAGATAACTCGCCAGCACGCGAAGCTGCTCGCGGGGGCCGACCTGGAGGTTGACGTGTTCCAGGGCCTCGCAGCCGCGCGCCAAGAAGCTCCGCGCCATCCCCTCACAGAAGGCCCGCGATCCGATCTCCTGCATCCGCGCAGCTATCTGTGCCGCCTCCTCGTCGCTCGTCACACCTTCGGCAAGCTGTGCCGCCAACTTGCCGCCAACGGCGTCCAAAGCGTGGAGGATCGGGAGAGACCGTTTGTTTCGCTTGAGATCAGTCCCAACGGGCTTGCCGAGCTCCGATGGTCCTCCCCACATCCCGAGTATGTCGTCCCTGATCTGGAAGCCCAGCCCGAGCTGCCGTCCGAACTCGCGCAGTGCAGCCGCACTCTCCACCGAGCCGCCGCCGACACATGCCCCCGCGCCGCAAGCGGCGGCCATGAGGGCCGCCGTCTTGCGTTCCACCATCGCCAGGTAGTCGTCGACGCTCACGTCCGCGCGGCCCTCGTATGAGATGTCCATCTGCTGGCCCTCGCACACAGCCAGAGCCGCTGCGTTCAGCTCCTCGACGACAGCCAGGCTCTCTGCTGTCGGAACGCCGCGTTCAGTCAGCTTTGCTGCGACGAGGTTGGCAAGCGAGAAGAGGGCATCGCCGGCGGTTATCGCATGTGCGACGCCCCATCGCTTCCACACAGCGGCCCGGCCGCGTCTGGTTGCGTCGCCGTCGGCGACATCATCGTGGAGCAGGGTGAAGCTGTGGATCAGCTCGACCGCCGCCGCTGCGGGCGCGGCGGCCTGCGCCTCGCCACCGACGGCCTCGCTGGAGAGGCAGCACAGCGCAGCCCGGACTCTCTTGCCTGTCGCCGGCGCCGGGGTCCCGGCGCCGGTCCGGTCCAGACCGAGATGGTAACGGATCATGTCGTACAGCGGGATATCGAGCCCCTTCTCCAGGGCGCGTGCAATCTCCATGTCGACGACGGCCCGGAAGCGGTCGAGTATCTTACCTGCCTGCTCTCTTTCCATCACGGTCTAGCGCGTTCGCTGCGGAAGCGGTTTTTCCTGGCAGCCGCGCAAGACCCGCGCCGCTTCCGCACCTTGACATGCCGCAGACTTGATGCTATTTTCTGCCTTGCTCGGGCGCTGCCCGAGCGCGCATACGGGTCTGAGCGCGGCGTGAAGACTTGCCAGAGTTCGTCGTCAGCCTTCTTCCGTTGCCGTTCAGACTGATCGAGAGGAGGTTGGCGGGTGCCCAGTGGCAGAGTCAAATGGTTCGATGACGCCAAGGGATATGGCTTCATCGAAAGCGAAGAGGGCGACGTCTTCGTCCACTACTCGGCCATCGTCAGCAACGTGCCTGGCCGGAAGAGTCTGTACGAGGGTCAGGAAGTCGAGTTCGACGTTACTCAGGGCCCCAAGGGCCTGAAGGCCGCGAACGTCAGGGTCCGCTAGACAAGCCGCTGTTGAGCCACCGCTGCTTTCCGGCGGAGCGCTGGCGCGCTCCGCCCGGGTTGGCATGTCTGCGGAGTTGTGCGGAAACCTTCCATCAGAGGCCGCGAGCCGCCTCCTCTGGGCAGGAGTTCCTCCGTCCCCGTCAAATCTACCTCTCCGTCGACGGCAGTCCCCAACTGTGCGGCCGAGCTGGAACATCTCCCGCGACTGCGCCTCGACCGCAGAAGGCTGCCTGCTGGCCGGGGACGCTGACATATTGTCGAATACCGGCCCGTTGGTCGAAGGGAGATGCGGTGGGAAGGGACGTCTCGACAGTCTACGTCGCGAATCTACCGTGGCGCACCACAGAGGACGATCTGGTCGAGCTCTTTGCCGAGTTCGGGGCCGTGGTCGACGTGCGGGTAATCCAGGATCCCGCCACCGGCCGTTCGCGCGGGTATGGCTTCGTGGAGCTCGAGACCACCGAGTCGATGGAGCGTGCCCTGGCCTCGCTGAACGGCCGCGAGTTCAATGGTCGCCGTCTCTTAGTAAGCCCAGCGCGCCCGAAGAGGCAGGAGTACTAGCGGCCCACTACCTCGCAGGGGCGCCTTCGCTCTGCCCGTTACATCTCAGTCAAACCGACCAAAAGCGGTGAGCGGACGGCGTTCTCCCCTGTGCTGAATGACTCGGCGACTTCCCTAGCGGCCTGTTCCGCGGCCTCCGCGATCCCATCGGGCGCGACCACTGTCGCGATGAGCTCGCCACGCACCACCCGATCTCCCACCTTCTTGTGCAGGAGCGCTCCGCACAGGCGCCTGTGCTCGCGAGCGGCCGACTTCAGATCCCGCATCGCGGCCCCGACCCGGCGTGCGTCTATGCCGACGACCTCCCCCGTCTCTTGACCGGTTATCACGCTGCGATGCGCCCCGCGGATCAGCGCCTCAGGATCATCGATCACTTGCTCTTCGCCTCCCTGCCGGCGCACCATCTCGCGCAGCTTGCCCAGCCCGCTCCCATCTGCCAGGCGGCGTGTTGCCAGCTTCCGGCCCTCCCCCGGATTCGGCGACGCGCCGCCAAGAGCAATCATGTGGCCGGCGACGATCTCACAGAGCTCGACGAAGTCCGGCGGTCCGTTCCCCGCCAGCGTGGAAATGGCCTCCATCATCTCGACGCCATCGCCCACCGCGCAGCCAAGCGGCTCGTCCATGCGAGTGACCAGGGCAACCACCTTCATCCCGGCGCGGGCCCCTATCTGCGCCATGGCCTCCGCCAGCTTCTCGGCCCGCGCTGCATCGTGAACGAAGGCCCCCCGCCCAACTTTGACGTCGAGCACGATCCCGTCCGCACCGACAGCCAGCTTCTTGCTCATGACCGAGCTGGCGATCAGCGGCACGCTCTCTACGGTTGCGGTGGCATCCCGGAGCGCGTATACCTTCTTGTCCGCAGGGGCCATCCTCTCAGTTTGCGCCGCAATGGCCACCCCGATCTCAGAGACCTGGGCGCAGAACGCCTCCGGCGAGAGGTCGGTGACGAGGCCGGGTATGCATTCGAGCTTGTCTATCGTGCCACCGGTGTGGCCGAGCGCCCGGCCCGACATCTTCGGCACCGGCACTCCGCACGCGGCGACGAGCGGCGCCACGACGAGCGTTGTCTTGTCGCCGACGCCGCCGGTCGAGTGCTTGTCGATCTTCGTCCCCGGTATGGAGGAGAGATCGAGCCTTTCTCCTGAGTCGGCCATCGCCAACGTGAGATCGGCCGTCTCCCGCGGCGTCATCCCGCGGAGCACGATGGCCATGAGCAGCGCGGCCATCTGTGCGTCGACCATCTCGCCCGACGTGTAGTCGCGCACGACTGCTGCGATCTCTTCAGCGGTGAGCTCGCGACCGTCACGCTTCTTGGCGATGATATCTCTCATCTTCGAAGGCCCAGCTCCAGGCCAGTTCGCCGCCCCGAGAGCCGCGCGTCCCTCCGCACAGAGCCACTACTACATTGCGGCCAAGCCTGAGAGCGAGTCAACTGATGGGCCTGACCTCCTCACACACACCAGGCTCCTTCCGGTAGCGAGAGCGGCCGACCCGCATGACGGCGAGGTCCAACAGGCGCGTATCGTAGAGGCACTCGTCGGACAGCCGCGTCAGCAACGCCGCTTTCACCTCTAGCAGTAGCTCAATGTCGGAGGGCGCAGCGACTGTCAGTAGTTGTCGGGCTCGCCTGTCCCCCGCGCCGTCGTCGCCGAACTCGCTGAGACGACGCTTCGTCTTCCAGGCCTCAGCCGCCTGCAGCAGTTCATCCCGGGTGGCGGACGAGGCGTCGGAGGGCCAGACGTCTCCCTGGAACTCATGTCGCAGCTTTGCCAGCGCTGCCTCCTTCTCGCTGGTTGACTTGGCCGCGTACGACTCCCAATCGAGCTCTAGCCTGTCGAGCACCATCTGGACTACTTGGCTCGAAAGGCTTTCCTTCTGCTCTTCTGCCTGCCTCTCTGCATCGGCCTTGAGCGCCTCAAGGGATTCGGAGCGGAGGAGGAGCGCCAGACAGGCTACTACTTCTCGCTTGAGTTCCTCGTCACTGGTCGGAAGCAGCGGAATGATCCGTGGCACCGCGCGCAGGTCCCCGTACTCATACAGCGCGAACACGTAGTTGTACAGCTCCTGCGAACCCTCCAGGCTCAAGCCGGAGATGAGCAACTCGTAGTCCTGCGGATGACCGTAGGTGCCGAGCGCACGGACTGCGGCCCCACGAACGTCCGCTGAGGCATGAGTGGCAAGCTCCCGGATTCGCGGCAGGGCATCGAGGTACTGCGCCCGCGCCAGCAACTCGGTCGCCGACTCGAGCTCCACCGGGTCCGACGATGTCGCGAGGATCCGTCCCAGCTCCGGCAGCCCTGAGGGCCCGAAAGATCCCCAGAGGAACTCGTGTGTGAGCGGCCAGCCAAACGTCCCATGCGGGAGGAGCATAACCTCGCCCTCCTTGTCTGTCAGGCAGGCCCTCAGCATCGGCAACGCTCTTTCGTCCTGAGTTCGAGCAGCCTCGAAGGCCGTAAGGAATACGAGCCGGTACCCGGGAGTCAAAGCTGTAGACTCCCAGCTCTCCGTTACCGTCGGCGCTTCGTCCAACCCGCCGATCTCCCACAGGATCGCAGCCGCGACCAGCTTGAAATAACCGTCGCGCTCCTTAGCCTGTTCTATGCGCTCCAACTCTTGTTTGAGGCGCTGCGCGCCTTGCGCGCCAGCTTCTCTTAGCAGCTCCCATGCCTTCTCGGCCTCTGGCTGCCTGGCCTCCCAGTCGTCTTCGTCCAGTGCCTCGGGCGAGAAGTGCCGGAACACTGCCACCGCGTCGTCGAGTTCCTTCGGCGTTGCGGTCTGCGCGGAACTCGCACAAACCGCGATGATGCAGAGCCAGAGCACGGCACTGCACAACACTGCGCCACGGGTGAACTGCATTTCCCCCTCCCTCATTCGTTCTGGGTCAACCCGGCCTGTCGTGGCTGGTCTGCGCGGCAGTTCCGCGCCAATTCAGAGGCCCATCGGTTGACCTCTACGAGCGAGAGCCTGAGACACACCTAGAGGGCCGCTCGCCACGCCTCCAACGCAATCCGTTCCGGCCTGCGCCTTTCGTCAGCATCTGCTGATCAGATCTTCCTCGCGCGCGCCAGATAGAAGTCCGGCTCATCTATCACCACGACATCCCCCAGACCGACATCGCGCAAGAGGGCCTCCATCTCCTTCGACGGCGGGACTCTGTCGTCGGCCACTGGCCCTCCGGACTCGCGGTGCCGAGCGTTCACCGCTCGACGGCCAATCGGGTGCGAGATGACGATCAATCCTTCAGCCCGGAGCGCCCCGATCATCTCGCGCAGAGCTGCCAGGCGGTCCCCGAAGTGGGGTAGTGCTGCGTTACACACGACTCGGTGGAAGGTGTCCGAGGGCACCGGCAGGCGATGGACGTCTGCCTGCACGAGCAGCACCTGTTCGCTCGGGATCCTCTGGCGGGCATCCAGCAACATACGCAGGGAGATGTCGAACGCCAGAACTCGACCCTCGGGACCCACGGCCGCCGCGATGAGCGGCACCAGCACGCCCGTGCCCGTGCCGACATCCAGGACGTAGTCGCCAGCGCTGAACTGGGCTTCGGCGACGACCCGCGCCAGGCGCGGAGGCAAGTCCTCTGCCCTGTGCCGATGCCAGCCAGCGGCGCTGCGATCGAAGAACTCTCTTCTGTCCATGTTGGATGGCTTCGTGGTACGATCCCCCGGAGGAACCGAGGCCGCCCCGGGCGATGGCGCGGCCCGTCCGGGATCGATACACCCGAACGAACGACGCCCATGTGGCACCCGTGGCACGCATGTAGCACCTATGGCGGGATCGTAGTACCGGCTGCTATCGCTGTCAAGACACGGGACAGGTTTGCCCACCAGATGCACGCAGGCGGGCCCTCTTGACCGACAGGGAGAAGGAAGAGGGACCCTCGCGCCTAGAGGGGGGAATCAGCGCGAGGGCCCCGTCTGCGGGTGACGCAGACATACAGCCTATACCACGCCTTGGCGCGAGCCAAACCTTCCGTTTGTCCGCGCCCTCGACGAAGGCCTTCCGCGGGAGCGCGGAGAACCCGAGGCCGTTCTGGCCAAACAGACGCCAGTCGACCCGAGGCCGTGTCTGGCGGATTCCTTGGCTCGGCCCGCGAGAGTGGAGGGGATTGGATGTCAGCAGGTTACACAGACATCCTGATCAAGTCTGCCCTTGGAGGCTTGCTCATTGCCGTGCTGCTGGTGCTCGCACGGCTAGGCAAGCATGTCATCACCGGCTTGCTTATCTCCGTGCCGGCGATCTCCCTGTACACCTGGTGGTGGGTCGGCAAGAGCGATGGCCCGGAGAAGCTTCGCATCTCCCTGCGCGCGGCGATGTGGAGCGCGATACCGTGGGTGATCTACCTCGCCGTCGTGTACGCCCTGGTGGGCCGCGTGCCGTTGCTGCTCGCGCTGGCCGCAGGCGTCGTCGCGTGGCTCATCGTCGTGGCCCTGTTCGCGGTGGTCCTGCAGGGGAGATCTTGACGCCGGTGAGCGCGCCCGGAGGCAGTGGCCGCACAATCGCAGCGTGCTATAATAAGGCCACGCCGGAGTGGCGGAACAGGCAGACGCACGGGACTTAAAATCCCGGGTCGCGAGAGCGGCGTGTGGGTTCGATCCCCACCTCCGGCAGAGGCGCAAGGCCCGGCAGCCGCGAATCG
>JALGXW010000033.1 GCA_029821875.1 Candidatus Hebobacterum abditum | reverse complement strand
CTCCAGGACATGGCTGCCATGTAGCCGATGGGGTGGAAGGGCCACCACCAGAAGCGGAGGCGCATGACGCCGAGGAGGGCTGTGATCATAGCGCCAGTTCCCATTGCCGCGACTCCATTGACGTCCGTCTCGGTGGGATTCGTGACGTAGGCGACGATGCGGTTTCCGTCGGTGATGATCTCCGCCATCACGCCCACGTTCAGGCGCTGGAGCTCGAACCATCCGTAGTGGTGGATGCCGGTGAGGAAGACAATGATGGCGAGCGGGGCGGCGAGGAGAAAGCCAAGCAGGAGGGCGCCGGTCAGGCGTCGTTTGTGGATCCCAGAGGAATCCGCGATCTTCATCGTTTCGAGAGCGTTTCCCGTGCAGACCTCAAAGACCGTGCCTCCGCCCTTAGCGTAGGCCCAGCGGAGGGAATTCGCGGCTACGAACTCCGGGATCCGAAAGGCGGCGTTGCCGAAGGGTACGCGCATGATGGCGAACACTTGCAGTGGGAAGGTGGCGAAGCCAAGGCCGGTCTCCGCGCGCAGACGCGCCCACACGACGCAGTAGCCGACTATCCCAACGATGAGTAAGAGGGCGACCATGAGACGGCATCCAGCTACGTAGCAGAAGTAGATCATGCCAGCAAGCAACAGCACAATGCCAGCCAGGGCGAGACGGTAGGGCATGGGCTCACGCGCGTCGGTGTCGCCGGGGCGGCCAGCGAAGGCAGTTCGGAGAATGTGGGTGAGGTGCTTGCGGGCGATCCACACGGCCCACAGGCCGATGAGCAGCACGGCTCCGCCGCCCTGGTAGCGAGGAGCGGGGAAGGTGCTATCCCAGATGACGGCCGGGCCGCGGGGCTCGGCTCCGCCCATGACGGCGAGGATGTTGATGCCCACGAGGACCCACCAGAAAAACCAGGCCGAGAACGACAGCTCCTTGGGGATGAGGTAAGCGATGGCGATCATCCAGGGCCAGAGGATCAGGATGACGTCGCCCATTCCTCCGAGGGGCCCACCTCTCTGCTCCTGGATCAGGGTGAGGGGACCCAGGGGAATCGCCGGGATGATGGGCCAGCGCTGGGCCAGCTCGTTTAGGCCTGTGAGGCCAAAAGAGACGGCCATTCCGATCCAGAACACCCATGAGCCGGGGAGCCTAGCTGGTCCCGGCAGCTGATCGGAGCCGGTGCTGCCCACGAGCGTGAGCGGCACCTGGCCGAACGGGAAGCTGAGCCGCTCATGCGTGATCCACTGCCGCTGGAAGAGGGCCAAGATGCAGAGGGCACACACAAAGAGGGCGACCATAAAGGCCGTCCATGCGGCCAGTGGCTCCCACCAGAGGGCCCACGGCACCACCGCGCCGCCCTCGAAGAAAGACACTGCGGCCGCAGGGTCGGTGGGCGCGTACCACGCGGGGATGTGTTGCATGAATGTGGTCTGCCAGACAGTGTAGACACGCGAGAAGTAGTAGTACTGGATCGTGCCTACGAGGAGCCAGCCTACGATCCTGGCGCTGATGAGCGGCCCCGCGACCAGGACGAGCGAGTAGACGACGAGCACCTCCCTGCGGGTCAGCCCGACGCGACGAAACAGGGGAAGAGAGGTGGCGGCCGAGAGCAGGAAGAGCAGGACCACCGGGGTCATCGAAGGGACGCCCACAAACATGTCGGCCTTGTCCCAGGCGACCTCGACGTAGAATGCGATGGGTGTGGCGACGACAAGGACAGCGCACGCCGCGAGGACTGCGCGCCAGGTAACACCGCCGGCTGTGTTCGCCTCTTGTGTTGAGCGCGTCATTCCGGAGCTGTCACGTCCGCAAGCGAAACGTCGAGGCCATGCTCGAGTGGGTCGACATGCCACTCATCTGATGACGTACACCAGTTGTGCGACGCCGCGGGCAGCATCTCCTCGCTGGGGAGTGGCGGCGCTCTGCTCCCTCACTCAGTAGCTGACTCGCCTCTCGTGGCCTCCACGCTGCTCCAAGCGGAGATGCACGGGGTATAGCTGGGCGGAGCGCCTCCAGGAGCGCTCCGCCCACACTCAGCAACTGCCTTGTCCAAGAGACAATCGCCTCGCGTCTCAACGAAGCGTCGGCTCTCCCCCGCTCGCCTCGGCAAACGGCCCGCTGCCACAGTCATACCACGACATCGGCCCCCAGGCCTCCAGGCCCATGGCGTCCAGGCCCGGCCGCGCCTCCTCGGCCCACTTGTCCAGAAACCGATCGGCGTTCCACCAGGCGGCGTGCCCGTCGGCGAAGCCGAGGTTGCTGCCGCCCAGGTGTCGGGTGCCCTTGCTCAGCAGTGTCTTGTCGCGCAGCATGGCCGAGGAAGTGTGCCACTCGTAGAAGCACGCCACGCCTGCGGCGGCGTTCTCGGCAAACCACCCGTCAGGATTAACTTCTAGGCAGCCCTCGAGGCAAGCGCCGCACCAGCAGTTCCCGCACTCCGCGTTGCACAGGTCGGGGTAGGCGAGAAGGCCCGGGGTCATCTCCTCCGGCCAGGCGCCGCCGTCCCCGCAGACCACGAAGTTGACGGGGTCCTGAATGGCCGCCATCTTGACGCCGCGGGTGCCGTTCCCGTTCAAGCCGATGCTCGAGACGAAGGCCTTGTGGGCGGTGCCGGAGGTGTCCCCAGCGGAATCAGAGTACACCGTACCGTGCGCCAACTGGCTCTGCCAGATGGTGTCAGTGACCTCACCGCCCCATCCGGGCGGAAAGCAGCTGATGAGGCAGTACGGGGTGTCGTCGCCCCAGGCTCCCTGGTTCCCCTGCAGGTAGGTCAGCCAGTCCGGCACACAGGCGTTGATGAAGTGAGCGCCGCTTAGCATCTTCGCGCTCGGGCATCTCCATACGTCGCGGTTCTTGATGTACTCGTCGAGAATCACAGGGTACCGCAGGTAGGGGTTAGCGTCGTTGACCCTGTTAGTGCAGTTGTCGCTGCCAGCGGCGGCGCCGAACTTGTCGCCGCCCCCGGGGTTGACGAAGAAGTAGTCCAAGACCTCCTGGCGGTGCTCCCACGGTGGGAACGTGTCGTTGTTGTCCGCCAGGTACATCTGAAAGGCCAGGGCGATGTTCTTCACATTGCTCAGACACACCGCCTTGCGCGCGGATTCGCGCGCCCGCGCAAACACAGGAAAGACCATAGCTGCCAGTATTCCGATGATCGCGATCACAACCAGCAGCTCTATCAGCGTGAAGCCTCTGCACCTTCTCCACACCATAGTGAGGTCACCTCCCAGATTGCAGCGTCTCCGCTGTCATACGGCTGCACTCACCATCCCGTCACTGTCTTGGACTACTCATCACCTCCCTTCGCTGCAGGTCTCGATGGCCGAACGGGCCCTCCGCGGAGTTGCGCTTCTACTCCCCCCCCCAGTCTCCTGCACACCGAGAGGGCAAGACCTGGCATCGTCGCCAGCGCCGGCTGGTCCCAACAAAACGGCTCAAGCTGCGCGTGTCGGGCGCCCGTGAGGCCAATGGTCCTTGTCAGGCAACGGTGAGACCACCGTGACCGCACGGAGAAACTGGCGTTCTGGACCCATAACGGGTGTTTCGGCGCCACAAACAGCTGTGTGATGTGCGGCGCGCGTCTGGCTTCCCTCGGCTCCGCGGTGGCTCATCTCCGCGTAGAAGGAACGCCCTGTCCACAGGCGGGGAGGTCTCACGCGCGCTCAACTCTCGTGGTAGGACGCATCAGTTGCCGGACGGCACGCGTATCGGAACGCAATCCGGCTGCGATGTCAGTGCCAAAGCGGCGGCGGATACTCGGGCGGATCTGAGTAGGGTTCCGTCTCTCCCAGGGCGACAGCGTAGATGCGGTCATTGGTGGCCTTGGCGGCATTGACCACTGGCTTGTACGGCCGGTGGCATCGGTCTATCAGGCCATAGTTGTGCTCGAACCCATCGTAGCATTGATACCAGTGGACACCTACACACCAGGGCTTGGAGGCCGCCTCTTCGGTGTACGTGCGCAAGGAGCGGCCGCGATCCTCCTGACTGCGCGTCATCAGAATGTGGGCCGCCTGCATACCTGCATCCAGCGCGCCATTGCCCCATTCCGATACCAGCACCGGCCGTCCCAGGGCGGCACTGATCTGTTCGAGGCCGGCCGGTATGGCTCGGTGGTAGTTGTTGCTCGTGAAAACGTCAAAGGATCCCATCGCCTCCAACAGCCATGCAGTCGGGACACCCCGATGATAGCGCACCCCGAGGTTCAGATGATTGGGATCAACCTTCCGGCAAGCCGCGCTCAATCCGTCCCATAGCTTCTTGGCCAGCACTGTGCTGAAGGCAGTCAGATCCGCCTTCGCAGTGTCGTTCAGGCGGTGGCGCCACTCCCCCTTCGCCACCTGCTGGAGGGTGGTCTTCACCCCCCAGGCCGTGGAGATCCCCTTGTCACTGCCATAGCGGCTGCGCAAGAATCCGCTCAGCGCGATGCGGCTGGCACAGGCGGTCGTGTTGAAAAGCATCCCGGCCGCCGGCGGCTCCTGCTCCTGGGTAAAGACCCAGGAGGGCTCGTTATCCAGGAAGTAGCCGATCATCGCCGGATCGTCCGCAGTCTCCTTGAGCAGCGAGGCATACTCGGCCGCGTCTTGGGCGAAGCGAGGGTCGAAGACATCGAGGAAATCCCGATATATCCGGGGGGTATTCGGAAACAATGAGCGCGAACCAAGGGGCCATTGCTTGTTCAGATGCAAATCGCCCGTCGTGCCGATTCTGTGCCAGTTGCCAATGGTGTTGAACCCCAGGCGCCGCAGCTCCGCCAGGGCGACCTTCCCCCAGCACTCATACCACTTCTCCGGCCCAAACGCTCGGATTAGATTCGCTGTCAGATAGTTGATATTGCGGCCGAAAACGGAGTCGCGCGTGTAGATAGCCTTGTGGGGACCCTCCGGGTCAGGCATCCAGGTGAGGGCCTCGGGGACCTCAGCCGAGGAGGCGGATAGCTTGACCGTCACGCAGTTGGGTCCCACCGACCAGAAGGCGAAGCCATCCGGGTCCACCAGCCACCAGCGCCGACCGTCGTGCTGAGTGCGGAAGAAGCCCGTAGCCTCGAACCGCAGACCCTTCCAGCCCCCCCAGCGGGAAAGCTCGGCGGATAGATGGTGGCGGTCGGCTGCCTCTAGCTGCCGGTGCAGGCGCTCAACCACTTCCGCTACACCATGGCTCTTGTTCGGCCACTCAAGCAGGGCGCTCTGACCCATTTCGTCCAGCAGCGGGCCCTTGGGGAGCAAAGGCTTGGTCAGCGGCTCCGGCTCATCCGTCATCGCCGTCACAGGCGTCATGCACCAATGCAGGGGGCCTTCGCTCTTCATCAGCACTTTGATCGTCATCCGATCCACCTTGCTCAGGTCCACCCGGTCGCCTGTGCTATAGGTGCGCAGAACCGCCCCCTCACGCGGCCAGACGAACCGGTTCTGGTTGACCATTTCCAGGGGCATGCGCACCCGTGCCTGGCACTGGCCGTCTACCGAGAACCACATTGAGAAGATCCGCTCGTCGCCGTTTTCCAGCAGGTTCAGGGTAAAGACCGCGCTATAGTTGGTGTCCACTAGCAGATCGAAGGTGAGATAGCGCGCCTTGGCGAGCGCGCCCTGGGGGAGATGATATGCCAACCCATCTCCCACAGTTCGATCACCCGGTTGATGGCCTGCCGCGGTCTTGGCCAGATACCAAGTCGCGCCCCCAATAGGGGCTTCCTCTTGCTGAGTCTCCAGCTCTCCCAACGTCTCCGCTGGAACGAGACGCAATGGCAGCGGTACCTCGTGTCCCATCGGACTAGCATCCCTGCGCGCAGTATCCCCGTCGGCGGGTATTCTTCGGGTTTGCTGCGGGATTCCGCGGCACCTTCCTCGGCGAAGCGGCGATAGAAGACCACTCACAGCCGCGCGTGCCACTGTCGGGGGCCTGAGGAACCGTGTTGGGCGGGTCCTGGCCGTCTCATCACTACCCGATGTAGGCGGCGACGTTCAGGTCGGCCGCAGGGGAGCAAGCCTGGCCCGGAGAAGGGACGGCCGGACGAAGACCTTGCTGGGTCGTCGGCACTGCAACCGCGGGCTCGCACAGCAGCGCACGTCAGAGGCGAAAGCCCCTTCACCTGTAGCTCGATTGACCCAGAGAGCGGTCCCGTCCTCGCGCGGGAGGCACAGCCGACAGGAAGGTCATATCGCCTACATGTCCACATCTGCGAGAGCAAGGGGAACACGGCGGCCGCCAGGGTGCCCCGCTCTAGCAGAGCTCGAAGCTCACATCCTGAGTCCCAACAAGGAATACCGATGAGAGGTGCAGCCGAGCCGCCACTACAACTCCTCCCACAGGCGACACAGGGCGATCTCGAACGCCAACAACGGGAAGCGCCGATCGCTGACGCGACGTGGCACCTGGCGAGCGCAGTAGGAGATGGGCTAGTCTACCATTTCCCCAAGGGCGCGCTAACCAAAGCGCGCTATCTCACCTTCGATCTGCTCTTGGATCACAGCTACATCTCGGTCTTCGACTTGGACTTGACGGAAGGCGATGCCGGCCGGACCTTCACCATGGAATTCGCCGTGCTGAACCAATGCCAGACCCGCATAGCGATGCCCCTGGAAATGGTCAACCAGGACCGGTTCCACTGGCCTAATGTTGGCCCTTGGCTGTGCTCTTACAGTATGGGGGATCGGGTGGAGTTACCCGAGGTCGACCGGATGGTGATCAGAGTCGCCCGAAAGAGCGAGGGTCCTGTGCTCTGGTGTGTGACACCCGTGACGGCCACGGCGGAGGCGCCGGAGGGCTTGGACGACCCATTGCTTCCCAAAGGGCTGCTCGTGGACGAACTGGGCCAGAGCACCCTGGACGAGTGGCCAGGCAAGAGCCATAGCGTACAGGAGGTGACCGAACGCCTGCACAGACAGCTCGAAGACGCCACCGCGCCGCAAGTATCGACCGATCTATCCCGTTGGGGCGGCTGGGAGGATCTGCGCTTTGAGAACACAGGCTTCTTCCGCACGCACCACGACGGTCGGCGCTGGTGGCTGGTGGACCCAGACGGGTACGCCTTCTGGTCCGTCGGGCCCGACTGCGTGACCGTCAGGATCTCCTGGCTATCGGCAGACGTTCCGCAAGCCCTGACCTGGGTGCCCGACCCAGAGGGACCATACGGTCCTGTCTACTCCACTTTCCCCAATCGCGGGCGCACCATCAACTACCTGACGGCAAACCTGATGCGGGCCTTTGGGCCGGAGGAGTGGTACGAGCGTTGGGCGCAGATCGCCCTGGCGGAGCTGCGCCGCATGGGTTTCAACACCTTCGGCAACTGGTCGGAGTGGCAGGTTGCCCGCGAGGCGGGATTCCCATATGTCCTTCCCATGGGGCCCGTGCTGCGCTCGCCCTCCCTGCGGGCACCGCGGATATACCGCGACTTCCCGGACGTCTTCGACCCTCGCTTCCCCCACGATGCGGCCGAGATCGCGCAGCAACTCAAGGACACGGCAGATGACCCGGCCATGATCGGGTACTTCTTGGACAACGAGCCCACTTGGTGCTTCGCCGAGGAGACCCCGGCGGCCGGCATGCTCTTCACCGCCCCTCCCTGCGCCAGCCGCAAGGCGCTGAGCGACTTCTTACGCAACCGCTATGGCAGTGATTCAGCCCTCTCTGCGGCCTGGGGAGTCAAGACCACCTTCCGGGAGATCGCGGAGGGCGAGTGGCGCCATCGTCTGGACGAGACTGCCCAGGCGGACTTGGCGGCCTTCAGCACGGTGCTAGTCAAGAGGTTGTACGATGTGTCTAGCAAGGCCTGCCGAGAGGTCGATCCAAATCATCTGAACCTTGGGGTGCGCTATTCACGCATCCCGCCTCAGTGGGCAGTCGAAGGCATGAAGGCCTTCGACGTCTTCACCATCAACTCTTACTCCCAGAGCATACCAGAGGTCTTGGGGGAGATCAGTGCCGCCTTGGGCCGTCCGGTCATGGTGACAGAATGGGGCTTTGGAGCGCTCGATTCGGGCACGCGGGCGGCACACATACAGACAGCGCGCAACCAAGAGGACCGGGGCCGGGCCTTGCGTGTCTACACCGAGGGCGCGGCAGCCAAGCCCTGGTGCGTGGGCGTCCATTGGTACCAACTGTACGATGGCGTCTACCAGAACTACGGTCTGTTGGATGTCTGTCACCGACCGTACGAGCCGATGGTCCGTGCCGCCAGGGCTAGCCATGAGCGCATGTACGCCGTCGCCACGGGGGAAGTAGAACCCTACTGCGACGCGCCAGAGTACCTGCCGCCGCTCTGGTACTAGGGTCTTGGCCGGGCGCACCTGGGAGCGCCATCGCGCGCTGGCTTGGGCAAGTCCGCTGGCAATGGACCTGGGCCAGAGAGCAGCACGGGGTGCCGGCGGGCGCTTTCATAGGTGCGACCTACACCACCCCAGGCTCAGGGGAGTCGCCACTCGAGGAAGGCCAAATCAGCTGATATGAGGAATCCTTTGAGAGTCAGCAACTCTTCGCGGCTGATCTCGTCGCTGCTGGTTACCGCCGCTCTAGCCCAGTGGAGTTGTTGCGAAGGACGGGCAGGGGAACGCGAGTCCATGGTCGATTCGGTACAGGTAGTTATCGAAGTCCGCGCATCACCACTGGTGGAGAAGGCCGCCGATCTGCTCCACGGGCAGATCGACATGCGGTGTGGTCAAGCGATCTGCACGAAGGAAAAAGCGAAGACGCGGATTGTCCTGACGATCGAGCCCGGCATCGGTGCCGAGGGATTCCGCATTGAAGACGCGGGGCACCGATCGGTGCGCATCGTCGGCAACGACGAACGCGGGCTGATCTACGGCGTGGGCAAGTTCCTTCGGGGCTCCCGATTCGGCGATGGCGCTTTCATGCCAGGCTCGTGGAGAGGCACGTCCGTCCCCGAGAAGCCCATGCGAGGCATCTACTTCGCGGCCTTCGCTAACTTCTACTGCATGGCTCCCGTGGAGGGGATCTGCCGCTATGTCGAGGAGCTTGCCCTGTGGGGGTGCAATGCGCTCGCCGTCGTGCTGCCTACGGCGCCGGCCGGGCCCGACGATCAGGCGGGACACGCGCGGCTGGCGCGGCAGCGGGCCATAATCGAGGCCGCAGGCAACGTCGGCATGTCCACTGCTGTTCTGATCATCGCCAGCGAGGGCCCCGTCTTAGGACCTGAGCTGCGGGCGAAGGGCCGCGGTCGCGGGGCCTTCGTCCCTGACCGCACTTTGTGCCCAAGCATGCCGCGGGCTCAGGAGCTGCTTCTGAAGCAGTTTGGAGATGCCTTCGCGGCGCTCAGGGATGCAGCAATCGACTACCTTATTGTCTGGCCCTATGACGCCGGTGGTTGCGATTGTGAACGGTGCCGGCCCTGGGGGGCCAACGGCTTCCTGAAGATCGCCGAGGAGGAGGCCGACCTCTTCCGCAAGCACTTCCCTGGGGCCAGAATCATACTCTCAACCTGGTATTTCGACGACGGCGAGTGGGCTGGGCTCGCAGAGCGGTTCCGTGAGGGGCCCGTGTGGGCCGACTACATCCTCGCCGACAACGCACTCGCCAATTTCCCCGCCTTTCCGCTTCAGCATGGGGTGCCCGGCCGACTGCCCATGGTCGGCTTCTCCGAGATCAGCATGTGGGACACCGGCGGCTGGGGCCCATGGGGCGGATTCGGAGCCAACCCGGCACCCGGCTTGCTCCAGTGCTCATGGGACCAGGCGGGGACCAAGCTGGTCGGCGGCTACCCCTATTCCGAGGGCATTTTCGAGGATATCAACAAGATCATCGCGCTTCAGTTCTGCTGGGACGCTCAGCGAAGAGCCGTTGATACGGTGCGCGAGTACGCGGCGTTCGAGTACTCACCGGAAGTCGCCGACGATGTGGTCAGGGCAGTAACGATACTCGAGGCCAACGGACGGCGTGTGCTCGTTGACCAGGAGGCCCAGCGCTACGAGCTGCGAGAAGATGCTGAGGGCAGGCCGCGGGGCGTGGTTCGCCTCGCCCAGCCAGATGCCGGCGCCCAGCGTTGCTACGAACTTCTGGCTGCGGCCGATGGGAAGCTGACGGAGTACGCAAGGAGGTCCTGGCGTTGGCGTATCCTCCTACTGCGCGCTATGATCGACAAGGAATTGGCAGCCCACAACGGCCTGCTGACCGCCGAATGTGAGCGGGCGACACGTGAGCTGGAGGCGATCTACCACGCTGAAGACAGTCCGCCCACGGTCAGGCCGCCGTATGCTGATTGGCTCCTTCGAGTGAGCCGTGAGGCGGCGGACGGCCCGTGACACCTCGACGGTCTCCCCTGCATGCGCGCGTGCCTGCTACGCGCTGATGACAACTGCCCCGGCACCGGGAGCGATAGCAGCAGAGGGAAGAAGCGGTGGGCCGATCATCGTGCTTTCCGGGTACGGCAGTTGAGAACAGGCGGGGTCCCAGACTCTCCTGCCTCGGCTGTGCTTCTGTCTAGGCAGCCGGCACAGCGCCCGTGACGCTCGTCCAGGTGATCCCATCGCGGCGCGAGACGCACATAGGCCGTCAGTCCAGGAGCCGTCACGTCCTGGAAGGGCATCCGAAGGCTTCCCCGAACAGACTCGCAACACAGACGGCCTCGGATCTAGGAGCCTGAGGGCATAGCGACAGGAGGCGATGGCGGAATGGCAGTCCCGACCTTCGGCGTTGGCATTATCGGCTTTGGGTTCATGGGTCGCGCACATGCGTATGGCCATGTTAGCCTTCCCCTGTACTACGACCCGATTCCCTGTCGCACACGGCTGGTTGGCGTAGCCACCTCTCGGACGGAGACAGCCGACGCGGCGCAGAGGGCGTTGGGGTTCGAGTTGGCGACGAGCGAATGGCGGCATCTCATGGAGCGAGACGACATAGACATCATCCATGTTTGCACGCCGAACAAGTTCCACAAGGAACAGGTGCTCGCTGCGCTGGCGGCAGGAAAGCACGTCTACTGCGACAAGCCTCTGTGCGTCAGCCGAGAGGAAGCAGATGAGATCTCGGCCGCCTTGCCAGCGGCCTCGGGCATACACCAGATGGTTCTGCACAACCGCTTCTTCCCCGCCACCATGAAGGCCAAGGAACTGATACAGGGCGGACTGCTCGGGTATGTCCTTGCCCTGCGCGCCGCCTATCTTCATTCGGGAAGCGTCGACCAGAGTGCGCCGCTCAAGTGGAAACTGGACGCGTCGCTGGCGGGAGGCGGTGTGCTGTTCGATCTCGGCTCCCACGTCCTGGACCTCGCCCAGCACCTTGTAGGACAGCTGACCATGGTGTCGTGCGCAACCCATACGGCCTATGCGGAACGTCCAATGCCGGGCCCACGCGGTTCGGCGGTACGGGTGACGGCGGAGGACTCGGTTGTGCTCGCGGTCCGGGCTGAGAACGGCGCATTGGGAGTGATTGAGGCGTCGAAGATCGCGACTGGCGCAATGGACGAGTTGAACATCGAAGTGGATGGCACGCAGGGTGCCCTGCGCTTCAACCTGATGCAGCCGAACTACCTCTGGGTCTACGATCACACGCTGCCCGCGCCTGAGCGCGGCTGGCGCGCCTTGGAGACGGTCCAGGCATATCCTCCGCCCGCGGTCTTCCCTTCGCCGAAGGCAGGAGTCGGCTGGATTCGCGCTCATGCCGCCTGCCTGCATCACTTTCTCTCGTCTGTTGCGGAAGGCCGCCCTGCCAGTCCAGGCCTTGACGTGGGCGTACAGCTTCAACACTTGATGGCCGATGCGTATGAGCTCGCGGCCGAAGCCAGCACGTCGACCTGAAGGATCGCTTTCGCGCGGGCGGCACCATGGCCTATGTGGCTTCTGTGCTCGCCGGAGCCGTTGCCGAGCCACAGCAAGAGGGCACTCTTGAGAGCACGTGCTGCTTGCCTCTCTTGTATCTTCATAGTCTCTGGCTGCCGGATAACGGGTCGGGTTGCATCTGATGGCCGGGGGCCAAGGTGACATCATGATATGCGTCCTGCTCGCCGTCCTGAATCTCGGGGTCTCTCTCCTTTCGACCAACCTGTCACCCGCCTCGCCCTGCTCTGCAGAAGCGACGGCTCCTGCCTCTGGCTCGGCGACGATCACCAGAACGGGTCAGCGTTTCCAGCTGCGCAGGAATGACAGGCCGTATGTTGTTCGAGGGGCCTGCGCCTGGGAGCATCTGGAGGAGCTGAAGGCGGCCGGCGGCAATTCGGTGCGCACCTGGGGCGCGCGTGATGATCCCCAGCTCTACGACGAGGCCCACGCTCTGGGCCTCTCCGTGTGCGCCGGGCTCTGGTTTGACTGGGTGCCGGATCGCCCGGAGTACATGCGCAAGCAGTTCGCTGACATCTGCTCCCATGTCCGTAAGCTCAAGGATCATCCAGCCATCCTCATGTGGGGGATCGGCAACGAGTACGAAGTCGGCGTCTCCGACCCGAGGGTCTGGGAGGCGATTGAGGAACTCACGGCGGCGGTCAAGGAGATCGATCAGGATCACCCGGCGATCACCGTCGTTGCAGAGGTCACTCAGGAGAAGGTCACGGCTTTGAAGCGGTACTGCCCCAGCCTCGACGCGCTGGGCGTGAACTCCTATGGTGGCCTACTCTCGCTTCCCGATCGACTGCAGGAGTATGGCTGGGACAAGCCGTACTTCGTGACCGAGTTTGGCGAGCTCGGACCATACGAGCTGGCCAAGACATCGTGGGACGCGCCGATCGAGATGAACAGCACCCATGTGGCAGAACGCTGGATCGCCCCGGGGTTCGAACGGCTGGCCGAAGAGATGACAGCGGGGCGGTGCCTCGGGTCATATGTGTATCTGTGGGGCGTCCATCGGCAGTTTGGGCCTACTGCGAGCTGGTATCACCTCTTCCTTGAGTCGGGCGAGCGTCTGGGTGGCGTCGATGCTGCCATCGCGGCCTGGACGGGCGCCGCGCCGGCGAACCGCGCGCCCCAGATCGTCTCGTTCCGCGCGACCGCTGAGCGGAAGGAGGTTGCCCCGGGCTCCCGGCACGAAGCCGACATCGTTGTCAAGGAGCCCGACGGAGACCGAGTGGAGATTCGCTGGAGTGTGATGGCAGAGCGGCCTGTGGAGAAGGCGTCCCGACCAGCTTCCTATCCGGCGTGCATAGTTGAAAGGAATGGCGCGGAGCTCACCTTCACCGCGCCAGAGGAACCCGGCGCGTATCGCCTCTACGTCGATGTACTCGATGGCAAGGGCGCCGCGGCAACCGCCAATGTTCCCTTTCTCGTGAGATGAGATGGCTGGAAGGAGGAGGCTCAGATGGCGGCGGATGATGCTAGCCCCGTTGAGTTTGCCGTAGTCGGTGGTGGCTGGCGGGCACGGTTCTATCTTCGCTTGGCGGAGAGGCTGTCAGACCGGTTCCGCGTCAGTGGGGTGGTCGTGAGGGATCCAGAGAAGCACTCAGCTTTCGGCAAGGCCTGGAGCATCCCGGTCTTTGCGACGCTCGACGACATGCTCTCCCGGGTCTCCCCTCAGTTCGTCGTTACCGCCGTGAGTTGGCCGGCGAACCCACCGCTTCTTGAGGCACTTGCAGAGCGCGGCGTCCCGGCGCTATCGGAGACACCGCCTGCCCCGGACCTCGACGGGCTGATCGCGATCAACAGGCTTGCGGCGTCCGGCGCGAAGATCCAGGTCGCCGAGCAGTACTGGCTCGTGCCACACCACGCCGCTCGCCTCGCCGTCGTCGCGAGCGGGGCCATTGGCCGGCCCACGCAAGCGCAGGTATCGGCAGCACACGGCTACCATGGTATTAGCCTCATCCGCCGATTCCTTGGTCTCCGGTGCGAGGTGTCCAGGATCACGGCCATGCGGTTCACTGCGCCGATGGTTGGCTGGCCCGATCTTGAGGGCCGCCTGGACCGGGAGCGCATTGAACATCCGGCGCAGGATATCGCCTGGCTTGACTTCGGCGATCGCTTGGGGGTGCTCGACTTCACAGAGCCGCAGTACTACAGCGCCATTCGCAACGAGCGGGTACTCGTGCGCGGCGAGCGTGGCGAGATCATCAACAACATCGTTGACTACCTGCGGGACTTCCGCACACCGGTGCGCCTCCACCTGCAGCACCAGATCAGCGGACTCGAGGACAAGGTCGGGCAGAGCTTCCTCAAGGGCATCCAGTTGGGTGCCGAGTGGGTGTTCCTGAATCCGTTCACACCCGCCTCACTGACGGCGCATGAGATAGCCGTCGCTGAGTGCCTTGCTCGTATGGATGAGTATGTGCGGACCGGGAAGGAGTTCTATCCCCTCTGGGAGGCCTCTCAGGACCACTACCTCAGCCTTCTGTGCAGCGAGGCCGCGGAGAGGGGAGAACCGGTGGAGGCCAGCCAACAGCCCTGGTCGCTCTGAACGCTGATCTGCCCCCGGAAGGCAGGCCAGCCGGTGCCCATGCAGCTACCTTCCCTGTGGCATGCGTAGGTTGAGAGCCTAACCGCGGGCAAGCCTGACCGGTGACAATCCGGGCACGTACTTGCAGGCTTCGATCAGGGCATCGCCGTAGTGCCCGTAGGCCATGGCGACATGGTGTATGAACGGGCCCTCTATGAGCATCCGCTCCCACACGGGCCAATCATCTACCTTCATCCACACGTAGTTATTCAGGGTGTTGGGGCCCTCCATCGATTGCCCCTCGCCCACGGCCAGCTGGTATTCGCCGCGGTCGCCGTCGAAGCGTGCGACGGTGATCGGGCCATCCTTCAGCTTGAAGTGGAGCATCCCCGAGAGAGGGCTCGGGAGGATCCAGTGGTGTCCGATCTTGGGAGTCACATCTGGGCTGCACAGGGACAGCGGAGCCCCCGCGTGCCAGAGCAGTATCCCGTTGTCATCGGTCGGGTGCCTGACGGTGAACTCAGCTAGGAAGGTCGCCTCCGCGCCGAACTTCGCGCGCCTCAGCAGCAGGTCGCTGATCACGCCATGGATGTCGCTCTCGGCCCCGAGGGGGAGGTGTTCGGAGACGAGCGCCTCCGCGTATGAGCAGTAGGCCCCGGCCGCGTCGATGACCGACATGAAGCTCTGGAAGGCGATGCCATCGAGCCCGTGTTCCTCAGCCAGCGCCAGGATCTGATCGCGAACACCGAGGACATTCATCAGGGAGATATCGCGCTTGATCCCCTCGACGGTGCATGACTTGCGAAGCTCTCGGATCTCGTCTGCATACCTATCCCTGCTACTCTCGGCCCGCTGCTTTGCGGCTTCGATGAACTGGACCATATCGAGGGGCAGCACTTCGACATGGAAGCGCTCAAGCAGTTCACTCTCGTTTGTGATCGTCGTCCAGAAGAAGTCAATTCGCTGGCCGATTAGTCCTATGCGCACACCATTGCGCAGCGTCCGGGAAGCGGCTGCCGCGCGGAGGAACGTGTCGAGACCAGTCCGCACCAGATCATCATCCACGCGGCAGTTCTCGATGTAGGTGAATGGCACACCCAGCTTGTGCAGCACCTTGCTGCTGGCGAGGAGGCCGCACAGCGTGTCTCGCAGGCGTCGGCCGTCGGAAAGCGGCGCTTCGTCTCTTGGCCCCCACAAGAGGGTGGGAAGGCTGAGCTTCTGAGCGATCATCCCGACCGCGCCCTCGGTGCCGAAGTTGCAGTGCGGAAGGAAGAGACAGTCGACTCTCGCTCTGCGGAAGTGCTCGACCACTGGCCCCACGTGGGCCTGGTCCTTAACCAGGCCGTCTTCGAGGACGCCGTCGAGGTCAACGAAGCTCACATCCCACTCTCTCAGCCGCGCCTGGATGAGCTCCTTGTATCGAAGCGCATCTTCGTTGCTAAACACAAACTTGCCGACCGGGCATAACCCCAGGAGTGGCTTGCTACCGCTCATATCCGGTCCTTTCTTCCTCTACCCGTGGGCCACACGCGACCCAGCAGCTGTCGCATCGAGTGCTGCGCGCGTCGGGTTTCTCACTTCAAGGTGATCCTGCAGCCTGTCGGGAACGGTTCGCGGCGCGCCTGCCCCCATCGCTCGCGTCACAGGGGCTGCCGAGATCAAGAAGCGAAGCCTTCATATCTGCGCTTCGGTAGGCAATCCAGTTCTCGACTTCTCCGGCTCCAGACGGCGAACCCGGCCAGGGCCGGCGATGACCACAGTGATCCCGTGCTCGACGATGGCCGCGAGGCCTGCCTCGGTTGCCTCCTCATCCGTGACCAGAGTGTCCACTGCGCTGAGCGGGGCCAAGCGTATCAGCCCCTCCTTCATGATCTTGGAGGAGTCCCCGAGAGCGACGACCCGGGACGCGCAGGCAAGCATGGCCTGCTTCATCGACACGGAGAAGGAGTCGAGCGAGTAGAACCATCCGTCCTGGCAGAGCGCGTTGAAGGCGAGGAACATCTTCCCGACACGGAGATTCGCCAAGCCCTGTTCCGCGTCCGGCCCAACAAACGCGAGGGATTTGTTCCGCACCACGCCGCCCGGACAAAGCACAGTCCAGTCCTCACGCTCTGCCGCCTGGACTACCCAGAGGGAGTTGGTGACGACCTTCAGGTCTCGCTTCAGGCGCAGGGCACGCACGAACGCGGCCGTAGTCGTCCCCGCATCTACGATAATCGAGTCGCCGTGGGCGACTAGTCTGCTCGCAGCCTGCGCGATCCACTCCTTCTGTTCCTTCCGAACCTCACGCGCCAGCTCATACGGCAGCTCCTCCCCCTGTTCGTAGAGGAGGACCGCGCCTCCATGTGTGCGCTTGATCAGCCCCTGCTCTTCCAGTGCGCGGAGGTCCCGCCGCAGGGTCACGGGTGACACTCCCAGTTGCGCCGCAAGGTCACTCACCCTGATCGCTTCCGCGCCACTCAGTAGGGGTAGGATCTCGCTGCGCCTTGCGCCCACGGATGATCTCAACCTTGCTCCTCCGTTCGATTAGCGCTATCTCTGCTGCCGCCGGATTATAGCGGCTCCGCTCAAAACGATCAAGAGACGTGTCCATTCTTAACGATCCGGAGAATGAAGGGTCATCAATCTTGACTGTCTCTGTCCTTTGCCCTATCATCCGCGGACGACCGGCGTTGGGGCGCAGCACAGACAGGAGGGCGAAGGGCGTTGTTCCTGGTTGGCATCGATCTCGGCACATCCAGCACCAAATGCCTGATCCTGGGGCCGGACGGCCAGGTGGTCGGCCGGGGCGCCGTTCCTGTTGACTGCGAACTGCGCCCCGGCGGGTTCGCAGAGCTCCCCGCCGAGGTTTGGTGGACAACCGCTCGCGGCGCGGTCCAGCAGGCACTCGCGGTAGCACCGAAGGGCATTACGAGAGCGGGAATCTGCATCAGCTCCCAGGGGCTCTCTTTTGTGCTCCTGGACGCGGACGATCGGCCGCTTCGCGCCGCCATATCGACGCTGGACACAAGAGCCGAGAGACAGGCGGCCGCCCTGACCGAGCGCGTCTCCGAGCCCGATCTCTTCCGGCTCACCGGGAAGCGCGCAGCCCCTTACTACCTGCTCCCGAAGCTCCTATGGCTTCGCGAGAACGAGCCGCACGTGCTCATGAAGGCCAGGGGGCTCGCCTTCGCCATGGATTACCTGGTTGGTCGCCTCCTGGGCCAACGGGCTCCCACGGATCACTCTCTTGCGTCCGGGTCGGCGCTCCACGATGTGCGTAGGCTCGAATGGTCCAGACGTCTGGCTGAGTGCTTCGACATCGACCTCTCCATCATGCCGGACCTCTCCCCGGCCGGCACAGCCGCGGGGGCCGTGACGGACGCCGCGGCGGACGAGTTTGGCCTCCCTCGGGGGACGTTGCTCGCCATCGGTGGGCAAGATCAGAAATGCGCCGCGTTTGCCGCGGGCCTCAGCCCGGAGGTCGCCACTATCTCGCTTGGCACCGCAGCAGCATGTGAGTTCATCTCAACTGAGCCCCTCCTGGATCCGCAGCGCAGTCTTCCCTGCTTCCCCTACGTCAGACCAGATCACTGGGTGCTTGAGGGCGCCATACCAGCAGCTGGGGGAGCGCTACGGTGGCTCGCGCAGGCCGTTTCGCCGTCAGAGCCCCCTGACACAGTGTGCCAGTCGCTGGAGCGGGAGGCGGTAGGCGCCGACTGGGACGCGACACCATTGTTCGTCCCACACGTGGGGGGCGCGGGCTCGCCTGACTGGCGGCGTTCCGCCAAGGGGTCTCTAAGCGATCTGACGCTCGCAACTGGGCGCGGCGAAATGGCGCGGGCTGTACTCGAAGGCGTCTGCTTTGAACTCGCCGCCAACGTGGAGGCTGCTCAGGGTCTTGGCCTGAGGCCGGGTGCCATTCGCGCCTTTGGCGGCGGCGCCCGGAGCGCCTTCTGGCTCCAACTGCTCGCCGATTGTGTGGAACTTCCGGTGCTCAAACTCTCCCTTGAGGATGCGGCCGCGCTCGGGGCGTGTCTCCTCGCGGCCTCATGTGCTGGGCAGTGCGCATCCGGCTTTGGCCAGCCTCCAGCACCTCAGGTCTTCGCCCCCACCGCACACGGGGTGTCGCGCTCGCAGATGCGGCGGGCGCGCTACCTTTCACTCGCACTGTGACCGGGTCGTCTCCTCGATTCTCCCATTTCGATCACAAACGGAGATCATTTCGTCCGTATCGCTTGACCGAAACGGTCTCTCGCTGTATCCTCCCGAGGTATTTGCCCGGCCCACGCACTGCAGAACGAGAGGTCCGGGGTAACGGGCACAGCTTCGGGAGGTGGCTGTCCGCGTGCACACCTATCGCTTTGGTGAGCTCAGTTCCTCCGAGGTGGGCGAGGCGGCCCAGGCCGACTCGCTTATCGTCCTCCCGGTTGGCACGACTGAGGAGCATGGACCCCATCTGCCGGTTGACACCGACGCTCGCATAGCGGCTGCGCTCGGGGAACGCCTTGTGCACAGCCTGCGCGACGATCGCGGCATCCCCGCGCTGTTGATGGAGACGATCCACTACGGCTATTCCATGCGTGTGATGCAGCGCTGGCCCGGCACGATCATCATCCGAAGCCGCGTCTTCATGGACATGATCTTCGACATCTGCTGCTCCGTGCTAGCGATGGGCTTCCGCAAGCTCATTCTCGTTGACACCCACGGCCACCACAGTGATGCGCTGGCGCTCGTCTCGCGTGAGATCGCGGACGCGACTGACCAAGCCGTCGCCGTCGTCTGTCCCCATGTCCTCACGCGCGATGCGTTCAACGCGCGTCGCCGGTCAGGCCAGGGCGGAGAGATCCATGGCGGCGAATGGGAAACCTCGATGATGCTTCACCTCAGTCCGGAGCTGGTAGACATGAGCCGGGCTTCCGCAGACGACATCATGCGGTACCAGTCCAATTTCGTCGCGGGCGACTCATTCCGTGGCGAGCAGCGTGTCGTATGGTCAACCTGGTATCTCCAGGAGAGCCGGAACGGCATCTACGGAGACCCAACTGTAGCCAGCGCGGAAACCGGGCAAGTTCTGGCGGAGGCGTTCGTGAAGGAAGCCAGCGCCTTCGCCCGCGAGTACTGGTCACATGAGCGACAGCACCAGGTCTGAGAATGCGCCGATCTCTGCATCTGGACTGCCGAGGGGAACGGGTATGCCTGCCTCGCCCAAGGGGCCTGCCATGAGCTCGGCAGCTTTCCCACATATGGTGACCGCGGGGGTGCCGGGGCCTCGGTCTCAAGAGCTCCATGCTCGCGCCTGCCGTCTGATGAAGGGCTACTCGAGCCAAGTTCGGCTATTCCCGGTCGTGTTCGAGAAGGGCGAGGGCGTGAGCCTCACCGATGTGGACGGCAACACCTACCTCGACTTCTCCTCCGGGATCTACGTGACCAGCTTGGGGCACTGCCACCCGAAGGTCAGTGAAGCTGTGGCCAGGTACGCTCATACGTTGATGAACTGTCATGACTTCACGACGCCGATCAAGGTGGCACTGCTCGAGAAACTCGAGCAGGTGCTGCCCGGGGATCTGTCCGGTATGCAGCTCTACGATTCGGGAACGACGGCAGTCGAGGCAGGTATGCGCCTCTGCCGCGCCGCCACTGACAAGTGGGAGTTCCTCTCCTGCTTCCGTGACTTCCACGGGAAGACACTGGGGGCGGTGAGCTGCGCGGTCTTCAAGGGGACCGACGGGCCGACTCGTGCTCCGGGCTTTCATATGCTCCCTCGCCCCGACCCCTACCGTCCGCACTGGACAAAGCCAGACGGCACGATCGACACTGATGCGTACCTCGCCTACTACGATCAGTATCTCCGCGAGGGGACGGCGGGCAAGGCTGCAGCCTTCGTCCTGGAACCCGTGCAGGGATGGGCCGGCTCCGTCTTCCCCCCTGACGACTTCTTCCCCAAGCTTCGGCGATTCTGCGATGACCGGGGTCTCCTCTTGATGGCCGATGAGGTGCTGACCTGCATGGGTCGCACGGGGACGTGGCTGTGCATGGAGCACTGGGATGTCGTGCCGGATGTCGTCACCTTAGGGAAGGGCCTCGGCAATGGCTTCCCGGTGACGGCCATGATCGCACGCGCTCCGTACTCCGAGGCAGTCGAGAGAATCAGCGCTTCGACGTCATACGGAGGCAACCCCATGGCGTGTGCGGCGGCGCTTGCAGCAATCGAGGTAATCGAGGAGGAGAACCTTCTCGATCACTCCGCCATGCTCGGCGAGTTGATGCTGTCGCGGATGCACGAGATGCAGCGCCGCCATCCGATCATTGGCCATGTGCGGGGCAAGGGTTGCCTGCTCGGCATCGAGCTTGTCAAGGACCAGAGGACGAAGGAGCCATTCGACGAAGCAGGCGCCCGCGTCTATCAGAGGGCCTTTGAGAAGGGACTAGCCTGGATTCCCGCAGGGCACATTCTCCGGATGTCGCCGCCCATCATCATGTCGCCGGAACTCGCCCTGAAGGGACTTGAGATGATCGAGGATGCGATTGCAGAGACCGAACGCGAGCTCGGCTACGGGTAGGCTGTGGTCCGCCCCTGCCGATGGCCGCTCTCAAGTCTGTGATTGTCTCTGCGTCTTGGTGTCAGCAGGAGCTCGCGCGAGGGAGAGGAGGTGAGACGACTCTGACGAGATACGGGCTACATCGGTGGAACCTGCGGCGACGCACCATGAGCCGCGCAAGGCGATCAGTAGAGGAGGCAAGGATGCCAAGGAGGCGAGGTTTCACGCTAATCGAGCTGTTGGTAGTGATTGCGATCATCGGCATACTGGCAGCGATGGTCTTCCCGGTGTTCGCGAGGGCGCGCGAATCCGCGCGCAAGGCGGTGTGTCTCTCCAATGTGAAGAACATCGCCCTGGCCATTCAGATGTATCTGGCTGACAACAACGACACCCTGCCGCCCACGGAGCACAGGCAAGAGGTGATTGACTGGATCAGTGCAGAGCCTGGCGGCGGACGCACCCCCAGCAACTGCGTTGGCATGGGCGGCTACGAGGTCTTTGCCTGGCGCGCCAATCCGTATCTTCGGTGGCCGGTCGTGTTGGACGAGTACATCAAGAACCGTGACGTATGGAATTGCCCCAGCGCGAAGTTGTCGTCGGGGGCCACTTTTGTCGTTATGGGCACCGACTGGGTCACCCACCTGCGGGCCAACGAGGGTTCGTGGGGCGATGCAGTGGGGGAGGGCTTCGGGATCTGCGCCTATAGCTGGCCGACGGGATGGGGCGGAGTCGTGACAGACTCCTGTACTCAGCAACAGCTCGCCCAGGCGTGGATATCGGGAGCCGACCCCCAGCAGAAGGTCTTCTCCCAGAGCGTCGCCACCAACACGAATGGCATTGGGCTCAAACTGGTTTCTGTCCCGGACCCCGTGCGGTATGTCATCTGCTCAGATAGCGGCGGCCTCGGCACCATCGGAAGCCCGGGCCCGGTCGCCTATCCCGACCTGTGCTGCGCCGAGTGCGCCGGGATCAACTGGTACGCCTGGGGCTGGCCAACCGTCGTGGACGACGTGACCACCTGCCCGAGCGGGGCCTACTGCCCCGAGTGTTGGGCAGCGCATGCCAACTACGAGTGGAGCAAGAGCCCTGACATGAAGAGGGCATCCACCCGCCACCTGGGTGGGAGCAACCTCGGCTTCCTCGACGGGCATGCGAGCTGGCTTGCTGCCCAGCGCATTCTGACGATGGCCCACGATCACGACCTCGACGGGATAGACCAGTGGTGCGCGGGCGCGAGCCTGGAGGACTACCAGCAGAATTGCGGGGATCCCCCGCCGGGCGCGGAGTTCCTGTTCTAGAGCCGCGCTCAGACTACCAGGACCGCAAGAAGGGCGGGGCGTCAACAAGGCGCTCCGCCCTCCTGCAAGTTCCCTTCTGCGAGGAGGGATCGTGCTGCCATCGTGGGACGATCGGCCGGGCACAGGCCTCGGCGAGACAGGCCCCTCACAGGCCCGACGAGAGGACGCAGCTGGTGGGGTGACCGCCCGCGCCGTGCTCGTCGCTGTTGTGCTACTGGTGCTGATCGCTCCGGCCGCCTTCTATGTCGAGATCGCGTGGCACCGCGCTCTTTGCTTCGCCACCTACACTCCCTCCATGGCCCCGGTGGTCCTCTTGTTCCTGCTCGCCGCCGCGGCCGGAGCGCCGTTCCTCCGTCGCGTCGGCTTCAGCCGCCGCGAACTACTGGTGGTCTACTCGATTCTGCTGGTGGGAAGCCCTTTGGTTAGCAAGGGCCTTCTAGTGTGGCTGCTGGGCCACAACGTCGCCTACTACTACAGCGCCCGGTTGAACCCCCTGTGGGAGACCACCTTCCTGCAACATGTGCCCACTTGGTTCGCTCCCAGCGAGCCAGCTGCGGTGGCGGCCTTCTTCGAGGGAGGAGCCCAAGTCCCATGGGCTCAGTGGTCTGGGCCCTTGGCCGCGTGGCTGTCGTTTGAGTTGTGCCTATTCTCGGCCACCTTCTGCCTGATGGTTCTGCTCCAGCGCCAGTGGATCCGCAACGAGCGCCTCACCTTTCCCATCGCCCAGATCCCGCTGGAGATGGTGAAGGAGCCACAGGCGGGCGGGCGAGTCCGGGGTGCTCGACTGACGGCAGCGCCGCTCTTCTGGCTGGGAGTAGTTGTCTCGATGTTGCTGAGCTTCATGAACAGGCTGTCGGAGTTTGTGCCAGCGGTACCCGCGATACCCCTGGGACCGGCGACCCTCGTCGAGCTGCCCCGAGAGGGCCCCCTCGCCGGCATTGGTGCGATCTGGTTCCTTCTCTGGCCCTGGATGATCGCCATCGCCTATCTGATCCCCAAAGAGCTGTCCTTCTCGGTCTGGTTCTTCCATCTCGTTCGCCTCGGCCTGACGGTGATCGCAATCGCCGCCGGCGCCACCGCCCAGCCGACAGAAAGCTGGTTCAGCACCTCCTTTCCAGCCCCCTACTACCAGGGGGCCGGGGCTGTCTTCGCCCTCCTGGTCTGGGTGCTCTGGACCGCACGCCACCATCTCAGGCGAGCCGTGGAGACCGCTCTCGGCCGGAGCCCCGCGGGCGCAGACGCTAGAGAGCCACTCCCCTATCGCTGGTCACTGATCGGACTGGTGTTCTCGTCCGCCCTCATGGTGTACTTCTTCGTCCTCGCCGAGTGCCGCGTGATCTTCGGGCTGATCCTGGTGACGATGGTAGTAGGCTACTACGTGATGTGGGCCCGTCTGCGGGCCGAGACCGGCTTGGGCTTTCTGGAGTTCCCGATCAACATCCAAGACCTTATGGTAGTACCTCTGGGGAGCGCGGCATTTCGACCTCGTGAGATCGTCAGTCTCATCTCCGCGCGCTGGACCTATCAGCCAGGGGGCTCCCTGGGATGGGACACGCTCCCCGCGAATGTGCTGGAGACCTTCAAGGTCGCCGACTCCGCGCAGATCAGCCCCCGACGCCTGACACCCGCAATCGTGGCAGGCTTCCTGCTGTCCTTGGGTGTGGGGGTCTTCGTCGTCTTGGAGGGCATGCATCGCTATGGATTCATGGGATGCGCGATCGCGAACGTTCAATGGATAGGACCTCAGACCCTGTTGGATGGCAATCGCATATTCGCACTTCTCGCCGATCCCCAGTTTGCCAAGCCGGACCCCAACGGGGCCCTCGCCTTCCTCGGCGGAGGGGCCTTCGCCATCCTCTTGGGGGCCATGCGTCTCCGCTTCTGGTGGTGGCCCTTGCACCCCGTGGGCTACATCGCCGCGAACACCTGGTCTATGCACTGGTACTACATGCCCTTTCTCGTCGGCTGGCTCGCGAAGTCTCTGGTGGTCCGCTACGGGGGCCTGCGGCCCTATCGGAGGACGATCCCCCTCGCGATCGGCCTCGTCGTCGGGGACCTGCTCAACGCGGCTACCTGGTCCATCGTGGCACTCCTCACCCAGGGGCGCCTGTAGCCGACCCGTGCGCGGCACATAAGACTACCAAGGAGGTAAGTGGTCGATGAGCACCATAGCAGCAGACTTCAGCATGGGATTGGGGCCTGTGAAGCCACTCCACGGCCTGAACAACGGCCCGGTGGGCTACGGGTCATCGGTAGATGTGGCGCATTACTACAAGGAGATTGCAGTTCCCCATGTTCGCTTGCACGACCCGAACTGGCCTAATCCCAGGGAGGTGGACATCCCGCAAGTGTTCCCGGATTTCGGCGCGGACTCGGAGGATCCGGAGAGCTATGTCTTCGGGCCGACTGATACCTATCTACAGGCTATTCTCAACACCGGCGCCCGGATCGTGTACAGGCTGGGGGTCAGCATCGAGCATGCACCGGTAAAGTACTATACCCACCCTCCGGCTGACTTCGATAAGTGGGCGCGAATCTGCCTTGGGGTCATTCGCCATTATACGCAGGGGTGGGCAAAGGGGATGCATCAGGCGGTGGACTACTGGGAGATCTGGAACGAGGCGGACATCGGAGTCAATATGTGGTCGGGCACGTTTGAGGAGTACATGAAGCTCTATGAGGTTACGGCGCGGGCCATCAAGGCATTTGATCCTTCCCTCAAAGTGGGCGGGTATGCTGTCGGAACGGGTGTGGCAAGCGCTCGTGTGCCCCAGTTCCTCGGTTACTGTCGTGATCGAAATCTCCCGCTGGATTTCTTCTCCTGGCACACGTACGCCTCATCGCCGAAGCAGATGGCTGTGAACGGCCAGCGTGTGCGCGGTATGCTCGACGAATATGGCTTCGCGAAGGCCGAGAGCCATCTGAATGAGTGGAACTACTGGGCGTTCGACTGGGAGACGATCTTCCAGCCAGGATACGAGTACGTGCGCCGGGAAGCGTTCGAGCGTCAGAAGAACGAAGAGGGCGCAAGTTTCGTTGCCGCTTCGCTGATTTGCCTGCAAGACGCGTCGGTGGATGTTGCCAACTACTATGACGGGCAGCCTATCACCTTATTCTGCGGATTGTTCGATTACTATGGCTGTCCCCAGAAGACCTATTATGCCTTCAAGGCCTTCCGCCGGATGCTGGACTACCCGCAGCGGGCGAAGTCAGTCGCGGCGGAGGAGAACGGCACGCTCTATAGTCTGGCGGCGGTTGATGCCAAACGGAAGCGAGCGGCCCTGCTCATCACAAACTTCGGTGGCAACGTGGGAGAGTGTGAACTCCAGATGCGAGCGCTGCCCATTGAGCCTGGCGCCGTCTGTCGGGTGTATATGCTCGACCGCGATCACAACCTGGACCTCGTCAGCACGGAGACCCTCGACGCGGCAGACGCAGCGATCCGGGTCGTACTGCTGAGGCACTCCGTGGCGCTGGTGACTATAGGGTGACTGGAAGGCAGTTCGCCGCTTGCAGCTGGGCACATGTGTCGAGCGCCAATGGTACCGCGCGGTGTCCAGAAACTCATCGGCGTGTCGCGGAGGGGTAGGCGACTCGTCGATGACGGAGTGACACATCACGCGGGGGAGTGATTCGACCGCGGTGCAAGGGGTGCGGGGAGACGACCAGGCACTCGAATTTCGCGAGTGGGCACGCCAGTGGCCATGGGTGGCCCAGCGTTCACGTGGGAGACGCACGTCCGGGTGTGACTACGCGGCCTTCCGGTAGTATGAGTTGAGCAGGCCGCCCAGGAACTGCTCACACTCCACTGTGAGTTCCGCCTGTGGCAGGTCGCGCGTCTGGTCCGGTTCTCCGGCACGTAGGCGCTCCGGTATCTGGTTGCCGATCCCTTGATGGGGGCGGTGGCTGTTGAAGAAGTCCTGGTAGATCCGCAACGCCCGCTGTAAACTCCCCAAGCCGGCCAACACGAGGTGGTCCAGGCATTCCTCCGTCACGCTCCGCACCCAGCGTTCCGCATCTGCGTTAGCATCGGGAGCGCGAAAGGGCGTCTTCGCCACCTTCGAACGGGCCGTCGTGAGGACCCCGTCGAAGTCCCAGGCCAACAGCCTATCCCGATCATGCAGGACGAAGCGCGGGGCGATCTCCAGGTCCTCGCAGTCCATGAGCAGATTGCAGGCCATCTGGCCCATCCACTGCCCATGAGGAGAGAAGGTGGCCTCGGCGAGTACGATGCGGCGCGTGCTCAGGTGCAGCACGAACAGCACGTAGGCCGTCCTGAGCCCAGACAGCGTCCACACCTCCTTGGTGAACAGGTCAGCACACAGCATCACTTCGGCGCGGCGAGAGAGGAACTGCTGCCAGGTCAGGCCCGCGCGCTGGGGAGCGGGTGGCAGCCCGTTGCGGCGCAGGATGTCCGCGATACAGCCCTTGGAGAGCACGACGTGAAGCTTGAGCAGTTCGCCGCGGAGGCGCTCGTACCCCCAGAGATTCTCCCGTGCCAGCCGGCAGACCAAGGCCTCAATCTCGTCCGGTGTCCGCGGCCGGCCCGGGCCCCGCCTGCGGCGCTCACTGTAGTCCCATTTGTTACGCTCCAGGCGGCGCTGCCAGGCCAGGATGGTCTCGGGCTTGACGATGCTGACCACTTCCTTCATCAGCGATCGGCCCATCGCCAACGCCGCCTCAGCCAGCGATCGGCGTTCCTCGTCTGTGAACCGGATTGTCCCCGGCACCCTCTCCTTGAGAATCCTGTTCTCCAAACGGAGATACTCGTTCCGGAGTGTCAGTTCCCGGCACAGCAGCCGGGCCACGGTCGCAATCACGGGCAGTCCTGCCCAGTCCAGTCCTCGTTCGACGGCCCTCTCCATCCTCGGCACCTCTCAACACAGGGGTATTCGCGAGCGAAGAGAATACCACGAGAGAGGCCGCTGGGGCATCCTGGGTGCCAGATGAGTTTCTGGACAGCGCGGGGCCTGCGCCCGCGTCTCGGCCGCCACCGCGGCCACCGCCTCGCCGAAGTAGCGAACCTTCTCCCGCGCCAGGCCCGGCACGTCGGCGCCCGTGGCGACTGCCAGCGCGCCCGCATGCGGCAGGCTTTGCCGGTGTCAATCGAGAGGATGTGCGCGTGGGGATGGGGCGAGCGCAGAAGCGCGCCCCACACCATACCAGGCAGCGCGAGGTCGGCAGTGAACTGAGTCTGTCCGGTTACGTGCGCGGGCGCGTCAAGACGGGGAACGCGCTTGCCAACGGCGGTGTACTTCACCTGGTTCCTTCCCAAGCGGCCGACTTGGCCGCAATCCTCCTCCGGGAGCCGACACAGGTCCCCCGGTCAGATCGCTCCCGATCTCCTCTTTGCCTGCTGCCGAGCGTCCTTGTCGACGGCACCTGCGACCCAGCGGCACAAACGTGACTACGGCCGAGGGGTATAAGCGTGTCTGCCGGTCGCCAAGAGCGACTGGAGAGGGCAGCCGCGGTCGCGCATGGAATCTCCTGCCTACCTTCTCTCGGGAAAGACGCGCATGACACCAGTCAAAGCCGGCGTCGTCGGCTGCGGCCAGATCAGCAGCGCCTACCTCGAACACCTCACCGGGACGCTCTCCGGCCTGGTCCAGGTTGCCGCCTGCTCCGATCTCATCGCCGAGCGCGCGCAGCAGCGCGCAACTGAGTTCGGGGCCCCCACCGCGTGCACCACAGAGGAGCTGATCGCAGACCCGGAGATCGAGATCGTGGTCAACCTCACCATGCCCGCGGAGCACCACGAGGTCACCATGGCCGCGCTGGCGGCCGGCAAGCACGTCTTCTCCGAGAAGCCGCTCACAGTGAACCGCGAGCTCGGTCGAGAGATCATCGAGGCCGCCGCCGAGCGCGGGCTGCTGCTCGCCGGCGCGCCCGACACCTTCCTCGGCGCGGGCCTCCAGGCCTGCCGCCGGCTCATCGACGAGGGCGCCATTGGCACGCCCATCACTGCGCAGGCTCTGCTCGCGGCTGGACACGGCTCCCAGCGGTACTACGACATCTTCACCGGCCCCATGTTCGACATGGGCCCCTACTACCTAACCGCCCTGGTGTCGCTGTTGGGTCCGGTAAGCCGCGTCACAGGCTCCGCGCAGACCCCCTTCGCGGAGAAGCCCTATCCAGAGGATTCACCCCACCATGGCAAGACCTTCCGCGTCTCCCGGCCCGGCAACATCTCCGGCGTGCTCGACTTCGAGGCCGGCTGCGTCGGCGTGATCACGACGACCTGTGAGGTGGCTGGCCATCATCCGCGGCTGGAGATCTACGGCACCGACGGCGTGCTCGTCACCAACGACCCAAACGCCTACACGGGCACGGTCACGCTCCGGTCGGGGGACAGTGAGCCGCAACCGGTGTCGCTGCCGGAGGGCTTCCCCGCCTGGGGTCGCGGGCTCGGCGTGGCCGAGATGGCACAGGCTATCCGGGGTGGGCGGCCGCCTCGCGCCAGCGGTGCCCTCATGTTCCACGTGCTCGACACCATGCACGCCACACACGACGCCTCGCGGGAGGAACGCCATCTGACGCTGGCGAGCGGCTGTCCTCGCCCGGACTCATTCGAGCTGGGCGAGCTGCTCGGTTCGACCGCGTAGCACAAGCTGGCGGCCGGCTGCCGCCCGTCCGATGACCTCTCACCAGGGAGTAGCCGATGGCGAGATACATACTTGCGATCGACCAGGGAACCACCAGCTCTCGGGCTGTGCTCTTCGACGACGAGGGCAGACCCCGGGGGCTCGGCCAGCGTTCATTTCCGCAGGTCTTCCCACGCCCGGGGCTCGTTGAGCAGGACCCCAATGACATCTGGCAGTCGGTCGTGGATTCGGTGCAAGAAGCGCTGGGGGACGGCGGCACGCGCCTGCAGGACCTGGCGGCGATCGGGATCACCAACCAAAGGGAAACGACCGTCGTGTGGGACAGGGGGAACGGCCGTCCCATCCATAACGCAATCGTGTGGCAGGACCGGCGTACGTCGGACTCCATTGACCGGCTGAGGAGTGATGGCGCGGAGCCGGACGTCAGGGAGCGGACGGGACTCGTGCTCGACGCCTACTTCTCGGCCAGCAAGCTCAAGTGGATCCTCGACAGTGTCGATGGCGCGCGCTCGCTGGCCGAGGTGGGGCGCCTCGCGTTCGGGACAGTAGATGCATGGCTGATCTGGCGGCTGACGGGCGGGCGGACATTCGTCACCGACGTGACCAACGCGAGCCGGACCATGCTCTTCAACATCCACGACCTCGCGTGGGATCCTGTGCTCCTCGATCTCTTCGCAGTGCCGGCCGAGATGCTGCCTGAGGTGAGAGGCTCGAGCGAGATCGTTGGCACGACGGCCCTCGAAGTCGTGGGCGCCGAGGTGCCGATCAGCGGCATCGCAGGAGATCAACAGGCTGCGACATTCGGTCACCTCTGCTTCGCGGAGGGCAGCGCGAAGAACACGTATGGCACCGGCTCATTCCTCGTCCTGCCGACGGGAGAAACGTGCGTCGAATCACGGCACAACCTCCTCTCCACCATCGCCTGGAAGAGGGGCGCTGGCGTCACCTATGCCCTGGAAGGGAGCATCTTCACGACGGGGGCGGCCATAGACTGGCTGGTGGATGGGATCGGCCTTCTTGCGAGCCCCGCGGAGGTCAGCGATCTCGCTTCCTCAGTGCCTGATGCCGGGGGAGTCTGCTTCGTGCCCGCGCTCGCGGGCCTGGGCGCCCCGCATTGGGACCAGTATGCCCGGGGCACCCTGATAGGGCTGACGCGGGCGACGACGAAGGCGCACATCGCCCGAGCGACGCTCGAAGGGATCGCCTATCAAGTCTGCGATGTCGTGAAGGCGCTCGCATCAGATGCCGGCAGGGCGCTCAGCGAACTCCGAGTGGATGGAGGAGTCTCGAGAAGCGACTTCCTCATGCAGTTCCAGGCAGATCTTCTCGGCGCCCCGGTGGTGCGGCCGCAGATGGGGGAGATGACCTCGCGCGGGGCCGCCTTTCTCGCCGGCCTCGCGACCGACTTCTGGGCCGACCTCGACGCCATCACCGGTCTCCCGAGAGCGGAAGACACCTTCGAGCCCGGAATGCCCGCATCCGAACGGGACCGTCTCCTCGAGCGATGGCAGGCCGCGATTCGTCGATCGCTCGATTGGGAGATCCGAGGCGACGGCCGGAGTTAGCCCACGGCCGAGACGCCGACGTACACGCGTCGGATCAGAACTTCACGCCAAAGCCGCGGAACGCCGAGCCGAGGTTCGTTTGTTGCATAGCGATGGGACGCCCTGCGGGTGTCGACCGTCCGTGGGATCACTTGCCCTTGTCAACCGTCCGTGGAGCCGGCCTGAGAACGCCGGGAGAACGGCACCCGGAGGCGCCGCCGAAGGGTCCCATATGGCAGGATGGTCCTCGCCCGCCAGCTTGACAAGCTGTTCAGGGTGCCCCCTCGCCGTTTGACGTAGACAGACCGTTGTACCGGCGATTCAGTCGCTTGATCGCGGTCGCGCTCGCAAGTACTTCGCGACATCCTCCGCGTACTCCAACTCGGAGTTGTCCTGTGGTCTGTAGCCCACCACACGCCGGGCGTTCGCGATGCTCCAGAACGCCCGCGTATTGTCGGAGATGCCGTAGAAGATCTGGAACGGAACGCCGTACTCATCCTCGATGTTCGGCGCCTCGATCGACTTGACGAAGAGCTGCTGGTGGTCTCGCACACTGATCCACGCTCCCAGCTCTCGGTGCACGCGCACGGGATCGTCCGCATACCGACCCAATCCGAGCTCGCGCGGTGCCCCTATGCGCAGTTGGACGACGCCCATCTTTCGGCCCAGCGCGCCGCACGCGAACAGGAAGCCCTCCGCCTCGTAGCAGATCTTCCCCCAACCGTAGTAGGTGTCGGCCCGCGACGGCATCTCTGGGTAGACCATCTCGAGTTGCTTCCCCCACAGCGGTCGCTCGTACCAGTCCGCCGCGTGGTTCGAGCTCACCGAGATCACACGAGAGACTCCCGTTTCGAAGGCGAGCCGGTAGGCATTGTGGGCGAGCCGAATGTTGTGCATCTCCCCTTCGAACTCGTCCTCCCCGCCGCTCCACGCATAGGCCGCGTGCACAGCCGTGTCGATACCCTCGAAGAAGGGTCGGCAAGCCTCCGGGTCGATCAAGTCCGCAATCGTGACCCCCTCCACCACGGTGCCATCCCGCGTGGTGTTCTTGAGGTCCAGTAGAACCAGTTCGTAACGCTTGCGAAGCGCGGGGAGCACCTGCGTTGCTATGCTTCCGGTGGCCCCCGTAATGAGAACCCTGCGCATGTCTACTCCGTATCGTGCTACCCGCAAGTTGTCAGCGTTGGTGAGGCGGCAAAGCCTCTTCGCTATGCTACACTCCCAGTGTCCCTGAATCCTCTGGGGCGCTCCCCGTTTCTGTGCCACCGAGGATGAGACTTCTAGTGCTTGTTGGGCGTTCGTGAGACCTGTGCTCCCCAGGAACTCTGTCCGGGCGCTCTGACGGCTCTCAGGCATGTCCCATCGCCATGTAACAAGGGCAATTCTCCCCAGATGCCAGGGTCAGCGTTCCGGTTGGCCGCCTAGCCTCAGGCCGGTGTCACGGGGCATTGACGGACACATGTGAGGCCGTTAGTCCCCCCGAATCAGCTCTGCGAGGCGCCGTCGCGCCCTCTCGTAGTCCGCATTCCGGGTGGACCAGCGGGGCACGGGCGAGGGAGTCCACATGTCGTCGGGGTAGACGCTGGAGACGAGAGCGCGGACCTCATCGCCGTATCCCGTCTGCTCGGCCAGCCACATGTACTCAACGTCCTGGACGCCTCGCCGGTACATCTTCAGACGGACCGAGCTGAGCGGACCGACGACGCCGCGATCCTGCTCCGGGAAGACCTTGTCCTGGCCGGGATAGAACAGGGTGCCGTCTCCATGCCCCGTCCCCGCGGGCGTCCCGCCCGTGAACGTGACCGGATCGACGAAGATGTTCTTCGGCCGGTCGTTGGGGCTCTCGTTGTGGTTTGGATACCAGTGGGTGCTCTCCCATGTGAACCACCGGGAGATGTTGTGCTTGTGGGCGACCCAGGGCTTGAGACGGAAGGAGACGCCGTGCTCGTCAATCATGTCGGTGGGAGTGTACGGGCGAATGCCGCAGTAGAGCCAGACTGGCTCGCCTCGCCCCTCTGCCGCCCTCACCGCCTCCAGGGGGTATCGGGGGGAGACAGTGCACCAGATGTCAACCGCGCCGACTAGCACCTCGTGCGGTTGGACCGTGATGAAGACCGGCAGCTTTCGTCCTGGACCCGGATTGTTGTGAATCCAGTCCGCTCGCTGCCTTATCCATTGCACGATGTCCTCGTCGCTTGGCTTCGGCTCGTCCGTCAAGTAGATGAAGTAGTCGACCTGGGGCGCGTTCTGCTCGAACCACCTGACCCAGCGGTCGGACTCGGCCCTGTAGTCGTCCTCGCGCTGTGGAAGATCACGCCCGTAGGTGTTGACGGAGTACATGGTGTTGCCGAGGCCCTCGCCCGGCCCCTGGTAGCCCGCGGCCCTGGTGAACGCGGCGCCGGAGAGCGTCCCTCTCAGCGCCTGCAACTCGTCCCAACTGCCCTCGCCGAATAGCTCGAGCCGGTGGCGATGGGCCATTCGGTGATACCTGAGAACCATCTCTGTCAGCTCAGGCCCCGGCTCGAGACCGTGGCGAGCGGCGATGTTCTCCGGGCTGTAGTAGATCATCGACCGGTAGTGATTCGCCTCCGGTAGCTCGAAGTCGAGGACCTGGAGCTGGATTGGCACATCGGCGGCCTGGGAGCCGCGCACCATCACCTCGATGCACCCCTCGTAGGTCCCGGCGGGCACGTCTTTGGGGATGTAGACGTCCACCCAGACGCCCTGATTGCTGTTGGCTGAGATGTCGAACGGTGCACCGCCCCGCCCCTCCTTCGCGCTGAAGGGAATCAAGGCGTCCGGCGTCCATCCGGTCAAGTTCGGGTTCGCTGCCGTAGTGCAGTACCAGCCCTGGTCGTGTTCGTCATACCAGGAGGGGGTGGTGATGTGGAGATAGTGCTCGGTGAAAAGCTCGACACCGACTCCCACGTAGTCGTTCGGATCTGGCAGCGGATGGCTCCCGCGGATCTTCGCCGGGCCGCGCATCAGATCGGATACGCTGACATTCACCCCCCTGGCGCCCTCTTCGTCAGCCTCCAGGATCAGCTGGAAGGCGACAATCTCGTTGCGGGCGGCGGCGAGCTTGACGCTCCGGCCATCCCAGACCGAGTTGCCCTCCCCCGACTTCAGGGGATTCTCCAGGTCCTCGCGGAGGATCTTCTCGCCATCCTCCACGGCCCACAGGCGACGGAGCCCGCTCCCGGCGAGGCCGCCCAGCATCGCAACCAGCAGAATCATGCAGGCGGAGAGCGGGATGATCGAATCCAGGATGTGAACTGCCTCCATGCTATCTCAACCTCCCAGGGAACCAGACTCCGCCATCGGCGCGGCCCGTCCTCGGCGGAAGGGCAACAACCTCCTGATGCGATCGGGGCGCAGTGTACCAGGATTCATCCGCAGCACCAACATGTTCAGGAATCTCCGTGGTTTCCCTGGTCTCGGGACGGAGTTGACACTCCGTGCTCCTTGTGCTTGTTGCGCGGCGATGAGACCGGCCCGAGAGGCGGACCCGGGGCGGCAGCCCGACTGCGATCCCAGAGGCGCTTCCATCGGTGGATGCCACGCGCACGTCGAAGCCCCTTCCTCCGCCGCCGGATGGTGCCGTGTGGAATGGCAGGGACAAGAGACAAGCCAGCGGGGCTGTCAGAGGTGTCCCATCGCTGTTTGACATGGACACGTGTGTCCTCCGGTTTGCGATCATTGACATCGGTTGATGCGTGTAGAGGGGCTCCCCGCCGCTCTCGAGCGTGCAAGCCGAGAGGCCACTCAAGAGTTGCCCCTCCATACCTAGCCGGCTTTCGCGCTTTGCAGTTCGCGAAGCTTGCCCCCAATGGTCACCAGCTCGGGTATGATTTCGTCCTGCTCCGGGCTCGTCCGGGCCAGTGCGACCATACGCTCGCACTGGTCGATCGCTCGCCCGACATCCAATGACCTAGGCGCGCGGCCTGCGAACCGGCTGAAGTTGTCGCAGTATATCTTGGACAGAACGTCCGGCTCCAGGCCGATGCCGTGCTGCTGTCCGCCCAGCCAGTCGAAGGTTCGGTTCGTCTCCAGGAACGTCCTCATCCCCCGGATCTTGGCGACGGCATCCTCCTTGCTCATCTCGTAGGCCCCGCTTCCGGCCATGTTGTCCGTCCCGAACAAGATCCGGTCTTGATACTTGATGAAGAACTCACGCCACCGCTCCGTGTCCTTGGAGAAGTTCCAGTACATCTCGCCGCCCGGCGTGAGGTCGAGGTTCACGTTCGGCCACTTGTCGAGGAAGGCCGCCGCTCTTTCGAGATCGGCCGAGAGGAAGTAGAAGTGCGCGAAGACGACGCACAGCCCTGGGAACTTCTCCAGCACGTGTTCCATCTCTCCATAGATCTGCTCTTTGCTCGGGTAGCCTCCGCCACCGTAGAACCAGGGCCCCTCGCGGATCTCCTTCGGCGCGTTCGGGTCCCAGAATGTCTCCGGGTCGGCCACATGGTAGAGGATGGGAATGTCCTCCGTCTCGAGATACGCGTAATACGCGTCGTAGTCCGGGGAGTCCAGGGGTTCTTCCAGCGCCTTCCTCTCCGTCGGCTTGCCCTCGAGCATCTTCATCCCATCACACCCGGCCTCGACCAGACCGCGCGCCTGTTCTTCGTAGCTCAGGGGGTCCTGCACGGTGCCAGTCCGCGGATGCCAGAGGCATCCGAAGGAGTAGATCGTTCCGGGGTGCAGCGCCTTCGCCAACAGCCCCATGCAGTTCTGGTTCAGGCTCTTGTCACCCATGAGTGCGGCCGAGAGTATGGTGACGCTGCGCAGCCCCGACGCGCTGACTATCTCCATCAGGTCTGGAATGCCGTCAAGGCCCCACACGTGGAAGTGACAGTCCGAAGGCTGGATATCCATGAAGTCGCCCATCACATCTCCTTCCGACAGCTCGGCTGCGTGTGCTCGCCTCAGGCGGACGGCAAGGGGCGCATGTCCCTCTGAGAGGCCGTGCCGCCGAATGCGGCGATGCCGGTGCACTGTCTTCGACCTGGAGGGCTGGGTGTCCCTCGCCCGGCGCTCGATACCCGCGGGCTGTCTCACGTCATATGGAAAGGAGTCTGCCAGTACGCGCGCAGAACGTGCTCAGGTAGGTTTGCGCGTGCCCGGCGCCTGCGGCCGCGCATACGGTGGGCCGGAGAAGGCGGGGCCGCAGACCCCACGACAAGGAGGCGACCCTCATGTCAATCCCTTGCTTGACTGGAGGCCAGCTCGAAGTGCTGTCCGAAGACGCCATGGCCAAGGTGCACGCCGCCACCTTGACGGCGTTGGCGGAGGTGGGGGTGAGGGTGGAGTATCCCCCCGCGCTGGCGCTGTTCCGCGACCACGGGTGTCGGGTGGACTTCGACCGGCGCATCGTCTTCATCCTGGAGGATGTCCTGCGCCGCGCGCTGACGACGGCCCCGAGCCGCTTCACGCTCCACGGCAAGTCGCCGGAATGGGATGTCAGCGTTGACCTCGATCGCATCTACACGATCGGAGGATCGTGTGCCCTGGAGGTGCTCGACCTGGAGGGCGTGAGACGGCAGGCCACCCTCCAGGACCTGGTGGACCTGACAAGGCTTCAGGACGGGCTGGAGAACCTGCACATCATGCACTCTCTGGTGGTTCCCCAGGACATCGCCCAGCCCGGCTTCGAGCGGATCATGTTCGCGAACGTCATGGCACATACCACGCGCAACTTCTACTCCCAAGGGCAGGGAGGCCGCAGCATTCGCGACCAGGTGGAGATGGCGGCGGTCATCCAGGGAAGCACGGAGGAGGTGAGCCGCCGGCCCATCTTCACCATCGTCTGCTGCCTCATCAGTCCGCTCGTGCAGACGGCGGAGCGGGTCGAGGAGCTGATGGAGGCGGCGAGGCTCCGAATTCCTCTGTATGTCGAGGTGGACACAATGGTGGGGGCAACGGCGCCGGTCACCATCGCTGGCGCTTTGGTGGAGGAGTGCGCGAACGTACTCTGCGGCGTCACGCTCGCTCAACTGGTCAACCCGGGCTGCCCCTGCATCTTCTCCATCGCCTCCGGCATCTTCAACATGACGAACGGCCAGTACTCGGGGGCCGCTCCGGAGGCGAACTTGCTCCACGCAGCCACCGCGCAGATGGCGCGCTTCTACGGCCTTCCGTTCCAGGGCGGCACGGGGATCGAGGCCACGATTCCCGACGCGCAAGCCGGTTACGAGCGCGCGCTCCAAGTGCTCACCAACGCGCTCGCCGGCACGAACTTCATCCATCTCTCGGTGGGGATGATGGAGCAGATGCTGCTCGCCTCCTATGAGCAGTGCGTAATCGACGATGAGATTCTCGGAGCAGCCTTCCGCGTCACGCGCGGCGTCGACGTGAACGAGGACACGCTGGCACTGGAGGTGCTGCGGGAGGTCGGCCCAGGAGGCAACTTCCTCGGCCACGACCACACCGCAAAGCACCTGCGCAAGGAGTTCTGGTTCCCGAAGATCACCAACCGTGAAACCTATCCGGGGTGGACGGCTGCGGGAGGAAAAGACATGCGCCAACGGGCGAACGAGCGGGCGCGGGAGATTCTGGCGACTCACCATCCCAGGCCGCTTTCTCCCGAGCAGGAGACAGAGGTGCACCGCATCGCCACGGCGGCCCAGGAGTGGGCGCTCGGGAATCCCATGCTCGACTATCAAGAGGGCTGACCCCCACTGGAGAAGGCTGACTATGAGGCTTGACATCGCGCCGTTCGCATATCGGGAACAGCAGCAAGACGGCACTCTCATGTTCCGTTGGGAGGAGCCCCGGGAGATACACCGGATGGAGCTGCACTTCGCAGAGGGGGAGCCGCTCCCGCAGCCCCGCGACATTGGGATCTACTACTGGAAGGACCACTGGCCGGAGGAGCGCCTGACGCTCGCCGACCTCAGCCAGGGCCGCATCGGCTCCTTCGGCTGGAAGCCGCGGGACGATTGGTTCAACGGGGAGTGGTGCAAGGCCGACACAGTGGCGCGGGCGAAGGAACGGGCGATCACCGTGCGGTTTGCTCCCCTTGGCCGCGGCGAGCATCCCGAGCTGCGGGAGGAGTACAACGTTCGCTTTCGCCAGGCGATGCAGCTTCAGGTCCGCCTTCCCGAGGGCAGCTCTCCGGTTTCGCGGGTCGCCGTCTTCTCTAGTACCCGATTGCGGAGGCGAGCGATCACGGTGGAGATGGGGTGTGGGCAGGCCGCCGCGCCCGAGTGGGACGGCACCGTGGAGGTCTACAACGGGGTGCTCGAGAGCGTGCATCCCCCGGAGCGGGGCGACGCCCGGCTTCACCTGCGAGTGGCGTGCGCGCGCCCTGGCCCGTTGTCCGAAGATCACACGGCCGTCACCCTTCGCAGCAACGCCTTCGCCTTGTCCTTCCGGCCAGAGGACCTCGACGACGGCGAGCCCATCTGGATACCCGGCTTCGGCGTCCTGGTGAGCGAGACCGGCTGGCGGCTCAGCTACAACGAGTTCGCTTCGCGCCCAACCGGTGCAACTCGTTACGAGGCGATCTCGCAGCAGCCGGAGCAGAGCCTGGCGCGAGCGATGCGCGAACAGCCACCGAAGGAGCCGATGCATTCCATCGTCGGCTGCGAGGGCGCGCGGCAGAAGTTTGGCGTAGCCCCCACCGGGGAGATCTTCGCGCTGGTGGGCTTCGTTCGTCGCGTGCCGGGCGCGGACACGGAGCGACTGGGATGGGAGGGCGGCGGTTTCGGTCTTCGCCTGGGCTGGGATGGATGGCTGCCCATTGGCCGCCGGCTGGCACAGAACTACCTCCCGGTCCTTATGCAGAGCTTCTCGCGCGGGGCCGTCGATGTGCACCAGGATGTCTTTGCGGCGCCAGTGACGCAGGGCGTCCTCGCCGGCCCCATTGCGGCCGACGCGCCGATCGCGTGCTTCTGCCGACTCACCTTCGCCAACAACAGCGGGACGGCTACCAAGATCTCGCAGCCGCTTGCGATCGTCGCGTACCCGGAGGGGGCAAGCGCGGGCTACATCTTGGGCGGGCAGCAGGAGCCGCTCTATCGAGAGCAGCTCGCGACCAGGGGCGATGCTCTCTGGGCGGTGGCGCCCAGAGAGCATCTGCGCATGATCGTCGATATTGGCGACAGAGGAGAACTGGCCCAGGCCGGCGATGATCTCCTCTACTCCATTGGCCTCGGGCCGGGCGAGAGCCATTCCCTGGTCCTGAAGATCCCCTTTGTCTGCGACCTGGACTCCGCGGAAGTCGAGTCTCTGCGGGCCATGGACTTCGAGGGCTCCCGCTCGGAGGTGCTGAGCTACTGGGAAGAGCGCCTCGCCCAGGCCGCCGAGATCGTGGTCCCTGATCAGGATATCACCGACTTCTACCGGAGCCATCTGACTCACATTCTTATCAACGATGACTACGAGGTGGGATCAGAGCGGATCATGGGACGGGTCAGCTCGTTCAACTACGGCAACTACTCGAACGAGGCGACCATGCAGATCATGGAGCTGGACCGACGCGGTTTCCACACCGAGGCGCGGCGACACTTCGACACGTACCTCCACTACCAGGGAACGGTCGGCCTGCCGGGCAACTTCCAGAGCAAGGAGGGGATCTTCTACGGGTCCGGCGGGTACGAGATGGGAGACTACAACCAGCACCATGGATGGGTGCTGTGGGGGATGGCCGAGCACTACCGCTTCACCGGGGACGCAGAGTGGCTGCTGCGGATAGGAGACAAGCTGGCGGCCGGGTGTGACTGGGTGATACGGGAGCGACAGCAGACGCAGCGCACGGACTCCGAGGGGAAGCGGGTGCTGGAGTACGGATTCCTTCCGGCGGGGTCGCTGGAGGACGTGAAGGACTTCTACTACTGGCTCTCCACCAACTGCCTCACCTGGCGCGGGCTGGACGCGGCCGCCCAAGCCCTGGCCGAGGTGGGGCATTCCGAGGGCGAGCGCCTCGTGCGCGAGGCAGAGGCCTACCGCGAGGACCTGCTCGCCGGCTACCGGGAATCCATGTCTCGCTGCCCGGTGGTGCGGCTGCGGGATGGCAGCTACGTTCCGCACTTCCCCTCCCGGCTTTATCTGCGCGGGCGCGATGTCGGCTGGATTCGCGAGGTGTTGGAGGGGGCCATCTGTCTGACCACAAGCGTGCTGGACCCGAACAGCCAGGAGTCGACGTGGATCCTGCAGGACTACGAGGACAACCTCTACCTTGACGCGCCCTTCAACTACCCACTGGAAGACTTCGAGCGAGAATGGTTCTCTCGGGGCGGCTTCAGCATGCAGCCCAACCTGCTCTACTTCCCGCCTCCATACCTCTACCGGGATCAGACAGAGCACTTCTTGCGCGCCTTCTTCAACGGGTTCGCCGCCTGCTGGCGGCGCGACATCCGCGCCATGGCCGAGCATCCGCTCCCCACTCTGTCCGAGTGGGCAGGCGATCACTTCAAGAGTTCCGACGAGGCGATGGTGGCGATGTGGCTGAGGATGATGTTCATCCAGGAGGTGGGCGACACGCTCTACCTGGGGCGTGGACTCCCGCGTGCGTGGGTGGGCAGCGAGGAGGTGGTGGCGATCCGCGACGCCGCCACCTACTTCGGGCCCATGAGCCTCGGCTATCAGAGCTTGGACGGCGGCCGACGCATCGTCGCGCGGATTGAGTCACCCACCCGCAAGCCCCCTCGCCAAGTGATCGTGCGCTTCCGCCACCCAGAGAGGGCGCGCCTCACGGGAGCGCTCGTGAACGGCCAGGCCGTGGACTCTTTCGACGCAGATCGGGAATGGGTCGTTCTTCCCTCGCTCGATGCCGCCACCACAGTGGAGGCTCTGTTCTAGGGGCACATACCCAGGCCGCGGTCAAGTCGTTGCTCGGACCCGAGGTCGCCCGTTCCTGTCTTTGGGCGTCGGCTCAATGGGGGCCGCTCAAGCAGCACTGGCTCAGAGCGCGGGTCCGCCCAGCCTGGCGAGAAGGTCTGCATAGGTTCCCGTTTCGAGGCCGAGAGCGCGGACGTGCCGGAAGGTGAGCTCGAGCATCTCCATGTCAGGGTCGAACTCGGCGAGCGACCACGGGTGCCAGATCAGTGAAACGAACGTCAGTGACTCCTCGGCCGCGCGATCGAGGAAGACACGATTGACGGCGAACTCCTCCTCCGGCGTCTGGAGGAAGCCTCGCGGGATCGCCTCGGGCATCTCTGGTGGCCAGAGCGATAGCCGTCGGGGACCCCATCGGTTGTTGTCCTTTAGCAGGTTCTCTTGCCAGCCGTGGGCGGGCAGCTCCCAGAGGTCCGGGAACCCGTCCTCAGAGTACCGGAACGGCTGGCTGAGTGGAGCAGGTAGGCTGTAATCGGTTCCCCACAGCTTGCTGCTCAGGTAGCGGAGTCCAGATCCTGCCGCGGCTTGCAGCACCTCGGGCGCGCCGCACAGTCCCTTCTCGAAGCCACACGCCGGTCGCACTCCCAGACACGGCCGTTCGAACACCTGCTCGACCCAACGCTTGCCCTCGGATAGCTCCTCAGCGATCTCGGCCGGCGGCACCGCCGGCCCACAGAAGGGATGGTCTCGCAGGGACTTGTGGGAGTAGGTGTGGGAGGCAATCTCAAAGAGGGGATCATCCAGCAACGCCCGGTACTCATGCCCGCTTGCTTCGAGTGCCTTGCCAGTGATGAAGAAGGTTGCCGGCATCTCGTGCCGGCGGTGAACCTCCACGATCCGCCGACAGGCTGCGAGGCAGGCGGGCTGCTCTGTGTCATAGGCGGCGATGTACAGAGTCATGCCATCTTCCAGGCGTCCGGGTGCAAACGCGCCACTCAAGACCACTTCGTCGCGGCGGGGTCTTCGGTGCAGTAGGCCGAGAGCACCTTGTTGATGGCCTTGGCGATGTTGCGGCAGTCGGTCGCCGAGTACCACTGGTTGAGTTGGATCGTGACGACGCGATCGAACAGGTCGTCCGCCACGGGGCAGTCGCCACGAGCGTAGTCAACGGCGCCGCCCGCCCGCACGTATACAGGGCACTCCCAGGGACAGCTGACATCTGTGGGTCCAGTCTTGCATACGATGGGGTACATCCACGAGTACTGGTGCCAGTCAGGGGCCGCCCCCTCGCCGCGCATCCCGCACGAGACACCCTCGGCGTTGAGAGCGGCGACGATTCGGCGTCCGAGTTGAACCCTCTCGGGACAGAACCGCAGCATGTACCCCACTTCCCCATTGGGATCGTTCAGCGTCTGCGGTCTGATCTCTCGATAGGTCTTCAGGCGCTTGAGAATCCGCTGTTTGACTGCGCGGAAGCGTCTTACGACGCCGGCCATCTTGCGAAGCTGCACCGCGTCTACCGCGGCCTCGAGTTCACTCATCCGATAGTTGGTGCCCGGGAACAGCTCTCCGTCGTACCGCGGTGGCGCGAAGCGGTCCGGCCGCCACAGGCCGCCGCACTCGGCCAGCTGGCTGGCTCGCTCCCACACTCGTTTGCTGTTGGTGATCATCAGACCGCCCTCGCCCCCGCCTACGATCTTGTAGGCCGAGATGCTGAAGCAGCCGACATCGCCGAACGTGCCCACCAACTTCCCCTTGTAGCTTGCGCCACAGGACTGCGCGCAGTCCTCGACCACCTTCAGCTTGTGCTCGCGCGCCACGCGCATGATCGCACGCATGTCAGGCACGCTGCCCATCACACAGGTGGGGGCAATGGCCACCGTGCGCTGTGTGACAAGGCCTTCGATCTTCCCGGGGTCCATGGAGAGCGACTCATCCACATCGCAGAACACGGGCACTCCGTTCGCGGCCGTCACGGCCGCGGCGGTGGCCATGAACCCGATCGCAGGGCAGATGACCTCTGTGCCGGGGCCCACGCCGACCGCGACGAATGCAGCGTGTAGGGCGGCGGTGCCTGAGCTGACCCCGATTGCGTGCTTGACGCCGAAAGCCTCCCGCGCCGCCCGCTCGAACTTCTGGACGCACGTCTCCTTCAGGTCGGAGTAGTAGTTGGCGAGGAACGGCCCCGTGCCCATGTCCTCCTTGGAGACGGCCGTGCGGATCTTCTTCAGCGTCTTGGCGGAGAAGCCGAACCGCCTTGCCACGGCCATGAACTCGTCAGTGTCGATCTTCGGCCTGCCCCTGACCTCAATGGTGGCGACTGCCTTCATGCCGCCCTGCAGGGCGAGTCTCTGTTCTTCTCTGTGCGTGGCCATTACCGCATACCTCCTGGATGCAAACGGACACTCGCAGCATACTGCCTAGGACAGGTCCTGCCGCAACTCCTTCCAGGCCTCGATCATCTCGTAGAAGTTTCGCTCGGCGAGCCCCGGATTGCTCATGGTGTAGTCGAGCACATCGCCCAGCCCCAGGATGAACCCCCCGCCGGGTGCGAGCACCTCGACGGCTGCGGCGACGGCCTCCCGTACCTGCTCCGCCGTTCCTCGCTCGAGGACGTGATGGTTGCTCACGCCCCCGTAAAGAGTGATGGCGTCGCCGACTTCGCGTTTGATGCTCACGAGATCGGTGTCACCTGCCGTCGGATCGATGAGCGAGTAGATGTCGAATCCCAGCTCGCGGAACATGCCAAGCAACGGCATCGTGCCGGAGTTCATGCAGTAGTTGACGACGACCCCTGCCTGATGTGCCAACTCGATCTCGATCCTGAGCGGGTCATAGAGGAAGTCGCGGTAGAGCGCAGGGGACCAGAAGTCCGCGCTCTCATACCAGCCCCGCCGGACCAGGACTTCCACGCCGTGCTCAATCTGAATCGTCGAGATGGCCAACGACCACCGCGTGAGTATATCGACGTATCGCTTCAGAAAGCCTGGATCTTCAAGCGCTGCCACCAAGATCGGCTCGATGCCGGAAAGCCAGAACAGCGGATCACCAATGCCCAGCGCGTATCCCGACAGCAGAATCCCGTTGTCCTTGCAGTACCTCCTCGCGGCCGTCATCTGCTCACGGTACTCGCCCAGCTCCTCGGAAGTTGGCGGCTGAAGGATGCACTCCAACGCATCGAGATGCTCTTCCCGTTCGACGCAGTACTGCCGCGAACGTCCCGGAGGGACATGATGATCCTCGAACAAAGGGACAGATGCGAACGGATAGCGTGCCTTGCGCACCACTTGTCTCAGCGTGCCGCGAGGGGTGGCGTACTCCTTGAAGATCAGGGGGCACTCGGCGTCTGCCGGATGGTCTGTCCACTGCTTTGTCTCGAATCCCTTCCGCGAGTGGTACGGGGGAGCAGTGCGCACCCCGGCGTCCAGACCGAGGTTGAGGTAGAAACGGGCCAGTTCGAACTGGTCAGGATAGCGGCGGGATAGGAACTCAACTCCCTGGTGGCCGATGCCATCGAAGCACAATGGCAGATGATCGACTGGATCGCGCCGGATTGCGGCAATAATCCGTTCTCTCGAGGACATGCGCCGTGAGTCGACGAGCACCGCCTGCTACCTCTCAACGCGGCTCTTCCCGGTCGGCCACTTTCTGCCGATGCCTGCAGTTCACCTTCGGCTCGCCGCAGACCGAAGTCCGGCCCCCTCGCCCGACATGAGAGGCCCCCTTCAGACCGACGACAGCATGCGCGACGTCAGCGCCGATAGGGATATGTCTCGTATAGAGACTACTGAGTGATCGTCAGGGCACCTCACAGGGGATGGTTGACGACTCGTCTTATAGGGACAACGACCCCCGAACTCATGCGCGTCACAAGAACACGACGCGACTGAGGCCGGCTTCGCCTGCCTGCCCTACGGCTGCCCCGCCCGGTCTCGGCGGAGTTCTCTGTCTGCCTCCAGTGCCATCTGGAACTGCTCCTCCGTCATCCACAGCCGTTCTCTGCACCCATCGTCGCGGGCCTGCTGAGCGGCCCCCTGGAGATCAGCAACCTCGCCCGCGTCCCGCTCATAGATGTGGTAGCTGTCGGTTACGTCGTAATACGGGCCGGGGTCGACGCCAATCTGCTGTGCCAGCCGCCGCTGGAGTTCGGTCAGCGCGATGATGTTCATGAAGGCGGCCAGGTAGGCATCTCGGGAGCGCCAGTGCGTGTGCATCACCAAGCCCCCATCCCTCACCGTGACCCAGATGCGCTGCAGACAGGGAGGGTGCTTCTCATCGGGGTCACCGGCCGGGACCCATGTGATCGCCTGGGTACGGCGTGAGGTGGGTCGCGACTTCAGCCTCTCCGCCGCCACGTCGAGCTGATCGATCGGCTCGCCCGCCGGGTAGCGACGAAGTCGCTGGTGGTATGTGTAGTGCCACGCGTTAGGGTCGGCGAGGTCGATGAGGTGATCCTTCGTTCCGTCACAAACCTCGTCGATGTAGCCGACGAGATCCTGGGGGAGGCACCGATTGAGGATCCATCGGTGGTACCTGTGACCATCCAGTGGACGCTCGATCGCGATCACGCAGGGGCCGACGGACTCGCGGAAGGGCCGCTCATCCGGTTCCTCGTGCTCAACCACACGTCCCGACTGCTGGATGCCCAGGAGCGCCTGCTCCCACGCATCGGCGACACTCGTCGCCCGAACGACCTCGCCTATCACCCTGGCTTCCTCATCCCCAACATGGCATGCGCCGCGACTCGATCTGGCCGCCCACGCACTTCATACGACCCGCCGGTCACCGGCACGCTACGACAAGAGCCCTGGAAGTCCTCTGCCCGCAACTCGCTGGAGGGCTGTCGGCGACATCAGAGCATCGCCCCAGGGGGAGGCCTGTGGCTGTAACAGCTAGTTACAGGCCCAGACGGAATGTCCTCTGCATCAGTCTCACGGAAGCCCAACAACGACCCAGGGCGCCACATCGAAGCGCCGAATGGACTGCTTGTCTGTGTCAACTGCAGGGGGTCTGTCTGTCGATGGACGCAGGGGACAGAGCATTCGTGTACTGAGGAATCATGGCTAAAGGACAGCCTGACAGTCATCTAGCCCGGCGCGAGTTCCTCCGGCGCGCTGCCGCCAGCGGCGCGCTGGGCGTCGGCGCCATGTCGGGCCTGGGAGTTCGCTCGTCGGCGGGAGTTGTGGGATCGCTTGCACATGCTGTCGGTGCGACACATCGAACTCCGGGTCGAGCCAACAGGAGAGATACCATGTCTGCCAGTGCTGATCTTGGCGAAGTGCGTGCCCGTGCTGTCCAAGAACTCATCCCGTGGTCTCTGGCGCGCGTCATCGTTCTTCTGCTTGATCGTCGGCTGTTCCGCGTACCCCGATTCCGGGTGATCCCGCGGCTCTGAAGACGACCAGAGGTGCGCGTACACACCCCGCGTCCAGCGGCAAGCTACCGGGAATGCGATGCGGCTTCAGCTACGCGGCTGTGCGGTAGTAGGAGTTGAGCAGGCCACCGAGGAACGACTCGCGGCCGACGAGAAGCTCTGTGGTTTCTGATCGGATTGGGAAACGGATCATCTGCCCTGCCGCCCACCTCGCCGGTATCCGATTGCCAAGGCCCTGATGCGGCCGATGCACGTCATAGAACCTGCGATACTGGAGGAGCACACGCTGCAAGCTGCCCAGCCCGACCAGGATGAGGTGATCCAGGCACTCTCGACTGACACTTCCTATCCAGCGTTCGGCGTGGGCATT
>JALGXW010000009.1 GCA_029821875.1 Candidatus Hebobacterum abditum | reverse complement strand
GTCGGCATCCTCCTCGCCCTCGCCCCGCTGTTCTTCCCCATCATCATGAACGCGCTCGGCCTGCTCACCGGCCTCGTCCAGGCCTACATCTTCGCCGTCCTCGCGATGGTCTACATCGCCTCTGCAACCCGACGCCGCCACGAGCGCGAGGAAACCGAACCCACGCAACGCGAATCACAAGGAGGAACCTAGATGACCGGCGCTGAGATAACCGCGATGGTCTCCATCATCACGGCTGGGATCACCATTGCTGTGGGGTCAATCGGCCCCGCCCTCGCCGAAGGGAGAGCGGTCATGTCCGCGCTCTCCTCCATCGCCCAGCAGCCCGACGAATCCAACACCATCACCAGGACCCTCTTCGTCGGCCTGGCCATGATCGAGTCCACCGCCATCTACTGCTTCGTGGTCGCCATGATCATCATCTTCTCGAACCCGTTCTGGAACCACTTCGTCTCAGGGAAGTAGCGGCCGATGCAAGTAGACTGGTTCACAGTCATCGCCCAGATCGTCAACTTCCTCGTCCTCATCGCGCTCCTCAAGCGATTCCTCTATGGGCCCATAGTCAAGGCGATGGATCAGCGCGAGGAGAGGATCGCACAGCGCCTCAGAGAGGCCGAGGAGCGCGAGCGCGAGGCCAAGGAGGAAGCGCGCTCCTATCGGGAGGAGCGGGAGGAGCTCGATGATAAGCGGTCTCAGCTCCTCAGGGAGGCGCGCGAGGAGGCGGAACGTAGGCGCGGCGAGATGATCCAGGAGGCGCGAGAGGAAGTCGATGACCTGCGCTCCAGGTGGCGCGACTCGCTGCGCCGCGAGCAGCACTCCTTCCTCAGCGACATGCGCTGGACGACGACGAGCGTGACCCCATGTCCCGAGCCGTCGAGCACGCCGAGGTGGTGACTGTCTTCACTGCCTTCGATCTCCCCGACGGCGCCCGTCGGCAGGTGGAGGCTGCCGTACGAGACGAGTTCTCCGACGCCTCAGAGGTCCAGTTCCACAGCTCGCAGGACCTGATCTGCGGCATTGAGCTCAGGGCCGGGGGGTACAAGCTCGCCTGGAGCGTGGACGAGTATCTCGATGCCCTCAGCGAGGGGCTATCCCAGGCCCTCTCGGTGGAGACCGGCGAAGGCAATGGCGACTGACAGCCATCCCTTGAGAGCGGTGACGGAGGAGACGGCGAGTGCCATCGAGCGCGCCCTCGACGGGGACCTGGCCCGGCTTGCCACTCGAGAGATAGGCATCGTCACCCATGTCAGCAAGGGAATCGCCGGCGTCTCCGGCCTCCCCTCGGTGCGCGCCGAGGAGTTGATCCTCTTCCCCGGAGACGTGCTCGGCCTCGCCTTCAATCTCGACCCCGAGGAGGTCGGCGTGGTTCTCCTGGGCGACAGCGAGCACGTGGGGGCGGGTGCCGAAGTGCGGCGCACGCATAGGCTGCTCGACGTCCCCGTCGGCGAGGCGCTGCTCGGCCGTGTCGTGGACGCCCTGGGCCGACCGCTCGACGACCACGGCCCCCTCCGCGGCACCCGGCGGCGCCACGTCGAGCAGCCGGCCCCGCGCATGATGGAGCGCGAGCCGGTGAGCGTCCCTCTCCAGACCGGCATCAAAGCCGTCGATGCCCTCATCCCGATCGGCCGGGGCCAGCGCGAGCTCATCCTCGGAGACCGTCAGACCGGGAAGACCGCGCTCGCCATCGATGCAATCATCAATCAGAAGAACTACGGGCTAATGTGTGTCTACTGCGCTATCGGCCAGCGCACCTCGGCCGTAGCCAAGGTCGTCGCGGATCTGCGGGAGAGCGAAGCACTCCGTTACACCGCCGTCGTCGTCACCACCGGAGATGATCCGCCCGGCCTCCAGTACGTCGCCCCCTATGCCGCGACGAGCATCGCCGAGTACTTCGTGGGCCAGGGGCGCGACGTCCTCATCGTCTACGACGACCTCACGCGACACGCCCGCGCCTACCGCGAGCTCTCCCTCCTCCTCCGCCGGCCACCCGGGCGGGAGGCCTACCCCGGGGATATCTTCTACATCCACTCCCACCTGCTCGAGCGGGCGACGAACCTCAGAGACGATCGCGGAGGGGGCTCCCTGACGGCACTTCCCATCGTCCAGACGGAGGCCCAGAACATCTCCGCCTACATCCCTACGAATCTCATCTCCATCACCGACGGCCAGATCTACCTTTCGCCGCAGCTGCAGCAGAAGGGCCTCCTCCCGGCCATCGACGTTGGCCGCTCCGTCTCCCGCGTCGGCGGCCGAGCCCAGCTCCCTCCCTATCGGAAGGTGTCCAGCGACCTACGGCTCACCTACTCGCAGTTCGAGGAGCTCGAAGCCTTCTCCCGGTTTGGCACGAGACTCGACGAAGAGACAGCCCGAACCCTGGAACGGGGCCGCAGGATCCGCGAAGCGCTCAAGCAGCCCCAGTACGAGCCCATGTCGCCCGCGGAGCAGACGGCTGTGTTGCTCGCCGTCACCCAGGGGCTCTTCGATGAGCTCGACGTCGAGCGGGTGGCCGAAGCGGAGAGGCGCGTGCGCCGCGCCCTCAGGCACGACCTGCCCGAGATTGTCGCGAAGATCCACGCCGGTGACGACCTATCGGACGAGGACCGCACACGCCTCCTTGAGGCGGCGAAACAGGCCGTCTCGCCGCTTCGGAGGGAGTGATCTGTGGAGACCCTGGAAGAGCTGCGCGCGAGGATTGGCACGGCCGAGAATCTCAGGTCTGTCGTCAAGACCATGAAGGGCCTCGCGGCCATCAGCATCCGTCACTTCCAGGATGCCGTGGACTCCCTTGCTGACTATCACCGGGCCGTCGAACTCGGCCTCCAGATTGCCCTGCGCCATGGACCGGAGGAGCTCAGGCTAACCCAGCAGACGGAGGGCGAGCTGGTGGCGGCAGCCGTCATCGGGTCGGACCAGAGCATGTGCGGCCAGTTCAATGAAGACATCTCCGAGTACGCAGCACGCGATCTCGGCCGGCTTGGCGCACGGCGAGAGCGCCAGGTCATCCTCGCCATCGGGCTTCGCGTCACATTCCCCCTCGAGCAAGCTGGCGTCCAGCTCGACGAAGTGTTTTCGGTCCCCGCCTCGCTCTCTGGGATCTGCCCCTTAGTCGAAGACGTTCTGCTGCAGATCGACCAGTGGCACGACGAGCTGGGCGTCGACAGCCTCCTCGTATACCACAACCGACCGACATCACGTGCCAGCTACGGTCCACACACACGCCAACTACTGCCAGTGGATGTCCGCTGGCTCGGCGATCTGAAGGAGCGGAGATGGGGCGGCAGGACACTCCCGATGTTCACCGTGGACTGGGACACGCTCTTCTCGGCCCTCATTCGCCAGCATCTTCTCGTATCCATCTATCGGTCGGTCGTCGAGTCCCTCGCCGCGGAGAACGCAAGCCGCCTGGCCTCAATGCAGGCGGCCGAACGGAACATCGAGGAGCGAGTCCAAGAGCTGCGGAGTCAGTTCCACCGGCAGCGGCAGGTCTCGATCACGGCCGAGCTGCTCGACATCGTCGGCGGCTTCGAGGCCCTCGCCGGGGCCACGGACTAGCCCCTCTGCGGAGGCTGAGAACGCGGAACCGCGCGGCCGGCGGCCCCCGCATCGGCCGAGGTCATCTCAGAGGTCGATGAAGACCTTAAGGCAGTCGGCCCCCTGATCCTCTATGTAGCGGTATGCATCGAGGTACTGCTGGAAGGGGAAGTGCTTCGAGTCGAGCGGCGCCGTGCAGATGTCGCCAGCGGCGATGTGTCGGACAGCTTCCTCGTAATCGCCGTGCTGGTACATCAGCGTCCCGAGCAGATGCAGCTCCCGGTCCCCGATGACAGCCAGGTCCACCGGCGGCTTCTCCTGGAAGACCGCGACGATGACGATCGACCCGCCCTTGTTCACCGCGTCGATCGCCGCCGAGACACTGGCTTCCGCCCCCGCGCACTCGAAGGCGACGTCGAAGCCGTCGTTTCCGAAGGCCCGCCGCGAGGCCTCTGGCAGCGCCTCTTCCGCGGCATTTGATGTCGCCTCGAGGCCGCACTCCCGCGCCCTGTCAAGCCGGAACTCGCTCAGGTCTGTGATGAGAACGTGCGCCCCCCGGCAGCGGCACATCTGCGCGACGAGATTGCCGATGGGACCGGCGCCCGTCACCACGACGTTCTTCCCGCTCAGCTCCCCTGCCCAGCCGCTCGCATGGACGGCCACGGCGGCCGGCTCGACCAGCGCGCCCTGGACGTGTGTAAAGCTATCCGGCAGCACGACCACCTTCTCCGCCTCAGTGACGAAGAGATCCTGCGCGACGCCCGGCGCCTGGAAGCCCTGCACCTTCAGGTGGTCGCAGATGTGGTAGTCGCCGCGGCGGCACGGCCGACACTCACCGCAGACGACCTGGGGGCGTGCGGTGGCCTTTGAGCCGATCTCGATTCCATCCACGCCCTCGCCGAGGCCCTCGACGACGGCCGAGAACTCGTGCCCCTGCACGATCGGATAGGACGTGAAGGGGTGCTTGCCATGGTAGACATGCACGTCGCTTCCGCACACCCCAATCTGCTTGACCCGCAGTAATACTTGGCCCGGGCTCACCCGCGGCTCCGCGGCCTCGCGAAACTCGATCTTCCCGGGCGACGTCATCACGGCCTGTCTCATTGCACCGACTCTCCTGCGCGCTCCGTCTCGCGTGGTTGATCACAGCAACGGCTCTGCCGACCGAAGTTCGGCTTCCCCCGAGGCGCTCCTGCCGGGAGGGGCCCCCGCGCACTCGGGTGCGCGCCGGCGCGCACCCGGTGGGTCGGCAGAATCGGCCCTCAAACCTAACATGGCGGCCAACCGACCAACCACATCCTGAGATGGAGGTAAACTGCCATGAGGGTGAAGCTCGTTCTCCCGCGGTTCACGCGGTCACAGGGAGAGCCCCGGCGCAAGATCAACTACTCGCTGTGGCCTCCCATCGGGCTCGCGACACTGGCCGGGTACGTGCGCGCAGATGACGAGGTCTGGATCGAGGATGAGAACGTCGAGCCACTCGAGGCAGATGATAGCCCGGATCTCGTCGGCATCTCAGTGTCTGTGTCCGGGGCTCGCCGCGCATACGAGATAGCCGATCATTACCGCAGGAGAGGAGTCCATGTCTGTCTGGGCGGCCTTCACGCGACCGCAATGCCAGTGGAAGCACTCCGGCACGCGGACACAGTGTTTCTCGGGCCGGCGGAAGAGGCATGGCCGCGGTTCCTCGGCGACTTCAGGGCTCGCCGGCCGAGAAGGGTCTATCGCTCCCAGGTCCGCTGTCTCGCCGACCAGCCACCGGCCCGTCGAGACTTGATCAAGACGCACCTCTACCTGGCGCCCAACGCCCTCGTGGTCTCACGCGGCTGCCCCCACTGCTGCGACTTCTGCTCGAACTCCAGCTTCTTCCGTGGAGGCAAGGCGTTCTACACGCAGACCGTGGATCAGGCTATGGCGGAGATCGAACGTCTCCCCGGCCGCCACCTGTACTTCTTGGACGACCACATCCTCGGAAGTGAGGAGTTTGCGCGGGCCCTCTTCGGGGGCATGAAGGGAATGGGCCGAACTTGGCAGTCTGCCGCGACAGTGGACTCAGCTCTTCGCACAGATCTGCTGAATCGCGCCGTCGCGTCGGGGCTGCGGACACTGCTGGTGGGATTCGAGACGATCAGCGACAGGAACCTCGCCGACTACCGGAAGCACCAGAATCTGAAGTGTGATTACGAGGAGGCCGTGCGCCGTTTCCACGACGCCGGAGTGATGGTGAATGCCACCTTCGTCTTCGGCCTGGATGACGATGACGAAAGCGTCTTCGAGCGCACGGTGGAGTGGGCGCTCGCCCAGGGCATCGAGACGGCCACCTTCCACATCCTCACGCCGTACCCGGGCACACGTCTCTACCAGCGGATGGCGGCCGAGGATCGTATTCTCACGCGGAATTGGGACCTGTACGACACGGCTCATGTCGTGTTCCAACCTGCGCGGATGTCGGCCGCGCAACTCAAGGCCGGACGTCTGCGTGCCCACCGCGACTTCTATGGCTGGGGCTCCATTCTGAAGAGCGCAGCGACCCATGCACGGCTGCGCGACCAGCTTCGCCACTGCGTGTACACCGCCGGATGGGGCAGGTTCGAGGCGCTGTGGGACCTGATCATCCGCTCTGGGCAAGTCGGCCGCTTCTCGCCATTGCTCACAGGAGTGCTTGCAGCATCGGGTGGGCCGATCAGGAGCCGCAACGGCCGTCGGCCAGTGGAGGGGCACAGGCGACAGGTCGTGCCCGCCGAGGCCCTCCCTCCGCGCCCAGTACAAGAGGCGCTGTCCCAGGTCCACAGGGGGCAGCTCTGATGAAGGCCCTCGTGGTGGCGAATCCCGCTGCCGGGTCCCGCCGACGGCGGCCGAGGTTGGCAGCCATTGTCCGCTGCCTGCGAGAGGCAAGGGTCCACGTGCAGCGAGTGGCCGCATGCTCCACGAAGAAGGTGCAGGCCAGGTTGCGAGAGGCACTGGCGGGCGAGTCGCCAGATGACACGAGGGTTATCGCGGCCGGGGGCGACGGCACCATCAATGCCGTGCTACCCGCGCTCGCGGGCACCGGATTCGCCCTGGGAATCGTGCCATCGGGAACGCTCAACGCGCTCGCAGGGGAGCTGGGCATCCCTCGCGCGCTGCCAGAGGCCGTCACGGTCTCGTTGGGCGGCCTGGCTCACCGCATCGACCTAGGGCTGGCGAACGGACGGCCCTTCGCTCAGATGGCAGGAGCAGGCTTCGACGGAGCGGTCGTCCACACTGTCTTGCCGCCGGCGAACAAGGACATGCTGGGCTATTCGGCATTGAGTCGCGGCGTACGTCTGCTGACACGCTACCCGGCCACGCGATTCCGCGTCACGACCGAGGCCGCCGCCGTGGAGGGCGAAGCGTGGCTCGTCCTCGTCGCCAACGCCCGGCACTACGCGTACCATCTGCGGGTGGCGCCCCAGGCCGTGGTAGATGATGGGTGGCTCGACGTGTGGTTCTTTCGGAGCGGCCCCGCGGTCCAGGTCGCTCGTCAGGTCTGCGGGGTGCTGCGAGGCCGCCCCGGCGCCTCCCGCGGAGTAGATCGCCTGCGGGCGCGGCGTGTGCTCATTGAGTCGGAGCCGCCGGTGTTCGTTCACGTCGACGGCGACCGGGCCGGCCGAACGCCCGTCGATATCAGCATCATGCCCGCGGCGCTCAAGGTGATGATCCCTGAAGCGGAGGCGGGTCGTCGCCTGGCAGGTCCTCACTCCAGGCCTCTGCTGGGACAGAGATGGTCACTCTTGTCCCCCTCCCCGCGTCGCGGCCCGTCGCCAGGGAGCCGCCAATGACGGCGAGCATGGTGCTGTGCAGAGCGAGGCCGTGGCTCTGGGAATCCGCCGGCTCTGTCGAGGCGATGCCGACTCCGTCGTCCTCGATAGAGAGGTGAAGGCCGTCTAGCCAGGCCGCCCCGAGTCGCAGCCGGAGCGGGCGCGAGGGCTCCCCGCCGCGGCCATGGCGGGCGGCGTTGCGGACGACCTCCTTGGCCGCGTAGAAGACTACATCGGCCGTAAGCGTCGGAAGGGAGGAGGCCTGCTCGGCCGCCTCTTCATCGACGTTCCACACCACTCCGTCGAAGCTGCGGGCGAACTCCGTCTCCACCGCATCGCGGAGCGCCCCAAAGAGCCCGAGGTCGGCCACCCGTGAGGCGCGCCCTATGGGCATCTCGCGCAGCAGAGCCGATAGGCGTTGGTGCACCTCGGCAAGTTGTGCAACCACCTCAGTCGTCTGGGGTCCACCTCCGGGTGAGGAGCGAAGACCCAGCATGGCGGCGTGGAGGCTTGGGAGGACCTCGTCGTGCAGCGCACGGCGGGACTGGCTGTCGAGCACCTGGGTCTGAATGAACCGCTCTCGCTGGAGAGACAGAAGGCGCTGTGCGAGGCCGAGCACAGCGATCGTGTCCAGGAGCCGCTCGCCGGCCGCGCGCGCAATCTCTATCTCCTCCTGGGAGTAGAGCCCACCACCGCTCTTTGCGCCAAGCAAGAGAACGCCGGCCAAGCCGCGGGGGTTCCAGAGGGGAACGGCACAGGCGGCGCCGCCGTAGCGCTCGGGAGGCACCGCTAGGATCATAGATCCCGGCTCGATGCGCTGGGCGAGGTCATCGTCGATGCCGAAATCCGCGGTTCGTTCTGGCGGGTAGCTCAATGGGCCGCCAACGAGAGATGAGAGCAGTCGAGTCGGCAGTAGATAGGCACACTGCGCGCCGAGCACATCTCGGCAGAGGGCGACGAACGGCCCTGGGGATCCCGACGTCTCGCTGGTGGGTGGACTGAGCAATGCATCGAAGGCATGCTCGCTGGATACAAGCAAGCGTAGCTCGTCTGCCTGCGCCTGCCGCTCGGCGTAGGATCGCCAGCCGAGCACGGCGTAGCTCGACGCCGCGAGTACGACCAGCACCACGATGGTGAACATCGGATTCGCGCCCAGGGCCAAGGTAACACCAACGGTCGCGCTGGAGAGCAGCGCGAGCAGCAGCACGAGATGCCACTGGCGTCGCAGGCCCCTCCTCGGCAGGGCCCTCCCCGCGAAGACTTCGTACGCGACGACGGCCTGGCCGAGGAGCACGACGGCTGCCGTTATCGGTAGACTCACCGCCAAGTCGAGCCAGAAGGCCTCGATGACCGGCTGGTCCAGCAACACCTCCAGGTACCGTCCCCGCGCGTAGAGGACGAGGAAGATCATGACGTCGATCATCAGCAGGCTGACGATCAGCACCGACACGGAGGCGGCAATCAGCCAGGGCCGCGCCCGCCTGCGGGCGGGAGCGGCGAGCGCGCGGGAGATGGGCCCAGGCCGGCGCAGCGCGCTCAGCGAGAAGAGCACACAGACCAGAACGAAGAGCGGATAGAGAAGCAGCAGCAGTGGAAGGCCGAAGAGAAGCGGTGCCGTGAAGAAGTAGAGGCCGCTGAGTCGCATCGACGAGGGAATGGGTTTGCCTACGGCGACCACCGCCAGAAGTGCGACTGCAAGGAGCGTGGCGAACACCAACGCTGGACGGTGCCTCCGACTGAACCCCGAACGGGCCTCCTCCCAGTAGCCGGTGTGCCAGAGCATCGCGATATACCAGGCGTAGGGTGCGAAGACGAGCCCGAGCCAGCCGAGCGACCACCAGGCATTGAGTGACGGCCGGAGGGTGGTTGCGCTATACCAGACGATGAAGGTGTGGCTTACGAAGAAGACAGCCGCTGCCACCAGGCCGCCGCCCACGAGCCAGATTGCCGCTGTGCGGCGCGCCGCGTTCAGCAAGACAGTCAGACCGAGCCACAGCAGCACAACCGTGTTGAAGAGCGACAGGCCGAGCAGAGCCCCGTAGAGCAGCGGGATGTCGAAGATCACGCCTCCCACTTCACCCGCTCTCCGCGCCCGTCTGTAACCCAAGGCGCGCCTTCATCGTCCCATGAGATCAGGCGTCCGGTGCGCACGATGAGTGCGGCCCGCGTCCGCGCCACCTTGTCGTCCGTGGCGCTCTTGCTCAGCCCCCAGGTCGCGTATATCTGCCCGTTGGTGCGGCTGATGGTCCGCTTGTCACGGAAGCCCATACGCGCAGCTATCTGCTCGTTCGTCATGCCGAGGGCCAGCATGCGCGCGACCTCCTGCTCGTTCGGCTCGAGGAGGGCCATCGGCGACTCGGCGTCCTTGTGGGTCACCTCTTGGACGCGGGTTTCGATGTCGGAGTCAATGAAGCTCCTGCCGCTCACCGCGTCCTGGAGCAAAGGCAGGATCATCTCGGGCAGCAGGTAGTCCGACTTGCGGACATAGGCGTAGTGGCTCAGGATGCCTGAGTTCCGAAAGGCCCGGTAGTAGGCCTCGTCGTCTTGGATCGAGTAGAAGACCACGGGCAGGCGCGGCAGCTCCCGCCGGACCGCCACAGCCGCCTCGATCCCGTTCATCTCGCCCGCCAGCTCCACGTCCATGAGGACGGCGTCGGGTGTGTGCTCGAGGCAATAGGCGAGGGCGTCTTCTCCGGAGTCGCAAGTATGCACAACTGTGACTCCGGGCAGGCCGCTGAGTCCGGTATTGAGCGCTTCGCGCAGCCGAGGATTGTCCTCCACCACTAGGACGTCGAGCATCGCTCCTTCACCTCCGACGAGATGCCTCACTTCCACAAGACCACAACAGAGTGCGCGGCGTCGAGCACTCAAGTGCGCGAAGTAGTGGACGCAGTGGGTCGGTCAATCCGCGCCCCAAGCATAGCATAAAGTCAGCTCGGCAGTCGTCCCTGAGAGCGAGGTGACCGACGATGAAGGTGAAGCTGATCTTGCCGGCGCTGACCGCAGCGACGAGTCCCTTCTGGCGCTCGATCAAGTATTCGCTGTTCCCGCCGCTGGGACTGGCCACGCTCGCCGGCTACCTGGACGAGGACGACGAGGTCACGATGCAGGACGAGCATGTGGAGCGGCTCAATCTCGACGATGAGCCGGACCTGGTCGGCATCCAGGTCTACATCACCTCTGCCCGTCGCGCCTACCAGATAGCCGATCACTACCGGAGGCGAGGAGTGCATGTCGCCCTCGGTGGCGTGCACGTCACGTCGCTGCCGGAGGAGGCCAAGCACCACGCCGATACGATCTTCCTCGGACCAGGCGAGGACACGTGGCCCCAGTTCCTGCGCGACTTCCGCTCTGGGCGGCCGGGCGCGGTCTACCGATCTGCGGTGCGCACTCTCGTCGATCAGCCACCGGTGCGCCGAGACCTGATCAAGCGGCATCTGTACCTTCTGCCGAACTCGATCGCAGTCTCGCGGGGTTGCCCGCACCGCTGCGACTTCTGCTACAACGAGCCCTTCTTCCGAGGGGGCCGGTCGTTCTACACACAGCAGGTGGACCAGGCGCTGTCCGAGATCGAACGGCTTCCGGGGCGGCATCTCTACTTCCTCGACGATCACCTGTTCGGGGCTCGGAGGTTCGCGCTCGATCTGTTCGATGGCATGAAGGGCATGGGGCGACTGTGGCAGGCGGCCGGCACGGTGCAGTCCGTGCTCGCGCCGGGCCTCCTCGAGGCAGCCGTCGAGTCAGGACTGCGGAGCCTGTTTGTCGGCTTCGAAACACTCGACCCGAGCAACCTGGAGGATCAGCACAAGTTCCACAATATGCACCGCGACTACGCGGCGGCCGTGCGCAGGCTGCACGACCTCGGTGTGATGATCAACGCGAGCTTCGTCTTCGGGATGGACGGAGATGACGATGGGGTCTTCGGCCGCACGGTCGAGTGGGCGATCAGCCATGGCATCGAGACGGCGACCTTCCACATCCTCACACCCTATCCGGGAACGGCCCTGCACACTCGCCTCGAGGCGCAAGGTCGCATCACAACAGAGGACTGGGATCTGTACGATACGCGCCATGCGGTGTTCCGACCCGCAGGAATGTCGGCCGAGCAGTTGGAGGCCGGATACTGGCGCGCCTATCGCGACTTCTACAGTTGGGGGTCCATATTCAGAAGCGCCTCCGCCAAGGGAAGCCTGACGGACCGACTCCGACACATCGCATATGCAGGCGGCTGGAAGAAGTGTGAGCCGCTCTGGGACCTCGTGATACGAGCGAAGCGCGTGTGCAGCTTCCTGCCCGCGCTCGAAGCCGTGCTCGCCGGCTTGGGACGCGAGCGCGAGCAGCCCGCCCCCAGACACGGGGGCTCGGGCAGACGCATAGGGGCCGCGGCCTCACCCGCGGAGCAGATAGGAGGTGTGAGATGACGCGAGCAATCGGCGCGCTCTGGCGTGGCCGCAAGGTGCTGTTGCTGGTGGCACCCGTAGCGGTAGTGGTCGTCTGGCTGGGGCAGCCTCGCCTGCAGCCGACAGACCGCGAGCTACTCGAAGCGCTCGTCAATGAGGTAGAGGAGGGCTTCGACAGTCAGGACGCGGCGAAGGTCATGGACCGCGTCGCCCCTGACTACCAGGACTCCGCTGGACTGGACCGTGATGATGTGTTGGCGATCGTGGGCCGACTCGCCCGGCAGGCCCAGAGCGTCGAGATCACGATACATGATGCCAGCATAGACGTGGCGCCGCCGAAGGCGACGGGCCGCTTCGATGTCGTTGCCGTCGTCGACACTGGCGGCGACGTGATCAGGTGGCCGATGAAGCTTGAGGTCGAGTTCGAGAAGCGCAAGCAAGGCGCGCTCAAGCTGTGGCGGAGGGCCTGGGTCGTCACATCGTGTGACGGACACGGGCTGACCGAGGATTGGGAGCAATCGTTCTGACTGCGCCTCGTGCTCGGACGGGCATTGAGCGGACGGCACGGCGCCTATCGACAGAGCCCCGTTCGGTGCCACTTCGGCGCCTGGTCTGGCCCGCGCGAGGTCGGCATCCCACCCAGGCAGGACGGCAGAGCCGGCCCTACGTGTACCACAAGACGCCGGCGTCGATTCGCGCGCCATCGTTCGCCGATCCCTCAAACCCATACTCGGGCAGCAGGTCGGCCAGCCCCTGTTGGTCGAGGTATGCTGCGACACAGCGCTGCATCCGCGCCACCACCTGAGGGTGCTTTGGAAGGACATTGCTGCTCTGCTCGGGGTCATCCCTGAGATCATAGAGCACGGGCCGACGCTGCCCCCGCCACACTGCGTAGAGCCACCGCTGTGTCATCACCTGTGCGTGATGGGGATTGCCCAGCACCGCCGCCCGGCGCCTTCTGGCAGTCCTCCCCTTCGCCAATGGCAGTAGAGAGGCCCCCCACAGCTCCCGCGGTTTCGCGATGCCGAAGGCCCCCAGCACCGTAGGCATGATGTCCCATGGCTGGGTGATGGCGCGCACACGCCTCCCCTCGCGCTGACCGGGCAGCCGCACGATCAGCGGGATCCGACACACGCCGGTCCAGTGCGGCAGGTACTGTGCCGGCTGCTTCATAGGCCGGCCGGCGGCCATCACCTTCCCATCGGCGCCGATCACGTTCGCCTTGCAGATCATCCCATTGTCCCCGGGATAGCCGAAGTAGGCGCCGTGATCGGTGGTGAAGATGATCAGCGTTTCCTCGTAGATACCCAATCGCTCCAGCGTCGCCAGCAGCCGGCCGACGCACGCGTCCACCATCGTCACTTCCCCGGCATATCTGGCGCGGATGTTGTGCAGCTCTCGCTTGGCGATGCCGAGCTGCTTCAGAGCGCCGTAGGTGGGGGCGTCGAATCTCCGGCCCTCGAAGTCGGGATCATAGAGCTGCTCGTACCAGCGGGGTGGGTCCCACGGCTCGTGGGGGTCGAACGTGTCGATGTAGAGGAAGAAGTCCTCCCGCGTGTAGTTCCTCTCCAGCCAGTCGATAGCGATCGAATAGGTCCGTGGCGCGAACCAGTCGGTCTCGACCTCGCGATGTGCTCGGTTGACGAGAACTTGGTGCCACCTCTCCGCGGAGTACCGGATCATCTCTGGCTCGACCGGAAACTCAAGCGGGACGCCATCATCCAGCCACCACGGATCGCCTTCCTGCCCCCGGTTCCAGGCCCAGGCGGAGAAGCCCTTATACATGTTCCGGCCGTCGCTCACCGTGTTGGCGACATCCGTGACCATCATAGACGGGATGTCCTTCTCCTCATGCAGCCGCTCTGCGAGCGTCATCTCGTCGTCATCGATGCCGCGCCACCGGTTGAACGGATGTTCCTTGTCGCCGAGGCCCAGCAGCATGTCGCGTCGGTTGGGAACGGTTGGGAACGACCCGATGTAGTGCTGCTCGAAGACCGCCGCCTCCGCCGCGAGCGCGTCCAGGTTCGGGGTGTGGATCCACGTGTTTCCATAGGCCCCAAGGTGGTCTCGCCTCAGCGTGTCGGCCACGATCAGGATCACTTTCATGCGTCGCCATCTCCTTGCACCGCGGCCTGCAGCAGGCCGCCGGTTCGTGCGAGCTTAGTGGGCTATTCTGGATCGATCGCCAATCATCTCTCTCGAGAACGCCTGACGACACTCTCGGCCTCAGTCGGGCCGCCCTCATCGGGGCGGTCCCTCTGCGTATGCCGCTGCCGAGAGCGAGGCCTGGCTTCCAGGGCCCTCGGCGGAGCGCCGCTGCCACTAGCCACCCACTCGGACTATGCGCCCGGTGCGTTCCAGCGCGGCTCTCCGCGCCGCCAGCAATGTCGAGGGAAGCGACTCGGCGTCGCCAAGGGGGTACGGCAGGCCCAGACCTGCGTACTTCGACCTGGCCAGTCGGTTGTACGGCATGAGGTGGACCTCACCGATCGAGTCATGCTTGGCCAGCCACTGTGAGAGGAGAGTGAAGAAGTCGTCCCCGTCGTTGTGCCCGGGGATGAGGGGAATGCGCAGGATCACCGCCGCGCCTGCGGCCAACAGCCGCTCCAGGTTTGCGATGATGCGCCGATTTGGCACGCCCGTGAACTCCTGGTGCACGCCTGGGTCCAGGTGCTTCACGTCGTAGAGCCAGAGGTCGACCAGGTCGAGAAGCGGCGCGATGCGGCGCCACTCCGCGTACCCACATGTCTCCACGGCCGTGTGGATGCCGCGGGCTTGGGCGAGCCGCAGCAGCGCGCGGGCGCCCCGCACCTGCGCGAGGGGCTCACCGCCGGAGAGGGTCACGCCGCCCCCGGAGGCATCGTAGAAGGGGCGATCGCGGGCGACGATCTCGATGATCTCCTCTGGTGTACGCTGCTCCCCGATGAGCCCAAGCGCGCCCGTCGGGCACTCGGCCGCGCATCGCCCACAGGCCTGGCAGCGGGAGCGATCCAGCACGTGTCCGCTCTCTGTCATCGGATGACAGGAGTGCTCACACAACGTGACGCAGGAGCCGCAGCCCATGCAGCGCGACTCCGTGTAGCGGAGCTTGGGGCCGGCGGCGAGGCACTCGGGGTTATGGCACCACAGGCAGCGCAATGGACAGCCCTGAAAGAAGACGGTGGTCCGAATGCCCGGCCCGTCGTGGAGGGAGAAACGCTGAATGTCGGTGATCCAGATGCGCATGGGCGACGTCTACTGGTGCATCGTGCGCGCGATGATTTCCTGTTGGATGCCCCGGTCGAGCTCGACGAAGTAGGCGCTGAAGCCACCGACCCGCACGATGAGATTGCGGTGCAGCTCCGGCTGATCGCGAGCTGCCGCCAACACGTCGCGACTCAGGACGTTGACCTGCACCTGGAACCCGCCAGCGTCGAAGTAGGCGCGCAGAGCGGCTTCGAGGCGGCCGAGCATGCCCTCGTTCTGGAAGAGATCGGGCGCGGCCTTGACGTTGAACGTTACACCACCCACGCTGGGCACGAAGTCGGCCTTGGTCACCGACCTCAAGAGAGCGGTGAGGCCCAGGCGGTCCATTCCCTGCACCGCCCCGACCGAGTCACTCAGCGCGGCCCGCGCCCGTCGGCCATCGGCGGAGGCGCCGGTCCCCTTGCCCAGGAGGTTGTGGCTCTCCCAGGTCATGAACCCAGGGAAGCAGACGCCTCCCACACCGTCGGTCCGCCCATTGACTTCTCGGTAGAGGTCTTCGACCAGCCTCACGTAGATCTCATCCGCATAGTCGTCGTCGTTCCCGAACTTGGGCGCTCGGTTGAGGAGTCTCTGCCGGAGCGCCTCAGACCCGACGAAGTCTGACTTCATCGCCGCAAGCAGCTTCTCGGGCGGGATCTCACCTCCGTCGAACATGAACCGGCGCATGGCGGCGAGACTGTCGGCCACCGTTGACAAGCCGATCCCTTGGACGTAGTCGGGCTGGTATCGGGCGCCGCCGTCGGTGTAGTCCCTTCCCCTCTCGATGCAGTCCGCAGTCAGACAGGCCAGGAACGGGTAGGGAGTGCGCTCCTTCGCCTGCTGCTTGTTGCGGCCGGCCGCCGCCACTCCCTCCCCCATCACGTGCGAGACCTGATCCAGATAGGCGGCGTAGAGCTCTTCGAAGTCGGAATAGGTGGTGAGGTCGCCCAGGTCCGGACCGAGTTGTCGATCGGTCAACATGCAGCGACCGTGGTTGAGCGCCAGCTCCAAGCACTTCGCCAAGTTCAGGTAGGGGGCAGCAATCCAGGCATACGTCTTGCCGACGGCGGTGAGCTCGGTACAGATGCTGTGCACCCACTCGAGGGAATCCTCCTCGGAGACGCCAGACCGACGCAGGCTCGGCACGCAGACTTCGTCGTTGAAGAGCGCCGGATAGCTGTTCCCGGAGCCGATGGAGAGCAACGCCGCACGCAGAAGCTCCGGCGGCATCCTCCGATGGACCCGCAGCGCGAGTGACGGATGCAGCAAGCGCAGCTCGGCAACGGCACGGAGGCAGAGCGACGTCAGCTCGTTCTCGGCTCCTTCTCCGTCCGCTCCGAGGCCGCCAATGGCGAGGGGGAGGATCCCATCTCGAGGCAGCGACGCGTTCATCTCGACGAACAAGCACTCGAGGAGTTCGAGCGCGCGGGCCGGAGTCAGTCGGCCCTCTTCCACATCCCGGTGGTAGTGGTCGATGAGCCAGCGGTCCAGACAGCCCGGCCCGCTCTGGCCGATCGAGGCCCCCGCCTCCAGGTTCACGAGCAGGTAGATGAACCAGACGAGCTGAAGCCCGGCCCAGAAGCTGTCGGGCGGATCGCTCGCGATGCGCCTGCAGTTCTCGGCGATCTCGCGCAGCTCTGCTTCTCTCTGAGGGTGGGATTCCTCAGCCGCCTCCCGTTCCGCCAGCTCCGCGTAGCGGCCGATGAAGCGCTGTGCGGCCTCCGCACAGATGAGTGCCCCTCGCAGGAAGTCGCCGCCGTCCTCTGCCGTCTCCAGACTCGAGCGAATCTTCCGACAGAGCCCCCCAAGGCCGTGCTCGAGGATCTCGCGTGTGTTCGGCGCGATGTGGAGCAGGATAACCGATGCTCGGAAGAGCCCTTCCTCCTGGTAGTGCAGCTCCGACGCGTCGGGCGGGTTCGCCAGGTCGTGCCATGCCGAGCGGGTCCGATCGGCTTCCGCTTCGTCCAGCACGGTCTTTGGATGGCGGCCGACGATGAGGGCCCCCGAAGGGAGGACCAGATCCATCTGCTCCAGCAGATGTGCGAACGCCTTGCCGCGCCTGATAGTGAGTGGCTCTCCTTCTGTCGCCGCCAGAGACTCGGCCCAGAGGGAGTACCACTGATGGAACTCGCCCTCTGAGTCCAGCGCGCCCGAGCGCAACTGCTCAACGCGGGGCGAGAGGCCAGGCAGGTTATCGGTCAGCAGAGACGTTCCCGGATGATCGTATGCCCTCACGTTACGTAGGCCGTTCCCAGTGGATAGCAGTAAAGCCTCGGCCGCTTCATCGGACAGACTCGTTCACACAGACAACGCACAGGTACAGCATAGCAGTTCGCGACAGAAGCCGACAATACAAGACAGCGCTACGGGCTGAACGAGCTAGCCCTTAACACTGAACTCAGCCTTCAGAACCTCCTGGGAGCTGCCACCCACCATGACGTGGAAGACCCCGGGCTCCACAATCCGTTCGCCGTCGCCGGCGTGAAACGCGAGCTGCTCTGTGCCAAGGGAGAAGGAGACCTCCCTGCTCTCACCCGCCGCGAGCCGAACTCGCATGAAGTCTTTGAGCTCCTTGACCGGCCTCGTCAGTGAGGCAACCGGATCCCGCACGTAGAGCTGAACGACCTCCTCCATCGCCACCCCGCTGTCGTTCGTGACGGCGACCACAACCTCCAGGGCTTCGCCAATGGACAGCGCGGGCGCGGAGAGCTTCAGATTCGAGTATGTCGCGGTTCCGTAGCTCAGCCCGTAGCCGAAGGGGAAGAGAGGCGAGTGGTGCATGTCGAGGTAGGTGGAGAAGAAGCTCTCGGGATCCAGAGGTGTGCCGACCGGCGCACCCTCTTTGCCGGGAGGGGCGGGCCTGCCCGTGTTCTTGTGAGCATAGTAGACGGGGACCTGGCCGATCGTGCGCGGGAAGCTCACTGGGAGCTTGCCGGAGGGCGAACTGACGCCGAGCAGAAGCTCGGCCAGTGCCGGGCCGCCCATGGTCCCCGGATGCCAGGCCACCAGCAGCGCGTTGACGTGCTCGACGATGCTAGTGAGCGTCAGCGGCCTCCCGGCCATGACGACCGCTATGATGGGCCGGCCGACATCTGCGAGGGCCGCCACCAACTCTCCTTGCGCGCCGGGCAGGTCGAGGAAGGCGCGGCAGTGCGCCTCACCGGAAAGGCCGGCATCCTCCCCGAGGAACAGAACGGCGCCATCACAGTCGCCCGCGACGCGCCGGGCCTCGGCGAACCCAGCGGCGTCAGTGCTCCGGCAGTCCGGGAGCCCCGGCGCGTGACGCACATCGCACCGCCCTCGAAGCGCCTCTTGCAGCGCGTGCAGCGGGGTCACGGTGTCTTCCCCGCGACCGTCCATCGTCCAACACCCAAGCTGGTCGACCGGCGCGTCGGCCAGCGGTCCGATGACGGCGAGCGACCGCATATCGTCGGGCAGCGGGAGTCCCCCATCGTTCTTCAACAGGACACAGCTCTCGGTGGCGAGGCGCTTCGCCACATCGAGATGGGCGCCGGTCAAGAGAGTGTTGGCGCGCGCCTCCTCTGTGTAGGGAGAGTCGAAGAGACCGAGCTGGAACTTGACACCGAGGATACGGGCGACGGCATCGTCGATGAGCTCCATCGGGACTTGGCCGACCTCCACGAGCTGCGCGAGATGCTCGGCGAAGCAGGTGCTGACCATCTCCATGTCCACGCCGGCCCCGACCGCGGCGCGAGCTGCCTCGGGCTTGTCCGAGCAGAGGCCGTGAGGGATCATCTCCTCGACGGATGCCCAGTCGCTGACGACGAATCCTCCGAAGCCCCACTCTTCCTTGAGGACCTGCCGGACTGCCCACGAACTGCCCGTAGCGGGGATCCCGTTGAGATCGTTGAAGGCACTCATGAGGGTGAGCGCGCCGACGTCCACGCAGGCCTTGAACGATGGAAGATACACGTCTCGCAAGAGACCCTCTGGGATCCAGGTCGTGTTGTAGTCGCGCCCTCCCTCGGCCGCGCCGTAGCCAACATAGTGCTTGGCACAGGCCGCAATCCGCTCGGGGTGTGCCGGGTCCGGCCCCTGGAATCCCCGCACCATGGCGGCGCCAAGGCGGGACGTCAGCAGAGGGTCCTCTCCCCCGCCTTCTGCGATGCGGCCCCAACGCGGGTCACGAGCCACGTCTACCATCGGCGCGAAGGTCCAGTTGATGCCACAGGCCGAGGCCTCGCGCGCCGCAACCGCTGCCGCCTCCTCCACCAGCGGCATGTCGAAGCTGGCGGCTTGGCCCAGAGGGATAGGCATCACCGTCCGGAAGCCGTGGATCACATCACGCCCGATGATGAGGGGAACGCCAAGCCGGGATTCCTTGACGGCGGCCGCCTGGAAATCGTTCGACACACGTGCTCGATCCGGCGCCTCGGACTCGGACACGTTCAGGATCGATCCCATCCGGCCCTGGCGCACGAGGTTCTTGTGCTCCTCGGTCCCACCCGTCACCTGGCACATTTGTCCGACCTTCTCGGCAAGCGTCATCCGCTTCAGCAACTCGCGCACTCGCTCCTGGACTCGCACCGATGCCTCCGTTCCCGCGTCCTGGCGGCCCGGCAACCGTCAACTGACAGAGCCTGCCAGATCGCCCTGGACACGCCGCGGTCAGTCGAGTTCCGCAGCGCGCCGTCCTTCACCTGCGGGCCGTTGACTGCCGCGGGAAGCGCCGACCCCGTCGGCCCGTCTCCCATCGCGCCCTGAAGGGTTGCCCGCGGCCGGACAGAAGCTGAGTCGGGCGCTGCGCCAGGAACCGGCATGTAGGACGTCCTGGACGGGGAGTCCGCTGTTCGTGGGGTGTCAACGCGGGCGCCGCCAGCGAGTGAATGGCGACGGGTAAGCCGGTCAAGCCCGAAGCGTAGACCCGACATCTTCCGGAGACTGAGGAGACACACATGCGCATCAGGCAATCCATCTGTGTGCCCATGTTCGAGGCCGGTTCGGCCGGCATGACGCTGGAGGCAATCTGCAAGGCAGCCGTGGACATCGGCTACGCGGCGGTCGAGTTCTGGGGCCGGGACGAGGAGTTCGAAGAGAAGGCCGCACTCGTCAAGGGCCATGGCCTCGCCATCGCCACGTTCGGCGGCTTCGGGAAGGGCGCGCTCAATGACCGAGACGACCATGACGCGGTCGAAGAGCAACTCAAGGAATCCATCGATGCCGCCGCTCGACTCGACGTGCCGGGGATCATCTGCCTCAGTGGAAACCGTCAACCCGGCCGAAGCGCGGAGGAGGCCATCGACGTTACCGCGGAGGGCCTCAGGCGCGTCGCCCCGTACGCGGAGGAGAAAGGCGTGAACCTCAACCTCGAGGTCCTCAACTCCAAGGTGGATCATCCCGGGTACGACTGCGACCACACGAGCTGGGCAGTCGCCGTCTGCGAGCAGGTGAGCAGCCCCCGCATCAAGATCCTCTACGACATCTATCACATGCAGATCATGGAGGGGGACATCATCCGCACCATCCGCGACAACATCCAGTGGATCGGACACTTCCACACCGCCGGCAACCCCGGCCGGCGCGACATGGACGACGCCCAGGAACTCAGCTATTCAGGCATCTGCCGAGCCATCGCGGAGACCGACTACGGCCTCTACGTCGGCCACGAGTTCCAGCCCAAGGGCGACCCTGTCGAGGCGCTTCGGCGCACCTTCTCCCTTTGCGACCAGGAGTAGGAACGCGGACGGCCCCTGGCTTCGATTCTCACCGCGACCACCGTCCGATGTAGCCAGCTGCCAGCGCCGCCATGAGACCGGCCGGGACCAACATCGCGGTGCGCATCCCCGCGGCCTCAGAGATCCATCCCATCGCCGCGGGGATGATCAGCGACCCGACACCGACACCGGCCATGATGATCCCATACACTGATCCAATACGCTCTGGGAAGCTGCGAGACGCGTCGACCAGGACCAAGGCGAAGATCCCCGACATGAATAGACCCGCGAGGCCCGTCGCGACGAGGCACTGCGCGGGACTTCCTGCATAGGCCACCCCGGCCGAGCTGAGGGCGCTCCCAAGGGCCAGCACAAAGAGCAGCGGGGCAGGACGCAACTTCACCGATAAAGCGCCCACGGCAAAGCGGCCGACGATCATCAGCGACCAGAAGACCGACACGGACAGGCCGGCGAGGTCGCGCCGCGTGCCGAGCACCGTCTCCATCAGGGGACTCACCCAGGCAGAGAGGCCCACCTCCGCGCCTACATACAGCGTGATAGCAGCCAACAGCAGCAGCACCAGCGGAGATCTCAGCAGCCCGACCGCAGCCAGAGGCGGGACCGGATCGCTTGCCGGGCGCGGCATGCGCTGCGGCAGCAGCACGAAGATGAGAACGACAAGCAGCGCGGCCCCCCCGAAGAAGACCCATTCCCACGGCAGGCCGGACCGCAGCAGGAAGCTCACCGCGAGGGGCGAGAGAACGGCCCCGATAGCGAAGAACGCGTGGGTGGCGTTGAGGGCGAAGGCCGGACTCGGCTGGTTGTCATCGGTGACAAGCACATTCGTCACGGCCTCGATGCCGCCCGCGCCGTATCCGAGCAACACCATGGCGGCGAGCGCGGCCGGGAAGCTGCTCGGCCCACCCACGCTCGCGACTACGCCGAAGAGAGCGCATCCAGCGGCCATCAGTCCCATAGTGCCGAGCTGGAGCCAGCGCCGGCCCATCACCTCCGACAGATAGCCATTGAGAAGAACCGATGGTATCAGGCCGACGGCGTAGAGCGTGAAGATCAGGCCCAGCCGACCCACGGGGACGGCAAAGGTATCCGCCATTGAGGTGAGGCACGGGCCAAACGCAAACACGATTGCGCCATAGCACAGGAAGACGAGAGCCAAGCTGTAGGTCAGACGCGAGAACCTCATATCACGAGCCTGTAGTGTAGCATAGTCTCTGTGTCGAATCGCAGCGAAAATCCTCTCGAGGGCACTCAAGGCCGTGGCGCGGCCGGCTCGGCCAACAGTCGACAGCGGCCGCGCGCGTCGGCGACCCCTGAGGCCACGGCTCGCGTCAGATGACCCCACCTGCGGGACGGGACGACTGCCGTCCTGACGGGGCGACTGCTCGGGGATGGACGCCAGCGCGTCCGGGTCCTCGGACAGAGTCCCTAGTGGGCACGGGAGGATGGCGCAGGCTCGTCCAGAAATGGACCTGATGTCTGCACCTGGGAAGCCCAGCCACGTATTGGTGTCCTCCAGCGCAACAGAGGAGACCTGGAGCGCCGCAGGATGGGAAGGGCCATGGATGGCGGAGCCGACAGCGTCGAGGACCTCCGGCGCGAGATGTCGGAACTGGAGCGGCAGCTTGATGCTGTCCGGCGCATAGCGGTCAGCCTCAGCACTGCCACGGAAGTCGAGCACCTCGTCCGAGAGGCGCTCAATACCAGCCTCACGCTGGCCCACGCGGAGGCCGGCTCCATCCTGCTATACGATCCAGCCAAGGAGAAGCTCGTCTTCCAGTACGTGGTGGGAGAGAAGGCTGACGAGCTGATGGGCACCGAGCTCGAGCTAGACCAGGGACTTGCTGGGATGGTGTTTCAGTCGGGTCGGACCTTCGTGTCCGAGGACGTTGGGACAGAGCGGGCCCACCTGCGGGAGGTGGCAGAGAAGATCGACTACGTCACCCGGAACATGGTGACGGTTCCGCTCATGTCGCCGGAGACCGATCCCCTGGGCGTGATGCAGGTCCTCAACAAGCGAGGTGGGGGGCAGTTCGACGAGCATGACATCAACCTGATAGAGATCATCGCGGCCCAGATTGCGGTGGCGATCACGACGGTCCGCCTCCACGAGGAGGCCCGCCTAGCGACGGTCGTGCGCTTCATCGGGAACATCAGCCACGATGTGAAGAACATGATCACCCCGCCGATGACCGGCGCCCAAACGTTGGAGATGATCGCCAACGACTGCTTCCAGACGTTCGACGAGTGTTTGGGGAGGCAGGGCCAGACGGGAGATCAGGCCGCAGAGATCGCGGGTACTATGGATAAGCTGCGCGAGCTGTACCCGGACATTGTTGAGATGATCCTCGAGGGGTGCGATGTCGTGCAGCAGCGCATGGCCCAGATCTCGGCCGCTGTCAAGGGGAGAGTGTCCGAGCCGCACTTCGAGCCCGTCGTCATTGTCCCGATCGCGCAGCGCGTTGGGGCCATGTTGGGTCCTCAGGCGCAGCGTAAGGGTGTCACGCTTACCATCGAGGCGGCTCGCGAGCTGCCTCCGGCAATGGTGGATGGAAAGCAGATCTACAATGCGGTATACAACCTCATCCTGAACGCCATCGACGCCTGCGACGATGGAGACATGGTTACCTTTCGCTGCGACGGCGTGGCCGCTGGCGAGTTCCCTGGCGGGAACTTCATTACCATGGAATGTACGGACACGGGACCGGGCATCCCGGACCATGTGAAGGCGAAGCTGTTCACCGACGAAGCTGTTAGCACGAAACCGATGGGAACGGGCCTTGGAACGCGAATTGTCAAGGATGTCGTCGACGCCCACAGCGGAACGGTCGAAGTGCAGAGCGAACCGGGCGTCGGCACGACGATCTGCTGCCGCATACCGCTGGAGCGCCCCCCCCAATGATGCCGATGTCTAGTCCCGATTCTGCCCAAACGCGAAAGGAGTCACAGAACCCCCGATGAGAGAGATCGTCATACCCACCTTCTTCTCCATGTCCCAACCCATATCGAAGACGCTCCAGCAACTCGCCGCGGCCGGCGTGCGGCTGGTAGAACTGCATGGCGACGCGCCGGACACGCACCTTGATCTCACCGACGACGCGGCGATGAACGCTCTGGCCCAGGTCGTTCGCGAGCTGCCGCTCGAGGTGCATTCGCTCCACTGCGCGTTCTCCAATCCGAGCGAGGAGGCGTGGGATATCTCGCAGCCGGACGACGCCAAACGGGCACGTGTGCTGCACAACCGCAAGAAGGTCATCAGGACGGCCGGTCGGCTGCGCGCCCATCATGTCACCGTTCACCCCGGCGTGCGCGATCGTGGCGAAGGACGGCTGGCCCAGAGCCGCGCGAGTCTGGCAGAGCTGGCCGAGGTCGCGCAAGACGCGGGAACGAAGATCGCTGTGGAGAACCTGCAACCTGACCACCTCGGTGGATCCCTGGCGGAGGTGGAATCGGTGCTCGACGCCCTCGATCCTGCAGTCGTTGGGTTCTGTCTGGATACCGGCCACGCGATGTTGGGCGAGGGTCCTCCCGGTGACTACATTCGCGCCCTGGGCGACCGCATGTTCGGCATTCACTGGCACGGCAACGACCATACGGACGACGCCCACCTCTTCCCGGACGTCACCCACCCCAAGTGGGATGAATTCTTCACCGCCCTCGACGAGGTCGGCTACGACCTGCCTGTGACGCTGGAAGCCGTTCCTCCGGCCACGACATCGCTCGAGGAGGCGCTCCGGTCGGTTCGCGCGGCCCTGCAAGGGCACGGACAGCGCGCGCCTCGACTTGCCTGAGGTCGGCCCTTTCCCGTTGCAGAAAGAAGGACCGCGCTGCTGCCTGTCATAAATGACCTTGTCGGCGGCGCAATGGCCCTGCCCGGACCGGCTCCTCGCCGTTGCCGCGAGGGCGGACGCGGAAGAGCAGCGGGATGAGCCGAGGGCCGGAACAGGGCACTGGCTGCAGAGGCCTCCCTCGTATCGCGGGCCCATGATCAGCGGCCAAGGCACGATGCTCCGGCCGGACTATCTCTAGAGTGAACCGAGGAGGGATCGGATGGCGAAGATACTGGTGGTGGACGACGAGCCCAAAGTTGCCCAGGCGCTTAAGCTCGCCCTGGAGGCCAATGGGCACGAAGTTGTGACGGCCGGATCGAAGGAAGAGGCCGAGGCGGCCGCCGTCGACTCCAAACCGGAGTTGATGATCGTAGATGTCATGATGCCCGAGGGCACTGAGGGATTCCATCTGGTCTGGAAGATGCGGCAGCTGGAAGACGAATCGCTGAGGAATGTCCCCATAGTCATGGCTACCGGCATCCACCAGACGACCGAACTGCGCTTCTACCCCGACGAGACCGACGGGACCTACCAGCCTGGGGAGTACCTGCCAGTGCAAGGCTGGCTTGACAAGCCGATCCAGGTCGACGACCTGATGAAGACCATCAACCAAGTTTTGGGGCGCTAGGCGGCCGGCGGCCTCGCCCTCATCACCTGGCGCTCGCCAGGGCTCACCGTTGGCCCGCGAGCCCTCCCCTTTATGGCGTGAAGGCAAGTGTGTCCGGCTCCGGGCCTCGGGCGCAACACTGGGGCAGTTAGGCCGGCAGGAACCTGCTGGACTCCCGAAGCTTGCCGTGTGTTGTGGTTCGGCCGCTCCAGAGCCAAGTCGGCGATGCACCCACACCGGCGAGCGCCCAGTAGCTGGAAGGCTATCAGGGCAGAGCAGGGCTGCTCACGCTCCGCCAGGATCCCCGGCACGTCGAGGCCCCGCTCGGGAGCGAGCGGGGCCATGTGCGATCATCGAGCGTCACCAGTTCGACGTCTGTTGGCCAGGCCCCCAGACTAGGGCAGGGTCCGCTGCCCAGGACCGCGCTGAGTCCCAAGGCGGGAAGCCGGTCCCAGCGCGCCGCGGAGCGTTCTCGACGGACCCAGTGGGCCAGTGCGCAGGCGGGGCGCCCTCCGGGGCCGGCCGGGTCTACCAGCATTCAAGCCGACGCCCGGGGCCGGGGCCAACAATGCTGTTAGAGTCTGCCATCGGTGCTCGAGGTAGTCTAGGGAAGCTCCCGCAGGCCCCATGTGGCGGTCCTGACCACTCAGCAAGTAGACGTGAGTGTCTCCGTCTTGCGTCCACGAGATCAGGGCCACCAGTCTCTCACCCCATGGACTGCTCTCGGTCAACTGGCCGAAGCCAGAGAAATCGCTGTTGAGAGAGAACGTGCCAGTCATCCCATCACCCAGGTCAGCCAAGAGAGCGGCCCAGCGGGTGGGATACTTCGGCGTCGGGGTCAACATGAACTGCACGCTGACGCCGAGGCCAATGTAGGTGCCACTCGCGCTCTGGGAGAGATCGGGCAGCGCGAAGTCGGGGAACGCCAAGGGCACAGCCAAGGTGAAGATCGAGCCGTCGCTCTGGCTGGAGTGCACTTCGGTTAGTCCGTCGGCGCTCAGCACGTCGAATTCCTGGGTGATCCCTTCGGGCAACACGGAGGAACCCAGCAGCTGCGTGATGTCGTCACTCTCATCGAAGATGGTGTCGCGGTCGTCAACAATGCTCGTGTACTCGACGGAGAGCCCATCGCTCGAGGTGACGCTCCAGTGGATGGTGGTCACCGACACACCGTCGAACCTGGGAACCGATTGGATGACGGTCTGGGTGGTGCCATCTGCGTAGGTGATGTCGAGACGGGCCGAGCCGTCCGGGAGCAACGTGAGGACGACTTCGGTTCCGTCTGCGGCCGTGAATGTCTGGGTGACCGAACCATCCGGATCGAAGACGGGCTCGCCGAACGATGGTATCTCCGTTCCGGTCTGCGTGGTGACAAGGCCCCAAAGGATCTGGCTCCACTGCTGGACATACATCGCCGCGGCAATCTGGCCGGGGACTGCCGACAGAGACTCCTGGGCATGGCCTGCAGGGCAGCCTGCGACGACCAGTGCGAGCAACACAGTCGCAGGTACACAGAAGCGCCGCAGTGCTAGTTTCATCGACTCCTCCTTCCGAACTGCTCAGTAGCGATACTCCAGCCCGACAAGAAGAGTCCGGCCGGGCTGAGGGAATCCGGCGAAGGTCTCGTAGTCCTTCCCGGTGAGATTCATCACATGCAGGAAGTAGTTCTGACGCAGGTTACGCTGGTACCGGGCCCGCAGGTTGAGGATCGAGTAGCCGTCGACACTCTGGGTGTTCTCCGGGTCTGCGTAACGGTCGCCTACGAAGACAGGCTCGAGCCCGATGCGCCACGCGGCGTCGATGTAGTCGAAGCTCGCGCCCGTCTGCCACTCAGGGGCGTAGGGCCACTCAGTTCCGCTCACGTGCAGCTCGGGGAAGTCCCCACAACTCGACTGCCATCGCACCCACACACGACCGGAGATGGTGTCAGAGATCCATTGCTCGTAGGCGGCGTCGGCGACCCACCGATCCCCCTGGTCCACCAACACCCGGGTCGGAAGGCCGGTCCATGCGGGGTCCTCTACATCGATCAGCAGGTCCGATACCTCCTGGTAGGCGAGTGCGGTGGTCACCGTGCTCGACCGGCCTCCTTGCCGCTGATAGCGCAACTCGTAGGTCCGCCCAATGCCCTCTGCCCCGAAGTTGAGGTAGCTCAATCCCTTCGGATCGGCCAGGGCCTCGACAGGAGCCAACTCCGAGGCGTCGCTCCGGAAGATCGGGTTCATCACAAACGACCACCAGGTGGAGCGATCGGGGCGATAGAGGGCCACGACCTTGGGCGAGCCCACGCGGGAGGCGTCTCCCTCCCGTCCCCAGTACCCGCCAAGCGTCAAGTGAAAGCGGTCACTGAAGTCGGTCCCTGCCTCCAGCCACATCGTGTCAGTCGTATAGTCGGTCTTCACGCCGAAGGGAGCAGGGATGATCTCACCCGTGCCGGGGTCGAAGACGGACGCGACCCCGTAAGACTTGGTCTCGTCCGAGAGACGGGCGTAACCGGCACTCAGGGAGGAATGTCCATTGACGACTGCGTCCAGACGGATCTCCGGCGAGTGCCGGGAGCTCTCATTCCTGAGGTCGCGGAACGGGTTGGTGTCCGCTCCGGTCATGCTGCCAGGGTTCAGGGAACGAAAGTCGCTCTCAGTGTACGAGTACTTGAAAGTGCCCTTGACCGCGGGAGACAGCTGTTCGCGATAGGCAACGAGGGTCTGGTAGCCAGAGAAATCTCGCCGGTCGTCCGGATCTCCCAGGGAGGCGCCCGTCTCCGGCCCGGGCAGGCCGCTCTCGCGGTCGAAGAATGTGCCGAAGAAGACGAATTGTCGACCGGGCTGGGACTGATGTCCGGCGATCCCCTCGAAGAACACCTCCCTCGCGTCTTGGTTCACCTCCCGCCAACCGTCATTATCGTCCAGTAGCCAGCTCCCGAAGTAGCTGAGCTCACCGTCGCTCGCCTGGCCACTGTGGTGTCCGTCATCATGGAACCGGTCATAGCTTCCGAGAGCGAGGGTGTTCTCGGTCCGGGCATAGAGCCTCGTCTCCAGCATGGCGGAAGGATCGGCGATCACCGAGCCCACAATCTCCCGTACCGCGTCCCGGGACCTATCCTGACCGAGGTAAAGCTGCGCCAACTGATAGTGCGCCTGCGGGTACAGCTTATCCAGCGCCACGGCCTGCCGCAACTCAGCGAACGCGCGGCCGGCACGACCCTGGCTCATGTAGATTCGCGCCAGCACTGTATGCACGAAGGGAGAGCGCTCTCCAAGCGCGAGGGCCCGCTCGCCCGCGTCGAGGGCCTCCCGGAAGCGATTCTCCTCCAGGTGGACGACGGCGAGGTTCGCATAGGGCAGGCCCCAACCGGGCTGCAGCTGGATGGCGCGCTCCAAGTGGTCGATCGCGTCGTCCATCCGCCCCAATGACGCATACACGCCTCCCAGGTTGTTCTGAGCGGAGGCGGAGTCGGTGTCCAGAGACACGGCGAGTTTCTGCTGTTCCATGGCCTCGCGGAAGCGACCGCGCCTGAAGAGGACCGCGCCCCAGCCGGTACGGGCCTCAGACAAGCTTGGATCCACGGCCAGAGCCTGCTCGAACTGACGGCCTGCACGTTGCGAGTCCTTGTTCAGCAGGAACAGCAGTCCCAGCGTGCTGCGAGCCGGCGCGCTCTGCGGGTCGAGGGCGACGGCCACCTGAGCCTCCTGGAGGGCGACCTCGAGTTCGCCCTCGGCAGCCAGGAGTTTCGCTCGTGCCAGATGGGCGCTGGCCGAGGCCGGGTTGAGCTCGAGCGCTTGGTCAAGCTCTTGCCCCGCATCGGGGAACTGCCCGGCGAACATAAGAGCAGTGCCAAGGGCCTCGCGCGCCAGCGCGGACCGAGGGGCCTCGCTCACGGCCCTGCTGGCACTGGTGACAGCTTCGTCGGTCTTCCCCTGGGCGAGATGGACATAGGCGAGGTATGTGTTGGCAAGAGAGGACTCGGGGTCAAGGCTGACAGCCTCCGAGGCGGAGGCCGCGGCCCTCTCCAGGTCGCCGGCACGCAGGTAAGCGGCGGCAAGGCACGCCCGGGGCGATGCGTCGCCCGGGACCAACTCCCCGGCGCGGCGGAGGAGCTCGACGGCCGGTTCGGCATCACGTTGGCCCAGAGCCACGAGCGCCAAGCCAACCTGCCATCGTGCCTCATCCGGCTCGGCTTTGGACGCCAGTGAGAACTGCTCGCCCGCCTCGCCGGGACGGCCGGCCTGCAGCAAGGCGTATCCGAGCACGCCGCGGAGGGCGGTCTGATCGGGGGTGAGCTCCACCGCCCGCTGGGCCTCGGCCACGGCTTCATCTGTGCGGTACAGGTCGAGCAGCACCTCCGCCAGGGCGGCGCGGGCCGCGGCCTCCTCCGGACGGTCCTTCACTGCCTGTTGTCTTTGGGAAAGCTCCTGCTCCAGCCGCGCTGGGTCCGTGCTCACCAGGGGGCACTCCAGGGCGATGATGAGAGTCTGTAGATTGGCCTCCCATGCGGTCAAGCTTGAGGGATCAACGACGATAGGGCGCGTGGGGGCCTCACCGACCCGTGCTGTGCTCTGCTGCGAGCCGAGCACCGTCACGCTGCCCAACTCATTGAAGAACTGGACCGTACCTTCGGCCACCGTCAACACCGTCGTGCCGTCTTCGCTGACCTCCAGCTGGAAGGTCGTCCCCTCCGCGGCCGCGATAGCACCCGGCGCGCGCACCTCGAGACGCTGACGGCCTGTAATGGAGGCCCATACGCGCCCGAGAGTGACTCGCCAGCCACGAGGTCGGTCCGGCTCTCGAAGAACGACCTCGGTCTCGGGCCCGAGGGCGATCCGTGCCCCATCGTTCGTCACGATGTGGAGAGAGCCATTGGAGCCGGTGCGTATGTGGTCTCCGGGCGAAGCTTCTCGAACGCCCCGGCCGATCGCCCGCCAAGCTCCCTTGCCGCCGGTCTGAATCTCGACCCGGCCGCGAGCGGATTGCAGCGTGAAGGTCGGTTTTCGCGCTTTTCGCGCGTGCGCCGTGCCGCTCAGCAGGCAGAGGGAGAGAAAGCCCAAGCCCATCCAGAGCAGGCACCAACGAGTCGGGCTCGCGCGAAATAGCAGTCGAGTCCTCATTCCGTCTTCTCCTTCCCGGCAAGATCAACACTCTTCTCGAGACCGTGCCAGAGGCCGTCCGGACCAGCCACCCCGTAGACTCGGAGCGGCGTCTTCCGTCCTCTGACCGTCAGCTCATCTAGGCATACCGTCTCTACGTCTTCACGGAGGCGTTCGCGCACGTTCTCGCTGAACACGAGCGGGCACCCCAGAGTCTTTGTGAGGGTCTCCAGCCGCTGGGCCACGTTGACAGCGTCGCCGATGACCGTCGGCTCGAGATGACGCTTGCCCACCAATGCCATGGCCACCTGTCCGGCATCAATCCCAATACCGATCTTGAGGCTCACCCCGACGGCCTCCCAAGCTCGCCCCATGGCGGGCAGATCACGGAGTATCTCTTCACCCGACCGGAGGGCGCAAGTCGCGTGGCTGAGATCTCCCACGTCCTTCCAGAAGACGGCGAGGATCGCGTCCCCGGGCGTCTTCACGATGGTCCCCCCGTACCTGGTGATGACGTCTTCGACGGCGGACTGGTACGTATTGAGCATGGTCAGCGTATCCGCAGCGGATAACTGCTCGGCGATGCCCGTATAGCCACGGATGTCGGAGAACAGGATCGAGGCGTCCATTGTGCGGACCTCCCCCACCCCTGGCGCCTCCGGCTTTCCAATGAAGGACGGGACAAACCGTGTCAACAGGTTCGTCACCTTATCGCTTTCGGCAACGACCGTCATCCCCCACGTCAGGCCAATGCCCAGCTCGCAGTAGAAGAGGTACATCCAGACGCCTCGTTCTACCAGCAGATGACGGGCCAACACAACCGCCGCGCCCACGAGGAGGACCACGGCGCCGATGGCGCGCATGCCCCGGAAGCGCCGAACAGCCAACGACGTCCCGAGGCTGAAGGCCAGCAGCACTCCGATCATGGCCCAGGGAGAGATGGGGCGTATGAAGTCCCCGGACATCAGCGTGTGAAGGGCGTTCGCCTGGACCTCCGGGCCGGGCATGGCTCCGACCGCCGTCCAGTGCGCATCCCAGTCCATCTGACCGATGATCACAGCCTTGCCGTCGAACATCTCGCGGCCCCGCACGTCATCGTCCATGGCCAGCAAGTCGCTCAGATGGTGCGGCCGGATCGTCCCCTCGGGTCCGACCCAGTTGAGCAACATGGTGTTCCAGGTCACGAGTCCGGGGATCTCCTCCACGTTGTCGCCCCGTACAACTTCGAAGGCCGCCCCGCCGCTCTCGCTCGAGTCGTCGGGCTTGCCCGCGCCGCCGGGACTCAGCAAGCTGATCTGCTCGCCGGGCAGCACCGGTACTCTCTGGTCGCCCATCACGAGCCACCGGCGTCCCCTGAGCTTCGCCTGCGCGCGGCCCGCACCCTTGAAGCGCTGGAACGCCTCCAGACACAGGGCCCGGTATTCCCGGCCGCTGTCGCGGTCTCGCACCAACAGCGGTACGGAACGTACAGTCTCGTGGGCCTGATACGCTACCGGAGAACCAACTGCCGCCGCCTCGTGGAGGGGCGTCACTGGGTCTTCCAGCCCGACCGCCCCCGGCTTGGTCTTGGTGGTGGCCGCCACGATGACGTTGCCCGCCTCCCGGAAGGCCTCGGCCAGCTGCTCATCCTCGTACTCGCAACTCCGGCGGAACATCAGATCAAACACGATCACCTTCGCGCCCCATCGGCTCAGACGGCGCACTGCCTCAGCATAGGCCAGTCTCGGGGTCTCACACCCGCTCCCGGGCGGCTCGCGCGGGTCCCGCAGGCCGTCGTACACACTCGGATCGCCGCCGCTGTCAATGAGCTCGATGCGTGGATCGGGCTCGCGTTCTGACCTCAGAGCGTACAACACATCGAGTGCACGCAACTCGATGAAGCTAAGCGAGGGGGCAAGCAGGACCACGGCAGACAGGACCAGTAGGACCATCGCCACTCGGCCCAGGACCGCGCGCCAGAAACGCCGGCTAATTACCCGCTGACGAAGTGAGGCCATCCCCGTCCTATGCATCGACACGCGCGCGCGGCAGAGGCTGCCGAATCAACTCTGTCCCTCGGCCGCGCTCCTGCCCGCTTATGTCTGTCAGCACGGCTGTCTGCGACAGTCTTGCGCTGTCGATCCCCGCGCCTTTACTCCCCCTGGTCCTGATCCACGGCGACAACGAGATCGTACGGCGCGGAGAGATTGCCGGCCGTATCTATGGCCACCAGGATGATCGTATACTCGCGCACTTCCGTCGGGCGATTGCCCGAGCGCTCCGCGCGTAGCTCCTCGTCTGCGCGACGTTGGGAGAGAACTGGTTGGCCTACGCGCGCGGGAGCGCTGCCATCGGCAGTGCTGGCGACCAGGCCAGCTCAGCGGCCCCCGGGACGAGCAAGCCGAGCGTCGCCATGATCGGCTCACAACGCCCTCACCTCCTACGTCGCGCCCCATGAGTATTGGCATTCTATCCCCTTGCCAGGACATCCTTGTGCAAATCGGCACTGTTTCCCGCGGCAACATCCCGGCCCTCGGGTGCAAGGGGGCGCCGGTGGCCGAGAGGGCCGATGCGAGAGCATCCGATGCCAGACCGTGTGCTCGCGCCGATCGGCCGCCTGGCAACCGGGGTCAGAGCACTGCGATCATGGCTCGCCGCGACGGCGGCTGCATCCCCGGCTGCGACCACGGCGTGCCGGCCGATGTCACTTGGCCGGACTACGTTCGCTACGTCGGCCTCCTCGCGGCGGAGACCGGATGGCTGCAGGGCCGACAGGCATCAGGGGGATATGCGGCTCGGCCGCGTCGAATTGGGCAGGAGGCGAGCTCCCGCCGTGCGAACTCGTCCCTTGAGTTCGCCTGAGCGCCCGCGGGCGCGACGCGTCCGCGAAGGAGGCCCCCATGCAGTTCAGGTTCTGGAAGTTCGATGACGACTACCCCGGCCGGGAGGACCGCGACGAGGCCGAAGCGGCCGAGATCGTTCCCGGCCTATGGTATGTCGGAAGCTATCGCCTCGGCGCCTATCTCCTGCACACAGATGAGGGGCCGGTCCTCATCGACACCTGTGACAGGCGCGTCCGTGATTTCTTCCTCGCACAGATCGCGCGAGCGGGGGTCGATCCGGCCTCGATAGTGGCCGTCCTGCATACCCACGGCCACGCCGATCATGCGGGCAATACGGCCGAAGTGGTTCGCCTCTCTGGTGCGAAGGCCATGATCGGAGCAGGAGATGTGCCGTGGCTGGCCGAGCAGACAGAGGTCGCAAGGGCGCTCTGCCCCGGTGAAACCGTGACATTCGGGGAGACCGAGATCGAGTTCTTAGCCGCGGCCGGCCACACGCTAGGATGCGGGATGTATGTGACCACGCTGGGACAGGACCGACTGTGCTTCATGGGCGACTCCTGCGGGCCGTTCATCTTCGAGGCGGTCCGGTGGGCGGGAGATGCGGAGGCATTCCGTGCCAGCGCGGAGAGGATGAAGGCGGTGGAGGCGGACATCTTCCTGCCCGGCCACCCAGACCAGGTATTCGAGGTTAGCCCGGAGGGCGACCCGCGCCTGAGCCGGGAGCAGTGGCATCGCTACATCGACCAGCGACTCGAGGCCCTGGAGCAGATCATCTCCGGCAGGGGGCGCCCGAGGTAGGAGGTCGAGTGTGCTGACACCGAGGGGCCGAGTTGCGCGCGCTCTTGCGCATGAGGACACCGACATCTGCCCTTACGATCTCGGTTTCTGGGGAGAGCTGCGCGAGCGGCTGGTGGAGTTCACCGGCGATGCGGAGTTCGACCGGGACCTCGTCCCACACCTGGGGCACGTCAGCATTGGCTACCCGGAGACCGGTGAGCGCGTCGACGAGCGCCACTACACCGACGCCTTCGGGGTGGTGTGGGAGGAGTCGGTGCCCGGCGAGATCGGGATGGTGCGAGAGCCGATCCTGAAGGAGCCCACCCTAAGCGGGTACCAGTTCCCGCCGGCTCATGTGCCCGGGTTGTTCGACACCTTCGCGGAGCAGGCGGCCCAGCAGGCCGACCGATACGTGGCGTGGGGGATCGGATTCAGCCTGTATGAGCGGGCCTGGAGTTTGCGGGGAATCGAGAACTTCCTCATGGACATGGTGGAGAGGCCGGGCTTCGCGCACGAGCTGTTGGACCGCATCTGCGAGCTAAATCTGGCCTTGATCGACCAGGCCTGCCGCTTCGAGTTCGACATGGTGCGCTTCGGGGATGACTGGGGAGCACAGCGCGGCCTGATCACGGGGCCGCACCTGTGGCGGGAGTTCGTGAAGCCGCGCTTTGCGCGGATGATCGAGAGGGCCCGCTCGCACGGGAAGACGACCTTCCTCCACTCCGACGGAGATGTCGCCGAGATCATCCCCGACCTAGTGGAGGTCGGCCTGACCTGCCTCAATCCGGTGCAGCCAGATGTTATGGACATCTACCAGATCAAGCGGGAGTATGGACGCGATATCGCCTTCCACGGTGGGGTGAGCGTGCAGCACCTCCTGCCTGATGAGCCTGCCGAGCGGGTGCGGCAGGAGGTGAGGCGTCTCCTGCGGGAGGTGGGCGCTGGCGGCGGGTTCATCATCGCACCGACCCACAGCCTGGGCCGGGATATCCCGCTCGAGAACCTCGTCGTCCTTGTGGAGGAGTTCTCTCAGCAAAGCTGAGAGTGTGAGCCACGCGCGCGTCGGGGCCTCATGACATGCCAACTAGGACTGTCACTCGAGGTCTCAGAGTGCCCCGTTTCTTGCCCGACCAGAACGGGCTAGGGTCCGACGCTGCCTAGGAGGCAGTCTGCAGTCCATAGGCAATGAGGTTGACACCCATTCGGTACGCGTTGCGGGTCGATTCATCTGGCGGTTCGCGCCACGCGCCCGTAAGGTTGGCCCTGCTGACGAAGACGGCCAGGCGGCCATCGACGACGAGGCCCTCGGCGGGCCGCGCACGCTGTGACTCGTCTCCGGCGGGACACCCTTGACTCAACACGAACGGCATGGAGTCATCACGGAACACCTCATGATCCGTGCCGAGCGTGGCGAGGTGGCCGGTTCGCGTCAGCGGAGCGAACACGGGCACGATACTCTCGTGGAAGTCATCGCTTCCACTGTCGATGACCACGAACCCGCCCGACTCAACGTAGGCCACCAACACTTCCTTCGCTTTGTCGCTCAGCGTGACGCTCTCGGAGCCGATCAACAGCAACACTTGCAGGTCCTCTGTCGTCTCCAATTGCTCGATCTGCTCATATGTCAGGATCGCGGCAGTCCCAACCGGAAGGCCGATTGCCGTCCTGGCTGCCGTCAGCAGATGCCCGAGCGTCTCCTCGGAGGTTGCGTTGGCCTCGCCCGTGACGAGCGCAATCCATACTCCTCCAGATATGTCTGGGTCCCACATGCGAGGCGTGGTGGCGATAGGGACGCCTCCAACCGACCGCGGTTTGGCGGCCGGCGCGCGTACTCTTGTGAGGCCTGCCCTGCCTCCGGCCATTCCGGCCGCAGCTCGACCCGCGGCCATCGCCGGGGGCGGAGCCATAGCCAATGCGCTCTCCTCCCGCAACGCCGCGTCCCCGAACACACCCTTGTAGCTCACACCTTCGGGTATTGGCACGGGCACCTGAACCGTCACCTGCTGCCCGCCGCGGTTGACGACCTTCTCCTCCACCGCCACGAACGAAGTGTACTGGGATGCGAGCCGGTAGGCGATGGCCAGTTCGGTGACGGCCGCCACCAGCTCAGGGTCCTCTCCCTCATGCATCTGGTCCATCATGTCTTCGATGCAGGCGCGTGCCCAGAGCACACCGAGGGCCGCATTGTCCGACTGGTCGGCCGGGAGGATCGCCTGCAGTGTCGTCTCCCACGGCTCCCCGCTCACCCGGCCACGGATGGCGACAGCGTCTGCGCCGGGCTGCTCGTAGCGACCATGGAGGACTACGGGCTGGTCGGCGAACAGGTCGGGCACGTACGGTGGGTAGGTGTCCCTGACATCGAGGCCGCCCCAGTCGATCTCGACGTCGGTCAGGTAAGGCCGGGAGATGCGATCCACGAAGCTCCGTACGGCCGCGTCCGGGTCCTCGTCTTGTCTCACGAACTGCGGCACTCCGCGTCCCATCTCCGCCATCTTGCGCAGCAGATAGCGGTTCACTGAGGAGCCTATGCCAAACGAGAAGATGCGCGCTTCCCCGAGCTTCCGTTGGATGCGGGCCAGGATCTCACTCTCGTTCCCGATGTAGCCGTCGGTGAGGAAGGCCACGATCCGTACCCGCTTTGGGTCTGGTGGACTCCCGAGGCTGGCCTCGATGCCCTTGAGCATCTCGGTACCGCCGCTCCCCCGCAGCTCGTCGATGAAGTCGATCGCCCGCTCGACGTTGCGCCTCGACGCCGGGACGGGTTCGGGCGCGAAGGTGGACGAGTCTCCGGCGAAGCGGATGACCTGGAAGGTGTCATGGGGCCCCATCTCCTGCAGGCAGAGCTTCACGACTTCCTTGGACTTCTCGATTGGCACCCCGCTCATCGACCCAGAGGTGTCGAGGCAGAAGATCATCTCCTTGGGGGCGATCTCGCTCGGCTCGAAGTCGGCCTTGGGCTGCAGAATGAGGGTGAAGTAACCGGACCGATCATCACTATGGGTCAGCAGCGCGACCTCCGGGCGCTCTCCCGCCACCCGCCAGGAGAGCGAGAAGTCCTTGTTCGGGATCATCTCGTGGGAGGGCAACGAGACGATCATCGGGGCGTCGCCGTAAGAATCCACAGCGACGTCATGCGACTTGCTGCTCACGTCATGGGCGGGGACGCCTGGATCGAGATGAAGGGTAAGCGAGATGTCGTGGCCGGTCCGCTCGCCCGGGCGCAACACGGGCGGCGTGATACGGGAGGCGCCGGGGACGCGGTCCGTATCGGGCGCCCATCCTCCCCCCGTGTGCGGGCCTTCCAGCGAGTGCCCCGGAATGTAGCGCGGCCCGACAACCATCGGGAACGTGAACTCGTAGCGACCGCGGTCATAGGGGAGATCCTGCACATACCAGAGCGTGATCTCTACCGGCTCTCCCGGCATGATGTTGGCGACCGACTGAGTGAAGATGTTGGGGCGCTCCTGCTCCAGGAGGCTGGCCGTCTTCCCCGCGCGCTTGGCCTCCTCGTAGATCTCCTTGGCCTCATCTCGCTCCTTGATGACACCTCGGATGGTGCGCTCTCCGATTCGCATCTCCATGTCGTTGACAGCCGAGTTCTCGGGCAGAGGGAATGCGTAGACCGCCTCGATGGGATCGTCGTAGGGATTGGCGAATCGCTGAGTGACGCGAACGTGGGCCACGTCACCCGCGATCCATCCCTCCACGTCTGTGTGTTCCAAGGGACATGACCGCAGCTTCTCCCCAGGCTTCACGATGACGCTCAGACTGCCCGGCGTCGAGCGATCGATGGCCGCCTCTGCCTGCTGCATCGGCGCAGGGCCGCCCATCACGAGCACGACCACACCGACGGTCAGCACAACGAGACCTCCCGCAACACCCCACTTCACGCGCATCGTATGCCCCTCCTCAGGTGGTCTGGCCCTTTAGACTGCCTCCGCTGTCTCTAGGTTCCAGTGGGAGCAGAGGAGGGGGCAGCGAAAGGGGCCACAAGGCAACCAGACTGGGGCCGCTGTCCCCGGGAGTCCCGTTCGCGCGCGATCCGCAGTTCCTCGCCTCCCACGCGGCATCGAACACGTGGGCCATCCAGCAGCCAATCGGCCCGAAGCAGCAGGGCAGTGCGGCGCCGTAGAGAACTCGGACGGGCACACCGCGCCCCGGAGGACTCACATGAGGATCGTTGACGTGCACTCGCACTTCTACTCAGAGAATGGCGAGGACGCAGGCTGGGAGATCCCTCAAGCCCCACCCGGGCCCATTGGCCCGAGCGTTTACGTGGAGGCAGTGCGGCAGTCCGGCCTCGCCGCGGGCGGCCGAATGGTGATCTACTCGGGGAGCGGACTCGACAGGCTCAGGGAGGGGCCAGAGGTGCTGCCACGCGTCAACAGCGCTGCGGCTGGCCTGGTGGAGATGGCCCCGGAGTTGTTCATCCTGGGCTTCTCACCAGATCCGTTTCACCCTAACGAAACCCTGGACTTAATGGAGACATATGTCAGGGAGCGTGGGGCGAAGGTCATCGGCGAGATCGTTCCCTACATCGCGGGCTATGATCGAGAAGGTCCGGCGATGGACGCCATCTACGAGAAGGCGATCGAGCTCGACGTGCCGATCAACAACCACTCCTCGACAGCCGAAGATTCGGCCGCCATCAGGAGACTTGCAGAACGGCACCCCGAGGCCCGCATCATCATGGCGCACATAGGTGGCACCTGGGCCTTTCGGGAAGGCATCGCAGTCGCTCGGTCCCACGACAATGTCTGGGTGGACACCTCCGGCTGGCCGATGGTGGCAGGGGGCACTATGGAGATCGCACTTCGAGAGCTGGGGCCGTCAAAGCTGCTGTTCGGGATTGACTATCCGCTTTGCGACATAGACACGTGGGTGGAACGCCTGGAGCGACTTCCAGTCTCGGACGAAGCTCGAGAGAGGATCGCCTGGGGAAACGCCGCCGAACTCATGAAACTGGAGTTGTAGGCGGCGGCCGAGCCAGACCGATGCGTGATGACGCGAGGCGGCCCAGGATAGAGCGTTCCGCGGCGGCTAGACTCGGCCTCGACAGCTACAGCAGTTCCCGCCGGGCTCTGTCCACCACTTCTCGGACCTCGGTCAACATGTCCTCGTCGACCTCGGGCGTCCGGTAGCGAGACATCACGTCGGTGAACTGTGTGCGACAGCGCTCGAGCAGCTTCTCATCCGGGCGCTCCTCCTCACACTCCCCGCGCCACACGCCGCGCTCCATCAGCGCGGGGAACCAAAGGTTCTCGCGATAGTGGCGAAGCGTGTGGTCGGAGTCCAGGTAGGAGGCGCCGATGCCCGAGCCGACGGCGGCGATGAGGTCGAGAGCGATCTGCTCGTGGTCTACCTCCATTCCAGCCGAGAAGCGCCACAGGAAGGATTGCAGTTCCCGGTCTATGAGGAGTTGTAGAGGGGAGAACATCCTGCCCAGGTCGAGAAGTCCAGCGCCGAGGCGCGGATGGCCGCCGGTGTAGGCGGAGACTGCCATCGCCTCGAAGGCCTTCTCGAACCCCGCCTGATACCCGGGCAGCTTAGCGCTGGTGTAGTCAGAGCCTCCGGCCACGGTTACGTGGCCGCCGAAGCGGCGGCGGAACAGCTCTACACAGCCGATGTCCTGAACCATGGACTCCGGCGAGCAGAAGGTGACGTTGCCTGTGGGCATGTCCACAGAGCCTGAACAGATGCACCCCCAGGCGAGTTCGACGTCGGGTTCGAGCGCGGTGGCGGCTGCCCAACCGGCGAGGATCTCGGCCGCGCCGACAACGACCGTGCCCGCGCGCGTCACCGGCGCTGAGATGCCACTGACAGGCTGCGTGCCCACCCCGCAGGAGAGCCCGCGGCGTATCATCCCGGCCATGTAGTCACAGGCGCGCTGGTCCATGCGCAATGGCGAGACCATAAAGATGCCGCCAGTGAGAAAGCGCCGAGGATCTCCTGCGTAGATCTCGCCAATCTCCTCCAGGTAGGGGAACTGCTCGGCGAAGTGCGGATACACACTTCCCGGACGGGACGTGTGCCTGAGCAGCAAAGTCAGAGCCTCCAGCGGCTCCACCGGCGCCGGCTCCTCATGCATGAGGAGGACCTGGTCCACAGTCTGACGCTCGTCCAGGGCGTCGCCGAACTGCACCATGCTCACGAAGTCTTGTCTGTTCCCGGCCCGACGCGCGCCGCGCTCGTGGTCATAGTAGAACTGCGCGACTTGGTTGTAGACGGCGGGCAGAGGGCCGTCGCGCGGTCCCGGCTCGCGCCGGGTGGCCGGTGGCCCTTTGGCCCCCGCTCGGCGTCGCTGCCGCTCGACGACTCCCTCCACCAAGCTTCGGGGCAGGCGTGCGCGATGGTTCTCCCGGTCTATCTCCGCGCCGGCCTTGTCCAACGCGTCCAGGATGGCCTCGGACTGGTACATGACACCTGTCTGCGCCAGAACCGTCAGCGTCGCTTCCGCGAGCTGGTCGAGATCGGAATCAGTGAGGATGTTGATGCAGACGTCAGGCACAAAGCACCTCCTGTTGCTCCTCTCGGAAGGTCACTCTGAACACAGATTCCGGTCACCACATGCGCTCTCCTGGAGGCGCGCCGCAACCTGCTGCACTTGGATGGGATGAAAGGCACTCGCCAGAAGTTCATCCAGGAATGTCCGATGCCAGAACGGCAGCCGAAGCCCTTTCAGGCGTCGGCCTGCTGCGCTCTCCCCGGCTTCGCAGGTGCGCGCCGAGGCGACTTGGCTCTGGTGTCCTCAGGCCGTCTTGCTGCGCGTGCCGATCACTCCTCCTGGCCGCCTTCCTCATACTGCTTCTTGAGCTGCTCCACCACCGATCCGTCGGCCAGGGTCGTGGTGTCTCCGAGCACGCGCCCGGCGGCGATGTCCCGCAGGAGACGGCGCATGATCTTGCCGCTGCGGGTCTTGGGGAGCTCGCCGGCGAAGATCACCTCCTGAGGTCGGGCTATGGCCCCGATCTTGTTGACGACGTGTTGCTTCAGGTCTGTCTCGAGTGCAGGTCCCGGCGCACTTCCTTGTCGCAAGGTGACGAAGGCTGCGGGCACCTCCCCTCTGATCTCATGCGTCACGCCTACCACGGCCGCCTCGGCTACGGTCTCATGGTCTACCAGGGCGCTTTCCACCTCCATCGTGCTGATGCGGTGACCGGATACATTCAGCACATCGTCCACCCGTCCGAGCAGGCAGAAGTAACCGTCTGAGTCCTGCTTTGCGCCGTCACTGGTGAAGTAGGGACCCTGATCCCATTTCGTCCAGTACTGCTGCTGGTAACGTTCCGGGTCACCCCAGATGCCCCTGAGCATCGCCGGCCAGGGCTTGGTGATGGCGAGGTAGCCGCCTCCCCCCTGTCCCTCGATCGGCCTGCCCTGATCATCCAAGATGGAGGCCTCGATGCCTGGGAAGGGATGTCCAGCATAGCTTGGCTTCATTCGGTCGACACCAGGAAGAGTGGTGATGAGTATCATCCCAGTCTCGGTCTGCCACCAGGTGTCTACGATCGGGCAGCGCTGCTCGCCGATGTGCTCGTAGTACCACATCCAGGCCTCGGGATTGATGGGCTCTCCCACCGTGCCCAGCAGCCGGAGCGAGGAGAGGTCATGGCGCGCGGGGAACTCCGCCCCCCACTTCATGAAGGCGCGGATGGCGGTGGGCGCAGTGTAGAACACTGTGACTCCGTAGTTCTCGACGATCTGCCAGAAGCGGTCTCGTTCCGGCCAGTCTGGCGCGCCCTCGTACATCACCACGGTGGCACCAGCGGCCAGCGGACCGTAGACGATGTAGCTGTGTCCCGTCACCCAGCCGATATCGGCCGTGCACCAATAGACATCTGTCTCCTTCAGGTCGAAGATCCACTTCGTGGTGGCATAGACGCCTGTCAGATAGCCCCCGGTTGTGTGGATGATTCCCTTCGGCTTGCCGGTCGTCCCCGAGGTGTAGAGTGTGTAAAGGATGTCTTCGGCATCCATCGACTCCGGCTCGCACTGGGCCGCTGCCCCCTCCACGAGCCGGTGCCACCAGTGGTCCCGTCCTTCGTGAATGCGTATGGGGAAGTTCCCCCGCTGCACAATCACGACGTGCTCGATGGACGGAGTCTCCCGCAGAGCGTAGTCCGCGTCGTGCTTCAGGGGCACGATCTGCCCGCGGCGGTAACCCCCATCAGCGGTGATCAGCACCTTGGCCTGGGCGTCGTTGATCCGGTCCCGCAGCGCCTCGGCACTGAAGCCGCCGAACACGACCGAGTGTATCGCGCCAATGCGGGCGCAGGCCAGCATCGCGATCGCCAGCTCCGGTATCATGGGCAGATAGAGAGCGACGCGGTCGCCTTTGCCCACCCCGAGAGACTTGAGCGCGTTGGCGAACTTGCTGACCTCTCGGTAGAGATCCCAGTAGGTGAGTGTCCGCCGATCCCCCAGTTCCCCCTCCCAGATGATGGCGGCCTGATTGCGCCGCCGCGTCCGCGCGTGTCGGTCGACGCAGTTCACGCTGGCGTTGAGCTTCCCACCCACAAACCACTTGGCGTAGGGTGGTGCCCACTCCAGCACTCGGTCCCACGGGCGATCCCATTCCAGCTCTCCCGCAAGCCCGGCCCAGAAGGCCTCGGGGTCATCCGCGGCCGAGGCCCGGACGCTGCCGTCGCTGATGTTTGCCTGCTCCCGAAAGGACTCCGGAGGTTCGAATAGTCTGTCCTCCGCCAGTAGATCTGAGAATACGCGTGCTTCGCTCTCCTCCCTCTTGCCCATCTGACTCTCTCCCGGGTAGGTCATGGGTCACGATGCGCGAGTGCGACGCCTACCCCCGATTCAGCTCTTCGGCGCTATTTCTGACACCAGCGCGAGCCCTCCTGCCGGGGGAGGGATGAGATGGGCCGGACTCGCCGGTCCCACTGTGAGCCCCGGACGCGCTCTCCGGCCGTTCTCACTGCGCTGGGGAACGTGTGTGGCTGCCACCGCGCAATGAGACACGCGCAGCCGGCCTTCATCCGCGCGCCGTTGGCTGCTGACAGCCGCAGGCCATCGCACGGGCGCCCGTCAGATCATTACGTCCTTGGCCGACTTCATTGCGGCGCAGAGCTCAAGCACGCCGATGATGTCGTCGAGGCTGTCCCTGAGCGGCACAAGAACGCTGCACCAGTTGCAGTCGTCGCTCCAGACGGATGTGGCTTCCCCTCCGAAGGCACGCCGCATGGCCTCGGGAGGCTCGATCTGCAACTTGCCCCAGCCTGAGAACTGCCCCGTGTAGCTCGACCCCGCCAGCACTACATCGGCGACCTCGGGCTTGTCCGGCGGCACACGCCATATGGTGGCCGCCACCTCCAGATCGGACAGGCGCTCCGCGAGAAGCAGCCCCCGCCGCAGGCGGTTGCACAGCTCGATGTCGTATCCGAAGTCGTCGTCCGAGATCGAGACGCGCGCGGTAGGAAGGAGACAGTCGCGAGCGGCCCCTGGGCCTGCATTCTCAACCGCGTCGTTGCATCATGGGGGATCGTGCCGCCGTGGCTGCAGAGGGACCACATGTGCCAGACAGCCGGTGTCGCGACCTCGCGTAACACACACATGTGGGCCCAGAACGGCGCATCCAAGCCCACAGATGAGTTCTGGAACACCAGGGCTCAAGACGGCCCTGCGGGCCCGCCGACATCTTCACACCTGTTCGGCGAGATCGTACAGCGCCCGCGGGTTCTCCCATAGCATGGCCCGGACCCAAGCACGCGCCTCCTCGCGGCTCATGGCCCCCTGCTCAACCTTGTCGGCCAGCGCGGCGGCGATGTTCTCGCGGGCCAGCACGAGGTGCCCGTAGACCTTCTCCACGACGTGGTAGTCGCCGCCGAAGCCGAGCACCTTGTTGCGCGGCACGAGGTCCACCCAGTCGCGGAGGGCGCGAATGCTGATCTCCGGCGACCCTGCGTGCATCCAAGCCATGTCGATGGTGACATTGGGGAAGTACTTGGCGAGCAGGCCAGCCTCGTCAATGAAGGGCAGGCCACCGTGGAGGAGGTTGAACCGCACCCTTGGATAGCGACGGAACATGTTCCAGAGTTGCGTGGGCCTGGCATTCTCCAGGTTGTTGTAGTTGCCGGCCTGGATGCCGGTGTGGAAGACTGCGACGAGGCCCAAGTCGCCAGCGATCTCTACCAACCGATGGACCAGGTAGTCCTGAAGGGGCCGAGCTTCCTCGTAGCCGAGCACGGAGGGCCGCATGCCACATGACTCGCTCGCGATTCGGTTGAAGATCCGTTCGGCCGTGGCCATATCCACTGGATCGAACCGCAGGTCCCGCATGTACGCGGAGAGGAGTTTCAGTCCCTTCATGCCCTTCTTCGCCTGCTGTTCCAGGTAGATGGCGAGGCCGTCCACGTAACGCGAAAGACTGCTCCCACAGGCGCCGGTCTCCGCCTCTATCGCCTGTAGATCACCCATAGACGCTACTTCGGCAAAAGGGGTGACGAAGAGAATGAGCGTGAAAAACTCGGGATCGACCTCCTTGCCGGCGAAGTCGGCGAAGTTCAGGGCCGTGGAGATCCGGCACGCGTCCTTCAGCACGCGCCGGTAGAGGCCGGGCTTGTTGGCCTCCCGTATCCGCTCGCTGAGGGCCTCCGCATCGGCCGCGCTCGTCAGGCGAGACATCCCATAGAAGCGCTCCATCGACAGATGCGCCGCCCGGCTGTAGCCGCCCGAGATGATCAGCTCATAGTACGGCGAGAACAGCTCCCACTTCTCTGAGGGCGAGAGCCCCGGGGCTACGAGGCAATCGTATTGCGCGTCCGCCATCCCGGCCGCCACCAGATCGCTCCTGCAGTAGTGGCTGAAGAGAGTCGCGAAGTCCACCTGCTGCTTGAGTCGCTCCGCCTCGTTGGGCAGGTGCTCATGGGTGTCCACGATATCCATGTCGCTCATCTCCTCGATGAGCGACTGTTTGACGTCGCCAATGCTCACCGGTTTCTCCTAGCTGGTGATGGGAATGCGTCCGGCCGCCGTCGCGGCCGGCCCGAGAGCGGATGTCTCGCCCGAGCGCGCAGCGCGGCGGGGCGCCGCGCCCGCGCCCCGCCGCTCACTTCGTCGCGAGCTAGTCCGTCTTCTGCTCGATGAGCGTCATGAAGCGCTTGCCGATGGCCAGCGCCGGGTCCACAGGCACTCCGGCCCGCTTCACGTCCTTGGGCACTTTGATGGTCGGCGTGGGCCGCAGCTTCTTGCCCTCGAACTGGGGCAGCCACTGCTTCTCCGCCTCCAGCATCTCCGCCGCCATCTCCCGGCTCTCGCGCAGCGTGCAGCAGGCCGAGGTCAGCGGGTCCATCGCCATCGCCTGCATGATCAGCTCTGCATCCCCGTCCAACGATCCCTCGCCGGCCAGCGTCTGCACTGTTACATTGGTCTGGTTCAGCGCGGCGAGCTGGTGCGGAAGGTCGCCCACCCGCAGCGGATGGAGGCCCTCCTTGTCCACATACACCGGCACCTCGACGCAGGAGCCCATCGGCAGGTTGGTGATGTAGCCGTCGTTGCGCACATTGCCCTGCAGCTTGAAGGGGTTCCCCGTCTCCTTCGCCTCCAGCAGATGGGTGCAGTACTCGGCGCTGCGCGGCTCGAGCTTGGGGGACTCGAACGCCAGCGGATCGACCTCCGCGTACTTCTTCGCCACCTCCGCCGACCAGGTGTAATAGGCGCCGGACTCCCCGCCGAAGCCTGGCTCGTCGCAGAACTCCTCCAGGGCGCGCTTGCTGGACCGGAACCAGGGGATGTACTCGGAGAGATGACCGGTGCTCTCGGTCATGAAGTACCCGAAGTGCCGCATCACCTCGATGCGCACCTTCTCGTTCACATAGTACTCGGGCTTCTCGCACCGCTCTTTGAACAGCGGATAGAGGTCCTTGCCCTCGTGCTCTAGCTTCAGGAACCAGGCCATGTGGTTGATGCCGGCGGCCACGAAGTCGATCTCCTCCTTCGGCAGGCCCACGTACCCGCCGATCAGGTCCATCGTCGTCTGCACCCCGTGGCACAGGCCCACGTAGGAGATGCTGGCGGCCCGGCCCAGAGCATAGCAGCACACGCCCATGGGGTTGGTGTAGTTGAGCAGAATGGCATCGGGCTTGGCCACCTCCTCGATGTCCTTGGCCATGTCGACCAGCACCGGGATGCTGCGCGCGGCGCGCAGCACTCCGCCCGGCCCAAGCGTATCGCCAATGCACTGGTCCACCCCGTACTTCAGCGGGATCTCGTAGTCGATCTTGAAAGCGTCCACGCCGCCAACCTGGATCATGCAGATGACGTAGTCGGCATCCTTGATGGCCTCCCGACGGTCGAGCGTGGCCCACACCTTCGCGCCCAAGCCGTTCTCCGTGACCATGCGCTTGGTGAAGGCCTCCATGCGCCGCAGCTTCGGCTCGGTGCGGCTCATGAGCGCGTACTCGGCATCCTGCAAGGCCGGCGTGGCCAGCATGTCGTTCAGCAGCGTCTTTGCGAACACGATGCTCCCAGCGCCGATGATCGCAACCTTCATCCTCGCCTCTCCTTTCCCGTCTGACCTCTCATGCAGAGTCCGGAACGTCGTGGTCACTCATCGTCCCCGATCCGCTAGGCGGAATCGGGATACTCCGAGAAGAGCAGGTAGCGCGGCTCCTCGTCCTCCTCGATCTTCGGGAACCGACCGATCTGCTCGTAGAAGCGGTTGTCGCGGGTGTCATCGTTGACAGTCGAGACTTCCCCCAACAGCACCTTCTCCTTCTCGCCCCAGAACTTGTGGTAGAGGCCGCTGGGAAGGAAGATGCTCTCCCCCGCAGACAGGGTGACGATGCCTCCTGCGTTCAGCGTGCGCGCCACCCCGTCGACCGACACGGTGACGTCGGAGTCGTCGAGCCCTTCATCCGCAGTCGAGTTGTAGACCTGCACCGCCAGGTCGCCCCCGCCGCGGTTGATGATGTCCTCGGACTTGCTCCAGTGGAAGTGCATCGGTGTGATCTGTTCGACATCGCTGATCAGCATCTTCTCACAGTACGGCTTCGCGTACCGCTTGTCCGACAGATGGCCGTTCCGGATGGTGAACATGATGAGGCCGACGTTGGCGAAGTCGCCGGACCCGAAGTCAGTCAGGTCCCAACCCAACATGCAGTCACGTATCTCGTCGGCCTCGGCGCCCTTCGACGGCCATTCCTGCGGGGACCAGAAGGCGAAGGGCGGGAGCAGGAAGCCACACGAGCGAGCGAATGCGGCTGCGCCATCGATGAGCGAGTTGATCTCAGAACGTTTCACAGTGCTCCTCCACGGCCCGGGGCGGTGCCTGGCGGCCCGTTCCTGGGAGCGACGCGGACGGACCGCGACAGTGTCTGGTGCCTTGGTGTCCGGCTGTCGTGGCCGCGTTTCGCTGGCTTGACAGTCCGAAATGAAATCGTTATCATGATAGGGCTGCGGGGAGGGAATGTCAAGCGGCAGGCCCTCAGCCCAGGGCACAGAAGGCTCTCAAGCGGGGTCCTGGCCGTGGGTGCGGTATGGTCTGAAGTCGTTGGCGCAGGTTCCACGCCAGGGAGTCCCGGACAAGGCGGCGAACGGACAAGAGGACAGTACGAGCCCGAGAGGAGGTGCTGGCTCAAGCAGCAGAGCGCAGTGAAGCGCCGGCAAGATGGCGACGGATCATCATCCTTACCAAAACAGTGACGCGTGGGAGGTTGGCCTTGAGGACTGTCTATCGACGCAAGGGATTCACGCTGATTGAGCTGCTGGTCGTAATTGCCATCATCGGCATACTGGCAGCAATGGTCTTTCCGGTTTTCGCGCGGGCGCGTGAGTCGGCCCGCAAGGCGGTGTGTTTGTCCAACGTGAAGAACATCGCCCTGGCCATTCAGATGTATCTGGCGGACAACAACGACGTGCTTCCGCCGAACGAGCACCGCCGGGAGGTCATCGACTACTTCTTGACGGCCCCCGGGAACTCAGAGGACGCAGGTCTCGACGAGGACGGGGAGTGTCTTGAACTGGGAGAGCTTGCGGACGCCAATCCGTACCTCCGGTGGCCCGTCATCCTCGACGAGTACACCAAGAACCGCGACGTCTGGCGATGCCCGAGCCAGAAGATGATCACCGCGGCTCGCTTCATTGTGCCTGGTCCCGACTGGCTGCGCCACCTGCAAGCCGGTGAGGGCTCGTGGGGCGGCGATACTGACGCCAGCGGGCCATGTATGGTCTCCTGGCCGCCCGGCTGGGGTGGCACGGTGACCGACTCAGTCGGCCAGCAGAGGGCACCCCACGGCTGGCTCGACTCGACGCCCCTGGGGGACAAGGTCTTCGTCTGGGGGTATTCCGTCAGCGCAGACAAGTCCATGGACCTGAAACTGGCGGCCGTTGCCGATGTGGTCAATTACGTGATCGTGGCCGACGGTGGGTTCGTTCCCGGTTGGCTTCCGCCAGCGTACCTGGCGGCGCCCGATCTATGCGCGCTGGGGTGCGGGAACGAGATGTGCGGCTGGGCCGACTGGGAGGTATGTTCCGAGTGGGCGGCTGACTGCGGCATCTATAACCTCGCTCCCAATGACGGGTCGTTCCTGGCCAGTCCGGATCTCCGCAAGAGGTATGCACGCCACCTTGGCGGCAACAACATGGGCTTCCTCGATGGCCATGCGCAGTGGATGCTCGGCGACGTTGCTCTCGCAAAGGTGAGAGACGGAGAGCTGCAGGGCATGTGGCCGTACGGGTTTGGCCCTGCCTCAAACTGCCCGGCCGACGGCAGCACGTTCTCGCAGGTCTACCCGGACGTGCCAACGCTGTACTGAGATTGAGATGGGATCTTGCCTCCGGCAAGATCCGCAGATGGTCTGAGGGCGGAGCGCCCTGAAGGGCGCTCCGCCCGCGTTCCTGTGCGGCAGGCGTTCCCACGTCTTCCCTGAGTGGAGTCGAAGAGGCCACCCCTTCCTCTTGCCTCGGCAACTAGACCTCACAGCAGCGGCACACCGGCGAGCCACGCGATGATGCTGCGCACGAAGACGGCGATCGCGGACCCGATGATCACACCCAGGAAGAACGTCAGCCCATGCCGATGGAGTCGCAGGCCCCCGTACCGCATGATGACGGCCTTGATCAGCCAGGCCGTGAAGATGGCGGGGAGATGGTAATCGGTGGCCCAAGCGGAGGCGATAGGCAGAGCTACGGGATGGAGCGGCCAGCCGACGAAGCGCATCTTCAGCGCCATCAACGCTATCGTGCTGACCAGGCCGGCTCCGACTGCCATAAGTGCCGAGTAGTCCGGACCTCCTGGATTCCCCACGGCTTGGGCAAGCAGCTCCGGCACGTCGAGCGCGTGATGATCCGCCTCTGGGTCAGCATTGCCGGCGACGCCGCTCCCATACGCAACATGGAGGGTCCCCCAGAAGACGCTCATGGCAGCCACTGCGGTGATTGCCACCATGAGCCAGGCGAGTCTCCCCCGGTCCATACGCCCGCTCTCGGCGAGCTTGAATCCCTCCAGGGTCCAGGGCTGAGGCGCGTTGTTGAACGCCCGCGTGACTGGATAGGTGATCCACATCATCCCCTGCGCCTGCTGTGACATCGCTCTGGTGCCCATCACCATCGGAAGCACGTGGTTCGGTCCTATCCACCATAACTCAAACATCGGCGGCGCAAGCTGAGCCCGTATGCGAGTTACCGCCAGGCCGAGCAAGAGGAAATGTCCAGCCCAAAACAGCGTGAGCACCGGCCCCATGCCGCCCCTAGAGAAGAAGTAGATGAGAAAGCCCAGCGCCACGAGCAGTCCCATCACGGCGCCCCGGTAGCTGAATGCTTCCCCCGAGTCATCGAGGCTGGAGCTTAGTCCCAGTACCTTACGCACGACCTGACGAAGGTAGTTACGGCCGAGCCACAGCACCGAGACCACGAGTGCGATGTAGCCCCCCAGTGACTGGTTGTCCACATAGGGGAAGCCCGTCCAGATGTTGGTGGTCCACCCGAAGTGGGTCGCTGTGATGAGCTGAGCCTTGAACATCAGGTTGAACAACCACACTGAGAAGAGGAGGTCGAGTGGCATCAAATAGCACACGGCGACCACGATGGGCTCGATTCCCATGGCCACTTGGCGGATAGAGTTCCAAGGGTGCAATCCTTGGATATACGGGCCAGGGTCGAGGTAGAATGGTATCGGCGGCACGGCCGGAATCAGCCCATGGATAGTGTTGAGGGCCTCGACCCCGGCCGCCAGAAGCAATCCGATCCACATGACTCTACTTCGGAACAGCCCATGGTGTCTGTCAACGACTTGCAGGGGCACCATGGCTGCCGGGAAGAGCAGCTTGTCCTCATCTGACCAGCGGCGGCGGAAGATGGAGCTGAGACAGACGAAGGCCAGCATCAGCGCGCTGACCATCGCACTCAACCACAGCGCAGGTCTCAGCCAGGCCAGCATCACGTGCCCCCGGTAGAGTGTGGAATAGCCCTCGAACAGCCCGCTGATGACCTCCGGGTCCGAAACCGTCAGCCAGCCCGGGAGGTAGGGCAGCACCAGTTCATCCCATTGGTTCGCCGGCGACGAGAACCAGAAGGGATTCGAGATCGCCTCCGGCAGGTCGCTCAGGAAGTCTACATTGCACCAGGCGGTGGCAAGGGAAAGCAGGAGGTAGATCGTGAGCAGCTCCCCCACAGAGAGAACCCACCGGGGCCGCCAGCGCCGCAGCACCGCATTGACGCACACGAGCCCAACCAGATAGACGACACAATTGTAGTAGATGATGCCCGGACCAACGTAGTGGCCGAAGTGCCAATACGTATATGTCATCCAGTATGCGTTAGCGGGCGTGGCCGCCACTGCGATGAGAATAGCTCGCAGGCTGATGCCTCGACCGCGCGCTGGTTGCCAACGTGATCTGTCGGCCACTAGTACCAGCCTTCCTCACAGCGGGACATCCTGCCCGATCTCTCCGCACCCGCTCGGCCGACCGCCTGCGCCGAAGGGGGTCGCACGTCTGACATGCTCCCTGCTCGTCACCGCCCTTCTCCAGTGCTAGCTGCGACTCGGCTCAATCGTGATGACCTGGTGGACCTCGAAGGGGGGTACGGTCAGGCGGATCGCCCCGTCCTCGACCGCAGCCGGCACATTCGGCCCGTCTGGCTCGACCCGCGCCCGGACAGCACCTGACACATCCGTCCTCAGCACCACGTCGAACGGCCCAAGAGTGACCTCCCCTCTTCTCGCAGGCAGGTAGTCGGGGTGCCCGGCGTAGTGGTTGATCAAGTTGAGCACGAGCCGGCCGTCTTTCCGATTCAGTACCGCCTCGCAGCCGGGAGGCGCGTTGATCGACAGCGAACGCTCCCCCTCTGGCAGTACTGTGGAGAGCAGCCGGCGCGTCAACTCCTTCGCCCACCCGCCAGCAATGTCGGGGAAGGCTGTCGTGGTGGTAGCAAGCGCTGAGGCTGCGTAGACGCAGAGCCCCTTCCCGTGCCGCGTTCGGACGACGTACGGATGCGAACGATCCTCGTCGCCCGCCGGCTCGTGCCAGAGGAGGGTTGTGTTGATCGTCGCCGGGGCCTCGGGAAGCTGCACGGTGGCAAGCACCTCGCCGGACACGTCTGAGAGCAGCGCGACCGGCCCCGCGATCCGTATCGGGATATCGGGGATCCCTTCGAAGAGCCGCTCCTCTCCCCGACGCACGAAGGCGTATGACCACGGCGGCCATTCGAGCGCCAAGAAGCCCAGGACGTCGGCCAGTGCCGGTAGGTCGCGGCGGCTTCCGTCGGGATGGCGCGCCCCCGCCTCTCCCGTGGCTAAGAGCCTCCCGCCGCCGGCGACATACTCCCTCAGTGTGTCCGCCTCTGCGTCCGAGAGCAGGGCCAGGCTCGGCGCCACGACGGCGCGGAAGCGCTGGAGATCCTCGACCGAGTAGAGTACCTGGTACTGAAGGTGGTCCTGCACCATGACGTTGTGGAACGCATGCGCCTCCTTCAGATGTGTGACGCCCAACTGCGGGCAGTCGAGCGGATCGACGAGCAGCAGCAGGCCGATGTCGCTGGCCGGGTCAGTGTTTGTCAGATGGGGTTCGAGCTGCTCCAGCCGCACGAAGGAGTCTCGAACTGCATCCAGCGCGCCGGGCTCCAACGATCCATCCGGCCGGCCTATGACGCCAATGGTTGCGGAGCCTCCGTGTGCCGCCGGGATCGCGCTCTCCAGCTGGATGAGAGGAGCGGGCTTTTGATCGAAGCCGTTCCATCCTCGGAGCGCGCCCGGCATGAGCACCTCGAACGGCTTGCCGCGGGCCCGACTGGACCGTGCCGCCCAGCTCTGGTTCTTGTAGAAGGGCGCGTGCGCCTCCACCGTCACGAGGTCCGACAGGAAGACCGGATCCTGAGGGACGCCGGCGTTGTTGTAGGTCACGATCGCCTCCGGCCGGTGGCGTCTGATCGTCTCTGTGGCCTGGCGCAGGTACTCCTCGACGCCTTCGACACCGAAGCGAAAGAGGGCCATCTGCTCGCCAGCATCCGGCTCTCGGGGCAGGTCGCGGCCGGACTGCTCCAGGAACCCGCGATGGCAGTGGAGGCAGTGGCAGACATGAGAGATCTCGCCGTGCCACCAGCCGTAGACGGGCCTTTCATAGTCTCGCCATGCGACCGGGATGATGTCCAGCCAGACGCCATCGACGGGGTAGGCGGCCATCAGTTCGTCCAACTGGCGGAGCGAGAACTCGGCGTAGGGAGACCTGAGGCAACCGAAGTAGAAGGGGCCCATGCGCCAGGACTCGCCATCTGGCTTGACGTGGATCCAATCGCGGTGGAGCCCAAGCGCGTAGTTGTCGAACCCGACGCTGAAGTAGGCCATGAACTTGACGCCCACGTCGTGACACGCCTCGACCATTGGGCCGATAACATCGAACTCGTAGGCCGACCCCTCTGAGCACGGGTAGTAGCAGATACCGTGGTGATCCTTGCAGTAGAACTGCACGCAATCGACTCGCGCTTCCGCCAGAGAGTCGGCCATCCGGCGCGCGTCGAAGCGCTGCCCCCGCCGCTTCGCCCAGTCGGGCGACACGTAGAGGATGTGCACCTTGCGCGGATGTTCGGCGAACCAGTTCGACATAGGGCAGCTCCTGTGAGGCGGCCGGCTCCCCGCTAGCCGAGCACGACCAGCACGTACGGATCGACCGACGGCACGGTGAAGCTCAGCCAGCTTCCGTTCCGGCTGACGGCAAGCTCGCGCTCGCCATCCAGAGAGAGACAGCGGGCCGAGGTCGGGGCGTCGCCGTTCCACGGCAGCCTGACCTCGACGTCACGCTTCGGGATTATCGCGTCGTCCGACTCGCGATAGTCGTAGTTGAGCAGATGGCAGACGACGCGGCCGTCTGTCTGGTATCGAACGACATTCACGCAGGGGTCGGACGTGTGAATGCGCGCTCCCTCGAAATCCTCCAGGGGTGAGAGAGTCCGCGACCGGTCGCGGTCCTGGTACTGGTGCCAGAAGTCCAGCAAGAGATCATCCGTGATGGCTGTGACAGAGGGAGATGCGTCGAGACCGATCTCCGAATATGCGATCACCCGGCCTCCGCCGTCTGAATAGGCCCTCAGTGCTTTGAGCTGCTTCTCGGTGAGGCCCCCTGCCTCAGGCAGGAGTACGGCGCGGTAGCGCGCGAGTTGCCGGGTGTCGATATCGCTCGGCGTGAAGACATCGTCGCCGACATAAAGGACGTCGTATTGGAAGCCGCTTTCCGCGAGGGCCTGGGCCAGAGCGATGTACTTGAAATGCCCCTTTCGGTTCTCGAGCACGGCGGAGTTGGCGTATAGGATAGCGAGGGCGTTGTCGGTGTCTAGGCCCTCGTAGTACTCTCGGTGGGCGAGGATGAACTGGGTGTAGTCTTTCACAGCCTCTGGCGCGGTCGCCGCCCGGCGGGTCTCCTTGTCCACCCCCGGCCACCAGTAGTAGCCCCACCGGCCGTTGTTTGCGTAGGCCTCCAGAAACATCAGCAGGTAGTAGTTGAGGCTCGGCTGCCCGGCGAGCTGACGCGGCACGTTGATCTGCGGCGTCAACCAGGCGGGGGCCTTCGAGGAGAAGGATGAGGCAAGGCGGTACCAGGCCGTGAACTTGCCGCGGGGCAGGAGCCAGTGGGCCCTGCCCTCCTGGAAGGTGCCGGGACTGAGGAGGTAGAGGTTCTCCATGATGACGAAGTCAATGAGCTCCCCCCAAGCGGCGCCCCAGAGGCTGCCCTGGGTCTCGAGGAAGGTGCCGAGACCGGTGAGGTTGGCGATGACGGCCATTTCGCTGCCCGCCGCGGCGATGGCGGCGCGAATCTCGGAGAGGAACTCCTCTACGGTCTGGAAGGCGGCCCGCTCGTGGAAAGAGGCATAGAGATGATAGAAGGCATCGTCCTCGCGGAGGCGTTGGAGGAGGGCGGAGTAGTCGTTCTTCCTCAGACTGCCAACGTTCTCGACATCGCCCGCGCTGCGGGCGGCGGAATTGCTGTCGAGCTGGGCGCAGAACTTCTCCAGGCACCTGGGGCAGAACCCTGGGTCCTTTGGCTCCCGGGACATGAGACCGATGCTGGTCTGGATCTCGTCCACGTTGAGCACGTCTGCGCCGGCATCTATGGACTTCCTGATGATCGCCAACAGGGCATCGCGGAAGACGCGGCTATAGAGGCACATCGCATAGACGGGCTTTGACTCCCAGTAATACCACTTGACTTCAGACTCGGTCCCGTAGACATCGCGGCAGGTCTCGCTCAGAAGGTGCCGGTACTCGTCCTTCTCATAGGCGCGGGGGGTGAGAGCGATGAGCGGCACTGAGACAAGTACGCGCCGGCCCTCGGCGTGGGCCTGCTCAACTTCGGCCTTGCCCCACCGCTCAGGATCGGCCCACATACCGTTGACTGTGGTCCCGTACTCGCGCGCCCATTCGATCGGCATGGGTACGGCTGCGATGAACTGCACTTGTTCGAACCACTTCATCTGTTCCTGCTCCCGTCCCGCCGGTGCGGGCGCCCGGCGGGCCCGCTCGAGCGTCCAAGCCCAGGCGGAGGCCTGCCTGATAACGATTTCATCGCCCAGTATTCGGGCCGCCGTCCGCAGAGTCCTCCAGGCAATGCGACACTGCCAGGGAGGACTCAACGGTCCCGGGAGCGTACAAATGATAACGATTTCTTCGCCGCCGGTGCGCAGCGCGTGCGCTCACATGAGCACTTCGGCCGGCCAGGCAGGGAGACGGGATTGGGCGAGGCAGTCGGCAAAGGATCGGCGGTCAGCTTCCGGGCGGTGCTGATCGGGGCCATTGGCATACCCCTCAACACCTACTGGATGACTCTCACCTACTGGCGCTTCGGCAACGACGCTGGTACGCCCTATCCCATCTACTACAACTGCCTCTTCTACCTGTTTGTGCTGGGCGGCCTGAATACGATCCTGCGGCGCCGGAAGCCGGAGTGGGTCTTCTCGCTCGGCGAGCTGCTGACCATCTACGTGATGCTCTCGGTCGCAACCGCGTGGTGTGGGGTCGATCTGCTCATGCCCCTGCCGGAGGCTATCTGCAACGCCTTCTGGTTCGCCAGCCCCGGCAACCGCTGGGCCGATATCCTGTGGCCCAATCTGCCGCAATGGCTGATGGTATCGGACATGGAGATCATCGGCGGGTTCTTCGAGGGAGAAACGAACCCCTACCGCGCGAGCATCCTGCTGGCCTGGGCCGGGCCGGCGCTATGGTGGACCGCGATGGCCACCGCGCTGATGCTGGCGTATGTCAGCCTGAGTTCGATCTTCCGACGCCGCTGGGCGGATGAGGAGAAGCTGCTATTCCCGATCACCATCGTGCCCTTGCACATCGCGGAGGAACGACACCGGCTCTCCAAGAACAAGGTGATGTGGATTGGCTTCGGGTTGGTGGCCATCTTCGAAGGTCTGGCCACTCTCCACGGCTTCTTCCCGGCCGTCCCCGTCATTCCGTTCTACTTCGACCTGGAGCCGTGGATAGCGCAATACCCCCCATTCGATGGCTACCGCTGGAAGGGGATCGGGCTGTGGCCGATTCTGATCGGCCTCAGCTACCTGATGCCGTTGGACCTCGCCTTCTCGCTGTGGTTCTTCAACCTGTTCTGGAAGGCCCAGCTTATCATATCCAAGCACTTCGCCTGGACCACCAACACCGCGTCAGGTTTCCCGTACATCGACATGCAGTCCTTCGGAGCCCTGATCGCCCTGCTGGCGTCCGTGCTCTGGCTCGATCGTCACTACTTGCTCCAGGTGGTGCGGCGAACTCTCGGGTTGCGTTCCCCGCTCGATGACTCGAACGAGCCGATGAGCTACCGCGGCGCAATCTTGGCTCTGGCCGTCGCCATCGGGTTCCTCGCCTACGCGTTCGGCCGAGCCGGCATGGCTGCCTGGGTCAGCCTGGGGTGGATCGCCAACCTGCTGCTGATCGGCCTCGTGCTCACACGGATCCGGGCCCAGCTGGGCCCCCCGCACTTCGAGCAGGTTGGCATGGGCCCCAACCACTTCCTGCCGGCCTTGTTTGGCAGCGTCGGTATCAGTCCATCGGGCCAGGCTATGCTGTGGCTCTCCTATCCCTTCACCATGCATCACGCGCAGAACCCGCACCCCTGGGCGCTGGAGACCTACAAGCTCTCAGACGCCGGGCGGATGGAGCGGCGACGGCTCCCATGGATCCTTGTTCTGACAACGGTCATCGTTGTTCCCAGTCTGTTCTGGGCCGCCTTGCATGTGCTCTACAACATCGGGGCGCGGGCCGGCGCCGATCCCTTCGCCAGCGGCCATGCTCGCCAGGTGCCTCTCCAGCTCGCAAGTATGCTCGAGAACCCAACCGACACCAACACCTCCCTGCTCGGGGCGGCCGGCGTCGGCTTCGTGGGTACTGTGGTCCTCATGGCGCTGAAGCTCAGATTCTACGCCTGGCCGCTGCATCCGGTGGCTTTCCCGATCGCCTCCGCCTGGGTTATGGATTCCGCCCTGCTGGCCGTCTTCATAGCCTGGCTGGCCAAGGCGGTCATTATGCGCTATGGCGGTCTGCGGCTCTACCGCGCCGCCCTGCCGTTCTTCCTGGGGATGATACTGAGCTCCTCCATCATAGGGTTCGTCCGCATGACCATTGGAGCGATCCTCGATATCGACATGCCGTTCCTCTGACCGGGCGGGCCTCCGGCCGTGCGTCGATCCGCTGCAGGCCGGTGGAGTTGACATTAATGCACCCGTCTGCTATCGTGGCTATGTAATCGTTTTCTGAGTCTCTGTGGTGCGATCAGAGGGCTACCGGACCGTCCACGCGGGGCCCGGAGGCGAGCCGGCATCGCGCTCGGAGTCGTGCAAGTGGAGGCAATACAGGATGAAAGCTTGTCGTAAGGACCTCTCTCTCTGGGGAACGCAGGGCGATGCAGTCATCGTCGAGACGGACCAGCCGTGGCGGCTCATCTTGTGGGAGAAGGCGCAGTACGTCCCGTGCTGGGACCTGGGTGGGGATGTGTGGTTCACTCCGGAGTGGTTCGAAACCAGCTCACCCGAAGACCCCCACTGTTATGAAGTCATTATGGATAAGGCCTGCCGGTTCAGCGAGGCGTCCATCGCGGAGTCCGGCCCCGCCCGCGTTACAGTCCACTGGAAGAATGCTCTCTGCGACAGCCTCTACCGGATCTTCCACGGCAACACACGCTCGGAGGAGTACTACCGCGTCTTCCCCGATGGCATCGCCGTCCGCCACCTCGTCGGCTGGCCCGGGGATGAGTGCCCGGATGGCATCAATCCCGGCATCTGGGAGGTCCAGGAGTTCATACTCATCAACGGGCCGGGGGTGCGTCCGGAAGACTGCGTGGAGCCGATCGGCTTCACGCTGACCAACTTGGCGGGCGACACGTTCGACCTGGAATGGCCTCATCCCTTCGACGAGGGGAAGGCTCTGTGCGAGCTGAAGCCGGAGATCGCTGAGTGGTCCGAGTACATCGGCGTCGTGCACCTGCGCGACCAGCCCGAGCCATTCGTCGCTTTCCCGCGGAACCGCCTGCTGTTCCCGTTTGCCGACTGCTCCGCCTGCGGCAAGCCGCATCCTCAGATGAACGCCTTCGCGGGCGCGTCGAACTACTCGCACTGGCCGGCGAACGATTCCAGCGAGTTCGTGGGATGGGTCCTGGCGACGGAGGAGGAAGTCCGGACTCGCGCCACCCACACCTCCTTCGTGAACTGCGGCTATCATTACGCCGGCCAGACTCCGCCCCGGCCGAGTTCCTGGCTCTTCCTCACGGGCGCTGTCACGGGAGGAATCGAGGAGGCGAGGGCCCTCGCAGGCTCGTGGTTGAGCCCTGCCCGGGTGGAGAGCTCGCATCTGTTCGAGGGCTATTCCTACAGCCAACGAGCCTACTGCATCAGGGCGAGGGAGCCCGGGCCGGTGACGATCCGCCTCTCCCCAAGCCGCCCGATCATCAACCCGGTTCTTCGGCTCTACTTCGGCCGGCCCCCCGTCAAGGTCAAGTGCGATGGCAAGGAGCTACCGGCCTCCGACTTCGAGGCACAGGCCGTTGGGGACGACCTTCTTGTCTACATCAATCGCACGATCGAGGGAGCAACCTCGTTAGAGATCATCTCCGCATAGGTTCCGTGCGGGCAGTCAGGTGGACGCGCACCACAGGCCTCGACAGGGGCGCTATACGGAAACAGGAGACACGATGCTCGGAGCAGTGCTCGCTGGCAACAGCAAGGTGGAGGTGAGGGAGTTTCCGGATCCGGAACCGCAGCCCGGCGAGGCCGTTGTTCGAATGGCGATATCGGCCATATGTGGCAGCGAGCTGCACTCCTACCACAGCCCGAATGGGTCTGATGGGAGCATCCCAGGCCACGAGATGGCCGGCGAGGTGGTGGCCGTGAACGGGACGCGCCACATCTCGGTGGGTGATCGCGTAGTGCTGCAGATCATGACCGGCTGCGGACGCTGCTACTACTGCTCCCGGGGCGACTTCGAGCACTGCGACGAGATGGGCTATCTGATCGGCGGGCATGCGGAGTTGATCGCGGCGCCGGAGATGTGCTGCCTGCCGCTCCCCGACGATGTGAACTGGGAGCGCGGCGTGCTGCTCGGCGGAGATACGATTGGGACGACCTACCGCACATTGCGTCGCCTCCGCGTCAGCGCCTTCGACACCGTGGCGGTGTTGGGCTGCGGGCCCATCGGTCTGGGCATGCTGGCGGTGCTCCGCTATCTGGGGGCCCGAGCCATCGCGACCGATGTGTCGCCCTACCGGCGCGATCTCGCGCAGAGGATGGGAGCATGGCAGGTCCTTGACCCGGAAGCCGGGGATCCGACCGCGGCCATCCTGGATCTCACCGGTGGCGCCGGCGTCGATGTCGCCCTCGATTGCAGTCCCGCGCAGGCCACTCTCACGACTGCTCTAAACTGCGTTCGGAAGTTCGGGAGGGTCGGGTTAGTGGGAGAGAAGGGCGACTCCATCATCCACCCAAGTGATCACTTCATACGAAAGGAAATCGAGGCAGCTGGCTCCTGGTACTTCAATCCCTCCGACTATCGAGAGATACTCGATCTCTATCGCCGAGGTCTGGAAGTGGACGACCTCGTGACGCACAGGTTCCCGCTGGCTGAGGCCGATGAGGCCTTCGCCACATTCGCCTCCGGCCAGTCGGGCAAAGTCCTACTCACGCGGTGAGGCCACGGGGCCTGGGGCGAGCCGGCCCTGAGATCGGCTGAGCGAGCATGCGACGCCCGAATGACCGCGGCAAAGTGAAGATGGTGGACGTGGCCCGAGAGGCGGGCGTCTCGGTGGCCACCGTGTCGCGGGTGATCAACAGCACGGCGCCCGTCAGCGAGGACACGACCAAGCGCGTCTGGACGGCCGTTCGCGGGCTTGGCTACGAGATCAACCATGTCGCGAAGAGCCTGAGGCAGGGCGCGACACACACCGTGGCGGTGTTGGTGGGCGACTTGGGCAACCCCTTCTACTCCGACTTCATCAAGGGCATCGAGATGGCGGCCCAGCGCGCCCGCCTGAGCGTCATGGTGTGCACCGCTCCCGCGGAGGACGACGCCGCGCAGCGCCAGGTGCAGATGCTTCTGAGCAAGCGCGTGGATGGGCTGATCATGTGGGGGTGGTGTCTCGACTCGAGTTGCCTTGATCGTCTGGTGTCCTCCGGCGTCCACCTGCTCGGGGTGGAGTTGCAGCCCCACCCGCCGGCGGGCGCCCGAACGCTGTCGGTCGACTTCCGAACCGGGATGCAGGACGTGGTTTCGCACCTTGTCTCATTGGGACATCGTCACATCGCCTACCTGTGGGACCGGAGAGATGAGCCGACCAGCCCAGAGAGCCGCTTCTACTGCTTCCGCGAGGCGATGTCCGAGCATGGCCTCACACTGAAGGACGAGTGGATTGCGGTGGCGACCGGCGGCCAGCGCCCCGAGATAGGCCAGGCCGCGACCCTCGACTTGCTGCACCGGGCACCCGAAGTGACCGCGCTTGCCTGCCACAACGATCTCCTCGCGCTCGGAGCCCTCCAGGCCGCGAAGCTGTCCGGCTTCCCCGTCCCCGAGCGGCTCTCCGTCGTCGGCGTGGACGACATCTTCACCGCGCGGTTCACGGAGCCGCCGCTGACAACACTTGCGCTGCCGCGAGTGGAGGCGGGACGCCTTGCCCTCCAATGGCTGCTGCAAGAGGATGCCGAGAGGCTTCCAGCTCCGCAAATCACGCCTCACCTTGTTGTCAGACACTCGACCGGCCGAGCGCGAATCGAAGCCAACGCCTAGGTGTCCTCACTGCTAATGGCAGCACTTCCCCGGGGGAGCAGGACCCGCTACCGCAGCCGAGGCACGCTCTTGCCATGGGCCTCGAAGAGATCGTCCACCATCGCGTAGATGTCGTCCATGGCCAGCTCGGCGGCCGTGTGGGAGTCCAGCAGCGCGGCGTGGTAGATGTGATCTCGCTTTCGGGAGAAGAAGGCCTCGACCGTCAGTTCCTGCACACTCACGATGTTGCGGAGAAGCCCCGCCAGTTGAGGCGGGAGCTCTCCTACGTGGCAGGGCTGGATTCCATTGTGGTCTACCAGGCAGGGAACCTCCACAATGCAGCCGTCGGGGAGGTTCGTGATAAGGCCGTCGTTGCGCACATTTCCGTAGACAACGGCGGGTTCGCCTGTCTGGTGTGCGTGGATGATGTGGGCGCAGTACTCGTCTGAGTGTTGGACCTCGACCGGCCCGTCGGACATCATCTCGCGCTCGAGCCGAGCCCAGCGGCGGTCCAACTCCTTGCAGCGCCGGATGTACTCCTCGATGGTGAAGCCGTAGCGCGCCACAAGGTCGGGGCGGTCACGTCGTATGAACCACGGCACGTACTCGGCGAAGTGGTGGCTGGACTCGGTCACAAAGTACCCAAGTCGTCGGAGGACCTCGCAGCGGACGGACTCGCGCTCCCACACACCGGGTCTCGTCAGGAACTCTCGCTCCCACACCTCGGGTCTCGCTATGGCCTTCCTCAGCCTGGGGTAGACATCTCTGCCGCGATGCTCCAGCCTCAGGAAGAAGGTGGTGTGGTTGACTCCCGCTGCGTAGTATACGAGCTCCTCCGCCCGGATCCCCATGAACTCCGCCAGCAGCGCGGCCGTTCGTTGGACGCTGTGGCAGAGCCCCACGGTCTGGATGTCTGTCGCCCGGCCAACCGCCCAGCACAGCATCGCCATCGGGTTCGCGAGGTTTATGAGAATGGCTCTCGGACACAACTGCTCCATCTCGCGCGCCATGTTCACCATGACGGGTATGGTTCGGAGGGCGCGGAAGATGCCGCCGATACCGTTCGTGTCAGCGATAGTCTGCAGGAGCCCGTACTTCCTCGGGATGTCGAAGTCGATCTTCGTCGAGGCGAAGCCACCAACCTGAATCGCGTTGAGGACGTAGTCGGCATCTTCAAGCGCCGGTCTCCGACTCCGGTGCGTGGTCACCTTTGGCGCGGCGGACAGCGTGTCTGCGATTCGATGAGCCATGTGCTCGCTTATGGTAAGCCGGCCCGGGTCGATGTCCATGAGCGCAAGGTGAGTCTGCTTGAGTTCGGGCCAGGAGAGGATGTCGCCAAGCACGTTACGCGCCCACACGACACTGCCGGCTCCTATGATGGCGATCTTGGGCGTATGGGCCATCCCATACCTCCTCCTCTGCTCTGTCATCTGCGAATTGGCCTGTGCTTCTGGACAGTGTGAGGACTCACCTGCGCGAAGAGGCCAACTCGTCCTCACGGCGGTTCGACGCGGCGGTCAGTAGCCTGGCCTGGCGGCGAGATGGGGTCAGTGCTCGTGCGCGCGCGGGGAATGTAACGTGCTCCAGGCTGGGAAGGGACGACTAGGGCATGGTCAGGGCGTCAAGCACCCAGTTCAACACTCGCGTCTCGAGGACAGGTCGTTGGGCGCGGATGCCGGGATTCTGGGCGACCACCAAGTCCAGGCTGGGGCACACCCAGATGAGCCTGTTCCACGCGCCGGCCGCCGCGAAGCTATCCCTGGGGAAGTCCGGCCAGAGCTGTCCCTCATCATTGCACCAGAATCCATGGCCATAGGCCCGGCTGCCGTGAGTGAGTGGGTCAGATGAGGACTGCTGACTGGCAATCCGTGCGGCAACGGTGGCCTCCCGCAGCCACTCCTCGGGTACGACCTGGCGCCCCTCCCAGTTCCCGAAGTTGCGCCAAAGCCAGCCCAGTCGGCACATGTCACGCGTGGTCATGGATAGCTTTGTATGGTATCCGTAGATGCCCATTCTGGCCTCGGGGGGCAGATCGAAGTTCCCCCATGACCATGTCCAGGAGGCGCCAATCTTATCCCGAATCTTCTCCCGAATCAGCTCGCCCTCCCCCGCGGAGCCCTCGGGATCTGAGGAATCGTACACCCCATACACCTTCCCGATCGCGTGCATCAGGATGCACATGCCGAAGCTCTGGTAGTGGTACTGCTCCCCGGGGCGCTCGCCCGGTTTCAGGTACCCGCTCGTGTTCGTGATGAGGTGTCGGAACGTGATTTGCGCGTCCTCTGGCTTGTTGCTGCGGTTGGGCTTCGGTCCGGTTCCCTCTGGGACCTCGAGCATCTCCGGGTAGTAGTCACACGCAAGGGCATCTGCCGAGGGGATCTTGCCCTCCCCGATGGCGATCCCAAGCAGACACGAGTACACGCTCTTCTGGGCCGAGGCGATTTCGATGCGCTCGTCAACTTCGACGCCCGCATTCCACTCCGCCGCTATGTGGCCATTCCTGACCACGCAGGCACGGTAGGGCCCTTCGGGTCCCACCACTTCGGCCAGCTTGCGATGTGCTGCTGCCAGCTTCTCCGGATCGAAGCCAAGCTCGGGTGCCGGACGAGTCTCCCATTCATCCCCTGGGAAGTGTGAAGCTGTGGTCGACATGGCGAAACTTCTCCCCGAGAGCGTCTGAAATGGACGTGCGCGCGGAAGCCATTCGTCATCGCACAGCAGGCTACCTGTCGTCCGAGGCGTCTCGTGCTCGTGGACTCCTGGGAGCTCAAGAAGTGGGCGACCGTGAGACCGATGCAGAGGATACTCCGTCTAGGCCTGTAACTCGCGTTTCGACGCGACGAACAACTGTGTGGGGGCCGATGCAGTCCTGTTTCTCGGTGCGTCCACCGCGGTGTGGTCGGACAGCGACGCAGGATGCGCACGGCACGCCAGAAACACCGTCACAGCAAGGTCAGAGCGGTCTCAGGGGTCGGTAACCGCGGCAACTGGCTTGCGTTGAATTGGCGGCCGCTGGGTATTGAGTGGCTCTGTCGGGCCCCCGCGGGGTTGCCTGAGTTTCGCCAGTCAAGACATGTGGCGAAGCCCGGCAGCTATCACGGCACAATCGTGGTCACGCCCCTGGCTCCCAGGAAGAGGGTGCAGAACAGGGACATCGCGGCGTCCGTCAAGTAGTGGCCGAGCACCAGCCCCACGAAGGCAGGGAGCAGCCGACGGTATAGCCTCAGCCCGCCGTACCTGCGGATCACGGCCGCCAGTAGCCACCCGAGAAGCGCGTTTGCCCAGACGTCACGATTCGTATGCATGACGCTGGCAATGACGAAGCCTATGGGGCTGAATGGCCAGGAGGCGAAGTGGGCACTGAACCAGGACAGCAGCACCGTGACTCCCCCGCCCACCACCATCGCCGCCCGCAGCCAGTTGTCCGGGGTCTCCGGCGACGTGAAGCTGGTGCTGAACTGGCGAAAGGCGCAGGTTGGAACGGCGGTGACAGGCCAGCAGGCGAAGTTGATTGCGCCGTAGCGATGGCCGGCCCAGAGCACACCGACACTGCAGGCGGCGAATACCCCCACGGTGGCGATGGCCACGCCCAGCGGGAACCCTCGGGCGCGCATTCGCTCGCCGTGGAACAGCTTGTAGCTGTTCATGATGTAGTTGAGGCCGAAGTTCATCGGGGCCTGCATGTATCCCATCTCGAGCAGGGAGTAGCCCATTGTCGAGCTGAGGCCGAGGGGCCTGGCGCCTAGCATGTGCACCACGGTGGCGCGAGGATAGACGGGAGGCATGTGCTGCAGCAATCCGGCGGCCGCGGTCAGCCGCGCCGTTCCGATCATTGAGGCGTAGAAGACGAACATGATGAGACCGTAGCTCCACCAGGACATCCCGGCGTGGAGAGCCCACCAGAGCATGAAGCCGTTCGCCGCTATGAGCCCCAGTACGGCCGTGGTGTTGGCCATCGGCGCGTTCGGGTCCCCGAACGTTGATGGTCTGCGAAGCAGGCGCCGGAAGCCCGCGGCGAAGGCGTCGCGCGACCGGTAAAGCGCGAGGGCGCTGATCACGATGAAACCGCCAGCTCCCGCGTGCTCGAAGAAGGCGCGGGGGGCGAACCCAAAGCCCCCGCCGTAGGGCGGGATCCCGAAGCCGCCGCAGACCACGAGGTAGAGTCGGTAGATCAAGTAGAAGGCCCACACGCTGAAGGAGACCTCGCCTGGGACGAGAGCCATGATGCCGATGACGGCCGGTGAAATCCGCACGGTCATATCGGACAAAGCGCTCCAGGGAAGACCGGCGCCGGCGAAGCTCTGGCCGATTGGGAAGTCGCGGGGAAGAGCTGGAACGGCCGGGAAGACGCCGTGCAGCCAAGCGAAGATCACCAGGACGCTGCAGGGCAGGAACCCGATCCAGAAGGCGCTGAGCCGGAACGCGCTCCTGGACACCGTGGGGTCCGCTCCATCTCCTACCATCGCCAATGGAATCTGGGTGAGCGGGAAGGTGAGCCTTTGTCGCTCGACCCAGTCCCGGCTGAGCAACGCCCCCAGGCAGAGCATGGCCACGAACAGGGCGAGGGCGAAGCCGGCCCAGGCTGTCAGCGGGACGAGCCAATCCATCCATGGTATGGGGACGCCCTGGGGCGCGCCCTCCCAGAACCAGAGAATCCTGTCCGGGTTGCGGGGCTGCAGCCAGGTCGGGATGTGGGGCAGGATGACGTCCCATCCGTACTCGTTGCGCGCTCGGTAGAGGGGGTAGGCAGTGAGGCCGATCGTGTATGGGACGTGCACCACGATCAGGGCCGCGGCGATGGAGAGGATGCTGTAGATGACGAGCACATCGGCGCGCGTGAGCGCCCTGGCCGGCCGCAGTCGCGCCGCTAGTCCGTTGATCGCCACCAGCACGAAGGCGATCACGACCGGGCCGTTCGGGAGCGTACCCCATCCATAGCCCCAGGTGGCGCTGACGTAGGCGGTGTAGGGGACGACCACCGCCACCGCCATGGTCACCAGTGTGCCCAGCAGGATGGCGCGGAACGAGACCTGGTTCGCGCCCGCTCGACGCGGGGTCAGAGGCGCATCCTGCCCGACATCGGACGGACCACCGTCATCGGTCACTGAGCTGCGCCCTCAACCGTACCACTCGCCATGTTCGCGCTGTCGCTTACGGCGTGCTGCCCGATGTTGATCCAGGTGGATCACACTTCTGCAGCCCCCAGGGTGCTCCTCGCGGAGGGCGAGTGTACCCATGTCGGATTGAGAGGGAAGAACGAGCCGTGGTCTCAGGGGGGCCTAAGCTCTACAGGTGGGACGTCGCGCCAAGTGCGGGGCGAGGGAAAGACGCCCTAGGCCAGGGCGGCGACCTCTCAGGCACCCAGTTGAGGGGGCAGCCATTCGCTGCCCTCGGCCCAGACCGCAGCACGCTGATGTTGGTGGTCACCAACCGAGGAACCGCCGAAGTCTCGTTGGCGGTGGACCTGACTGCTTTCTCGGAGTTGCCCGCGCAGGTGTATGTCGTCAGCGGCCATGAGACCGGCCTGACGGGCCTCAAGGCTTGCGCCACTCCTCTGACTGTTTCAGAATCTGAGAGCATTGCCGCTCGCAGACAGCAGGCCAGAGACATCCTGAGCATATGTGTGATCGCGAGGCGTGCCTGCCTGGATGTCGGCGCGGGTACGAGGTGATGGCCACCTATCGTCGCTGCGGGAGCACTCTCACGAGCGCAAGACAACGACCCACGGTAGCTCAACCGCACCCAGTGGCTTCGGGGCAGCGCGACCACTGGACCAGATCTTCCGGTCTGCCAGCAAGGACTAGCGGCGCCAAGCCGAATTAACCAGTCTGGAAGGACTTACCCAGAGGAGTCTTAGGCATGAGCAGGGACATGGCCAGGAACTACATCGGCGGCAAATGGTGCGATTCGGCGGCGGAGCGCCTGGACGTCCGCGACCCCAGCACCGACGAGGTCATCGGACAGGTTCCGTTGTCCAGCAGCAAGGAGGTAGAGGCTGCTGCTCAGGCGGCGTCCGACGCCTTCGAGGAGTGGCGGGAGACCCCGCCTGTGGTCAGGATCCAGTACCTGTTCCGGCTCAGAGAACTGATGGAGGAGAACTACGAGGATCTGGCACGCACGATCGTTCTCGAGGAAGGCAAGACACTCGACGAAGCCCGCGGGGAGATGCGCCGCACCATCGAGAACATCGAAGTCGCAGCCGGCACACCGTCCCTCATGATGGGCCGCAACCTCGAGGATGTGGCAAGGGGCATCGACGAGGAGGTGGTGCGACAGCCGATGGGCGTGTTCGCCTGCATCGCCCCGTTCAACTTCCCAGCGATGGTGCCCTGGTGGTTTTCGCCCTACGCGCTCGCCACCGGAAACACCTATGTCATCAAGCCGTCGGAACAGGTGCCGTTCTCTCAGCAGCGGATCTTCGAGCTACTCCACGAGCTCGACCTCCCTCCCGGCGTCATCAACCTTGTCCACGGTGGGAGAGAGGCCGTCGAGGCGCTCGTCGAGCATCCCTCTATCGTCGGCGTCTCCGCGGTTACCTCCACACCCGTGGCGCGCCACATCTACGCGAAGGCGTCTGCGCAGGGGAAGAGGGCCCAGTGCCAGGCCGGAGCGAAGAACTTCATCGTCGTCATGCCCGACGCCGATCTCGGCCGAGCCGTGCCGGGGCTCATCACCTCCTTCTTCGGCTGCGCAGGTGAGCGCTGCCTGGCGGGGAGCGTCCTGGTGGCCGTCGGCGATGTCTACGAGCCGCTCAAGGAGCGCTTCACCGCCGCCGCGCGTGACCTGACCGTCGGCAACCCGATGGACGAGACGGTCCAGATGGGGCCGGTCATCTCCCAGCAGCACAGGGAGCGAGTGCTCGCCCACATCGAGGCCGGCCTCAAAGAAGGGGCGAGACTGATTCTGGACGGCCGCGCTGTGTCGGTCGAAGGCTGCGAGAGAGGGTACTTCCTCGGGCCGACCATCCTTGACGACGTCCACCCGGACATGAGCATCGCGAAGGAGGAGATCTTCGGGCCCGTCCCCTCCCTGATGCGTGTCGGTGACCTCTCTGAAGCGCTCGACATCATCGACCGGAACCCATATGGCAACGCGGCCTCCATCTACACCTCCAGCGGCGCGGCCGCGCGAGAATTCAAGTACCGGGTGAGATGCGGCAACATCGGGATCAACGTCGGAGTGGTGGCGGCCATGGCGTTCTTCCCCTTCGGCGGCACGAAGGAGTCTTTCTTCGGCGACCTCCACGGCCAGGGTCAGGATGCTGTCGACTTCTTCACCGAGAAGAAGGTCGTCATCTCGCGCTGGTGAGGGCATCATGCTGAGGACATTTGGCGCGCTGGTGACTGCGGCCGTTCAGCTCGAGGAGTCGCTCGCGGCATTCTACGAGCAGGCCGCGCAGTCCGCAAGGGAGGGAGCCGCAAAGACCCTCCTCGGTGACCTTGGCGAGGAGACCCGCGCTCTGTCCGGCAGGCTGGAGCGGGTTCGCCGCGAGCAAGTGAACGAGATGCTGCTGGAGCCCATCCCAGGGCTCGACCCCGCCGACTATGTGATCGCTCTCGATGAGGCCGGCGAGATCACCCACGATGCTCTCTTCACGCGCGCTCTCGAGGCGGAAGCGACGATCGCGCGTTACTACCGCGATGCCGCGGAACAGATGCCCGTCCCCGAAGCGGGCAGAAGTCTCAGCAGAGCCGCCGACGTTCACGCCGGGCGCGCCGCGCGCCTGCGCCAGGCGACCGGGGGACATCCTGGATGACCCGGTCAGATGTTCTGCACGTGACCCAGCGGGAATGGGGAATGAGAAAGTGAACTCGCACGATGTTCGGAGACTCCAACACGACCACATGTGGCCCTGCACCATCACCTACTACGAGGAGCCTGTTGTCCTCGCCGAGGGCGAGGGGGTCCGGGTCAAGGACCTGGACGGCCGTGAGTACCTCGATTTCTTTGGCGGGATACTGACCACCAGCATTGGGCATCGCGTCCCGGAGATCACACGCGCCGTTCACGATCAGGTGGACCGTATCGTTCACAGCTCGACCCTCTACCCCTCAGCACCGGTGGTCCGGCTCGCAGAGCGGATTGCCCATTCCTGCCCTGGCGGCCTCGACCAGACTTTCTTCACCTCGAGCGGCACCGATGCCGATGAGACGGCGGTCATGGTATGCCAGGCACATACGGGACGCCTGGAGGTCATCGCTCTGCGGCACTGCTATAGCGGCCGCTCCTACCTCGCGCAGTCGCTGACGGCCCACGCTCCCTGGCGCACGGCCGCCATGACGCTTCCCTTCGTCCGTCACGCCCACGCGCCCTACTGCTACCGCTGCGACCTGGGGCTGACCTATCCCAACTGCGACCTCAGGTGTGCGAGGGACATTGAGCAACTCATCAGGACGACCACCGCGGGAGAGGTGGCGGCCTTCATCGCCGAGCCCATCCTCGGCGTCGGCGGCTTCGTCACCCCACCCCCCGGGTACTTCGAGGTCGCCGTGGATATCGTGCGCCAGCACGGGGGCCTCTTCATTAGCGACGAAGTGCAGACCGGCCTGGGCCGGACCGGCCAGAAGATGTGGGGCGCCGAGCACTTCGGCGTCGTGCCAGATGTGATGACCATGGCCAAGGGCATCGCCAACGGCTTGCCGCTTGGCGCGACCGTCACCCGGCCGGAGGTGGCCTCCTCCATCACCGGCCTGACTATCTCGACCTTCGGTGGCAACCCCGTCGCCTGCGCCGCGGGGTGTGCGACATTCGACTACATTCAGGACCACTCCCTCCCCGCTCACGTCGACGAGGTTGGGACGGCGCTCCGAGAGGGTCTCGTCTCCCTGAAGGCCGACTTCCCAAGGCTCGTCGGCGACGTGCGGGGGATGGGCCTCATGCAGGGCATTGAGCTCGTCGTTGACGAGGCCGGCGGGGATCGCACTCCCGACCCCGACGCCGCCGTGCGACTCATGGAGGCCACGAAGGCACGAGGGCTCCTCGTCGGGAAGGGTGGCCTGTACGGCAACGTCCTGCGCCTCGCGCCGCCTATGATGGTCTCGGGCGACGACGTCTCCAAAGGCCTGGCGATACTCGCCGAGGCACTATCAGACGTCACATCGTGAGGCGAACTGGGCATTTCGAGGACCCGCAGGACAGCCTGTCCCTGTAGGGGGGCACGTCAAGTCGGCCTGACATCGCGCCGCTTGCATGTGTCAGGGGCCCATGAGACCACTCTGAAGGCCGCCTCGTAGAGTGAGCCCATGGCTCGCGTTTCACTGCGACGAGCAGGTGTGCGACGTCCAAGGGCCTCGACATCCCCGTCCGGTGATCTCAGGCCGGCTTCACGGGCGGTTGACAACGACAACTGGACGCAATCCCAGCTTCTCTTGTGTAAGCTGATGGGTAACTCGGACACAGGCAGGACGGGGCCGCGCCTGGGGACCGGGGCGCTCGCCTTGACTACCGCCATTCCCTCATCGCCAGGCCGAACGCAGCTCGTACACCTCCAACGATTCGACCGTCGCCGTACCGCCTCTGCTGACGAGTTCGAGCGATGTCTTGTCGTCTGGTGGGATCATCCCCGCGACCAGGTAGGTCTCTCCATCGTTGCCGAAGAGCTCGATCGAGGCCCGATCGACCAGCATTTCCAGGCGGACCCTCCCCTCCACGGACCGCAGCGCCCCAGACGCCTTGCCACAGGTGACCTCCTGCTTCGCCGCGTGGTAGAACACCGGCACACCGTGGATGATGAAGCCCACTTCCTGCGCGTCGCCGATCTCGAACTCAGCGCGCAGGTGGAAGAGATCGCCGCGGAGGCCGGCGAGCAGGTTCGCACTCCCCTCCGCCAGCGTCTCGTTCTCCCACGCGCAGCGCTTGTCGTGCAGCAGCTCGATCTCCTTGACCGGGCTGACGAACAGGCGAGGGCCCTCGCCTGTCGTCCGCAGTGTCAGCTCCACCGGGAATGTCATCATCTGGTTGAAGGGCATGCCGGGCAGCTTCTGCGTGAGCCAGGCAATCTGAATCCGGCGGCCGTCCTGTGCCGGTATGTCGCTGAACGTCTGTGCTGCATAGGCGGCGCTGCCGTCTCCCTGCCACCGGAGCGGCCCCACCTCCGGCGCGAACGTCTCCCCGTCGAACGAGCCGATCAAGTAGTGGCCGGAGGCCTGGGAGAAGACCCACTTGCGCTTCTCTGGGTCGCCGTCAACTGGGAGCTCGAAGAGGTCCGGACATTCCCCCCCTCCATCGGCCAGTGCGACCTCCCTGAGCTTGGTCCAGCTGCGCAGGTCCGAAGAGGCGAACAGCGCGTGATAGTGGGCCTCATCACGCTCGCCGAGGTAGAGCGCCATCACCCATCTCCCGGTCGGCCCGTGCCAGATGACCTTGGGATCGCGGTTGGCTCCCTCCAGGTGAGGGATCACGGGATTGCCGGCGTACTTGGCAAATGTCTGTCCACCATCGGTGCTGTAGGCGATGGCCTGCGTGAAGGGCCGGCCTTCCGAGGCCGGACTCTCGCCACCAGCCGCGGTGTAGAAGACGACGACCGCCTTCTCGCTTCCCTGCTGGAAACCGGCCGTGTTGTGCCAGTCGACGACGGCCGAGCCGGAGAACATCGTGCCCGAGTCGTCCGGATAGAGCGCGTCCGGCAGCTCGGTCCAGTGCACCAGGTCGGTGCTCACAGCGTGCCCCCAGTGCATGTTCCCCCAGTTCCAACCATACGGGTTGTGCTGGTAGAAGAGGTGGTATGTCCCCTGGTAGTACACCAGGCCGTTGGGATCGTTGTTCCAGCCGCGGCGGGAGGAGAAGTGGAACTGCGGCCGGTGCTTCTCCTGGTAGAGGCAGTCCGCGCCGGGCACGTCGTCGGCCTGCTGGATCGACGCGACTCCCTGCGAGCCAGCCGGCAGCTCGTCGACGTGAATCTGAAGCTCTCTGCCGCGAAAGGCGCTGACGTCGGCGAAGACCCAGAAGTCAGGCTCCGCGTCGGCCAGCTCGATGACGAACTCCCTGACCTCCCGGTCTTCCACTACAAAGCGCATCAGACGCTGAGGAGCCCCGTTCTTGACGGGCAGGTGAAGGTACGGCTTCTCGATTGTCAGCTCTCGCATGAGACTCTCATCTTGACCATCGGTGTCGGTCATCCCTTCCCGGCCATGCCGCGCCCGTTGCGGCGATTGCTCAGACCATGCCCAGTAGCCCGCCAACATCAGGGCCAGAACGGCGAAGGCTAGACCCGCAACGCGAAAGAGAGGATTCCGCACTTAGCTCACCTCGTCACTTCGCGCTCGGCCCGCCAACTTCCGGGCCTGCGCACCACATCCTTCTCCCGGTGGAGTGCGACGCAGACGCCGATCACATCGCAGTCTGCCGCGGCGAGGCGCCCCTGCATGGACTGCAATGGTCGTCTGCGGCGACAAGCAAGATCTGACTCCTCTCCATCGCTGGGAGCTCCTTCCGGCCAGAGTCCGACCGTAGCCTAGTACGCCATGTGCTCGCGATAGACGTCGACGGCGTAGGCGAAGTCAGCGTAGGCGATGTTCGTCGAGATAGAGTGATCGGAGCCGAACACGAAGCGGGCGTTCCTCGCCTTCATGCCCTCAATGAGCGCGGCGACCTCGCGCCGGATCAGCTCGCGATCTCCCGACTCGAACACACGGGCATCGAGGCCGCCGACGAAGGCGAGCTTGTCGCCATACTGCTCGGCATACTTGAGGGGATCGTTGCCCGCCTTTCGCTCCATCGGGTTGAGGGCGTCGAACCCCGCCTCCACGATGAGTGGCACGGCCTGCTCGATGCCACCGCAGGTGTGGAGCACGACGGGCAGGTCGTAGGAGTGGAAGAACTCGTTCAGCTCTGCGTAATACGGAAAGATCAGCTCTTCCAGCACCGTGGGCGAGCAGAAGAGGCCGTTCCTGTAGCCCAGGTCCTCATACACCCAGACCCCGTCCGGCTTCCCCGCCTCCTCAATGAGCATGCGGAAGTAGGTCTTGAAGAAGTCCGTGTACACCCGGTTGTAGTCGTGAATCCATTCCGGATCCAGCACGAGGCTCTCGTACATGCACATATCGCCCATGCTCTGGCGCATGTTCTCCCAGATGAAGAGGTGGCCGTAGTGCGTCCACAGTCCTTGCTGTCTCCGGTGGGCGAGCGCCTCTGCCGCGCCCTTGATGTCCACGCGCCCCCTGTCCACCTCGAGTAGATGGGGCCGGTAGTCCCGCTTCCACACCTCGCGGCTCGTCATTCGGAAGTCTATATGCTCCGGCGTGCCCGACTTGTGCTTCCAGTACTTCAGCGCCGCGCCCGCGCCATTCCTGTGGACCGCCCACTCCTCCGTCTCCTCCACCAGCTCGTGCACTGCCCGCAAAGGCATAAGATCGAACCACCCGCCGACACCGGCCATATCGAAGCCGAAATGGTCCACGGGGTCTACGGGGTTCTCGTCTGCATCCGTCGGATATCCCTCCTTCACCCACCGCGCGAGCGTGTCGTGCCAGGGAGAGTCGAGGAGCCCCACGCGTTCGGCCTCGCGGCCGCGGAGAAGGTTGTCGATCAACTCTTTCGAAGTCTGCATAGTTGTCGCTCTCGCCGACCGACCATTGCGCCAATCGCCAATCGCTTTCTCCGGTTGAGTATCGCTTCCCTGCGACCGAACCAGACCTCGTCAGGGGTGACGTTCCTGAGCGCCTCATGGTAGCGCTCCCGGTTCCAGTAGTCCGCGAATCTCAAGATTGCCTCTTGCAGCTGGCCCGGGCTGGGCATCGGCCCCGGCGACGAGGATGGACGAGCTTCGCGAATGGGACGCAGTGACTAAGTCTCCCGCGAGGAAGGCCGCGGGTGCACGGCGAAGTCTGGGCTCAGCCGCTGTGGGATGGGTGGAGACGGAGGGTCGTCATGAAGCTGGCGGACATCGGCGACCTCGCGGTTGAGGCGCCCCTGTGGACCTCGGCGGAGCACCCCGTCGTATGCTGGCCGCTTCATCGCGATCACCAGAGCGGAGTCACTCACTCCCATCCCGATCTGGAGGCCGCTGTGATCCTCGAGGGCCTGCAGGAGACACGGTACGTGGATGCGCAACTGGAATGCAGGCCGGGGGATGTGTGGTTCGCCGCCAGCGGGGAGATTCACAGTCACAGCGCGAGGGTCCCGACAGCCAACATCTGCCTCGCCTTCGCGCCAGACTTTCTGGGCGAAGTCATGCTGGGAGACCGACACTGGCTTGCCATCTTCGCTCAACCTCCGGCGAGGCGGCCCCGGGTCTCTTCGGAAGAGCAGCGGTCGAATCTGCTCAGCACCGGATGGCAGATGTACCGAGAGGCCACCGACCAGACTCCAGGATGGGAGGACGCGCTCCGCGTCCATCTGCTCCACGTCCTACTCACGCTGGTGAGGGAGTGGCCCTCCGACGAGCTTCCCAATGCCAGACCTGGGGAGATCGCTGTGCTCCGTCCCGCGTTGGAGATGGTCTGCCGGCGTGCCAAGCGAGGCGAGCGGATCGGGGTTGAGGATGCCGCCAGCGCCTGCGCACTGAGTCGATCTCACTTCTCCCGCACCTTCCGGAGGCTGATGGGCCGGTCCTTCGGCCAGTTCGAGATGCAGAGTCGGCTTGCGGTCGCGGCACACCTGCTGAGGGGCACTGACCTGTCCGTGAGGGATATCGCCATTCGCACGGGCTTCCATGACAGCAGTCACCTGCACCGCCACTTCCGGACGCACCATCATCTGACGCCTCGCACCTTCCGGACGTCACCCGTACAACGAAGTCCCGGACAGTGAACGCGGTCCGCCTCCGCCCTTCCTGAAGCTCGTCGCTCTGTTGCACGGGTCGTCTCTCGCCCCTTCGGCCTGTCCGCGAGCCCCGTCGGCCCGTGGTGTGCCCCCTGCTGGCGGCGATGCAGACAGCACAATCGTACAATTTCTGGGTGCACCCGTACAGCCCATATCGCAGCTCGTGGACTATCATGGGGTGCTATCGTGGGGGGACTCCCTGGCCCCCTAGTCTCGTGCTGCAAACCGATCTGGCAGTTGAAGGAGGTGGTGCCATCGCTGCAGTGGTCGTGGGCCGCGAAGGGGGCGTGGCGTGGCCCGCCCGGAAGCGGCCTGGCTTTGCCGGTTGCGCTGACTCTCTGATGTGGTAAGGAGACAGGCAGTGATGAGAACGCGACGAGGTTTCACGCTGATCGAGCTGCTGGTTGTCATTGCCATCATCGGCATACTGGCAGCGATGGTGTTTCCGGTCTTCGCGAGGGCGCGCGAGTCCGCGCGCAAGGCGGTGTGTCTGAGCAATGTGAAGAACCTCGCTCTGGCCATTCAGATGTACCTGGCCGACAACAACGACACGCTGTTTGCGTGGGAAGTCCGACAGGAGGTCTATGACTACCTCGAGGGTCACCCAGGGGGCGGCGACCAGAGCTGGGGTCCTTGCCCCGGTGAGACTGAACACCGCGAGTATGCCTGGCGGATCAACCCCTACCTGCGGTGGCCCGTCCTGCTCGACGAGTACGTGAAGAACCGAGAGGTGTGGATGTGTCCCAGTGCCAAGGTCACCGCGCAGGCCTCGTTCATTGTGCCGGTGCCGGACTTCCTGAACTGGTTTAAGGCAAACGAGGGCGCGTGGGGCCAGGACCAAGACATCCTGGGCCTGTGCATCTGGACCTGGCCGAGCGGCTGGGGAGGCGAGGTCACGGACAGCATTGTTCAACAGCGCTGGGCCGGTGGCATTGGCGGCGACCAGGCGGATGTCACTATGGCACACAAGGCCTTCAGCGCGGGCATCACCTGGAACCGGCACATCACCGGCACGAAGCTGGTGGAGGTGAACGACCCGGTGAGCTTCCCCGTCGTTGGGGATGGGGGAGTTGACTACACGCTGCGCAACGTCTTCAAGCTGGCGTTCCCAGAGATCTGCTGTGCGGAGTGCTCGGGCACCGGGCTCGCCCAGTATGGCTGGGGCGGCTGGCCGCCCGCTCCCGACTGCGGTATCCTGGACTCGGACTGCGCGGGCTGCTACTCGATGCGCCCCCAGCCGGTCTTGTTCACCGACGACGACGTGTTCGCGCAAGCGACCCGGCACCTGGGCGGCGTGAACATCGGCTGGCTGGATGGCCATGCCTCCTGGCAGCACTCGCGGCGTCTCCTCGGCCGGTACACCGACGGTGAGCTCGAAGGGGTGAGTCACTGGTGTCCGTCCAGCGTGGGGGACTTCACGAGGGATTGCGGATGGCCGCCGCCGAGCGGCGTTTCGATCCCGCTGGGCGAGGGTGCTCCGCCCATGGGACTGTAGCCTCCAGCCCTGCAGAGGCGATCATCCGACGCGGAGACACGGCCGAGCTCGGCGAGTGGGCCGCAGCCTGCGAGGCGCGCTACGTGTTGCACGTGTGGGGATGATTGGACCGTAGGAGGTACTCAGAGGCGGGGCACCCATCCGGGCGCCCCGCCTCCGTCTGCGTCCGCTGGCGGGAGCCAGGAAGTCGCTCGCGGCCGCAGTACTCCTGCTGGAAGCACGAACCGCGACGACCGAGAGGGCGACTCGGGTGTCCAGCTCTGACCCCACAACCAGCGATGTCCGAAGGGCAGTACCCTCTCCCATCACCGCGCGCGCCATCGTCCTCGGCCTCATCCTCGTCTTCGTCCTTGTTGTCACCAACCCATACCTCGCCTTCGTGGTCGACTACTGGACGGCCGGGTCGGGGGCCGTGATGAACGGGCCGATCGCGGCCCTGTTTCTGCTAGTGCTGCTCAACGGGGCTCTCAAGCGGTACCTGCCAGCGCGCGCCTTCTCCCGCAGCGAGCTGCTGGTGGCCTACGCCATGGCGATCGTGTGCGTTGGGCTCGCGCAGGCCGGCGGCCTCCCCTACATAGCCGTCACCACTATCTATCCTTTCTATATGGCCACGCCGGCGAACGGCTGGGAGACCTTGGTGCTGCCCCACATCCCCGTGTGGTTGCAGCTCAGCGACCTGCAGTACGTTGGCTGGTTCTGGGAGGGGGCACCGGCCGGTGCCGGCGTCCCATGGGGGGCATGGCTACGGCCCATGGTCGAGTGGGGCGGCTTCACCGTCGCCCTCATGGCGGGGCTATTCTGCCTCAGTGCGCTCGTCCGGAAGGACTGGATCGAGAGGCAGCGGCTCACCTTCCCAATTGTCGACCTGCCGTTGGCGATGACGGGAGATGATCCGAAGCCGAGCTTCGGCTCCGGGCTGCTCGGCAATCGGCTGCTCTGGCTGGGGGCCGCCATTCCCGCGGCGCATGTCATCAGCGACTGGCTCAACCTGATCTACCCGAGCATCCCAACGTTGCGACTGCACGACATCGAGGTCGGGAGGCTCTTTGCCGGCGGGGGACTGCCATGGAGCGCCTGGTCGGACGCCTACGTCTCCATCATCTTCCCGGTCATTGGCATCAGCTATCTGGTCCCGACCCAGGTATCCCTGAGCCTCTGGCTGTTCTATGTGCTGTTTCAGGTGCACATGCTGGTGTGGGCGAGCTTCGGCGTGCCACCCTATGGCGGAGGGGCGGCGACGGTCCAGCCCTATGCCTTCGCCAGCTTCATGCAGATCGGTGGCGCTCTGGCCCTGTGTGGGACGATCGTGTACCGGTCGCGGGGAGCGCTTCTGGCCGCCGGGCGGAGCCTGTGCTCGCGTAGAGGAGAGCCACCCGACCCCTATGCCTCGCTATCGGGCCGGTGGGCGCTGGTGGGCTTCGTGCTGGCCAACGCCTTCCTGCTCTGGTGGGTGCTGCGCGCCGGCATGTCGTGGTGGAGCTTCACACTTGTCATGGCGGTCTTCTACGCTGCCTCCCTGTCCACGGCCTATCTTGTGACAAGCGGCGGTGTGATGTTCCCCGATTACGGACTCGGCTACAGCGATGTGCTTCTGCGGACCCTGGGCGGTCGCGCGTTCAAGCCGGCCTCGCTCTACATGCTGCTCTCCCTGGACAGCATCTATATGCTTGAGGGGTTTGCCACGCCCGTACCGCAGATGTTGCACAGCAGCAAACTGTTCCACACGGCGCGGATCCGAGCACGGCTCTTCACCTGTGCTGCCGCGTTGGCGGTCGTGGTCGCGGTCGGCTTCGGACTGGCGGCGCTCTTGGTGACAATCCCCCGGCATGGCGCCGGCTCGCTGGACCAGTGGCCCTGGACGTGGACGAGCTGGTCCATCTATGTACCCATGGCAGCAAACCTCCGCGTCCCACAGATGCCGGAGGCCTGGCTCCAGGCCGCGCTGGGAATTGGCGGGAGTTTCGTGCTGCTGCTGGTGTGGCTTCAGGGACGATTCGTCGGGTGGCCGGTCAGCCCGTACGGCTTCCTCATTGCCAGCAGCTACATGATGAACCACATGATGTGGACCAGCATCCTCATAGGCTGGGCCTGCGCGGCAACCGTGCTACGATACGGTGGCCTCCGCCGCTTCCGAGCCCTAAGGCCCTTCTTCCTCGGCCTCGTGCTCGGATACTACATCACGAAGCTGCCAATCACCGCCCTATCCGCCATATTGGGTGTCACTCAGCGATGGGGGTCATTTGCGTATTGAGGAGAGCGCCAGCGATCACACGTCGGGAGTTCATGGTGCGGGGGAGGCAGCGCGAGCTGCAGAGAGAATCTGCCTGCACTAAGGGGCCTCTCTGGCCTACGTCCCCGGCTGGGTCTCTATCCGAATCCTCGCGTACGAAAAAGTGTTGCCGTCGCCGGCCCGGCTCCCATAGATGTCCAGGACGTCTGACCGTGGCGATCCCGACCGCCACGTCGCGGTGAAGAACCGCGTGAACGGCCGAGCCAGCGGCACGACGACAGGCGGGGTCGGATCGCCGCCTGCACGGACCTCGATGATACGGTTCTCCGATACGTTCCTGCCAGCTCGACCTGTGCCGGAGACGAAATAGACGACATATAGGCGGCCATCGCCGCTTACGTGGAAGCGCCCCGTCCGAGCGATCTCACGCGATACACCCTCTTCTGCCAGATGGAGGGGCTGCTTGCGCACCACTTCACCGTTCCGGATGATCCCGTACATCAGCGCATGTGACTGCCGCTCGTCGGGGAAAAACTTCTCCCGCAAGCGCTCGTCGATGGCCCTCTCGGTCCAGAGCAGGTGCACAGCGGCTTCTTCATCGACCCACAGGTCACATGGGCGGATCCACCCACACGTCTTGTCCCTGGTCGAGACCTCCACCCACTCGTGGAACCGGCCGGTGGTGATGTCATCCGACCAGGTGAAGAACAGACGTCGGAAGTCGTAGTCCCACTCGCGCCCGGTCAGCTCCCTCTTGTAGTCACGCCACTCGGGATAGGGCTCTTCGATATCGCTCACCCCACAGAAGTAGACGGCCCGGTCCTTCAGCGCGACGGTGGGATAGCATACGCGTGCGTGCCGCGGCTCTGGGTACTCCGCGCCCCAGGGCCACTCCAGCCTCCCCTGGGCCAGCCATCGCCCCTCGCTATCTCGAAACGCCCATTCGGCGTGGGTATAGCCGACGTTTTGGAGGATGATGAACTCCTTGCGCGCGGCGTCGGCGGCGAAGCTCCGATAAGAATGCTCGCTGAAGTCCGGGCTTCCGTCCCACACGGGCAGCAGCGTCTGCGGCTCGGCTTTGGGGTCGGCGGCGGAGAACACGAGGATCTCCGGCCGGGCAGGGCCGCGGCTCTCCTCGGGACCCGTCAGCGTCGGGTTATCGGACAGGAAGAGCGTGCCGTCTTGAAGGCACGCCAGCGGGCACGGCTCCCGGGTACGCCCAGCGCCGCGCGCGACCTTCTCCCAGCGGTCCTCTCCCCGCCGGAACAGCAGCCACCTGACGTTGTTGGCCGGCTTCACATCCGGCAATGTCTCCAGGCCGCTGATGAAGACTTCGTCGCCGATGCGTACGAGGCAACTTGAACCATAGCACCACAGCGGCCCCGCCCCATTCTCGGCAGGTTCGGAAGTGTACACTGGCTCCTCGATCTCAACACGCACGCTGATCCCCAGATTCCTCGAGTCATCCGTGTCTGCGCCGCATGCACCAGACGCGACCAGCAGGATTAGGCACAGCGTGAAGATGAGGTGGGCCTCATTCATGATTCGCTCCTTCTCCTGACCGCAGCGTCGGGCAGTGACTGGCGCCCTGGTCCTACCTGCCGCGGTTATTCGCCTCTGAAGCCGGTCTAGCCTTGCCGTGAAGGCACTTCCAGTTTGCCGTGACCAACCCGAGTTGCTCTCGGACGAGACCGCGGCGGACAGGCTGAGACACAGCACTCCGTCGGCCCTACACACAGTTGTTCGTCGCGTCGAAACGCGAGCCATGAGCCCACTGCAGCCCAGGATCACGGCCTCACGGGCCCTCAGCAGGGACTACAGGAATCAGTCCGGACAAGAGCAGAACGCACTCAGGACGGCCCCACGGACACTCGACACCTTCAGACTGACGCACGCCGGCTGTTGCCTTCTCGCGTCCCTTCGTGGTATGTGAGGGGACGCGCGAGGAGTTGGGTCGCAGGGCAACTCCCCGGAGTCGGGGCGCGAGACCGACCCAACGCAGCTCACTCAGGAGTGGCGAAGCCATGTCCGATCGGCCTGACGCAACGACACGAATCCACCTGGATCCGGCGATCCCCATTGAGCAGAGGGCCGACTACCTCGTCTCCCAGATGACGCTGGAGGAGAAGGTCTCCCAGATGGTGCACCCGGCGCCGGCGATCGAGCGCCTCGGCATCCCGGAGTACAACTGGTGGAACGAATGTCTGCACGGAGTCGGGCGGGCGGGACTGGCCACCGTGTTCCCGCAGGCGATCGGGCTGGGAGCCACGTGGGACGTGGGCCTGATGAGCAAGGTGGCGACGGCCACCTCCGACGAGGCGCGCGCGAAGCATCATGACTTCGTGCGACGGGGAATACGCACCATCTACACGGGACTCACCTTCTGGTCCCCCAATATCAACATCTTCAGGGATCCGCGTTGGGGCCGCGGGCACGAGACCTACGGCGAGGACCCCTATCTCACCGCGCGGCTGGGGGTCGCCTTCGTCAAGGGCCTCCAGGGAGATCACCCGAAGTACCTGAAGCTGGTCGCCACCCCGAAGCACTACGCAGTTCACAGCGGCCCCGAGCCCCTGCGACACACCTTCGACGCACAGGTAGACGAGCGGACGCTCCGCGATACCTATCTCCCCGCCTTCGAGGCCTGTGTGAGGGAGGGCGGGGCCCACTCGATCATGGGTGCGTACAACCGCGTGAACGGAGAGCCGGCCTGCGCGAGCAATGCCCTGCTAATGAAGATCCTGCGGCAGGAGTGGGGGTTCGACGGCTACGTCGTGTCCGACTGCGGGGCGATCCGCGACATCTTCGCCCACCACAAGGTCGTGCCGACCCCGGAGGAGGCGGCGGCGCTGTCGGTCGCCAATGGATGCGATCTCAACTGCGGCGACACTTTCGCCGCACTGGGCAAGGCCGTGCTCGACGGCCTCATCCCGGAGAGCCTCGTTGACCGCTCGGTGAAGCGCCTCTTCACGGCCCGGCTTCGGCTCGGGATGTTCGATCCGCCGGAGATGGTGCCCTACGCCCAGATTCCGTACGATGTCGTGGACTCCGGGAAGCACAGACGCCTGGCGCTCCGGGCGGCGCGGTCCTCTCTCGTGCTGCTGAAGAACGACGGAGTGCTGCCTCTGCCGCGGGACATCGGCCAGCTCGCCGTGATTGGGCCGTACGCAGATGACCATACCACGCTGCGCGGGAACTACAACGGGACGCCCGGCGAGGAGATCACCATTCTCGAAGGGATCAGGGACAGGGTGGGCCGCTCCACGCAGGTGCTCCACGCGCCGGGCAGCGATATTACCGGGGCGTCGGCGCAGGGCTTTGAGGAGGCGTACGTCGTCGCCCTGTGGGCCGACGCGGCGATCGTGGTCCTCGGATCTTCGCCGCTCCTCGAGGGGGAGGAGGGCGCGGTGTGCGGGCTGCTCGGCGACGGCGACCGCAGGAGCCTGGAGCTGCCCGGCCGGCAGGAAGAGCTGCTGAAGATGGTCCATGACGCCGGGGTGCCTGTGGTGCTCGTGCTCACCAATGGCAGCGCCCTCTCCGTCAACTGGGCCGACGAGAACGTGGCCGCCATCATCGAGGCCTGGTACCCCGGCCAGGCGGCGGGAACAGCAGTGGCGGACGTGATCTTCGGCCGCTACAACCCCGCCGGCCGGCTTCCGGTGACCTTCTACAAGTCACTCGAGCAGCTCCCACCGTTCGAGGACTACAGCATGACCGGCCATACCTACCGCTACTTTCGGGACGCGCCGCTCTATCCGTTCGGCTATGGCCTCAGCTACACGCGCTTCGCCTACCGCGACCTCAAGCTGCAGGGCGAACGCCTGAGGGCGGGCCGCTCCCTGCGAGTGAGCGTCACCGTGGAGAACGCGGGGGAGCGCGCCGGCGAGGAGGTGGTCCAGCTCTACCTCACGGACAGCGAGGCGTCGGTTCCCGTGCCCGTCAGAGCGCTGAAGGGATTCCGCCGGATACGGCTCGCGCCGGGCAAGTCGAGGACCGTTCGATTCAGGCTGAGCCCGAGCGACATGTCAGTGATCGACGCCGAGGGCCGTCGCCTCGTCGAGCCCGGCCGGTTCCAGTTGAGCATCGGCGGGGGGCAGCCGTACAGCCGCGGGACTCGCGAGGGCGACAACGTGCTCACTGCGCAGTTTGAGGTGACTGGCCGCGTGACGGCAACTGAGTAGGCCGACGGGGCAGATCGGCCTGCGTGCAGAGCGCATCGTAGCCCAGCAGCGACAGCGAATCTCTGATGTGATCGGGACGCCGTAAGGGATTCTCCCGGCTGATTCGGCGGATGAGCTGCTGCATCTCAACTCTAATCGGCTTCCGTCCTGACTTCGAACGCCACCGCCAGAACAGCCCGAAGGCCTTGGTGTGGCAGCGCTTCACCGTCTCCGGCTTCATGAGGTGTGCCAGGTCTTCCCAGCCATCTAGCAGCTTCGAGAGCACAACCCACAGGATGCGAAATGCGGGGGTGAACTGGCAGCGTCGCTTCTTGCCGCCACCGAATCCCCTCACCTCAATAGCCAGCTGACTCTCCAGCGCCACCACGCGTCCCGCGAGCAGGGCCTGCGGCAGCAACAGCGCCCAGACGAACCTGAGCCCCTAGCGAGCGAGTGCCCAGAGGGCGCGAAGGATACATCCGGCAGTGAAGAAGAAGGTCGAGAAGGTACTCATAGGGGCCAGGATACCAGCTACTCACAAGGGAACGAAATGCCCCAGGAGTTCCCGGCCAGGGCTATTGGGGAGCACAATGGTTGACGACTCGTCTTGTAGGGACACAGACAACCTGACTGAGGATCGGCGGCACCCCATCTAACGCCCGGCTTTGTTCACGCGGGTGAAGACAATGCCCTCTACGCTTGGCTCAAAGGGAACAGTAACGGCGCTCACTTTCCCCCCGGCGCTCGTCCGGAACGAAGCTTGCCCGGTGATTGGCTCTTCGTGATGCCCCGAGATGTCGAACACATCTCCTTGAGTATGCCTCATCCGGAGCGTGAGACCGTTGTAGGACACAGAGAGTCCTTCCCCGCACGAGGAGACGGTGAGACGTCCGTAGCCAGGGTGCGCGTAGCATCCCTCATAAGCTGCCAGCGGCCTTGGCGGCGAAGCATCAGTCGGCCGGCTCCTGCCGCTGCCACTGCGCTGCGCCCGGGCCGCGCGACGCCTCGCTATCTTCCGGAACTCCTCCTTCCAACGCAGCCGGCTGAGCCCGAGCAGCCGGTCAAAGACATTGAACTGGACGACATGGACAAGCGGAGAGACACTGCTGTTGGTGAGTATGACGACCCCGCTTGATTCCTCCTGTAGGAATGAAATCGTCCCGCTGTATCCCCTGCCGGATCCGCCATGCCAGAGACGCCGATGCCCGCGATAGGGTTGCACGCGCCATCCGAGAGCGAAGGACGTGTCGAACAGCCCCTTCAAGCGCACGAGCTTCGAGGTCGCCATCTGGGACAAGTGTATTTCCGCGAGGGTCGACTCACCGATAATCTGTTGACCTCCGACTCGACCTCCGTTCATCTGGAACCGAAGCCACCGGCACATGTCCGAGAGACTCGCGACCACGGCACAGGCGGGCGCCTTCGGACGATAGGCCTCGGCGAGAGGGATGTTCTTCCCCTTCAGCCACGGAACGAGCCTGCCCCCCTCTCGGACATACCCGACCGGTATGTCCTCGGGCATGGAAAGGTCCTCGGTGGCGAATCGGCTCTCGCCCATCCCCAGCGGCTTCAGGATCCGAGACGAGACGATGTGCTCCCACGACCTGCCGGTAAGGCGTTCGACGAGATCCCGGGTCACGGCGACCCCCGCGTTCGTGTAACAGAGGCCGCTGCGGAAGTCCAAGGAAGGCTGGAGGTGGGGCAGCCTTTCGAGGAGCGGAGCGCTCGTCGCCAGCGAACTGAACATGGCAACGTGGTGCGGAGCCAGACCCGTGCGGTGAAGCAGAATGTCCCGGGTCGTGGTTCGCTCCGTGGCTACCGGATCGTGCATCCGGAACAAGGGCAGGTAGTCCCGGAGGGGCCGATCCCAGGCTAACTTTCCCTCGTCGACGAGCTGCCCGAGCACGGTTGCGGTGAACGCCTTCGTCATGGAGTTGATGGGGAAGCGCGTATGCTCAGTGACCGGCTCTCCTGACGTCAGATCGGTGACTCCAAAGCCTCTCGCATAGACGACGCGGTTCCCCTTGATGATCCCGACCGCTGCCCCAGGCACATTCCACTCCCTCATGCCCTTTCGTATGAAGCGATCGAGACCGGTCAGCTCGGGTGGTATGTGTGCTTGCCCACTTCGTGTCACGGAAGGCCCCTCCTCCCTGCATGCAGAGCCCGGCTGGGGGGACGCGCACCGGCGAGGACGGCAGGAGGTAGCACTCCTGCGGATATACTCGATGGTCCTCTGTCGTCAGCTCGCGGGTGTGCCGACGCGTGCTCGCGCGGGGAGGCCAATCATCTCTCTGGCCTCATCTGGCGAAGCTATCTCTCGCCCCGCGCCGCCGGCGACCTTCACCACTCGATCGATGAGGCGCGCGTTGCTCGCGGGAACCGTTCGGTCGTCGTCAAACCAGAGATTGTCCTCCAGGCCGACACGCACGTGACCGCCCATCATGATCGCCCAGGAGTTCACCCGAAACTGGAATCGCCCGATACCCGCTGCCGCCCACGTCACGTCCGGCGGAAGGGCACGTACTGCGGCATCGAGGTTGAAGACTGTCGCGCTTAGCGTACCCAGGGAACCGAGGAGGATGTTGCAGTAGAAGGGCGGCTCCAACAGGTCGTGGTCGACGAGGTAGCGGGCGTAGTCGACCATGCCAATCTCGAAGCACTCCCATTCCGGCACGATTCGCCGCTCGTACATCGCCTTGGCCAGGGATCGGATCATGCTCGGGCTGTTGACCGACTCCGTCTTGGGGAAATTCATGGAGCCGAGCGTGAGGGATGCCATTTCCGGCGCAGGGCCCGTGCAGTCCAAGGCTTCCGAGCGCTCCTCGAAGGACTTGAAGACCCGTCCACTTGTGGACACGCAGAGGATAATATCTGGAGAGACGTCGCGGACACCGCGCAGGATCTGCTGGTAGACGTCAAGGCGATAGGTTGGCTCGCCGCTCTCGTCACGAGCATGGAGGTGCACAATACTCGCGCCGGCATTCCGGCAACGCCTGACATCCGCCACTATCTCCTCAACGGAGATGGGCACATGCGGACTGTCCTTCCTCGTAGGGACCATACCTGTGATGGCCGCGTTGATGATGAGCTTGTCCATGACCTGACTTCCCTTCTCACTGCGGCGCCGTCTGAGGTCGGCAGACCGGCGCGCCAGCAGTCACTGCTCTAGTCCATACCTCTCAGCAGTCGATGTCCACGCGAACGGCGCCAATCCCCCGAAAGCTGAGGGCTGCCACCAGGCGGAGGCCCTGTTGACAGCCCAGAGGCAAATGGCTGTGACATCTATTCCTATGCTAGCACACAACCGGTGTTTCTGGAAGCGTAGGAATGCCTGTTCTCCTGCTCCCCTGTGTCCTCCGTCAGACATCGGTGATACACGGCCAGTGTCCGCCCAGGGCCATCTGCTCACGACTCCACTCAATGATGCAGGATCTGCTCCACTTGCGGGAGGAGACCGTTGAACCGACAGAGATGATCGCCCTGGAGATGAAGTATCAGACCTGCTAGAGTACGTTTCCGTCGTCCTCGCCGGACATCGCCCGACGGTACTCCACCAGGTTGCGCGTCACGTGGCCAGGATACTCCTGTCCCTCGCCGGACAGCACAGACCGGAAGGTTGTGAGCAGGATGCGCAAGTCGAATGCCAGCGTACGTCTCTCGACATACTGGACGTCTAACTCGAGTCGATCCTCCCATCGCAGCGCGTTGCGTCCGCTAACCTGCGCCAGACCCGTGATGCCCGGTCGCGCGAGATGGCGCTTCCGTTCCCTCGGCGTATACCAGGGGAGGTAGCGTAGGGGAAGGGGGCGCGGACCTACCAGCGACATGTCTCCCTTGAGCACGTTCCAGAGCTGCGGGAGTTCGTCGACACTCAGCCGGCGGAGTATCCTACCCAACGGAGTTACACGCTCGAGTGGCGGGAGCAGCTGTCCTGCCGAGTCCCTTGTTTCTGACATCGTGCGCAGTTTGACCAGCGCAAAAGCTCGTTCGCCTTGGCCGCATCGCGGCTGTCGAAACAGCACGGGTGAGCCCATCGTGAGGCGGATGGCCACCATCGCGGGCAGCAGTATCGGTGTAGACAACCCGAGTCCCACCAAGGCCCCCATGATGTCCACCACGCGTTTCTGAGGGGCTTTCTCCATCCCCATAGCGCTCGGCGTTGGTGTTCGCGCGGTGGAGCCCATTCGCTGAGTCACGCTCCCATCATATCATCGGACCTGTGATCTGGAAAGACGGCGACGTGCGAGGAAGTACGGATCGACAAGATGTGAATGCCTTCGGTCCGGCAGAAGCAGGGGGCCCCGGGAGAAGGTTCGGCCTGAATGCCCAAAGGGCGCGAAGGATACATCCGGCACCGAAGAGGAAAGCTGAAAGCGTACTCATGAGAGACAAGATAGCACCTACTCAGAGACGAGGCAAATCGCCCAGGAGCCCCCGATAGGATTATTAGAGAGAACAACGGCCCCTTCCCCAAGTGGCCGGGTCGGACGCTGCAGGTGGTGCCGCGGCGGCTGCATCGACGCGGCTTCCAGCCACGATGACGACGGCGGCGGACGGCCACCTTGACTTGCACCCTTGAAGTTACCAGTCGCTATGTTAGGGCCGTGCCGAATCCGCGATGGAGTCAGCGCGGCATGTTAGCTGTGGCGCATGTTGGGCCTCACTTGAACCGTGGAACAATCGAACAGGTGCTAGTCGATCTGTCGCCCTCGGGGCTCGTCGACGATCATCCCTGCTAGAGGGCGAGGCCGCGTTGCGCCGAGGCCGCTCCCACAGCGCGAGTTGGCCGGCGACGGCCAGATGGGACTACTAGTTGAGGCTGCGAGAGAGGTGGTGATGCTCCGTGAAGTCCGATTCAGGAGGAAGGCTACTGCTATGGATGGCGACTGCCGGAGCTGTGCTCTGTTTGGGTGGAGTCGCCCGGTGTGCCGAGATACAGGAAACGCACACCCCTAACCTCAATACCCCACGGCTTCCGGCACTGAAGAGGGAGATCCCCGCCGCGCATTATCTCGTGGCTCACCTGCCGCTGAGAGGGAACGGGCATGATGTGAGCGGGAACGGCAATCACGGTGTGGTCAATGGTGCGAGGCTGACGGCCGACAGGTTCGGGCAGGCCGGTTGCGCCTATAGGCTCGATGGGGTGAACGACTACATCGAGCTGGCCAACGAGCGGCGCTTCGACCTGAACACCTTCACCATCGCGATGCACGCGAAGATCAGCGCTCTGCCGGCGTCGTCATCCCCGATGAGCGCGGGCGAGTACACCCTCATCTCAAAGGGAGAGAACGCCGGCAACTTCACGCTGAAGCTGACGAAATGGGAGGGGGCCAGCTACGTCGGGATTCGCTACTCCCAACGGGCATCAAATGGCACCTGGATCAGCAGGAGCGTTGGGCTGATCGGCCTCAACCGGTTCCATCACATAGCAGTGACGGCGGAGGGCGCGGTCCTCAGGCTTTACGTGGATGGTGAACTGAAGCTCGAGAAGACGGATGTGGGGCCGCGTCTCCTGAACGATGCGCCGGTGCTGATCGGCCGGTCGCCGGGAGTCATGGCGCCCAACTGGTTCAAGGGCACCATCGACGATGTCCGCATCTACAGCCGCGCCTTCTCTGCCCCGGAGATAGCCCAGTTGCGCCTCGCGCCCGAGGGATAGGACTGGGCCCACCCGTTCCCGCCCGCACTTGGCGCACGACCCCGAAACTCGTCCCAGTGTGCGGGGCCTATGCGGAGCTCGCGCGGCCGGTGCGGGAATTCCGTGATTACCACCTAGTGTCACACGCCGAGCCGGAACTCACAGCTACAGGCCCAGCCACCGGATGGCCACTCCGCAGAGGCCCAATGACAGCCCTGCTGCTGCCGTTGACCACCGATCGAGTCTGCCCAAGGGAAGGCGGGAGACCCCCAGCATCAGTACACTCACGGCCCCCAACATTGTGAGGACGGTGACTGCAGAGAAGGCACCCGCCACCAGCAGCGAACCGCCCAGACCCGCCACTGCCCAAGCCGCCAACATCAAGGGAATCAATGACTCACAGGGACCGAGGATGAAGATCGTGAACAGCACCCAAGGAGTGAGATTCATCACCTGCGTCCCATGGACGTGCATGTGCATGCCCTTGTGGCTGTGCTCATGGGTGTGCCTCGCGCGATCCTCATGTGTGTGCACGTGCGCATGTCTGCGGCCACGTAACGCAGATACCGCCCCCCAGAGGAAGAACGCCGTCCCTACCCCTATCAGCAGCCAAGCCGCCAAGCCGCCTCGCGCTTCATGCCAACCGGCCCAACGGCTGCCTTCCCATTCGGTGAAGGCCATTCCTGCAGCGGCCAAAGCCAGGCCGATCACCACAGAACTGGCCACGTGCCCGAGACCGCACAGCACAGACACAACTGCTGTCTTCAGTTTCGACCAGTTCTGCGCCTTGGCCATCATGACGAAAGGCAGGTAATGGTCCGGCCCCAACACAGTGTGGAGGAACCCCAGAGCAACTGCCGTCCCCAACAAGACGGGAAGACTTCCGGATTGCAGTGCTGTGCTCAGATCCGCCACGCCTTCCGCCTCCGTCACTATCGGGCGACCAACGCGCCCGACAGCATGGCCTGCTCGAGCTGTCGCGCCGCGACAACTCCGCGGGCCATGCTTGTACCCAACACCTTCTCCGACCTTCTCCGCAGTGCCGCGCAACTCCTCGCAGAGGAGTGACTGGTGGGAGACACATCAGCCATGCCGTCGCGGGACCGGCAGGCACGCCACAGACCACATGGTCCACATCCGGTCCATCGGAGAATACCGGTCCTTCGAAGGCACTGCTCTCCCAAGCGGCCCTGGCGAACGGCGATGTGCGCCCGTGTGATTGGCCGAGCCGTCCTTCTGAGTGCCCGCTGAGGGCGCCGCCGCATCTGAGTGCCGACAGCCGCTGGCACTGTCGCGCGAGGCAGCGAGAGTACCAGACCAGTCATCACATGCGGGCTTGTCGCGTCGAAACGCGAGCTACGAGCCCGGACGGCACGTCCTCTGTGTCGGTCTTAGAGTCGCTCGACATACGCAGGTGGTCGTACGCGCGGTCGACAACCCACACCCGACGCGAACACCTCTGAGCATGGGGCCTATCGGGGCGGAGGAGGCGTGAAGACCTTGGTCTCTCCGGAGTCCAGCCATCTCGCCAGGATACTCCGCGGAGGGACTAGCGTGCCGCCGTGCCTGAAATCCTCGTCGGCGAAGTTGGCGACCATTTCCACGCGCTCTCCGAACACTGTCCGCTGCACCATCCGGTCCGGGGTCAGCCACTCGAAGTCGGTCAACGGGAGCAGCCCTAGTTCGCGGTGCAGCGGAGAGAAGAACTCATAGTGAGCTTTCATCGTCGCCCCGTGCTTCTCGAACTCCTCGAGGTTCATGTGGTACATGGGCGGGACGTTGTAGAGCAACTCCAGCAGCGCCACCGTGTCCACCTGATCCTTGAACTTGAGGCTGGTAAAGCCCCAGTGATGGGTCGCCACCACCGAGTCGTGGAAGACGGTCTGGTAGAGCGGGAGCCGGAACTGCGGATCGTAGTAGTGCTTGCGGAACCGCGGCTTCAGAGGGACCTGCTTCACCTGCCTCTGGGGCGCATCCGGCGGCCAGGCTCGGCCGAGGAAGTACTCTGATTCCCTGTTCTTACGGAGGTCTGGGTCCATCCAGCCGAAGACCGGCGTCATCATGCCGTGGGCGAAGTGGATGGTCGGCGCCGCGTACGCCACCCCGCCCTCTCCGCCGATCACGAGTCCGTAGGTATCGCGAATCCAGGCCATACGATGGAGTCGGGCATTCATGTCGTCGAGCTGGGTGGCCGGGTGGAGTTCGGAGTAGTCGTCGTAGATCTCGCCGTAGGCGTCACAGTCGATGAACCAGGAGTCGAGAGGTTCAGAGAACGTTTCCATGAGGCCCGTGACCCGTTCCTGGACGTAGGGCCAGGCGGCGATGGGGCTGAACTTGCGTCCCTTGCCGTTGAACCCAGTACGCGGCTCGCCGTCCAGGCGGATGATCGCGCCTGTCTCGTAGGCCTCGAGACTGAACTGGGCCGTTTCCCAGCTATCGACCTGGTCGGGGTGGTGGATGCTGTGGTAGGAATCATATGTCCCAATCAGGTAGCCGAGCTCCTTCGCCCTCCTGACGGCCTGCGGACGCCGAAGTGCCCCCTGCCAGGAAGCCATCCCCAGCCACAGCCTGTCGAAGCCGGTCTCGGCGAACTTCTCCATCATCTTCAGGGAGATGCCATTCCCCCACCGACTGCTCGGGGCGAAGGCACCCGGGAAGGCTGCTTCGAGCAGCAGGCTGTTCAGCCGCAGCACCTGCGGCTCGTTCAGATTCGGCATGCCCTGGCGCAGGAGTTGCTGGGCTTCAGCCGGCAGTTGTATGCCTCGCCAGGCGGCCTCCATGTAGAAGTCGCGACGAGCGAGGACCCCGGACAGCGCGCGCGTCAGTTGATCTTGGAGGTAGCGGTACGGCCGCTTCAGCGAAGCGGCCTCGGCAAGCTCCTTGTGGGTCTCGGAGCTCATGAGATCCCAGATCCGCTTCCCAGGCGACGGCTGAGACGACTTGCCCTGATCGACAAGCGTCTTCGGAAGGCGCTGCCAGTCCAGCACATCGTAGCGGCTGATGAGGTCGTCACCCCAGAGGTAGATGTGTGCCGCGCCCAGGATCCTCTCGGCGCCAGGAGTCTGCTCAATCTTGTCCGCCATACTCACGAACTGCCCCTGTTCCATCAACCACTCGCGGTACTGCCTGGCTGGCTCTATCGGGGAGGCTTCGCCCAGGCGAATGGTCACCCCGTACTCCTTGGTCTCCCAGCTCGGCATGAACTCGTGGGTGAGGCGTATTCCCAGTCTGCCCCCGCGATCCTCGAACACCAGCTCGTTGTTGAACTGATTCGTCAGGATGTAGGCGACGGTATAGTCCGTGCAATCCAGACCCCAGAATGGCATCGATAGGGTCTCAGTGGTATTGCCGGGGCTCTGCCAGCCGAGGAACTCCACCCACTCGGCGTCATCCGCGGGGACATAGCTGCCCTCGAACAGGGGCAACACATATGCTCGCACGGGCGAGTCACCAGTGGTGACGGGCCAAGTGAACGTACCGGGTTGAGTGGTCACAAAGTGAGCGCTTAGGCAGTTCCCGTCGAGCCGGAACGACACTCGCATCTTGTGCTGCTCGAGTTCCCAACTGGCTTCGTCGTTGCTCTGCTTCAGGCCCGCTATCGGGCCGAGGCCCTCCTGCGGAGCGGAGATTCGGACTGTGCTTCTGCCCGCCGGCTGAGCTGACACTTCGAGCGAGTCAGGGTCAATCTGGACCGTCCAGCTCTCATTTGTGAGTGCGATTACTCGCTCACTTCCCCCGATTGCTCGCTCACTTCCCCGGATCACTCGCTCAGTTCCCCCAGAGGCAGAGCATCCAGAGAGTGTCACAATAAGCACAGTGTTTAGAGAAAGCGCAAGCAGAGGGCGAGAGAGGATCACCGACACGCGGGATCGGCGACTGCGAAGCCGGTCGGGACCATTGATGGGCGAGTCGGGGCGCTGGACAGATGGGTGGGACATGAGGCCCATGGACTCCTTTCAGGGAACTACTATAGATGCCACGTCTGCAATCATCGCTGCTGCACCGCGCAATTCGTCGGGGTTAACGCTTGGGCGAGGCCACATTGTGAACGGCGGCTGCGCGCTACCTCTCCGAGAGAACGCGCAGCCCCAGACTTAGCGCGACATCAGACGTCAGTCAGACGGCTGAGCAGGCGTGTACACTCGAGTATCCCCGGTCTCCAGCCATCGAGCCAGGATGCTCCGCCCAGGTATCGCTGTCTCGAGATGGTGGAAATCCTCCTCCGCGAAGTTGGCCACCATCTCCACCGCGTCGCCGAACGCCGTCCGCTGCACCATTCGGTCATCTGTCAGCCAAGCGAAATCTGTCAAGGGCAGCAGGCCCAGCTCGCGGTGAAGTGGGGCGAAGAACTCGCTATGCGCTGCTATGCGATTCTTGTGTCTCTCGAACTCCTCGAGGTTCATGTGGTAGAGCGGCGGCACGTTGTACAGCAGCTCCAGCAGCTCTACGGTGTCAACCTGATCCGTGAACTTCAGACTGGAGTGGTGCCAGTGATGGGTCGCCACGACGGAGTCGTGGAACACGGTCTGGTAGAGCGGCAGTCGGAAGCGAGGATCGTAGTAGAAGGTGCGGTAACTGGGCTTGAGGGGCACACGCTTGAGGAGAACACTCGGACCGTCAGGCGACGACCAGGTGCCGAGATAGTACTGTGAGTCCTCGTCCTCCTGAAGGTCGGGATCACCCCAGCCGAAGACCGGTGTCATCATCCCGTGGGCGAAGTGGATGACAGGAGCAGAGTAGGCAACTCCCCCCTCTGACCCGATGACCAGCCCGTAGGTATCTTGAATCCATGCCATCCGATGGAGTCTCGCCTGCACGTCGTCTTCTTGGGTAGCCGGGTGAAGGTCAGAGTAATCGTCGAAAACCTCACCATAGGCGTCACAGTCGATGAACCAGGAGTTGAAGGGCTCGGGAAGCGTCTCCATGAGGCCCGTCACCCGCTTCCTGACATACGGCCAGGCGGCGATCGGGCTGAGCTGATAGCCCTGGCCCAGATACCCCGGTATCCTCGATCCGTTGGCCGTGACTATCGGGCCCGTCTCGTACAGGTGCCGGTCGAACAGCACCGCTTCATAGGCGTCCGGCGAGTCAGGATCATGGATACCGTGATAGGAGTCGTACGCGCCGATGAGGTAGCCCAGATCCTTCGCCGACCTGATCGCATCCGGATGCCCGAATCCGCCTTGCCAAGAGGCCAGCCCCAGCCACAGGCGCTCGCAACCTAGTGCCGCGAGCTTCTCAATCATGTCAACGGACACGCCGTCTGACCACAGGTAGATATGGGCGGCGCCGAGGAGCTTCTCGACCTGCGGGACCTGCTCGATCTTGTCCCGCAGGCTGACGAACTGCCCTTCCTCTGTCAGCCACCTCCGGTATTGCCTGGCAGGCTCCAGCGGAGAGGGGGGCCCAACACGGATGATGAACCCGTATTCCTTGCGCTCCCAGTTCCGGGTGAACTCGTGCGTGATCCGCATCGCGGTCCGCCCTTCGGAGCCCTCGAAGGCGATCTCGTTGTTGAACTGGTTGGTCAGCATGTAGGTAACTGTGCAGTCCGGAAAGGCCAGCCCCCAGAATGGCATGGAGAGGGCCTCGGTTGCACGCATGGGACTGAGCGCTGCGAGGTGCGCCAGCCAGCGACTGTCATCTGCCGGGACGTAGCTGCCCTCGGCCAGCGGGAGCAGATAGGCCTGGGCCGCCGGATCCGTGCCGACCACGGGCCACGTGAACTCACCCGGTTCGCGTGAGAGGAAGCTCACGAGCAGAGCATCACTATCTGTTCGGAACGATACACGCACCTTCTTCGCACTGAGTCCCCAACTAACTTCACTATTGGTGCGCTCTACCGCCTCCACCGGCCCGAGGCCCTCCTGCGGCGCGGACACCTGGATTGGCGACTCTCCGTCCGGCCGAAGCGTGACCTCGAGAGTTCCAGGATGAACAGCCACAGTCCACGCCTTGCCCCTCAACTCGACGGTGGGATCCTTCGCTGCTGAATCGAATGGCAGTTCTATGCTCGGTCTCCTTACCCTATTGATACTCGCGCCAGGCCGCGACCAGCTTCTCGACGCTCGGCCAAGGGGTGTCCGGGAAGAGAGCGTCAACGGGATGCAGGATGAATCTGTGAGTCGGTCCCAGTACGTCCATCGCCTGGTGCACTTCGTCTCTGATTCGCTGTCCATCACTTGAGGCCAGCGATACCGCGTTGGTCCCCCCGACGACGCACATCCCATCTTCCGCGAGGTCACGCGCTCGCCCCAGCGACAGCCGATCCTGCACGGGGTCCACGAAATAGAGGACATCCACGCCAGCATCGGCCAAGCGAGGGCCCAGAAGGTCAACACCTGTTGTGATGACATAGCCGAACTCCTTGCGATGCTTATGTGTCAGGCGAGCCAGTTCGGCGACCCGGGGAAGCAGGAATGTGTCGAGCAGCGCCGGCGACCAAAAGTCAGTGCCAGAGTACCACCCCCTCTGCACGATCATGTCCACTCCTGGATCGGCGGCAGCCAGCTCTACCCGCGCCGCATCGGTCTCGGCGATGATGTCCAACAGCTTGGCGAAGGCGTCCGGTTCATCGAGAGCCATCATGACGGCCCCCTCCGTGCCGGCAAGCCAGACCGCGGCGTCCATGCCAAAAGCCGACCAGGCTTGCACGGCGACGCCCTGCTTCTCGGCGAACGGCCGAATGCGCCCCATCCGCTCTGCGAACCACGTTCGCGCCTCCCCATTGGGCGGCGCGAACAGATGACGGATCTTCAGCACATCCTCCGGACTGCTGACCGCATGCTCAACCGCGCGCGGGATGTTCAGGTCTTCGAAGAGTTGGACTGTGCCCGGCTGCACGACCCAGCCCTCTCCTTGTGCCTCCACGGTCTGACGGACAGCATGGCGCAGTTTGCCGGCGGGTGTAGCATACTCGCGAACGGCCACGGGATGGTCCCGTCCTGCGCCCGCCGGGATCGTCGTGTCCCTCACAGTGACCTCTGGGCCCGCGCTCCACGGTACAGAGACCTCCAGGAGATCGTCCACTCCCAGGGAGCGCCACGCGAGCACGCGGTTGAAGTCGTCCTGCAGGTCCCAGGGCTCGGGCAGCGTGTGGATGTGCTCCATGCGGAGAGAATACCAGCAGAGCACGTCGCGCCCGTCGGCCTTCTTCCAGCGGAGCTCCTGCGGAGGGTGTAGGCCGAAGCACCAGGTTGTCAGCGGCACATGGTCCACCGACTGCCCGCGCCAAGCAGCCAGGATGCGCTCTTTGGACTTCACTTCTTCAGCACCAGCGCGCGCACGTCCAGGCTCCTCACTGTCACGGCGACCCGGTCTCCGGTTCGCTCGACCGCCTCTCCGAGGAGGTCTTGCACGGCCGACCAGCCGGCGACATCGATCTTCTCCGTCACCGTCTCTGCGGTCGGGTTGGTGAAGATCCACGCCTCCTTGCCCTCGATGGCCCGCTTCCGCAGCAGCAGAGCACCCTCGTGGGCAGGTGCGACGCCAACCTGGTCCAGCAGCGCGCGAACTGCTCGCTGGGAGCGCTCGTCGCGGTAGGCCGTCCCGGCGTGGCCCACCAGAGTGCCCAGCAGCCACGCGCTCCCCTTCCCCGCGTCTCTGACAGTGCCTGCGACAGCCTCCCCGTACTGCAGGCAGGGCTCGCAGTCCGTACAGGAGAACGTCTCGAGGTAGACGTTCGCCCGCAGCGTCTGGCCCTCCAGGCGGCCCGTACCAGTGAGCATGGTCTCGTCGAGGTACTCGCCCCAGGAGCGCTCGGTGGGAGACCAACGCGCCGCGCCGCCAGGCTCCCGCATCATGCTGAGGTCCTCGTGACGCACGCCGAACAGCTGTCGCGCAACGGGCGACAGATCTCCCCGGTTGGCGAAGGAATGGGCGTTGATCCGGCCCGGGCAGGCCTCGCCGATCAAGTTCCCGCCATTCTCCACGTAGCGCGCCAGCTTCTCCGCCACCTCCTCGGACAAGGAGATCGGGAACGGGAGGATGATGGCTCGATACTGACCCGCGCAATCTTCGTCGAGTTCAGACACCTCGACGAAATCCACCGGGATGCCTGCCTCCCACAGCATGCGATGCCAGCCGCGGACGCTATACGGTAGATGCTCGCCTCCCTGCCGCATAGTGGCGCAGAACTGGTAGTTCCATTCGTTGACCAGGATGGCGACATCAGCGCTGGGCCAGGAGGGCTGCCCGAAGAGCTCGGGGTGCTCGCACAGCGCCCTCCCGACCCGCGATGCCTCCTCGAATCTGGCTGTGCTGTCGCCTTCGCTGTCGAGCAGGCTGAAGCCATTGGCCTCCGCGGCGGCGATCTCGGCCCTGGTGACCCAGAAGGAGAGAGCGGTCACGCCGGAGCCGATGGCAGTGAGCATCCAGCGGCGAATGTCGTCCGGGGAGGGCACGCGGCCGAGGTGGAAGCCATCGCTGACGCGGCCGCCCTGGAACTCCGCCGCCCAGACAGGGCTGCCAGGAGGGTTGCAGGAGCGGACGCAATCGTACTTCAGCGCCACGCTGTCCCACATTTCGGTCAGCAAGGAGTCATGCTTCTCCAGCGGTCCCGTTGCCGCTCTCGCATCATCCCAGTCGTGCAGGGCAAACCAGGTGGGGTATGTCGAACAGCCTAGGAAATCCTGACAGCGCGCGTAGGCCCAGTCCCGTCCGGAGCCTGCCGTGTAGGTATCCACGTGGGCGAAGACAGGGCGGCGCAAGGCATCCGCCTCCCTTATCGCCTCCGCCCTGCTGCGGAGCACACGTGCTACATGGACGTTGTCCATGAAGTACTTCCAGTGGACGTCCAAGGCAGTCCACGCATTCATCGTCCGCTGGGGGGCGATGGAGCGCCAATCGACGTAACGCGCGTTCCACGCCCCGTTGAGCGCATCCAGGCCTTCGTACCTCTCCTTCAGCCAAGCGCGGAAGGCCTCGAGTGTGTGCTGGCAGTAGCAGACGGGCTGACCGACAATGCGTTCGGACCAATACCCGATCTCCTGCCACGTGTTCCAGATGATCTTCTCGTAGTCGCCCAGGGCCTGCACCAGCTTCTTGATGAAGCGCGCTTGATCTGCCCGCGCGCCAGGGTGATCGAAGCAGGGACCTGGTTTACCATCGGCCGGCAGCGGAGTTTGCGCCTCATAGAGGATTGGAAGCCCGTTGATGCCCACCATGCGACAATCAGGATGCTTGCGCCATAACCAGCCGGGAGCTTGCTCGCAGGTGAGCCCGAGATAGACCACCATGTCGAGCTTCGCGGCATGGGCGATGAGTTCTTCATAGCGGGAGAAGTCGTAGTGGCCTTCTTCGGGCTCGTCTATCGCCCAGCTTTCCTGCAGCTTCACCAGGTTGAAGCCGTGCCGCTTGAGGTTGTCCATGTCGCTCTTCAGCTCGGACATTGGCGGCATCGGCTCGCGGCAAAGGTGAGAGCCGAAGGGGAAGATCTTCGCGATGGGTCCCAGATTCATGCTGCACTTCCCTCCCCAGGGCGATATTGAGGTGCGACGACGGTGCGGGCAATCTCAGAAAGCGCCCTGACGAAAGCCGGAGCCTTCGCCTCGCCCCCGAAGCGACCGCACAACTGCCGTCAGGCGGCGGTCGCGTCACGGCCTCCGTAGGCGCCTTTCGGATCATTCGGTTTGACGGTCTGCCCGGTTTCGGCCGACCGCCGTGCAGCTTCGAGGATCGCCATGACATCGCGGCCGCGCTGAGCGCTGATGGCCGGGGGCCTGCCCGTGGACAGCGACTCCGTAAGGTCGCCGTAGAAACGAACACTAAGTTCTTCGCCGACGTCGTAGTCCCGAGTGCCGCTGCTGAGGCCCACCTCCTGCGGCACCAGATCCACTGTCACGTCGTCCATGGAGCGGCGGATCCGCATGTCCGTCCAGTGGCCCCAGGCACCATCGGCCACCAACGTGCCTTCGCGGCCCACCAGAAACCACCGCGGCAGAGGCATGCGGGCGTTGTTCGACCCCTCCAGCGTGACCAGCAGCCCCGATGGCAGAGCCAGCCGCATGTTGAAGTAATCCTCGACCTCAGTCGCCCAGAGATGGCTGCGCAACTGGCAGGTTACGCTCGCCGGCCACTCGCCCGTGAGGTCGAGGCACTGCTCCACAAGGTGTGGGCCCCAGTCGGCCATGAAGCCGCCTCCGTAAGCGGCCTGGATGCGCCAGGTGGGGTTGAATTCAGGCACGCCATAGCTGGTCCACTCGGGTCCGTAGGTCATTACCCTGGAATCGACTGTCAGCAGCTCCCCCAGTTCGCCCCGTCCGACGAGCGCCTTCAGAAGCTGGTAGTCACGGTCCCACCGGCGATTGTGAAACACTGTCAGGGTCCGCCCGCTGCTCTCGGCCGCGGCGAGCATCTCCTCGGCTTCGGCGAGAGTGTCCGCCATCGGCTTCTCAACGACGACGTGCTTGCCGGCCTGGAGGGCGGCCACGGTCAGTGGGCAGTGTAGTTTGCCTGGTACCGCCACGACCACCAAGTCGACCTCAGCATCGGCGATCAGCTCTTGTGGGTCGCCAAAGGGGCGAGCGCCCAGCTCTTGCGCGATTGGCGCCAACCGCGCCTGGGACTGATCGCACACGGCCACGACCCGGTAGTCAGCCATCTTGCTGAGTGGCTCGCCGTGAAGCTCCCACCCACTGCGTCCCAGCCCGATGATGCCGACGTTGACCATGGTCTCCTACCCTCGTCTTCTCGCGAACGTCATGTCCCCCGCAGGCCGGGCTGAAACACCGGAATGCCCGTCAAGCGCCCGAACTCCAGGAGGGCGAGGGTCGCGTCTCCCTCCCCAATCATCCAGTGATGGCCCAGACCCGCCTCGGCCACCTCCTCCAGGAAATCCGGCACCGGCACATCCAATCGCACCTTCACGGGGTTGCCGGGGAACACGAGCTCGGTTGGCACGGCGTCTCCGCCGAAGAGGCCGAGCCGGTAGTCGCCGCTCGGCCCCACAAGGTTGATTCCCGTGACGCGCCCTGGGCGGCCGGGATATTGGACGGTTACCCCCGTGTCCATGAGCCGACAGGAGCCCAGAACGACCTCGTCTTGGGATGAAGCCAGGCAGAACGCTCCGGAGCCGCAGTGGGAGAAGATGACGGTGTTCTCCTTGGGATCGTCGGCGAGGAGGTCGGTGTTGTGGACCGGGCCACCGCTGAACCAGGAGAGGAGCCGCATGCCGACTGCGCTGTTGACATCTCCCTCGCACGCGCCCACGATGTCCTCCTCCGCCAGCAAGGCAATAGGCAGGCAGACCTGACCCATGAGCTGGGGATAGCACTCGACAGTGAGCGCGCTGATCTCCTCGGCGCGGAGGAACTCGCGCAGCGCGAGATAGTACCGGGCGGCCAACAGGCCGGCGCTATCGGGAACTTCCACGTTGCCGGCGTTGCCACTCGCCCGCGCCCAGATCTCCTCGGCCTCCTTCCCCTCGGCTGCCTCTGCCTGGCTGGTAAGCCAGTCCAGCGGTCGTTCGATCAGCCGGGGCCCAAGCACTGCGCGCAGTGCCACTTCGTCGACCGCCACTTCGGCCATGCCCGGCAGACGGGACCCGATGCGGCCAACCCGGGTCCCCCGCAGTGCCCGACGCGCCGCCGCGGCTCGCGACACGGCGAGGACACGGGCCTGGGCCGCTTGGCCCTCGAGATCTCCGTAGACAAACCGATAGACGTACCCCAACTCCTTCAACACACAACACAGCTGCTGGGTGCCACAGAGCGAACCCGTGTGCAGGCCGGGCAGGCCCCAGGCGATCACGGGAACAGAATCGCCCATGGCGGCCAGGGTGTCTTGCACAAGGTAGTCCTCGGACCACGTCGCGGCGATCACACACAGGGCATCGACGTCCCCAAACGAGGCGCCTGCCTTCCGCGCCGCGCTCGCGTCGCTGACCACCGCCGGGGCCACCGGACGGACCCCTGCCTGCGACAACACCTCACGCCCCTGCTTCAGCAGGGCCGAAGCCTGCTCCGCGCCGACCTCCAGAGGACTGGAGACAACGATCAATCCCAGAGATGGATGCATCACTGCGCCCTATTGCCCCACTCTGACACCGGCCACCTGTTCGCCTGTTTCGGCCTCCTCGACATAGCGCTTCATTGCCTCGAGCGCGCGCATGTCCGGTGCGAAGGACGGAGCGCCCGCCCACGGGCGGGCGCTCCAATTCCGTCAGCGGTTCGACTAGTAGATGTAGTTGCCCTCGACCCCCGCGCACTGGCTGGTCGGACCGCTGGAGTAGAGCCCGAAGATCTCGCCATCCCTGACCTTGTCCAGCAGCATCTGGCTGTTTATCCAGCTGGCATGGCCATCTAGGAAGCCGAGGTTCGACCCACCCAAGTGGCGGGCGTACCGCTTGAGGAGCTCGCGGTCGTTGTAGAAGCTGCCGTTCTGCGGAGCATGGTACTCTATCCCGCAGTCTGCGGCCCATATCGAGCAGGTCTCCCAGTCGACCCAGGGACTACACCAGATCATGTCGCCGGCGCACTCGGCGTTGCACAGGTCGGGATACGCCGTCAAGCCGGGGCCCATGGAGTCGACGAGCTGGCTTCCATCTCCGCAGATGGGATAGTTGACAGGATCCTCGACCTCGACGAGTTTGAGCCCATGCGCCGCCGACTGGTAGGTGTTGGTGGCAATGCTCTGGAGGAAGGCCTTGTGAACTCCGCCTTCCGTGCTGCCCACGAGCACTGCCAGCCTTCCCTGGGCCAGGGAGTCCGTGATCGTTCCGCCCCATCCATTAGGGTAACCGCGCTCGCACGGTCCGAAGTAGCCGAGGGGCGAATCGTCACCCCACCCGCCCTCGTTGGCCAAGAGGTGGCCAAACCAGTCGGTCGGGCCGATGATGAACGTGGCCCCGCCGGTGATCTTGGCGCTGGGACACGACCATACGTCGCGGTTCTTGATGTACTCATCGAGGACGATGGGCCATTTCAGGTAGGGATTGGACTTCGTGGCTACGGCGCAGTGGCCGTTGATCGTCCCGTTCCAGATGTCCGTCCGGTCCGAGCTTGCCGGGATCATGTCGAAGTACTCCAGCACGTCTGCGCGGTGCTCGCACGGTGGGAGCGTATCGTTGTTGTCCGCCAGGTACATCTGAATGGCCAGGGCGATGTTCTTTACGTTCGACAGACACACCGCCTTGCGCGCGGCTTCGCGCGCCCGCGCGAATACCGGAAACACCATCGCTGCCAGGATTCCGATGATCGCGATCACCACTAGCAGCTCAATCAGAGTGAATCCCTTCTGCCTCCGTGTCATCACTGCATACTCCTCCTGCCTTCAGATCTCAGGCGACGACACTGCTCAATGCAGTGGAAGCCGACAGTCGGCTGGCTCGACCTCACCTCCCTTCCCGGGCGGAGCATCCGGTCAATCTGTTCCGACACCCGACGTCGCGGTCTTTCGCCAGCCCGACACGAGTCCCTTCCCCAGACTGGCGCATCTGCCCATGGCGCAGCCCCGCCCCACCCGTGAAGACGGCGCACGCTAGCCCATTGGCTGTGCTAGGCCAAAGACGGCGGAGACAATGGCGAGGACCCCGGAAGGGAGGTAGGAACCCAGCACCAGCCCCAGGAAGGCGGGCCGGAGCGCCCGCTCGAGTCGGAGTCCTCCGTAGCGTCGGACCAAGGTGATCAGCACCCAGGCGATCAAGGCATTGAGCCATACGGACCGATTGGTCTCGTAGGAGCTTGCTATCAGAAACCCTATCGGGCTCAGCGACCACCAGACGAAGCGGGTATTCAGCCACACGAGAGCGGCCGTGATGGCAGCGCCGAGGAGCATGCCGAATCGGAGCCAGTTGTCCGCCGGCATCGGGTTCCTCAAGGCACCGTCCAGGTCGCCCAAGGCCCAGTTCGGGAACATGCGGAACGGCCACCCGCCTGCATAGCCGATGGCGCTCGCCCCATGCCGGTAGATGACAGCCAGAAGTGCCGGCAGACCGACGGCCACCATCATCGCCACTGCCAGGCCGGCGGCCAGAGTGAAGTGCCTGCCTCGGACCCGGGCCCGGTCGACCAGCTTGAAGCTGTTCATCATCTGGGGCATTGCCAGACTCATCGGGTCGCTCATGTAGGCCAGCCACACGTAGGTGTACATTGTCAGCGACTGAGGGCCGATGGCGGTCGTGCCAACGGTGGACAGCACCACACCACGTGTCGTGAATTCGTGGCTCACGAACATCACGCCCCCAGCCGCGACAAGCCGAGAGCAGCCGATCAGAACTGCGTAGAAGACTGCCATCAGCAGGGCAAAGGACCACCAGGACATTCCTGCACGACTGATCCACCACACCATGAAACCGTTGGCAAGCACGAACCCAACTAGAGCCCATCCGCCCGCGAGTGGCGCATGGGGGGAGTGCGCGCCGCTACGGCGACCGAGAAGGCTCCACCAGGCCTGACTGATCGCCGAGCGGGACTGGTAGATGATGAGTGCGGCCAACGCGAGGAACCCGCCGGCCTCCTGGAAGGAGATGAAGGATCGCGGGTTCACCGAGAGCGAAGATGTGCCACCGTCGGCTGCCACGCCGAAGCTGGCCCACACCAGTATCTGGACGACATAGAGCGCATAGAATAACCAGAGACTGAGCGACACTTCACTGGGCAGCAGGCAGGTGATGCCGATGACCGGAAAGATCAGGGAAAGGCGCATGAAGGAAAGGGCGCTCCACGGCAGGCCCATCCCGGCGAAGTTGCGTCCGATGTGTATGTTCCAGAGCGTCGGAGAAGGCACACCCGGATGCAGGCGATGAAGGAACGCCAGAACCTCCAGCGCGCACGGTATCGCGAAGCCGATCCAGAACACGCGGCTGTTCAACACGCTGCTGCGGAGCGTCGGGAAGGCATCGCGCCCGGTCAGAGAGAGCGGCACTTCCACCAGGGGGAAGGCAAGCCGCTGGCGCTCGATCCAGTGCCTGCACAGCAGTGCCCCCAGGCAGAACATGGCGGCCATCAGGGCGAAGGTGAAGGAGAACCAGTTCAGCAGGGGAGTGAGCCAGACGTCCCAGGGGACACCAACGCCGGCGGGACTCCCCTCCCAGAACGAGACAACTGCTTCCGAGCTGCCCAGGCTCAGCCAAGCCGGGACATAGGGCAAGATGAGATGTTCCCACTCGTTGCCCGGGCTCGCCATGTAGAACGGGAACGTCGTCACCGAGACCAGATAGGGCATGCCTCCCACGAAGAGGTAGCCCACGGACACGATGAGCATGCCGTAGACGACGAGGAGCTCGCTGCGGTGGAGGGCGCGGCCCGGCCAAAGACGCGCAATAACGCCGTTCGCGGCCACGAGGAGGAAGAGGATGAACACCGCGCTGTTGAGAAGGGACCCGTCGCCCACACTCCAGGTGCGGGACACGAAGGCGAGGTGGGGGTTGATCGCGGCGAGCAGGGCGACACTCAACGCACCCAGCAATATGGCACGCGCCGTGATCGGCGAAGCGACGCCCTTTCCTCCTGCTTCGCTCGCCGCACTACTGAGTTGCACGAGGGTGCCCTCGTTGTCGCTTCGCGAGCCTGCCTACAGCATCTTCTGCCTCGTCAGGCAGTAGCCGCGAGACGACGCACGCTGGTTGGTGGTGGGCCGAGCCGCTCTCCAGGCCCGGATCGCCGCCAGGGTTCTGTTCTTCGGAATTGTGGTGGCCTCTCGCCTCGCTTCCGGACCGTGCAGCCTTGCTCGCCATCCGATCGGAGCGCGCAAGTCGCCTCGCCTGTGCCCTCATGCTGGCGCCTCTCGTGGTTCGGTATCGGCACACATGGCGCCACTCAGACTGCCTCGCGAGTGCCTGACAGGCGCGGGTGGCCGCGCCTCTACCCCGCGACCACTTGCATGGCGACGTCAGCCCATTCCCAGAGCCGCTGCGGCCTATAGCGGACGGTGCTGATGTCCTTGAGGATGAGCTCGACCGGGCAGCCGTGACGGGCGCATCGCTCCAATGTGTCTCGGAGGTCCTTCTCAACGGCGGCTGGGTCCCACGGTTCGCGGGCGAGGAAGGCCGGGCTGGGCTTGCGGGAGAAGACGAAGTCTCTCCCAATCTGCTCAGCGCCTCTGTCCACATCCACCCACGGACTCATGGAGATCTTCCGGACGCGCGGGAGGTTCCGGATGATGTCGATCTTTCCGTCCAGCGGCTCGCAGCACCCGTAGTACCCGAGGCCGAAACGAGAGTACCACTTGACCGCGTAGTCGAGCCAGAACTCCTGATGCATGGCTGGCGAGACGGCTGAGAATATCTGTGCCATGCCGTAGGTCCATAAGTCTTTCGCCCGAGCGTGCTTCGGATCGAAGCCGGGGGCGGGAAGCTCGTCGGTGTAAGCGCCGGTGCAGTGGATTCTCTGCTGCCCAACCCCGAGTAGGCCCTGCTCCTCGAGCTGGTCGAGCAACGAGAGATTCGCCTCGGTGAGACGGGACATGATCTGGTGCATGAACTCCGGCCGCTCGACGAGGTCGAGCAGAGACTGCTGTGGGTTGTGCCACTGCACGATGACGTCCCAGGGGTGGAACACCGGGAACCACCCCTGCATGCGCACCTCGAGCATTCCGCCGAACGCCTCACGGGCGATCTCCTCTCGCTCCGCTGTTGCCGGCTCATCGAAGCTCACCTCCGGCTCCCTGATCTTTTTCAGATCGGACTCCGTGTGCAGCTGGTCGATGAAGCCATGGCCATAGACATCGTTCGCCGGGTCCAGGACAGCAGCTTCCTCCTGCACCTGTATCCCGAACCCTCCCCAGTGGATGACCTTCGGGACTTCTATGAGGGGCTCGACGACCATGTCCGCCGGCATGTGCCTCCAGGAGTAGAGGGTCCTCCGCAGCGTCGTCTCCATCTCCTGGCAGAAGCCGTCCGTGGTCTGCACCGCCAGCTCGCTGTCCACCTCCATCTCGTGCCAGCATATCTGGTCGATCATCACCATGGGGCGAACCGGCTTGAGGCCGTTGAGCGCCTTCCACAGGGAGATGGTCTCCTGCTGCACCGGCAGGGCAGCAATCTCCGCCACCTGTCCGGCTAGTTCCCTCAGGATGTTCTGGTCCTGCCTGCTCACTGCCATGGATCACGCTCCATTGATGAATGGGAGGATACGCCGAGCTGCGACGGTCAGCGCGACGTGGGGCCGCGCGCAGACCGGCTGTCGAGTACGAATGAGACACCTCCCCGGGCCCGCCCAAACGCCCGAGCAGACTCTCGTGGGGACAAGTTCTACGGCTGCTCTCGCAGGGAGAAACGGCAGCAAGAGTGCCCCATCATCAATAGGATTCGTGGCCGGAACTAGCGTCTGGCCGCAATGGGGTGGGGATGACCCTCAGCCCGTTCATCTCGAGCGCCCTGATGACCGATACGTCCTCGGCGCGCACCTCACCACAGACCTGGTTAGAAGCCGGGTCCCAGACCCAGAGCACGCCGTCTCGGCGCCCAGCACTAGGCGGTCTCGCGCCCATGACATCCCCTGTGCACACCTGGTCCACCCTCTATCTTCAGCCCCCGAGTGCGTACTCCTTCACACACAACGCAGGAGCCGCCCGGGAGTGTTCCTGCCAGCGCAAGTCGAGCGTGCCTGGGCGTACTGCCAGGGCACCCATCCGCTCGCCAGAGTGCTGCGGCCGCGTGCGGGTGTCCCTATAAGGCGGCGCTGTCAACCCCCTACTGGTGTTGTATTTGACGATGCTGTGGTGGTCTCTGTTGAGACAGGTCCCTATCGGCGCTGACATCGCGCAC
>JALGXW010000049.1 GCA_029821875.1 Candidatus Hebobacterum abditum | reverse complement strand
CGCCCAGATCGTGAACTCCCACCACGAACGCTGGGACGGCCTGGGCTACCCCCAGGGCCTGCGGCACAAAGCTATCCCCCTGGGAGCCAGAGTGCTGGCTCTAGCCAACGCCTACGTGGGCATGACCCACTCCAACCACTCCCCCCTCACCCCTCACCAAGCTATCTCCCGCCTCCAGCAAGCCGCCACCGCTCGCTTCGACCCACAACTGGTGGAGGAGGTGCTGCGCGCGGAGTTCGGTCGGCGCGGATTCGGCGACGAGCAAGCCGGGGATACGACCTACCCAGCGGATGCCGCTGCTCGGAACAGGCCGCCCGAGCCTACGGAGTCAGCTGCCGCCTAGTGGCGTGAACCTCTCGCTCCGAGCCTCCCTCGGCTGACGAACCATGCCTCCCCAGAGCAGACGCGGTGCTATTCGCCGTGCACATCAGCAGCGTTGCCCTCAGGTTCCATCGCAGGTACGTCGAGCAATACGTGCGCGCCGTTTCGCAGGTCCCGGCGGTAGGGGAGGGCCTGCCAGAACTCCTTCTGCTTCACCGGAGCGATCAGGGCCACCGGCCGCTGGCGCAGCTCGGACAGCAGGTCGGCCTGCTGGTGTCGTGAGAACGTCCGGACGGGCCGTCTCAGCACAAATGCGACCGCCTCGGGATAGGTCTCGTAGAGGACGATCTCGCTCTCTGGTATTTCACGCTGTGCCACCTCAGCGAGAGTCGCAGGGGCGCCGCCCAGATACGGAGACAGAACCGGGAGGATGCCTCCGAGAACAGCGGCCAGCACGACGGCCTGGCCGGCAATCGCGCAGCCCAGCGCGCGGCGCGCTCGTCCCGCGAGGCCTACTACTCCCGCCACCGCTATGATTGCGTAGCCGCCCGCGCAGAATGACACTGGAACCACTAGGCGCCACACGTCACCCACAGTGTCGATCTGCTCTCGTTCTGCCAGGCTACGTCCGAACATCGGCAGCAACGCGAAGGCAGTGCCCAACAGAACTGCGCCAGCCACCAGGCCAATCCACGAGCCGCGGCCGGACTCGGTGGTGAGACGCCTATCCAGTTCGATACCGACCAGGATGGCCATTGCGGGGAAGAGCGGCGTGACGTAGCCGGGCAGCTTGGTGCTCACGAGTGAGAAAGATATGAGGACGGCTGCGATCCAGACAACACACAGGCTGCGCCAGAACGACTTCTCCTCGTCATCCTCCCGACGCGTGAGAGCCGGCGGCAGAAACACGACCCAGGGGAAGAAAGACACGAAGATGAGCGCGACATAGTAGAAGACCGGCCCACCGTGGCCCTGCATCGGGCGGATCATCCGCGTCAGGTGCTCGCGGAGGAACAGCTTAGAGGCATAGCCCTCCCCGTGCTGCAGGCCCATAGCGACAAACCATGGGGCCGCCACCACGAAGAAGATGACAAAGGCGAGCAGGGTCGTGCGAGCCGAGACCCGCCCCTCGCCGCGGCGGTAGAGCAGGCCGTGCAGCATCGCCACGGCGGGAGCGATGAAGCCGGCGAAGCCCTTCAGTAGAACTGCCGACCCGACCAGCGCGCCGAACGCGACGGGCGCGGCATAGCCGCCCCGACGGCGCCAGGCGGCGTACGCGATGAGGGCGAGTGTGAGCAGCGCAGTGAGCGGCACATCCATGATGCCCATGCGGCCGATGAACGCGATCTGAAGGCATGTGACCAGCGCCAGGCCGCTGAGGAGGCCGACCCGCCGACCCCACACGCGGGCCGCCACGAGGTAGACCGCAACGGCTGTGAGGATGCCCAGCAGCGCTGAGGGAAGCCGGGCAGCAAAGGGCGAGACCCCCGCGAGAGCGTAGGTGATTCCTGCCATCCAGTAGTACAGAGGCGGCTTCTCGAAGAAGTGGACGCCGTTGACTCGGGGCGTTATCCAGTCGCCGGCCGCAAGCATCTCGCGGGCGGCCTCCGCATAGAGACTCTCGTCTCGGCCGAAGAGGGGAAGCGCGCCCAGGCCGGTGAGCAGCACGACGGCGGCGGCAAGCACAACTACGGCGAGCGGGAGAGCGCGCCGGGCGGCGGGCGTGAACCTGGTGTCGTCAGACCTCCCAGCTGACGCCAGACTCCCACGGCGCGAGGCATAGTGCAAGCAGAAGTGGGCGACGGCAAGGCCGACGACCGCGCCGGCCGCTACGTCCGACAGGTAATGCCTGTTCACCAAGACTCGCGCCGCGCCCACGAGCACGGCGATGACGTACAGCGGCAGCCGGAGGCGCGGATAGAAGGCGCTTGCGCTGGCGGCTATCGCGAATGTGGTCGCGGTCTCTGCCGAGGGGAATGACTGGAACCCGCTGTCGTAGAGATATCCGGTCCACGCCTCCGGTAGGGGCTTGTCCACCCATGGACGCGGCCGGTGGCAGATGACCTTAAGGATGTTGGCGGCCGCCGCGGAGAGAGCGAAGGCGAGAAGGGCCCAGCCGCCAGCTCGCAGCAGTCGGCAGCTGAACAGCGCCCCCAGAAGGACCATGAGGAGAATTGCCGGGATCTGGAAGTGCCCAGTGCCCGGCCGGCGGACCGTCCCATTCAGGGAGTCGGCGATATCCGATCCGCGCAGGGGGCTGACCGCGTCCATGACCGGCCCGTCGATGAGGAACGCCACGAGAACGGCGACCAGCAGAGCGATCCAAAGGAGAAGCCTGGATCTCGTTTGCGTGCTGCGTGTGGGAGGGCTTCCTGAATCGGATGACGTCACCGCGTGGCTGGCTCCCGAACGACAAGGCGTCCGGCATTATACTAGGGCCGGACGCCCTTCTACAAGAGCAGCAGTTGCCAGCAGGCTGCTCGTCGACTCCACCCGCTACTCGCCCAGTGCCTCGTGAGACTCCTTGAGCTGCTCGACGACGGGTATCTTCTGCGGGCACTTCTCCTCACACTGCCCGCATTCGACGCAGGCGGAGGCGTCAGTGATCTCCGGGCCGGAAGAGAGCTGGGCGTAGCGCTCTCGCGCCGACTCCGTGAGGCCCCATACTCGGTGGAGGTTCATCAGGCGAAAGACCTCCGAGATCTTCACCGCGTTCGGACAGGGCATGCAGTAGTCGCAGCCCGTGCAATAGAGCTCGCCGAGGCGCCGGTTCTCCTCCAGCATGACCCCGATACGCCTCATCTCTTCCTCTGTCAACGGGGCCTCGACGCTCGCGGTAACGGCGTTCTCCTCGACCATCTCGACGGTGTTCATGCCGGATAGCGCCACGGTCACATTCGGGTCCGACAAGACGAAACGAAGCGCGAGCTCGGGGCTGCTCATCGACTTGCCGGGGAGCAGCCCCTGCAGCCGCTCGGACGGAAATCCCAGCCTCCCCCCTCCCACCGGCCCCATGACGACGACGCCCAGCCCCATCTCCCGGACAATGGCTATGCTCTCTTCGTTCCGCCGGTCGAGCAGGTTGTACTGGCATGTCACCACGTCGAGGTCAGGGTTCGCCTTTGCGATGTCGACCATTCGCTTTGGGTCGTCGTGGAAGGAGAAGCCCAGGTGCTTCATGAGCCCCTCCTCCTTCGCCTTCCTCGCGCCCTCCAGAGCGGCGCCCTTCGCCATCATCTTCTGCGCCGTCTCCCAGTCCAACCCGTGCATGTGGTAGACATCGATGCAGTCGATGTCCAGGCGCGAAAGGGATTGCTCGATGATCTGACGGCAGTCAGCGGCCGTCAGGCTGCGGCCCCAGGGCGGGTACTTCGTGGCGACGACCTTGCCGTCACGCCGTCCCTTCAGGGCCTTGCCCAGCGTCTTCTCGCTCTCGGCGTTGCAGTAGCCAACTGCCGAGTCGAAGTAATTGACGCCGAGGTCCATCGCCCGGTGGAGGACCGCCACCGCTAGCTCTTGATCGACGTGGCCGTCGACCATCCTGAAACGCATGGTTCCGAACCCGAGAGCCGAGACCGTGAGTCCGGTTCTTCCCAATACGCGATACTGCATCGGCACCTCCACGACTGCCCGGAAACGTGGGGACCACACCCTCCGTTATACGGCACCGGGGTGAGCTATCTTCCTCGGTGCGCGACCGAGTTGTCGGCCGCCGCGACAGCCGGCCTCGCCCCGCCGCTCAAGCCGCAGGAGGCCAACGAGAAGACCAGCCCCGCGGCTTCTTTGTGTAGAGGAAGCTGCGGCGCCGGCCGACCCGTAGGTTGCTTGCGGGCGACTACTTCACGTCGACGGTTCCGCCCGCGTCCTCGATCTTCTTCTTGGCTTCCTCGGCCTCGTCTTTGGTGACGGCTTCCTTAAAGATCGGCTTGGGCACTCCCTCGACGAGCTCCTTCGCTTCTTTGAGGCCGAGACTTGTCAGCTCTCGAACGGCCTTGATGACCTGGATCTTCTTCTCGCCAAATCCGGTGAGGATGACGTCAAACGAGGTCTTCTCCTCGGCCTCTTCGGCTGCGGCGGCCGGGGCGGCTGCGGGTGCGGCCATCGCCATTGGGCTCACGCCGAACTCGTCCTGGATCATCTTGACGAGTTCGTTCACCTCCAAGAGGCTCTTCTGCTTGATCGCCTCGAGGATATCAGCATTGCTCAGCTCTGCCATCGTCCGTCTCCTTCGTTAGGTTTGAGCGGTTGACGTGGATACTCAGGCCCCAGCGCCTGCTTCGCCAGCGCGCTTCTCCGATACGGCTCGCAGGGTCAACACGAGATCTCTGGGGATCGCCTGAAGAGTGGTGACGAGGCCCGAGAGCGGCCCCTGCATCGCCGCCAGCAGCCTCGCGAGCAGCTCGTCTCTTGGTGGCAGCGAGGCGAGTTCGACAAGCTGGCCGCCATCCAGGGGCACGCCGTCGACCCAGCCGCCTCTAAACTCGAGTTGCTCGTGGTCCCGTGCGAATGCGCTCATGTTCTTGAGCACTGGTGCAGCATCGCCCGGCACGAAGGTAAGTGCTATCGGGCCCTCCATGTAGTCGATCAGGGGCTCCCGCTCTCCACCCGCGAGGGCGCGGCGCAGTAGTGTCTTCTTCACGACGCGCATACGTCCGCCGGCATCCGTGATGGAGCGGCGCAGCGCGGTGATCTCCTTCACCGCGAGGCCGCTATAGCCCGAGATGATGAGGTTATCGGCCGCGTCGAGTGCCTGCTCCAGCTCGGCGACGACTTCCTGCTTCTCCTCTCTTCTCACTCCTCACCTCCTCTGAAAACGCAAACTCCCCCGCCGAGGCGGGGGAGCAGATCCAGCCCACTGGCTGGTTGCCCACACTTCTCTGCCTCGGCAGGCGTTCCCCGTAGGGGAACCTTCGGCTCGTAGCACCTGCTGTCTACGGCTCAGCTTGTCGTCACGTCCTCGCCGCTGGGCCTCCGGCTACATCAACGTTTCTGCAAGGGCCTGCGCTGCCGCGGGGTCCACGTGGACCGCCGGCCCCATGGTGGAGCTCACCGCGATTCGGCGCAGGTACTGCCCCTTGGCGGAGGCCGGACGGGCCCGCAAGACGGCCAGAACCAGTGTCCCGAGGTTCTCCTTGAGCTGATCTACAGAGTACGACACCTTGCCGATCGGGACCTGCACGTTCGCGCCACGATCCATCCGGAACTGCACCCGGCCGCCCTTGAGATCGCGCACGATTCTGCCTATGTCTTCGCCCACGGTGCCCGCCTTCGGGTTGGGCATTCGGGGGCCGAGCCGCTTGCCGAGCCGGCCCACCACGCGCATCATGTCGCGGCTCGCCACCAGCACATCAAAATCCTTCCAGCCGCCCTCGATCTTGGCTACGAGGTCCTCGGCTCCGACAACATCCGCGCCGGCCTCCTCGGCCGCCCGGACCGCCTCGCCTCGCGCGAACGCGACGACGCGCGGCGATTTCCCCGAACCGTGAGGGAGACTCACCGTGCCGCGGACCATCTGCTCTCCCGACTTCGCCTCGACGCCAAGGCGTACAGCCACCTCGACGGTCTCGTCGAAGCTGGCCGATGCCATCTCCTTCACGCGCTGAAGGGCCTCCTCTGGCGATGCGAGCGCGGACCGTTCCAGAGTCGCGGCCGCAGCCTGATAGCGCTTTCCGTGCTTAGCCATTTGCGTCTTCCTCGGCCGCCTCGTCTCCAGCCACCTCTATGCCCATGCTCCGGGCCGTGCCCCCGATGATCTTCATGGCCGCCTCGACGTCGTTCGCGTTCAGGTCGCGCATCTTGATCTCGGCGATCTCGCGCACCTGCTCTAGCGTCACGGTGCCGACCGTCTCTCTGCCGGCCTCGCCGCCGCCCTTCTCCAGGCCGGCGGCCTGTCGTAGAAGCTGTGAGGCCGGCGGCGTCTTGAGCTCGAAGGTGAAGGATCGGTCTTCGTAGATCGTCACTTCGACGGGAATGATCGAGCCGACCTGGGAGGCAGTCGCCGCATTGTACGCCTTTATCAGCTCCATGAGGTTCATCCCGTGTGGGGCAAGCGAAGGGCCCACAGGCGGCCCTGTCGTAGCCTTGCCGGCCTCTATCTGAAGCCTGACCACTGCCCGTACCTTCTTCGCCATGGCTTCCCCTGTGCTCCGTCAGTTCTGGCTCTGCGCGGCCGCTAATCCAGCTTCTCGACGTCCGCGAAGTCCACCTCGACCGGCGTTTCGCGGCCGAAGATGGACACGAGCACCCGTAGCTTCTCACGCCTCACGTCGACGTCGACAACCTTGCCGTGGACCCCGCCGAAGGGCTCCGACGCAATCCGGACGGTCTCCCCGACATCCCAGGCCGCCCGCAGCGGCGGCGCGTCCTCACTGACCGTCACCAGTAGCCGCTCCACCTCCTCCGGCTGCAACGCAACGGGCTGCCGATCCGGGCCTACAAAGCCGGTGACGCCGGTTGTGTCGCGAACGAGGTGACGCGTCTGGTCGTCCAGCTCCATCTCGACAATCACATAGCCCGGGAAGATCTTGTGTTTGCTCACCTGACGCCGGCCGCGCCGAGTGCCTCGCAGCTCCTCTTCGGTGGGGACAAGGATCCTGCCGACCTTGTCACCCAGCCCCATGGAAGCGGCTCTGCGCTCGATACTGATCCGCACCTTATCTTCGTGACCGGTGAAAGTGTGGACGACGTACCACTGCTTGGCCATGGCTCCCAGACCGCCGGCTAGCTACTCGAACATGCGACGCGTGAGCACCCAGAGGATACGATCCCACGCGAATATGAACATCCCTACGACGAGCACGACAGCGACGACCAGGCCCGTCATCTTGACGACATCTTCCGGCGACGGCCAGATCACCTTCTGGAGCTCAAGCCAGGCATCCCGGAAGAAGTTCCTGACCTTCGACCAGATCCCCGCTCGGCCCCCGCTCGGGCGCTGCTCCTGTGGGACTGCTCTCACGTCTCCAGCCTCGTTCAGGCTCATATAACGGCAAATGGCAGGCCCGGCGGGATTCGAACCCACAGCCTCCGGTTTTGGAGACCGGCGCTCTACCAGTTAGAGCTACGGGCCTGCAGCCCCGCGCGCAGCCTACCTGCCCCCTGCGCGCGCCGTGAGCCCTGTTTCTCGATGCTCCGTGTGCCTTCGGCAGGCCGGGCAGTACTTGCGCAATTGCATGCGGTCCGGGTCGTTGCGCCTGTTCTTGTAGCTCGTATAGTTCCGGTTCCGGCACTCAGTACATGCCCACCAGAACCCTCTGTCGTGAATGCGGCCCTGCCGCGCCACCTCAGAGTACTCCCTTCTCTAGCCGCGCACCGCGGCCAAGACAAAGCGAGCCGGCGGCCTCCGTCTGCTCCGCACGGCTCAGACAACCTGATCTTCAGGCTCACTCTAGCACACGGCAAACGTCCCGTCAAGCCTCCCCCGTGCTCGCGCCTGCTGGCGCCCCAACTGCAGCGCCCGACGGACCCGGTGTCACCGCCAGCCCTCAGCCTCTCAGCCAAGCCTCGATCTTGCCCTGTAGATCGCTCACCGAGAATGGTTTGCTTACACGCTCAACGGCCCCGGCGCTCAGGCAGGCCGCCACGACGCTGTCCTGGGCCTGCCCAGTGACGACGACCACCTTGGTCCGGGTGTCCTTGCAGAACTGCTGGCACAGCAGTACACCCGATGTCTCTGAGCCCGGGAGCACGATGTCCAGAAGGACGAGATCCGGTCTGGCCATGCGGGCCGCTTGAAGGGCGGCCTCGCTGGTGGCAGCCTCAGCGATTCGGCACGGAAGCGAGACCGCGTTCACAGCTGTCTTGAGAAGCTCTCTCGTGCCTGTCTCGTCTTCGACGATCAGTACGTTGTACTCGCGGCCTCGATGCCTATTGGATACTGACACATCCTCAGTGTCCATGATGTCCCTTCCCTCCGCCAGCACTCTCAGCCAGGAGGCCGCTGAGGTGTCTGGGCCGTGCGGCGCCGGGGCCCCCAGACTAGATAAGCCATACTCTGGGCGTGATCGCGATGCTCGGGATGTCTGCCAGACACGATGCCAGCCGGTTTCTGGGCCGACTTTCCTGCAACAGCCCAATGGAAGGCTCCGGCGAAGCTCGCGGCCAGCAGGGACAGAGGCGGCTCGGCGGCCGCACAGGCGCTGGCGCCTGGGTCAAGCCGCCACCAACTCCTGGTGTTTCGTCACGACCTTCTCAACGGCCCTGACGACATCAGCTATGTCCTGCTCGGAGCCGAGCAGCAGGTTGTGGAACAGCCAGACGACTCGTTCGCACAAATCCTCCGCCACAGGACATGAGATCTCGCCATAGTCCACGGCCCCCTCGTAGAAGCCACAGGAGATCGGGCAGCCCTGCGGCCGGAAGTTGCCCTCCTCGAACACCGGATTCCGGTACAGCGGCCGGCCGTACCCCGCCATACACGGAATCCCCTCGGCCGCTAGCGCCGCCATGAACTGCTCCCGCGTAACCTGCCCCAGTTCCGCGGGTTCGAGCCGGATAGGATAGAGATGGTAGGCCCGCCGGTCTCCCTCCTCCGGCTGGGGATCCAGCGGGGTCACGCCGGGCAATCGCTGGAGTTGCTCCGTCAGCCATCGCCCATTGCGGTATCTCAGGTCTGTCTCCGCCTCCAGGTGAGCCAAGCGAGACCGAAGCAGTGCACCCTGCATCTCCGTCAAGCGGAAGTTGTACCCGAGCAGATGGTGCTCGTAGAACGGCCGGCCGTCCACCCGCCCGCAGTTCCGCAGCCCCGACGCCCGTGCCCACACCTCCTCGTCATTTGTCGCGATCAGCCCACCCTCGCCACAAGGTAGGTTCTTGCTCGCCTGAAAGCTGAAGCATCCGGCGTCGCCCAGCGCCCCCACCTTCCTCCCCCGCCACACCGCGCCGTGCGCCTGCGCCGCGTCCTCGATGACTAACAGCTCCCGCGCCTGCGCTATCTCCAGCACCCGATCCATCGCGGCCGGCAGGCCCGCGAGATGCACAGGCATGATCGCCCTGGTTCGATCCGTGATGAGGCCCGCCACCAACTCCGGATCGATGTTCATCGTGTCCGGCTCGACATCCGCAAACACGGGCACGGCGTTCGCCAGCAGCACGCTCGCCGCTGTTCCCTGGAACGTGTATGCCGGAACGATCACCTCATCCCCGGGCCCCACCTTCAACGCCTCCAGTGCGATCTGGAGTGCCGTCGTCCCGCTGTTGACGGCGACTCCGAACTCGGCGCCATGGCAGGCGGCGAACTCCTGCTCGAACGCGGCGACGTGCTCTCCTTCCTGCTGTCCCCACTTGCCCGATCGCACCGCGTCTTGCACGGCCGCCACGTCCTCTTCCCTCACATCCGGCCAGGCAGGCCACGGCTTCGTCCGGACTGGCTCACCGCCAAGAAGCGCTAGCTTACTCATGGAGTGCCTCCCTGCGCGTGGAGATCCGCCAGCATCCGCGCGGCCGCCTGCACCATCACCTCGCCCGCGTCTGGCCTCAAGGGCGGAATACCGTACCAGCGGAACGACTCGTCCGCCTCATAGCCGCCCTCTTCGAATGCCTCCTCGGTGGGCACGTAGCAGGTGCAGCCGTTCGAGTAACCGAGGACCAGCGTGTGTCGGAACGGCGAGCGTCGCTGCATCTCCAGTGCGAACTCGAAGAACACCTCTCCAGATAGGCCAACGATGGCCAGCTCTCCCAGCCGAAGCACCTGCACGACGAACGGCGCGGTCTCGCCTTCTGCCCCTCGTTCCGAGCGTTCCACCATATCGCGGGCATGTGCGACGAGTGAATCGAAGGCCCGGACCACGTAGGGATGAGTGCCGTTCCGCCGCAGTCGCTCGACATCGCTCTGCGCCTTTCTGAGGTCATCGCGAGCGAGATCAGGGGACGGGGGATCTTGCAGCGGCAGGCCGATACGTTGCAGTTGCGCTCCGAGCGGCGCGGGCTCGACAGGCTGCGCGGCTTCCATCGCTGCTGCCACGGCCTGGGCAGCGCGCTCTCCGATGCGGTCCACCTCTTCGAAGGTCGCAGCAGACACGTCTGGATTGATCTGGCCGCAGCATCCCTGGAGGAAGATCGGGGTCAGCGCGTCTCCCGCTATCCTGCGGACGTGCGAGACTGTCGCTCCCATCCACTCGGCCGAGATCTCTCGGTTCTCTCCCTTCAGGGCCGTGCCATGGCAGGCGAGGTTGAAGATGATCGCCGCCGGGGCCGCTTGGCCCGTGTCCACTCCAATGGCCCGCATCTTCGTGTCGGCCGGGCCGTCTGGATTGCGGCCGAAGTCAATGCTGCCATCGGGCTGTCTCTCTCGGCGGTCGATCCCGATCTGCACCTCGGTCTCGCCGTAGGACAGACGACCGGCGATCAGTCCCTTCTCGGCCTCGCGCACGACCGCTGCGATCTCTGCGGGGAGGCGGGAGAGATACCCCCGGTTCTTGGACGCCGTGCCCTCCGGGGCGCCGGTGGCGGGGCCGGCATGGGTGTGGCTGCAGTTGAGAAGAAGGCGATCGGGGCGGATGACCGTTGCGTCGCTCACCGCGCGCCGCACGGCGGCATCCAACTCGAAGTCGAGCTCGAGCAGGTCGAGGGCCACGATGCCTAGGCGCGTTGTCCCGTCGTCCAGCACGAGCGCACGACACCACAGGTCGTCGTGGACACCCTCAGAAGGGCCTTCTCGGTGGGCGAAGCCCGACAGGTCGACGCCTACGGGCGGCGTGATCTTCCGCTCATGGATCCCGACGCGAAGGGCACTCATGTCACACTCGCGCGAGGGCCCCAGTGGCTTCGCATCATTGGACAAGGTAGGAGGCAACCAGAAAGCCGCCAATGAGCAGAGCAATGAGGCCTATTGCTGCCCCGCAACCCGCACCCTCTTTTGGGCGATGATACATGTCGGATAGGGCGGGTACAGGCGCGTAGGCTGGCTGCTCTCCCCCGAGCTTGATGAGCCGCGCGCTCGCGGCCTCTACCTCCGGCTCCTCCGGGACATAGTGGTTGAGGAAGGACAGCAGCGACCCGGCGGCCCTGAGCAGTTCCGAGCGGTGCTCCGAATCCCCCTCGCCGGCGTCGAGGAGTCGATTGAGGGCCGGGATGCTCTGCTTGAGCGTCTCCCGACGGCTTCGCTCGACCTCGGTCAGCCCAGTCTCGAAGCGCTCCTTATCTTGGCCTGGACTGAGCCACTGCGCGTCCCTCAGCTTCTGTTCGGCCACGTCCAGGGCCTCTAGCTTCTCGAACAGATTGGATGCGCGCGCCGCCCGACGCAGCTCGCTTACGGCTAGCTGCATACTCCTGCGGTACATGCGGTTCTCCGCCCAGCGCCGGAACATCGGTCGAGCACCCGGCACACGCTTTCGCCGCCACACGCCGCCATGCCTGTAGGCCCGTAAAGAGGGCCGGGACGCTGGTCGATCAGCGCCCCGGCCCAAGACTGCATCGAAAGGAGCAAGTGCCGCCGCGTCGCTCTCTACTCCAGTATCTTGGTGACGACGCCGGCACCGACGGTGCGGCCGCCCTCCCGGATCGCGAACCGCAGCCCCTCTTCCATCGCGATCGGCTGGATCAGCTCCACCGTCATCGTCACATTGTCCCCAGGCATCACCATCTCCCGGCCCTCGGGCAGCGCGATCGCTCCCGTCACGTCCGTGGTCCGGAAGTAGAACTGCGGCCGATATCCCGTGAAGAAGGCCTTGTGCCGGCCCCCCTCCGCCTGAGACAACACGTATACCTCGCTGTCGAACTTCGTGTGCGGCGTGATCGTCCCAGGCTGAGCCAGCACCTGCCCCCGCTCCACCTCCTGCCGCTCCACTCCCCTCAACAGCACCCCGATGTTGTCCCCAGCCTGCCCCTGATCCAACAGCTTCCGGAACATCTCCACCCCCGTCGCCACCGTCGTGCGCGTCTCCGGATGCAGCCCCACTATCTCC
>JALGXW010000032.1 GCA_029821875.1 Candidatus Hebobacterum abditum | reverse complement strand
GCAGCGGCTCCCAGCTCTTTCGCCGCTTCTCGATCTGCTCATCCGGCACGAGCAGTTCTATCTTCCGTTGATCCACGTCAATGAGAATCTCGTCGCCCTCCTGGACCAAGCCAATCGTGCCGCCGACGGCTGCCTCCGGATCAACGTGCCCGACCGATAGTCCTATCGTTGCCCCCGAGAAGCGGCCGTCCGTTATCAGGGCGACCGATTCATTCAGGCCTGCAGCGTATATCTGCGAAGTTGGGTACAGCATCTCTCGCATCCCAGGCCCCCCGCGAGGGCCTTCGTATTGGATCACCACGACGTCCCCAGACTGTATCTTCCCACCCACGATCGCCTCTGTCGCATCTTCCTCCCGTGTGAACACCCGCGCTTGCCCGGTGAACTTCCTCATGCTCGGGGCAACGGCGGACGACTTCACCACCGATCCCTCAGAAGCCAAGTTGCCCCTCAGAATCGCGATACCGCCTTCCTCGTGGTAAGCGTTCTCCAGCGGCCGTACTACGCTGGAGTCAAGGACCTTCGCATCGGCCGCGAGTCGCCGAGCCGACACGCCGGCGACTGTGGGCGAGTCCTCGATCGCCTCGGCCAGAACGTGCATGACTGCCGAGACACCGCCGGCCCGGTCCAGATCCTCCATTGCATGTTGCGCTGTCGGTCCGGGCAGGATATCTGTGATGTGTGGCGTCTGGCGAGATATCTCGTCAAACCAGTCGATCGGGAAATCCACGGCAGCCTCGTGCGCGATGGCCGGCAGATGCAGCACTGTGTTGCTGGAGCCGCCGAGAGCGTTGTCGACGCGAATGGCGTTGCGAAAGGCCTCGTGAGTCATGACCTGCCTCGGCTGCACGTCTTCCTTGACCAGGTCCAGAATGCGCTCTCCGCTGGCGTAGGCAATACGACGCTTCTCCGCCGACACCGCCAGCGCTGTGCCGCAGCCTGGCAGAGACATGCCCAGGGCCTCTGTCAGGCACGCCATCGTATTCGCCGTGTAGAGCCCTTGGCACGAGCCGGTGCCAGGGCACGCCGCCTGCTCCAGAAGGTCGAGTTGCTCGTCGGTCAGCAAGCCGGCTTTGTGCCAGGCGGCACCATAGTAACCATCGCCATACACAGCGTGACCTCTGGCGAGCCGCTGCGCGGCCTCTACTACTGCGTCTGGCTTGCCGTCCTCCTTCAGGCGCTGTGCGACGGCGAGCAACTCGTCCGAGAGGCATGCGCACTGGCCCGCCAGCATCGGCCCAGCCGTGACCACGATGGCGGGGACGTTCACTCGAGCGGCTGCCATCAACATCCCGGGCGTGATCTTGTCGCAATTGGTGAGGAGCACGACGCCATCGAACTGATGTGCCTCGAGCATCGACTCCACCGAGTCTGCGATCAACTCACGTGAGGGAAGCGAGTAATGCATGCCACGGTGGCCCATCGCCAGTCCGTCGCAAATCCCTGGCACGCCGAAGAAGAAGGCGACGCCACCGGCAGCGAAGACGCCGCGCTCAATGTGGCGCTCCAGGTCGCGCATCCCCGAGTGACCCGGGATGATATCGGTCCAGCTCGTAACCACGCCTATGAACGGCCGGTCGAAAGTGCTTCGGTGTAGCCCCGAGCCATAGAGCAGCCCCCGATGGGGCGCTCGCTCTGGGCCTTTCTTGATCGCATCACTCCGCATCTTCGTTCCTCTCTACGGATACGACCGCACTGGCGAGAGAGACTGAGAAACGGCGACGGCTCTGAGGAGCTGCGGATACGACCGCACTGGCGAGAGAGACTGAGAAACGGCGACGGCTCTGAGGAGCTGCCTCCCCGCGCTCCGCGCCGGCGAACAGGCGAGTTACTAGAAAGCCTCTCGTCCCCTTGGGACGAGAGGCAACGTGCTCTCGCGGTACCACCCAAATTGGACGTGCCATGTAGGCATGCAGCCCACGGCCGCGTCCCTCTCGATCCGCTGTAACGGGCGACTCCCGGCTCCGACCTACTGGATGTGTTCGGACGGGCAGCTCTGGGGCGAGATTCGGCGGTCCCGCGGGTGCCGGCTTCCAGCCCATGGCCGACTCTCTGGTGGCCTCGGGTGCCGCGTACTGCTCCCCTTCTACGCCTTTCCTGCGCAGGTTTCGCGCGATTATAGCAGAGCGGCGGCCACAACGTCAAGCGCCTGTGGGCGACTCGAACGCTCCTAGCAGACTAGGTGAAGAGGTAGCTGCACTCCTCCTCCGTCAGCAGCAGAGAGGCTGCGGACAGCGCTTCGCGAGCGTGGTCCGGATTGCCAGTTCCAATGATGGGGTAGACGGCGAACGGCTGACTGAGCAGGTAGGCCAGGGCGATCTGGTTCGCGGTCAGATTCTTCCGCCCGGCCAAGTCAATGGCGCGGAGGAGTCGCTGCCTGTTGGCCGGAGAATCGAAGCTCTCCGCTCGTTCCGGCGACCCCGCGAAGCCGCTCTTCGCCCACGCCACATTCCCCGCTCCGAAGTAGCCGTTCGCTTGAGATGCGTACGGAATCATCGGCAATCGGGTCTTGATGTGCCACTGGCGGAGTGGGTCGGCCGAGTCTGCGGTCGGATCATCCGATGAGGGCCCGCCGGCCGCTGCGCCCAAGGAGAACCAGGGCTGGCTCGCGACGAACGGCGGAAGGCCCTTCTCCTTGGCGTACGCATTGGCCGCTTCAATGCGGTCCGTCATCCAGTTCGAGGCGCCGTAGCTGAGGATGCGGCCGCTGTGCTGGAGATCTGCAAGCGACTCGATGATCTCTCCCACGGGCCTCGACGGCTCATCGAGGTGGAGCCAGTAGAGGTCAACGTAATCCGTGGCAAGGCGCTCCAGGCTCTCGTTCAGGTGCTGCTCCAGGTCCTCACGAGAGCAACGGCCGCTCTTGTCTTCCGACCCCCACGGAGAGTGTGCGCCCTTCGTGCCGACCACCACCCGGTCGCGGTTGCCTCGGGACCGAATCCACTCGCCGATGGTCCGCTCGCTCGCACCCCAGCCGCCCTCCACCCAGGCCGCGTAGATGTGGGCGGTGTCGATGAAATTCCCGCCGGCCTCGAAGAACGCATCCATGACCGCGAAGCTGTCGTCTTTGCTGATGTGGGTGCCGATCCCTGCGCTGCCGAGGCAGATGCGGGACGGTTCGATACGCATTCCGGGCAATGCAGCGCTCATCCTGAGATTCCTTTGCTGGCCTTCAGGGCTTGTTTCCCGCTCTCCGCGGCCGCTTCCTGTTTCTCTGCGGCCGTCCATGTCACGCTAGTGGTAGTGGCTGAGTTCGCTTGGCCCCTCGGCCATCCCTGCCGCGGCGAAAGGGTGCCGCGCAGATGGCACGAACTGCTTCGTTGCAGCGATTGCATTCCGGGACGTGGAGAGAGCGAGATGAACAAGGACGGTGGGAGCGGCGAGCTGACAGCTTCTGTGAAGGACCTGGCGATGCGCCATGGCGCGGTCTTGGTCGGTGTCGCGCCAGTCGAGCGCTTCGATCCGCTGCCCCCGCTGCATGACGCTGCGCCCGGCGGCCACCACCCGAGAGACTTCCTCCCGGAGGCCAGGGCTATCATCTCGATAGGGCAGCCGGTCATGAATCCCGTGATCGATGCTCCCGCGGTGCTGGCCACGCGCGAACTAGAGATGATCCCAGAGCACGTTCGGTACCCCTACTTCGAGGCGCTGTACGGGGAGGTCGGACATCTCGTCCAAGACTACATGCTCGAGTTCATCGCCCAGATCATCGGCCAGCACCTGATGAGCCTCGGGCATGAAGCCATGATCTTCCCGACAACCGGCCTCCATCCTCACGTCGAGGGCATGACAGATGCGGAGATTTGGGAGGGGCCGGCCAGTCGGGGCGCCAATAAGTTCTCGCCGTTCAGATACACCTTTGGGCCCTTCTCGCACCGCCACGCGGCGACCCGGGCCGGGCTGGGCGAGTTCGGATACGGCAACCTTGTCCTCACACGGCAGTTCGGTCCCCGACAGAGGTTCAACTCGATCGTCACGGACGCCGAACTCGATCCGGATCCGCTCGTCACCGAGCCGATATGCCGCAGGTGCGGGCTCTGCCAGAGGGCCTGCATCATGGAGTGCATCACGATGCGCGATGACGCATCCGTGCGGGACTACCGTTCCGTCGCCACCATCGATCGGCATGCGATCTTCATCGACACACCTGCGAAGACCGATCCCACCCTCTGCAGGCGACGGAGGGAGGACAGGCCGGACTCGCCAGTCCGGGGCGACTGCGTGAGAGCCTGCCCGGTTGGCGGGAGGTCAGAGCACCTGCCAGAACGGCTGCGTCGGCTCATCGATGATTGGGAGTCCTAGCGCTGACGCCTACTGCCCGGACGAGTCAGTCCCGGGCAGCGCTCTCGGGCGCGAGGCGGCCTGTGCGCGAAGCTCAGTCGGTGAAGCGGTACTTCACGAGTGTCCAGAGCGCCTCCACGCCGTCCCACCAGCGGATCTTCTTTCCTGCCCCTACTGAGCGCGCCTGGTAGGAGACCGGGACCTCGTGGATGTGGAGGCCGCGCCTCCGCACCTTGGCGGTCACTTCCGGGCAGAACTCGAAGCGCTGACACCTGAGCGGGATCGACTTGATCACCTCCGCGCGGAACACCTTGTAGCACGTTGCCTCGTCTGTTATGCCGGCACGGTAAAGTAGGTTGGCGAGCCGCGCCGCAATCCAGTTGAAGATGCGATGGGGCAGGTGCATGCCGCGGAACTCCGGCGCGCGCGTTCCGTACACAACATCGGCCTCGCCAGAGGCGATCGGGGCGATCAGCCTCGGATAGTCGGCCGGGTCGTATTCCAGATCGGCGTCCTGGATCAGGATGACGTCGCCCGTTGTGTCCTCGAGAGCGCGACGAATGGCCGCGCCCTTTCCCTGGTTGGCAGGCTGGCTGATGAGCTTGAGATCCGGCCCCGCAAGGGATTCGAGGACAGATGGGGTCCCGTCGGTGCTCGCATCGTCCACGACGACGATCTCCTTGTCAACAGGCGAGGCGCGGACGCGACGGATCGTCTCCGCGATCGTGTCGCGCTCATTGTAGACGGGGATTATGACGGAGAGCTTCACTCGGCTGCTACCCGACGTCCCTGGTGGATCGCAACTCAGGCTGTGTGGAGCCTTTCCAGAAGCGCCGGCACGGCGTCTCACGGCGCCTCGGACATCCACCTACCCCCAATTCTCCAGGGATGGCGCTCGCGCCTACCCCGTGGTAAAATGTGTGAGAAAACGCCTGGCGGGAGAACTTTTTTGGCCGCTTCGTCATCTAATAGCTGGGAGGGCGAGATGGAGGAAGTCGTCCGGCCCGGCGGCTTGTCCGTGGACGGGCGCCTGGCGACGGCGGATGATGCGACTCTGGTCGCCGCCTGCGCAGAGCGCGTGCCTGGCGCATTCCAGGCATTGCTCTCGCGCTACCGACGGCCGGCGGTGACCCTCGCCTATCAGATGCTGGGCAATAGGGAGGACGCTGAGGACGTGGCGCAGGAGGCCTTCGTACGGGTCTTCCAGGCCATACCCCGGTTTCGGGGGCAGGCGTCGTTCTCGACTTGGCTGTACAGGATAGTGACAAACCTGTGCCTGGGTAGCAGGCGACGAAGGAGAGCTACGGTCGGGCTGGACGCGGTGAGGGAGCCGAGGGCGAGCGACAGCCCGTCCCGGCAGGTCACAGAGGCGCTGCTCACGCGGCAAGTGCTGGCCGCCATGGCTCCCGAGCTGCGAGCCATACTGCTGCTGAGAGATCAGGAAGGGTTGAGTTACTCCGAGATTGCGGAGGCATTGAGGCTGCCGCTGGGGACAGTGAGGTCGCGCCTGAGCAAGGCGCGCACGGCCTTCAGGAAGATATGGAGTAAACTCTCCGAGACTGGAGAGGAGCAATCGTGACTTGCACGCTGTACGAAGAGCAACTGTCGTCCTATCTCGATGGCGAACTGCCGGCTAGACGAGCTGCACGACTGGAGGCGCACCTCAAGACGTGCCCTCACTGCCAGGCCGAGTTGACGGCCCTCGGCGGGATCGCCGGTCGACTGCGGGCCGTCTCCAGTCAGATCGAGGTCAGCCACGACTTCGACCGACGGGTGCTGCGAGCATTCGGCTACTGGCACGTGACCGGCTGGCAGAAGCCAGTGAAGTCCTATCTCAAGCCCCTTGTCATCCTGGCGCTCTTCCTGCTTGCGATGATGGGGGCGGTCTGGCACTTCTTCACGAGGCCTCTGGGCCCGCCCGTGCCGGAACCACGACCGGCAGTTCCTGCGGTGGCGCCAGCTATCTCAGGAATGCCCGCGCCGCCCGTGCAGGAGCGAGAGGAAAGGTAGGTCGGCAGCTTTCATACCCCGGAGCGGCCGCGCTCGAACCGGGGCGGTCTATCCGGTCACAGCTGCCGTTCGAGGAAGTCTCGGAAGTTACCTCCCAACAGCTTCCCAACGTCCCTTCGTATCTCGTCTTCCTCCAGCCGCCACCCGGCCGATAGCAGGTCCGCATACTCCTCGCACAGTACCTCGCCTATCACTCTCCGGGAGTGCTCCCACTTGTAGATGAGCTGATCGAGCACGCGCGCGTCCGAGTGCTGCGGGAGGAAGCTCAGGCCGAGCAGCTCGAGCCGCATGCGCGTGATCTCCTCGACCAGGCTGGGATTGTTGAGGAACCACCAGCATCCGAAGATCATCAGGTTCCTGAACTTCCGCGCGGCCACGCACAGCTCGTGCTGGTTCTCGCGCGAGAGCATGGTCACGAGAAACTTGTTGCGCGGGTACTCGGAGCACAGATGCTCGACGGCCTCGATGGCTCCCTTTCCGACCGCATCTCCGGCCAGCCCAAGGCGAGGATTCACGAGTTTCTTCACACCTATCATCATGGCGAAGGGGCGATCCAGTTCCGCACAGACCGGCAGGACGCATTCACGGACGAGAACTCCTCTGGCAGATTCTTCGGGCATCATGAAGGTCGGGGGCAGAGACACGGCGAGGTAGACCGCCTCCATCCGCTCGACCCACTCCCTGAGGAAGCGGCGCACTTCCTTCAGGCACGCTGGAGACATGGTCGCCTCAACAGAATAGCCCCAGGAGGCGAGCTGCTGCCTGTTCTCGTCCCAGCCGTTCAGCAAGGGGTCAAGCCTCAGCGCGGCCTTGAAGCGCGGGTCGGGGCGGTACGACTCCAGCCAGACCTTCCGCTCTGTCTCGTCGAACGGGTCGTTCGTCATCACGACATCCTTGACGCCGCCCAGCCGGAAGACCGTGTCCACGTAGTCCGCCGGCGCTAGCTTCGCGAAGTAGTCTCTGTAGGCTGGTAGATCTCTGGCGGCTACGTCCAGCCCCAGCTTCTGCAGCACAGTCAGTATGCCCCGGCACGATTCAGCGATCGGTGAGTTCTCGTTGAAGAGCGTCCGCCAGATCAGGTCGGCCCGCTCCTGGGTGGTCAGGTCCCAGTACGCCTCGTAGGGTGTTTCTATCCACCGGAACGTCTCGGCAACGAGGTAATGGTAGGTGATGAGGTCATCCACACCCCAGAGCAGCAGATCGCCGAAGGAGGGCGGGTAGAGGTGTGTGTGAACGTCGGTCACTTCAGTCTCGCGGATGACCTTCTCGACTGTTGACCTGAGACATCCCGTATCCAGGATCGGCATGACTGTCTGTCCTCCGAGTTAGTGGGGAAGGCCACAGATTATAGACGACATGCCGCAGTGTGGCAAAAGCGGTTCGCCGGCAGTGTCGGCGAGGTGCGGCAGAGGGCGCTCAACGGATCGAGACGAGTACTATCGAGCGCGAGGGGAGACGGCCGCCGATCTCACTGCCCGACGCGCGGAGGCTCGCCGCGGGGACGTCGCCGTCCTCCGAGAATGTGCGCCCCATCAGTCGGAGAGGAAGCTGGAGGGCCAGGCGGCTGGAGCGCAGGCGCGCCGTGAAGTCAACTTCAGTGGCTCCTATGTTGACCAATACTGCGGACAGACCGCCTCCAGGCACACGCCAGGCCGAGCCGTGGACGCTCGGCAGCAACTGCCGCCTGGTCCGACGGTCGGTGGGAGACGCGCCCGGCGGGTCGCTGAGCAGGTCCTCCTCCAGCGTTGGGCACTCGATGTTGAGTGGCCCAAGGAACTGGGACTGAGGAAGAAGCGCGCCGATTCCCCATGCTTGGGCGCGCAGAGCCGCTGCGAGAAACGCCAACTTGCGCCGATTCGCTTCGTCCCGGGACTGCTCTGGCGCGAAGCCTTCTAGGATGGGCTGATAGCCCCAGACGAGTGATCGCGCCACCTCCAGACAGAACTGGGCCTCGTAGTCGCGGCCCATGACGCGCGGCGGCGCGCGCATCTCGGAGATCATCGCGGCCGGCCACATCGGGTCGTGGGGCCTATGGCTCACGAGAGACACGCCCGGCCCGGCCATCGTCGTGTAGTCGTGGTAGACAGCAGCATAGAGTGGGATCGGAATCCATCTGTGGCCGAGTCCATTCGGCACGATGCCCTGTCGCTCAGCCGAGGCGTGTCTCGTGAAAACAGCGTCCACCAAGTCGAGATGATACTCAGTCAGGCCGTCGGCTGCGATCTGGCCTCCCCTGCCAACGGCAGCTCGCACGGCTGCCAGCAGTGAGCGGATGCTCTCGGCCCATTGGCCTCGAGCGGCAGGCCCGTGCTCGTGGCTGGGTTCCTCGCATGCCAGCGGGGAGGTGTCCAAGTCCTCGAGGAGGACCCCATCCGCGCCGCGCTTCACAAGTCCTCCGACGATGGCCGCGAGCTTGTCTCGCCAGTATCTCGTCCCCGGGCACATGGTTTCGAGCGCGGAAGCCGCTGGTCTGTGGCCGTCAGCGTGCGTGTCCTGGCCCGGCTGCACGGCGTGTGTCTCGGCGCCCTCTTCCCGCCAGAGCGCTGATTCCCGGCTCACGAAAAGCGCGCTCAGGCTCAGCTGGTCGAGGACGCCGGACTCGCTGAGTTCTCTCTCGGCGGTAGTGAACGCCTCATCGCCGTCTCGAGGCGGGAGGTAGTCGGGGTACGCGCCTTCACGGGCGCAGGCGTGCCAGCAACGCCAGTCCAGCTTCACAGGCACGTTGACAAGCCTCTGCAACTCGCGGGCGGTCCCCGCGACGCGCCGTGCACCGCCCCAGTAGGAGGCCCACAGGCCGTAGGCACTCGTGAGCGGCGGCGTTCTCCGCTCCCCTCCCCTACCGCGAGACGTCCAGGGCTGCCGCGCCGCCCAGGCACGGTAGTCGAGGGCCGCCTCGAACCAGTCCCCATCGGCAATGCCGACGGCAACCGGATAGCCGGATGACCACTCGCCGTCCGGCCGCAGGGCGGGGAACTGAGTTACCGCGAGCCGAAGCCGGCCCGACGATGGCATGCCGGAGACCGTCAGGAGCTTCCTGATGCCCGCCGAATCTCGAGGGGCCACCCACAGGGCCGTCCGCTCGCCACAGCAGTAGCCAAGGAGCTGCATGGAAGCCGGCCCAGGATACTCGACCTCCCAGAGCCGAGGATCGCCACCTCTCGCACGGGGGTTCGGCAGGTAGATGCCGCCCGACAGAGGCAGAAAGACGCCGTCATCCATGAGCGGGTCACGACATCCGACAGCGCACAGACACGGGAGATCCAGCCCCGCAGGGGAGTAGCCCGCGGGGAGCTGGATCTCGTGATCGAACAGCACCATCGGAGCATCGTCGGGGAAACTGATCTGGACTGTGAGAGATGAGTCGTCGACGTCGGCAGTCTCGATGATGCCACGCCACTGAAGCCACAGGCGAAGCCATCCCTCATGCCGGTGACGGCCGAAGCTGTAGGTGAATCTGGCGCAGTCTTTGCTCGTAGCGTCGTCGGCCTGCCCGCGCCTGTTCCTCACCGCGAGCCGCCAGAGAGGACCCTCGGCCTGCGCTTCCTCGGCATCGATCAGTTCAGTGTCCCTCTCGCCCTGCACCAGAGAGATGAGCGTGCCATCCTCACGAGAGAGGGCCATCTGGAGGAAAGGGTTGGCGATCAGAACGCGATCGCCTTGCTCGGAGTAGGCGGCGCCCGCTTCCCGGGCGGCCTCGCCGAATCCGGACGCGTGTGTGTCTCCGCTCACCTGGGACCCCTGCCAGGGGCCGCGTTCGGCGGCCTAAGATGTGTCGATCGGACGCGGCTCTTCTGAGGGTACGCGAAGTATGTCGCGGACCAGGCCAGCTCGGGTACTCGGATCGCGGTCGTAGCGCTCCTTGATCGCCGCGATGATCCCACGAACGCGATCCTCGTCAGATGGCCCGTATACTGCATGTCGGCCGCTGCCCAAGACAAAACGTTCGACAAGTCCGGCCTCAGAGAGCTGATCGAGTGTCTGGGACACCTCGGTCTCGGGATGTCCCACCTGCCGCGCCACCTCCTCCGGCCTCGACACGCTGCCCGGACGAGCGTGGAACAGGAGCAGAATGTCCAGCTTCACAAGGCTGTCGATGGCGGTCCCAAGCAGCAGATCGAGTTCGTTGTCCATGGCTGGGTTCCTGGCAGTCCCTACTCGGTCTTGCGTCGAAGACCCTACGTTGTGCAGGCACTCGCCATCTCACGCACTATGGCTGTGACCGCCTCAAGGGGGTCTTCAGCCCGGGTGACAGGCCGACCGACGACCAGGTAGTCACTGCCGGCCTCGATCGCCTGTTTCGGCGTCGCGAAGCGGCTCTGGTCGTCCACCCGGGCCCACGCCGGGCGGATGCCCGGCGTGACCACCAAGAACTCCTTTCCACAGACTCGCCTTATCTCCGGGACCTCAGACACAGCGGCGACGACTCCGTCGAGGCCGGCCTCCTTTGCCAGTACGGCCAGGCGGATGGCTGTCTCACGGGCGTCACCGGGTATTCCCAGCTCGTCTCTGACTTCGTCGTCGCTCAGGCTCGTGACGACCGTCACGCCGATCACGATAGGGGCGGGCAGTCCCGCCGCCGACGCGGCCTCGGTCGCGGCCGTTCGCGCCGCCGCCATCATCGTGCTGCCCCCGAGTGCATGCACGTTGAACATAGAGACGCCCAGGCGGGCGACTGCTGCGGCCGCACCTGCCACCGTGTTCGGAATGTCGGAGAACTTCGAATCGTAGAACACGCGCGCGCCGAGCTCGCGCACTGCAAGCACCGCCTTCGGCCCAGCCGAGTTGAACAGCTCCAGGCCGACTTTGAGCATCCCGACCTCGGATCCGACCAGGCGCGCCATCTCCAGCGCGGCCGGCAGATCGGGGTAGTCCAGCGCGATGATGAGGCGCTCCTTGGGATCCCTCATGGCCAGCCGATTATATCACAAGAAGAGGCCGAGCTCTAAGCAGGCGCCGCCTCGTCCATGTCGTCGCCGAGGGGCGCGTGGCTCGGCCGACATCTAGCTCTCAGAGCTGAGACAGGAAATCGGGATCAGTGATCTGGTGGTCGTTCGCAAGAGCGCCGATCAGACCGACTATGCGTGCCGTGATTGTATCCATGCTCTCTGCGACCAGATCGCGGAAGGCCTCGCTGGTGACGGGGCCCGTATCGAGGTGTCGGCGGCTCTCTTCGAGGAACGCCGAGCCGCTCGCGAGGTGCACCCTGTACATGGCGCGACTTCCCTCCACGAGCGCATGCCGACTGTCCTCGGCGACATAGATGGTGGTGAGGCCCAGTGTGCGCGCGAGGTGGCGGACGAGGGTCGCTCGCAGCTGGAGCGTCTGCTCTGAGGTGTATCCCAGCTCCCCAGCGGCGGCCCGGGACGCGAGCAGGTCGGCGTCCCGCAGCGTCTCGCTGACAACCACAGGGCTGACACTCCCCAGGCGCACCGGGTCTGGGCCGTTGATGGTGAACCATACCGGTCCACTCGTCACAGTCCCACTCGCCTCGGGTGCGGCGAGGAGCCGGCCAGCGCGTTCGTCATCCTGCGCCCATCGAATGTAAGCCACCAGAGCGAACTCGGGCCACTCCTTGACTGCCTGTCCTCGGCCCGGCGAATAGCCCCGCGATCGAAGCAGCGCGAACGCCTGCCGTGCTACCAAGGGATGTCCGGCAAAGCGCGCGCAGCTCTGCTCATCCCGTTCGCGTTCTGCAAGGACATAACACTCCCGGAATACCTGCTTGAAGGGCTGGGCGATGCGAGATTGGATGACGTGGTCCTGCCAGTGAGCCAGAGCGCCGCTTCCAGCCAGCTCCAGGGGGTGAGCGATCTGTATCTCCTCCCCGTCGGGGAGCCCCTCCGGGCTCGGCGCCTCTGCCATGGGATCACCGGTCGTCCACAGGAATGGTCGGCCGTCGACGAGTAGGATCAGCCGGGATACGAGGGATCGCACGACCGGGTTGGCGAGCAAGGTCTCGAGCTGTTCCGAGCGGTAGCAGACGCCCTCCACCATGGCAACCTCAAACCGCCTGCGGAAGTAGCGATACATCTTCGCGAGGTGCGAGCGCGTCTCCTTGATCTCCGCATACTGCGGGTCCTCCCGAACAGCCCGTGGGACGGTGTTCAGGCGACGACGTTCGGAGAAGGCCTCCAGGGAGACCTTCCCCGCTGCGACTGATACCTTGATGCGATAGCCCTTCACATCCCACCAGACGCGTCCGGGACGGCCGTCGAGGCCTGCGTCTGCCCACGCCGACGCGAGGTCGAGGCGTTTCTCGTAGTCGGACAGGTCCTCCACTTTCGCGCGCGCCCTCAGTATCTCAAGTGATTCCTGGGCGACCCGGCGCGAGGCCGCACCCCCTTCCCGGGAGAGCCGGAAGAGAATCGGCGCGCCTTCGGCGGCCTTGTCCGGACACAGAGACAGCGCCCTGATGGCGGCAGGGGAACCTCGAAGCGCCTGCCGGCAGATAGCGTCGAAGTGCTCCCGCCGCAGCGCGTGGACGTACAGGAGGTTGTCTACGACTCGGTCGAACTCTGGCAGCAGATGGCCGCGCGCGAACTCCCTGCGACGCAGCACAGGTTCCTCCGGGCCGTTGTAGTCGTCGGGCGGATCGACAGAGCAGAGCGCCCCTGCGGCAACGGCCATCGACTGTCCTGCTCGCTCGGCCCATGGCCGAATCCGTGACTCGACAAGGCGCAGGTCCAGCGGAAGGCGCGCCGGAGTGGTCTTCAGCCACTTGACCGCGGACTCGTGGTTCTCCTCGCCCATGGCCTGTGCGACCGCCGGGCAGAGATCTCCTCGAAGCAGCGAGACCAGGCAGAGCACAGCCGGGGGGACCGTCGCCAGACGAGATACGACCCGGCCATCGCCAGCGTCGGCCCCAGAGCACCAGCGAAGCACGTGGAGCGGCCACCACATATCTGGCCTCGTCGTCAATCCCGAGACCGCGTCCCATAGATACTCCTCGCCAGGGAAGTCGCGCACCCAGCCGGCGGTACGGAAGCTCAGGGAGACATCGGGCTGGTGGGCGATGTCGTAGACAACCTGGCGGTACCATTTAGCGAAGCGAGGGTGGGCGCCGAGCCCCAGACGGGTCAGGGCAGAGCGGTAGTCGCCGTCCGGGGCGGCGGCCGTGAGGACTCGGGCCTCCGCGAGGCAATCTCTGAAGTCCGCGTATGCCAGCCAGTCGCTCAGAGAGGCGTGCAGGAAGGCGAACCAGAGCGCGGTGTCGCACGTCTCGGAGGCGTCTCGCACACGCTTGCGGAGGTCGGCGAGCCAGAAATCGCGGACGCCGACGGCATCGGTGCCGCTGAGAGCGGTGAGCAGCCACAGGCGCCGCTGTGGCGCGGCCACGGCAGCAGCGCGGAGGAGGGGCCCCGGGTCTCGAAGGGGACGGTGCGCAAGCAAGGTGGCGAGACGCTCAGCCTCGTCGCCAAGAGGTCCATCGGACGATTGGGTCAGGATCCGGGCAGCGCTCTCGGGCCAGCCGGGAAGGGCCCGGTCAAGACGGGTGGCGGCGCTTGCGAGGGGAGACTTACGCGGCACGCCTCGGAGGGCGTAAAACACGGCCGGAGGAAGGCCGGCCATGGGGCGTTTGGGGAGCCGGGTGGGCCAGGCGTCGTGGAGGAGGGAGCCAAGCTGTGTGCCTGGGAGGGCGTTCCCCCCGGAGCGCGGCTGGGCGGAGTCGGTTTGCGGGCGCTGCGATGTCTTGCGCATGTTGTGCTGTGGGCCGTCGGGCACGCTGTGGTTGGCTTCGAGGTGAAGGGATTCGACGGGAAAGGAGCAGAGCCTGTCGGGACTCAGCGCGTGCTGGCGGACAGATTCGCGCCGCCGCGGCGCGCAGCGGACGGCAGAGCTACATCGTCTCCGGCGCAGACACGCCGATGATGTCCAGGACCGATCGCAGCACCGCTTGTGTGGCGCCGACCAGTGTCAGGCGGGCCGCAGTCAGGTCGCCGTCATCGCCCAGCACGCGGCAGTTCGTGTAGAACAGATGGAACGCCGCCGCCAGCTCACGCGAGTACCGCGTCATACGATGGGGCTCATGCCGGGAGGCCGCTTCAGCTACCTCGTCCGGAAACTCGGCCAGCTTCCGGATCAACGAGAGCTCGTCCGGATGCTCCAGGCGGGAGAAATCGACTGAGTCGATGCTCGGAACCGCGGCACCCCGTTCCTGGGCCTCGCGGAGGATGCTCGATATGCGGGCGTGAGCGTACTGCACGTAGTAGACGGGATTCTCGTTCGCCTGCTTCTTGGCGAGTTCCAGATCGAAGTCGAGGTGGCTCTCCATGGATTGCATGAGGAAGAAGAACCGGGCCGCGTCTGCGCCGACGTCTTCGAGCAGGCTCGACAGCTGCACGATGTCCCCGGCCCGCTTCGACATGCGTACCATCTCGGAGCCGCGGAACAAACGCACTATCTGGTGGAGGAGGATCTCGAAACGGGAGGGATCATAGCCCAGTGCTTGCACCCCAGCCTTCATGCGTCTAACGTGGCCGTGGTGGTCAGGACCCCAAATATCGATGAGGCGATCGAAGCCCCTCTCGAACTTGTTCCTGTGGTAGGCGATGTCTCCGGCCAAGTAGCTGGGGCGGCCGTCGTTGCGGACGAGCACCTGATCCTGCTCGTCGCCGAGATCGGTGGCCTTGAGCCAGACCGCGCCGTCCTTCTCGTAGGTGTAACCTCTCTCCTTCAGCACCTCTATGGCCGCTTCTACTTCCCCACTGGCATGGAGGGAACTCTCGAAGAACCAGTTGTCGAACTCGACGCCGAACGCGGTCATGTCGCGCTGGTGCCCGTCGACGATCTTCTTCAGCGAATAGTCGTGGAAGGCCGAGAGGCGCTCCTCCTCGGGCGTGTCGAGATAGCGATCGCCTTCGGCCTTCACCAGGTCCTCGGCCATCTCTACAACGTAGTCCCCCTGGTAACCGTCCTCGGGAACCGAGGCGCCCCTGCCGAGCTGTTGGAGATACCGCGCCTCAAGTGTCTCTGCGAAGCGTCGCACCTGGGTGCTGTTCGTCGCATCGTTGACGTAGTACTCGCGGGAGACCTTCCACCCGGTACGCTCAAGGAGCTTGGCCAGCGCGTCACCCAGGGGGCCCGCTCGCCCCTGGACGACGGCAACCGGACCTGTTGGGTTGGCGCTCACGAACTCGAGCAAAAGGGTCTTGCCCTCCCCCTCGTTCGTTCGCCCATATTCCGCGGGCCCGGCCGCGATCTCGCGCACTATCCCGCGGAGATACTCGGGGGAGAACGTGAAGTTGATGAAGCCGGGCCCTGCCACTTCGATCTTCTCGATGACGCCCTGCGGAAGGTCGAGGTGGGACACGAGCTTCTCGCCGATCTGCCGCCCCGCGCCACCCGCTTCGCTCGCCAGCACGAGGGCCAAGCTCGTCGCGATGTCGCCGTGCCTGGGATCGCGTGGGGTCTGGAGTTCGATCGGCGGGTCCACATGCTCCGGCAGATCGCCCGCCTCCTTCGCACGTGAGAGCGCCTCGGACAACACCTCGATTATCAGTTCTCTCGCCATATCTGGTCCTAAGATCCTAGTGCGCCAGAACACGCCACAGCTCGCCGAGCACCACAGGGGCATACTCGGCTGCCAGGGCAAGAGCGAAGAAGCCAAGCAGCACCTGAATGAATCCAGAGTGCCACAGACGCAACGGCGCGCTGACCCGGGCGCTCGGCCGTGCTCGAATCTTCGCCAGTAAGTCTTGTCCCACCTTGACGGCAGCGCCAAGTTGCCGGTCGGACGGCACCTTCGTCGTGACCCATCGCTGGAGACCTGCGCCGAGTCGCCGCCATGTCAGCAGCACGATCACCACGAGCAGGAACAGGGCCAACATTCCGGTCGCATAGTCCACGCTGCCCAAGGACAAAAGGGACTGCTGTGCGATGACCAACAGGATCAGCAATGCAAGCAAGTTAGTCCCGCACCGCGGGTGGACTCGCGGCATTTGCCTGACTTTCTGCAGGTCCAGATCCTCTCCTTCCTCAATGGCGCGCACAACCATGTGTTCCGCCCCATGAGTTCCGGTGAGTGGGGAGATGCGCAGCAGGGCAAGAAAGATCAACACATGAAGCCCAAACTGGACGGCTGCGAGAGCGACGCTCGCAGCCCCCGTATGATCAACCCCCACGAGATCCTCGGGAAGGTGGAGGAGGACGAGGGCCAGTCGCGAAACTCCGAACACGACACCGGTCGCGATGAGGTCGAGCAGCATGAGGGCAGCGCCGGTGGTGGCAAGTCCGAGATCGTTCGCACCGGCACGCAAAGCGCCTGTACTCAGATACACGCCCCCAGGCGTCGCGAGCCCCGCCACCGGCGGCACGATCGGTTCCTCGGCCAGCGCTGCGAGGATGTCTCTGGTCAACAGCATTCCGAGATACCGTCTGCCAGCGTCAACCACTGGCACGGCATCTGTGGGACTCGCCTTTACCGCCCCGGCGAGGTCGACAAGCGGCTGATGGTCCGTGCCGACGACGGCTGCTGGGCGCATGAGCTGCGCGACGGGGAGTGCCTGGAGAGCCTGGCGGACGTCCGGAGTGCCTGACACGAGCTGGAGAATGTCGCGCTCGGAAACCACGCCGACTATGGCCGTGCCGTCCGCCACTGGGAGCGCCGGGACGCCTTTGGCTCGCATGAGGCGAACGGCCTTCGCGGCGGTATCACCCCGTTGCAGGGGTGGAGCAGGTCTGATTGCGTCGCTGAGGTCGCGTACGGTCATACTGGCACAACTGTCATGCTCGGCCTAAGCAGTGCTGGGTGCTTTGCGGCCTGCTTGCGGTCAGAACACTTCCTATGGTATCATATTGCTTCGAGTCGCACACTAGCTCAGGAGCTTCATGATGGCCAGACGCTGTGATATATGTGGCAAGGGGCCACGAGTCGGATACAACGTAAGCCACTCACATGTTCGCACTAAGCGACGCTGGCTTCCGAACCTGCAGCGTGTCACGGCGGTGCGGAGGGGCAAGTCTACGCGCATGCAGGTCTGCGCCAAATGCCTCAAGGCTGGCAAGGCAACGCGAGCCGTGTAGCGGCCGCCCTCACTTCTGCTGTCGATCGGGCTCTTCTGGTCCCGCCCGCCGTCGGGCGGGATCGCTGGCTTCCGTGGCAGCCTTCAGGGCTGTGACCTCCTCGTCGGTGAGGTGTCGCCATTCCCCGGGGCCGAGGCTGCCCAGCGCCAGGGGGCCGATCCGGGTGCGGCGGAGCGCGAGCACTGGATGCCCGACGGCAGCAAGCATACGGCGCACCATGCGCTTCCTGCCGGCGTGAACCGTGACTTCCAGGAGGGCCGTGCCCGCCTCGGCTCGCAAGAGGCGAACCTTGGCTGGCCCAGTTGGGCCCTCCTCCAGGATCATCCCACGCTCGACTTCTCCCAAGGCGGCGCGCGAAGGCCGGCCCTTCACCTCTGCCTCGTAGACCTTCTCGATCTCGTACCGAGGGTGGGTGAGTCTGTATGTGAGGTCGCCGTCGTTGGTGAGCAGAAGCACGCCCTCGGTGTTGGCATCTAGGCGCCCGGCAGGATAGAGCCGCGCGTCGATTTCAGGCAGCAGGTCGAGAACGGTTCTTCGACCCCGGTCATCTCTAACGGCCGACAGAGGCCCCCGCGGCTTGTTAAGGATCACGTAGTGTTTCGACTGGGCCTCCAGCGGCGTGCCGTCCACTTCGATCGTGGCGCTACTGGGGTCCACCTCGGTGCCCGGTTCGAGCACGAGTTGGCCGTCGACAGTGACGCGGCCAGAGCGTATCAGCTCCGACGCCTTACGCCGCGAGGTGACTCCCGCGGCGGCGATTAGCTTTGACAGCCTTTCCATAGGCTCTGGTGAGCAGCAGAAGAAGGCCGACTATGACCACGGCTCTGAGGAGCCAGAGGCCGGAGACACGGAGGCGCGACCGGGGTACAGGCTCGGAGGACAGGAGCAGGGAAGATGCCAGAACCCGGCCGTCTGAGACAAGACGGGCCTCGCCGGCCGGTGTCCCTGCAGCCACTGGCGCCTCCAGCGGTGCCACCGTCACCTCGAGGCGGACGTCATCTTCCATCCCTGGACCGGAGATACTGGATAGGGTCTTCTGACAGACTACCGGAACTTGGGGCTCTTGCCCCCCGCGAACCTCCGCCCGGCCGACTGCGTCACCGGGATGCACGTAGACCTGGCGCCTGAAGTTCCGGAAGCCATAGTCGAGGAGCGCCTTCGCTTCCCCGTACATGTCGCCTGTGTTGAGGAGCACAACGATTAGACGCCGTTCGTCCTGTGTGCCCGACGCGATCAGGCAGTGGCCCGACTGACGGACATACCCGGTCTTGACGCCGTCAGCGTAGTCTGCCTTCCACAGAAGCTTGTTGTGGTTCACTAACAGGCGCCGCCCGCCGGGAGCGCTGGGTACGGCGACCTTCACCCTCTTGCTGGCCACGAGTTCGCCGAACCGCGTGTGGTTGAACGCCTCCCGTGTAATGACCGCTAGGTCGTAGGCGGACGAATAATGGCCCGAGTGGTGGAGGCCATGGGGGTTCAGGAAGTGCGTGTCGGAGACTCCTAGTTGCTGCGCCCGCTCATTCATACGGTCGGCGAAGGCCGCCACACTGCCGCTGATCTCCTCCGCGAGGACGACGGCGGCGTCGTTGGCGGACTGCACGAGAAGTGCCGTCAGCAGGTCGTCGGTGCGAACGACATCGCCGGGCTTCAGATACAGCGATGAGCCACTTACCGTGTTCACCACCCGGCCGACCTTGACTGTCTCGGGTAAGTCAGAGGATTCCAGCACCAGAAGAGCAGTCATCACTTTGGTGGTGCTGGCCATGGGGCGCCGTTCATGCATCGACTTCTCGAAGAGAACGACTCCCGTTTCGGCGTCGATCAGAGCCGCGGCACTCGCCCGGATCTTCGGGGGGGAGGCGGCGGCCGAAGGAAGCGGCAGAAGCAGAAGAAGAGCCCCGATCCCCAGCCACCGCCAACTTGCGGTCGATGCCATCACGGGGACGGCTCCTGGGGTCCGTCTGTCCCCCCGTTGGGGCCCTCCCGCGTGGTTATGCCCGTCTGTTGCGGTGGCTGCTCTCCTACCTCGACTCCCGCCGCCTGCCTGGAGGTATCATCGGCGCCGCCGACTTCGGTGCGTACAACCTGGTCGTCCGCGGGGAGAGACTCGATGCTCGGGAGATCTTCGACGGAGTTCAGCCCGAACTGTCCGAGGAAGTTGTCAGTAGTGCGGTATAGCACGGGCCGGCCCGGGCTGTCCCTCCTTCCCGCTTCACATATCAGCTCATACTGCCCCAGAGTATCGATCGGTGAGTCCGAGTTGACGCCCCGGATCGCCTCTATCTCGGGCCGCGTGATGGGCTGTCTGTAGGCCACTATTGCGAGCGTTTCCAGTGCTGCCCGTGACAGGCGGAAGCGCTCCGGCTTGTGCAGCCTCGCTACGTAGGGGCCGTACTCTGGACGGGTGCAGGTCTGGTATCCGCCGGCCACGCGCGTTATCTGGATGCCGCGGCCGCGGTATTGCCCGCCGAGGCGCGCCACGAGTTGGTCGAGATCGGCCCGGCCGATCTCAAGTATCTCAGCAAGCTCTGCGGCGGTGATCGGCTCCGCGGCCATGAAGAGTATTGCCTCGAGGGCGGCGAGCCGCTGGCCGACGTCGTCGGATGTCGCCTCGGGTGCACTTCCCATCGTCTCGGGGCCGGGGCTCCCCTGCGAGGATTCGTTCGTCATTCTAGTTCGAGACTCTCTCGCGCTCGTCGGCGGCTGGCAACGACCGGTCCGCGAATGGATAGACGCGAATCTCACCAAACAGACTCTCCTGCGCCACCCTTACGCGGCGCAGGCGCATCAGCTCCAGCAGGGCGAGGAAGGTCACGACGAGCTCGAGCCGGGTGGTCGCCTCGTCGAAGAGGTCCTCGAACCCGACCCCTGCCTTGGCCCAGCGGACGCGAGAGGCGATGCTCGCCATCTTCTGTGCCACCGTGAACCGCGGCCGTACAACGTCGGCCCGCGGCGCGTCCTTTACTCGGCTCAGCACGTTCTGGAACGCGGCCCACAAGTCGAAGGCGGAGACTTCGCTCAGCTCCAGATGCGGGCGCTCGTGCCCGTTCCCGTTGTCGTTCTCCAGCAGTCCGCCGCGAGAGAACACGAAGCGCTGGATCTCAGCCCGCGCGCGCAGCTCCTCGGCCACTTCCTTGTAGCGACGGTACTCGAGCAGTCGGGCCACGAGCTCGGCGCGGGGGTCCCCCGCCTCGTCTTCCTCCTCCTCGGGGTGATCGTCCTCGGGCAGCAGCATACGGGATTTGATCTCGAGCAGCCGCGCGGCCATCACAAGGAACTCGCCTGCGACCTCCAGATTCAGGGACTCGAGTTCAGAGAGGTACTTGAGGTACTCGTTCGTGATATGCTCGATGGGGATGTCGAAGACATTGATCTCATCCCGTTCGATGAGATAGAGCAAGAGGTCGAGGGGGCCTTCGAAGGCGGGGAGCTTCACGGGGTGTCCCGTGAATGCACGATCCGGCGGGGCGGCGGGATGGCTGACCGCCTCGCGCCTCAGGAACTCAGGTGTGAACATTACCGCCTCCGAAGCCGCGATTGGTGGTGTGTGGTCCTAGAGTGGTGGCACTTCCATATGGATGCTACTTGTCCCGGCTAAGTATGCCTCATCCGGGGCCGACTGTCCAGCAAGCGCTGAACCAGCGCTATTTCGGGTTGGTCCTACTGATATGTTCGCAAGCAGGCGACTTCCCGCCCCGGTTCCCGGAGGCCCGCTGGTAGTGCTACCGAAGCTTCATTGCCCGCCAGACGAGTTCCATGGTTTCGTCGGTCTTCTCACAAGCTCGCTGCGCGCCTTTTTGCAGGACCCCATCTACGTAGCCAGGATCGGCGATCAGCGCCTCGCGCCGCTCCCAGAGAGGTGTGAGCGCCTCTGTCAGGATGTCGCCGAGATCCTTCTTATGGGCCACGCAGCCCAGTTCTCCGGCCTCGCAGGCGCGCTTTGTCTCTTCCGCGCTCTCGGGCGCATAGGCGACGTGATAGGCGTACACTGGGCATTCGTCGGGGTGACCGGGGTCGGCCTTCCTGATCTTCTTCGGGTCGGTGAACATGGTGCGGACCTTCTCCCGCACCTCGTCCGGGCTGTCTGAGAGGTAGATGCAGTTGCCGTAGGACTTGCTCATCTTACGGCCATCCAGGCCAGGCAGCACGGCAAACTCAGTGAGAAGTGACTGCGGCTCTGGGAATGTCTGCCCGTAGAGGTGGTTGAAGCGACGCGCTATCTCCCGCGTCAGTTCGAGATGGGGTTCCTGATCGCGTCCCACGGGCACAACCTCGCCCCGATACACCAGGATGTCGGCGGCCATCAACACCGGATAGCCGAGCAAGCCGTATGAGGGAGAAGCGATGTGAAGCTGCTCTCGCTTCTCCTTGTAGGTTGGGACCCGCTCCAGCCAGCCGACTGGCGTTATCATGGAGAGGAGCGCGTGCAGCTCACAATGGGCCGGCACCCATGACTGGACGACGATAGCTGTCTGCTCCGGGTCCAGCCCCGCCGCCAGGTAGTCGACGGCCGCTTGACGGACATTCTCAAGGATCTCCCCCGTGTCCTCGTAGGAGGTCGTGAGGGAGTGCAGATCCACTATGCCCGCATAGAGCTCGTAGTCGTCCTGCAGTCGCACCCAGTTGCGGAGAGCGCCCTCCAGGTTGCCGAGATGGAGTCTCCCGGTGACCTGCATGGCGCTGAATATGACTTTCTTCTTCTGTTGGGACATGGTGCTCGGGATTATAGCACAGGGATTCTTGGAACTGCAATCAGCGCCTCCTGCTCCGGATCGATCCGATCACGGCCCCGATCACCCCGCCGACGGCGATGCAGAGGGCGACCGTGATCCACCGATTAGCCAGCTCGACGGCGATCGCTAGCCCGACGAGCATTCCGATCAGGGCGACTTGCCATGTCGGCCGCTCCCCCTTCACCGCAGGACGGCCGCCGCCAGGATCGCGAACAGCACCTTCGAGTACCGGCGCCAGTGTCTCATTGGGTCCCGGCCTGCCCCTGCTCACTCATCCCTCGCCTCCTCCGTGGCGTCTGCGGCCCCACGCTCAAGGTCCTCCTCGAGTTCCATGACCCTACGCCTGAACCGCTCCATATCAACAATATGGGCGGGGACGTCGAGATGCTCGCGGAGGCCGCCCCTGGTTTCCCATCCCAGGTCGACGCAGCGCTCACAGTGCTGGCCTATCCAAGACGGCGTATCGAGTCTCGAGCGGAAGACGAAGGTTCCCGTCGGCACATGTCTGTCCTCTTCAGGGTCCCAGTTGCACCACGAGTGCCAGTGGTTCCCGTTCAGGTCCGCGTAGTGCAGTATCCACACGTCGAGGACCCCTCGTAGCGGATTATGTTCCTGCTTCTCCACGCCCGTGTCGTAGATGACTTCCGCGCCGCCCTTCTCGATGTGCCTGCGCGTTGGGAGGACGACGTGCCTGGATCGGTATTCCTCGCCGATGCGCCCATATAGTGTCGCGTCCAGGTCCATCGCCGGCCCATTCCCAACGTTCTGTACCTGCAGGTCTTGCACCCATTGGCCCCCACGTGTATCAGTGGGTGCCACGTATGCTGACATGACTGGCACTACCGCCAGCTCCAGCATGAACTTCTGCTGAACGCGCTGGACATAAGCGAAGTAGACTATCCCCGCGCCTACTAGTAGCGCAACAACGACACCAGCCAGGCTGACATAGACCATAGCGTCCCCGGCGTTCTGAGTCACCTCCGGCCACACGATGACCAGGAACGTAACAGCCGCGACTGCTAGGGCAAACCCGGCGATCGCAATGACGGTCACCACACCCAGCCAGCGCAGGAACCCACCCACACGTCGGAGAACTCGTTTCATCGCTTCCCTCTACGCCTTCACGTCCGGGTTGGCCTTCAGGTACTCGTTCTGGAACTCGTCGAGCGTCGTCCTAAGTGCCACCATCATCATCGTATTACCAACCATCCCCGGTTGGGTGAATACCCTTCCTCCGCTCCACGTCGCCGCGGGGACTACGAGGACCTTCTCCCCACTACCAGGATGGGACCTGTGAACATACGCCCGTTGCACGAGATCCAGCCTCACGTGGCCAGTAGGTCCATCGTGTGCAAATCCAGTGATTGCGACGTAGACATACGCTGAGGAGGAGTCGGACACTGTCAATCCGGGAATCTCGCGAAGGTAGCGTTCAACGCAGCACATCACTTTCTGATCGGACATATTGAGTCTATGTTCGAGACGGTCGTCGATCTCCGCGACGACTACCCTAACCTCCCGCAACCCTTCCATGCCGCTCTCACTGAATACCGACATGGACGCTTCCGGGGATGGCTCCTCAGCCGTATGCCCGGCGCTGCCGAGCAACGCGACCACGCACACTACAAGAGCAACCGTCGGACTGAGCTTCATCTGAGATCCTCCCCCTCGGCCGGCTAGATGTCTGTCCCCCCGCCTCGCTTCTCCGCCCACTTCCTCGCCGCCCGCCGCTGCCCTGCCAGAGCTAACTCAGCCGCCATGCGAGAGTATACCGGTTCGTGGCACTGTTCGCGGCCACTCTCTGGCGCCGCCATCAGCGCCTCTCAGTCCTCTTTGAGGGGAGTGCCCTTGATCTCGGTCGTCTACTGTGGCACGACCTTCAACCGCGCTTCCAGCTCCGCGAGAGCGGATTCGAGGCGTTGCTGGCGGGTGGCATTCGTGATATCGCCGCGGGTGCGCTCGATCAGGGAACGAGTGACATCGGCCGTGCGCTTGAGGCCGCCCGATATCGCGGTCGGGTAATCGAAGGAGACCATCGCGTAGTAGATCTCGTCCATGGACGCCAGCACGCCTTCTCCCCACCCGCTCTCGTTGTGGCGCACGCGGTCCAGGGCATATCGTCGCAGCTCGCCGACGGCTTCGCCGAGCGCGTTCAGGTATGCTGGATAGCCCACTCCGAGGTCGTCGGGATCAGGGAGCGGCTCCCCACGGATGAGAGCATAGGTCTGGTGGGCCTCGGCGTGCTCCTTCTGGGCGTCGTGCACGAAGCCAGCGTGGTAGATGCCAGGATGCCCATTCAGCGCCTCGTCGACCTCGGCAAGGAGCTGCGCGCTCGCTGCCATCAGGGATTTCGCCTCTTCATACTCGGCCCGGTGCACGGCGCGGATTGCGTTCGCGCTGTTGCGTATCACCTCTCGCGATCTGGTGAGCGCCTTCTCCCTGGCCGAGTCCTTTGCATCGAACTGCGTTCGTATCTTGTCACAGATGGGTTTCAGCTCCGCGAGCACTTGCTTCTTCATCGTGTCGATCCTCCTCATATGATATCCAGTCGCCGCATGGACCGGAGGCCTTCAGCAGCGACAACTACTGGGTCCTCTCCCCAGTACTCCTCATTGTGCAGCTCGAGCGAGTAGTGGCCAAGGTAGCCTTTCGCCCGCACGGCTGCCATGATCTGCTCCAGGGCAAGAGCACCCGTGCCTGGGTACAGCCGGTGCTTGTCTTCGAGCTCGCGCAGGGGCAGGTCGGGTGCGTCGCTCACCTGCACCAGGAATATCCTGTCGGCCGGGATCGGGTCTACCATTCCCGGACTGGAGCCCCCGCGGTGGAAGTGAAAGGTGTCGATCACGACCCCGCCGTTGGCCATCTCCGCCATCTCTACGATGCGCCACGCGGAGGAGAGGTCCTTCACCGTAGAAGAATGGCCAAGGAACTCCAGTCCGACCCGAATCCCGAACGGCTCGGCCGCGCGGCACAGATCGGCGAAGTGGGTGGCTGCCGCCAAGGGCCCCACAGGGTCTTCAGAGGGCCAGGCAATGACAACGGCGGCGCCGACATCGGCCGCGATGGCGAAGACGTGTTCTGCTCGGACGATGGCGAGGCTGCGAGCGGTACGGCTCGGACCCATCCAGCCCTCGACACCCTCCAGCTCGGCCACCCCCAACTCGCTCAGGCGAAGCTCCTCCCGGCCCCGCTCTTCAGGCTCCTCCAGATCGCTCGCCCTGAGTCCGACGGCCCCAAACCCGGCCGTCACGGCCGCGTAGAGCTTCTGCTCGAGTGTAAGCGGGCCAAGCGTCGCCAGGTTCAAAGCTGCCCGATCAGGCATCGCTCGCGGCTTGAGGAGAGGTGGCAGTCCCCAGCTCTTCCTCCAGGACTGATCTCAGTTTGCGGAAGTCGCTCTCCAGCGAGTCGATGAGTCGTGCCTGATGCAGCGCCGCCGCCGGATGGTAGATGGGCAGGTAGAGGATGCCGCTGATGCGTCGCGCTTTGCCGTGCTCACGGCTGATCGAGATGCCGTTGTCGATGAGCGTCCTCGCCGCGAATCGTCCCAGCGTGCAGATGACCTTCGGGTTGATGATGGCTATCTGTGTGAGAAGGTGGTCGCGGCAGGCCTCGATCTCCGCCGCCTCCGGATCGCGGTTTCCCTCCGGCCGGCACTTGACGACATTGGTGATGAACACCTGGCGCCGGTCGATGCCCACCTTCTTGAGCTGGTCGGTCAACACTCGGCCTGCAGCGCCCACAAAAGGACGCCCCTGGCGATCCTCATCAGACCCCGGCGCCTCGCCCACGAACATAATCCGAGCATCGACGGCGCCCTCGCCCGGGACTGCCTTGGTGCGACTTCGGCAGAGAGGGCAGAGGCGGCACGAGTGGACGTCTGTGTGAACCTGTTCCAGCGCCTGCTTCCCGTTAGACGACGCCAACCTTATTGAGCTCCTCTCGTAGGGCTCCGCGGCAGGAGTCTGTCGCCGGCAGCAGTGGCAGCCGTACCTCACTCGAGCAGATGCCCATCATCTCGAGAGCGGCCTTCGCGGGAGCCGGATTCGTCTCAAGGAACAGGGCGCGGGCCACCGGCAGGAGACTGTAGTGGATCTCCCTCGCCTCGGCGACCTTGCCCTCCGCGACTAGACTCACCATCCGAAGCCACTCGCCCGGCAGAACGTGCGCATCGGCGAGGATCCCTCCGACCCCGCCAAGGCAGCAGATCGAGAACGTCAGATTACCGTCGCCGCTCAGCACTGCGAACTCTGGATCGGCCTCACGTATGATGTCGGCTACCTGCAGCAGATCGCCGCTGGCCTCCTTCGTGGCGACGATGTTGGGAATTCGGGAAAGCTGGACGGCCGTATCCGCGTCCATGTTCACACCCGTGCGTTTGGGGATGTTGTACATGATGAGCGGAAGGGAGGTGGCCTCTGCCACGGCCGTGAAATGCCTGATGAGCCCCGCCTGCGTCGGCCGGTTGTAGTAGGGACAGATGACAAGCACGCCGTCGGCCCCGGCGCCTTCCGCGTGCTTCACCAGTTCGGTGGCCTCGTGGGTGCTGTTGGAGCCAGCCCCGGCGATGACTGGCACGCGGCCCGAGGTGTGCTGTATCGTGAGTTCGACCACGCGTCTGTGTTCTTCGTGGCTGAGGGTGGCAGACTCGCCGGTGGTACCACAGGGCACCAGCCCGCTGATCTTGCTGTCAATCAGGTAGTCGAGTACTCGGCGCAGGCCTGCCTCATCCACTGAGTGCGCAGAGAATGGGGTGACATTGGGTGCAAAGACGCCTTCGACCTCCAGGGCCACGCGCTATCTCCTTAGTTGTGCCAGTCTACAGAACGAGTGCCTGATGAAGACAACTCACGGCCTTCTTGCGCTCTTCCTCAGGCACCAGGAAGGACAAGCTGATCTCGCCTTCGGCGCTGCCGTGAACTGTTAGGCTGTTGTCGGCGAGGACACGCTCCGCCTGCTGGCGCCAGGAGTCGAGCCGTTCGCGCAGCGTCTCGCCGACGACGGAAACGAGGGCGAAGTCGCTCGCGTTGATCTCCGCAACCGTGCCGTGCGTGGCCAGTGTGTCGCCGACGGTGGCCTCCACGTCGCGATACTTCAGCGGCCTTACGGCGAACCTCGAGGCAGCTTCCCCAGAGGATACCTGGAAGAAGGTCAAGCGCGCCCGCTCCAGGCGCTCGGCTATCTGCAGTGGGAGCCGGAGGCTGTCGCATTCGACATCGAACACCAGCAGCTTGGGCTGATCCACGATGGCCGTTGCACGCCCGTCCTTGCTGCCGCCGGCAACACCTACCTCGGTCCCGGGGCCGTCGGCGGCGAGGAAGTTGCGGACGGCGAGCGGGATCCCGTACTTCCGCGCCATCTCCGCGGCCTGCTGCTGAAGCACCTCCGCGCCGAGGCGCGACATGGATACACACTCGTCGTATGTCAGCTGCGGCAATGTCTGCGGACTATGTCCCTCCTCCAGGCTCGTCGGATTCGCCGTCATGATTCCATCCACGTCTTTGTACATCTGGAGAGGCTCCACGTCCAGGTCGTCCCCGAACGGGAGGCGGGGAGTGTCCTGGATCACACGCGTCAGCGCAACGGCCGTGTAGTCGCTCCCGCCAGCGCCCAACGTCGTTATCTGATGATCCTCCGTGTTGCCCTGGAAGCCGGCGACGAAGACCATGCGCCCTTCCTGGAGCGCAGAGAGAAGCGGCCTCGGCTCGATTCGCACGATGCGAGCGTGGCCAAAGAAGCCGTCAGTGATAAGGCCGGCCTGTCCGCCGCTTAGGGCGATGGTCTCGTAGCCCTTCGTGCTCAGGAGATGAGCCATCGCGACGGTGGAGATGATCTCGCCGCACGACATGAGCAAGTCGAGCTCGCGGGGATCGATGTCTGGATGGATACGTCGAACGGTGCTCACCAACTCAGCGGTCGAGTACGGCTGCCCCTGCCTGCCCATTGCGGACACGACGACGACCGGGTAAAGCCCCCGGTCGCGGGCCTCCATAATGCGCTCTGCCGCGATGAGCTGGTTCGCTTCAGACTCGACACACGTGCCGCCGAATTTCTGAACTACGACCCTCATTGCGCGCGGACCTCACTTGGCTTTCGGTGACAGCAATCCCATCTCCATCATCTTCTCAGCGATCTGGATCGCGTTGAGCGCCGCCCCCTTCCGCAGGTTGTCGGCTACTACCCACAGGTTCAGCCCATGTGGGACCGTATCATCGCGCCGAATTCGCCCAACGAAGACTTCGTCGGTGCCGGAGCACTCGAGTGGCGTCGGGTATCGGGCGGCCTCCGGATCGTCGAGAACAACGAGGCCTGGAGAAGCGGCAAGGATCTCACGGGCGCGCTCAGGGGACAGCGGCCGCTCGAACTCGAGGTTGACTGCTTCGGCGTGGCAGTTGAACACGGGGACACGCACGGTGGTGGATGTGATCTTGAGCTCTGGCTCCGCTAGGATCTTCTGGGTCTCCCTGGTGAGCTTCATCTCTTCCTTCGAGTAGCCGTCCTCGCGGAAGCTGGCGATGTGAGGGATCACGTTGCCGGCGATAGGATGGGGGAAGAGCGTCGGATCTGTGCACAGCTCGCCCGTGCACTCCTGCGCCGAGCGGATGATCAGGTGCAAGCGTTCCTCGGGTAGTCCGCTGTCAGCCGCCTGGCAGAGACGCTCGCACAGGATCACCATCTCCTGTCGCAGCGCGTCAACAGGATCGCTGCCCGCCGGAGAGGTGCCGCTGCCCGAGACCGACTGATATGTCGCGACGACGGCCCGCTTGAGGCGGGCTGCATCGTGAAGGGGCTTGAGAGCAACTACGAACTGGATCGTAGAGCAGTTCGGGTTGGCGATGAGGTTTCGGTGCTCCCGCAGAGCATCTGGGTTGACTTCTGGGACCACCAGAGGCACGTCCGGGTCGAGCCGGAAGGCATCGGCATTGTCGATAACGACCGTCCCACGTCCGGCCGCAACGGGTCCGAAGTGCCCCTCGCGCTTGTCGCCCCCGGCGAAGAAGGCGACATCGATGTCGTCGAAGGCATCTTCGCTGATGACGTCTACGTGGTAGGTCTCGCCGTCGACGCTTATGTCGCGCTCGCGCGTAGCGAAGACACGAAGACTGGCCGCCGGGAATCTTCGCTGGCGGAGAACCCGGATCATCTCCCGTCCGACGGCCCGAGCCCCCACCACGGCAACTCGATACTCTGGCTGCGATGATGTCATCTTCGTTGGCGCTCCACGGTACCGGCGATAATAACACCGGCCATTCGAGGGTGTCAAGCGAGGATGGGCGTAGCCGGCCGTGTGATGCAGTGGCCGTGCGCGGCCGGTAGAACAGCACGCGCCGACCGGTACGTCGCGCCCGATGGGGAATGCGACCCGCCAGAATCGAGCACTGCCTAGTTGCTAACAGGCTCCGGCAGGCGTTTGATGCCACGGCAATCCGGATAGCCGGTGCAGCCCAGGAAGGGCCCGTAACGACCTCGGCGGACGGCCATGGGTTGGCCGCACACGTCGCAGGTTTCGTTCGCGGCCGCCTCCTTCGCCGCGGCCTCGTCCTCGGGAAGGGAGCGCGTGTTCCTGCACTTCGGGAAGCCGGAGCATGCAAGGAAGCGTCCGCGCCGGCCGGTGCGGATCACCATCTGGCTGCCGCACTTCTCGCACACCTCATCCGTCGGCTCCGGGGGCGGCTTCTTGGCGCGCTCCTCCTCCTTCCCGCCGGGAGCCGGCCGCGTGTGCTTGCACTCGGGATATCCGGAGCAAGCCAGGAACGGGCCGTGCCGACCCACGCGAAGGAGCATCGAACGGCCGCACTCTTCGCAGACTTCGTCGGTCTCACGAGGCTTGACGCTCACCTCTCCCATCTTCTCCTCCGCCTGCTCAACTGACTGGGAGAATGGCGAGTAGAACTTGCGGAGCGTCTCGACCCAATCGGCCTTGCCTTCCTCTATCTGGTCGAGTGCGGCCTCCATCTCGGCCGTGAACTCGGCATTGATAACGTCGGGGAAATGCGACACGAGTTGGTCGGTAACGGCAAGACCGAGGTCAGTGGGACGGAAGCGCTTCTCCTCGAGGTAGACGTACCCGCGGTCTTGGATGGTGCCGATGATCGGCGCATAGGTGCTGGGGCGGCCGATGCCCTTCGATTCGAGCGCACGCACGAGGCCCGCCTCGGTATAGCGCGGGGGCGGTTCGGTGAAGCGCTGCACGGCCTCGAGACTCACGAGGTCGAGCCACATTCCTTCTTCGAGCTGCGGGACGGAGACCTCCGCGTCGCGCGTGGAGTACACGCGGGAGAACCCCGCAAAGACGATTCTAACGCCGCGTCCGCGCAGGACGTAGGGACCGGCCGACACATCGACGGCTTTGATCGATAGCTCCAGATCGGCCATTTGGCTCGCCACGAACCGCGACCAGATTAGCTCGTACAGCCGTCGCTGCCTGTCGTCGAGGAACTGAGCGATGTCCTCGGGCCGGCGCTCGGGGTAGGTGGGGCGGATCGCTTCATGCGCCTCTTGCGCGCCCCGGCGCGAGGCGTAGCGCCGCGGGCGTGCGGGCACATACTCCTCCCCGAAGTGCTCGGCTATCAGCGCGCGCGCGGTATTCTGCGCCTCCGAAGCAACCCGCGGGGAGTCGGTTCGCATGTAAGTGATGAGTCCGAGCGATCCTTCGTCCCCCAACTCCACTCCCTCGTAGAGCTGCTGTGCGAGCCGCATCGTTTGGCGGGCGGAGAAGCCAAGCCGATTGGCCGCGTCTTGCTGGAGCGTGCTCGTGATGAACGGTGGAGGCGGACGACGGGCCTGCTTCGACTCCTTGACGCGATCAACTCGAACCGGCGCCTCCCAGATCTCGCGGGCGACCTGTTCGGCCTCCGCCTGATCGCGGACCTTGAGCTTCTCGCCTTCCCTCTCGACGAGCTTCACCTGAAACGCGTCGTCGGGCGAGCCCGGCGTTACGCGGGCCGTAACGTCCCAGTATTCCTCGGGTGTGAACGCTTCTATCTCTCGCTCGCGCTCACATATCAGCCGCACGGCCACCGACTGGACTCTGCCCGCGCTTAGGCCCCACTTGCGCATCTTCCGCTGAAGCAACGGGCTCAGGCTGTACCCCACGAGCCTGTCCAGTATGCGCCTCGCCTGCTGTGCGTCTACACGCTGGGGATCGATGTCGCGGGGATGCGCCAGCGCGCGCGTGACCGCCCCGCGGGTGATCTCATTGAACTCTATGCGCTTCGGGTCCTTGATCTTGAGCGCTTGGACGAGATGCCAGGCGATCGCCTCGCCTTCGCGATCCGGGTCCGTAGCCAGATAGACGCCGTCTGCCTTCGCGACAGCGTTCCGCAGCTTCTTGAGCACCGGCGCGCGGGCCCTCAGGTTCAAATACTTGGGCTTGAAGTCGTGCTCGACGTCCACGCCGAGGACGCTCTTGGGCAGATCGCGAACGTGGCCCATCGAAGCTTCCAGCCGGTATTTGCTGCCGACAAAGCGCCCGATCGTGCGGGTCTTTGCCGGTGATTCAACTATGATGAGTGACTTGCCCATTGGGAGTATGCGAGATCGACAGTGCCCCGTCTTCGGTCAGGCTCAGCTCACACGCATGAACATGTTCCCCGGCAGTCGCCGCACTAATCCCTTCAACTCCAACATCAGTAGGCCAGCGCTTGCGCGCGAGGCGGACAACCGACAGCCCTGTATGATCTCATCGACGTGTCTCTGCTGCAGCGACAGCGCCTCAAGGATGGTAGTCTCGTCTGTTGTCAGGACCCGCTCGGGCCCGGTCTCCTGTGCCCTCAAAGGCGCTGCCGGTGTCGCCGTCTGCGGCAGGTCCAGGATCTCTAGTATATCTTCCACGGATGTGGCGATATGAGCACCATCTCGCAGCAGCGCATGGGTGCCGCGACTGAACTCGCTGTTGATGCTGCCCGGCACCGCAAACACCTGTCGACCTTGCTCTGCGGCGATATTCGCCGTGATGAGAGCCCCGCTGCGCTCGGGGGCTTCACTCACTATGACACCCAGCGCCAGGCCGCTGATGAGCCGGTTGCGACCGTGGAAACGGTGTCGTCGCGCCGGAGTGCCGAGCGCCACCTCCGAGAGCACCGCACCGTGCTCAACCGCCTGCTCGCGCAGCTCCATCGTGTCGCGCGGGTAGGGAACATCGATACCGCACGCGAGGACGCCTATCGTGCGGCCGCCGGCCGACAGGGCACCGCGGTGTGCGGCCGCGTCGGCGCCAACCGCCAGTCCACTGACCACGGTGATGCCGCGGGCCGCCAGGTCTCGAGCAAGCGTCTCCGAAGCAAGGCGGCCGTAGGGGGTGACGCGCCTGGTGCCGACAATGGCGACACAGCGCTGATCGTCTGGCAGAAGAGAGCCGCGAACGAACAGCACAATCGGCGGGTCGTGGATCTGGCGCAGGTTAGCAGGATAGTCTGGATCGCGAACGGTGACCAGCCGAGCGTCGAGCTTCTCTAGCTGCTCCAGCTCCGGCCCATAGTCGCGCTCCGCCGCCTTCGTAAGACGCGACGCTTCGGTGGGAGATACCACGCCGGTCGTGACGAGAGACTTGCTGCCAGCGGAGATGACGGCTTGGGAGGAACCGTACTTCTCGAGCAGTTCAAGAGACTTCCGCGGCGGCAGGTCGGCCGCACTCAACGCCAGCCATGCCTCGCGCTCAGTCACGCCTGGCTCCCGCACATGTGCCAGAGCGCTCCGCCGCACGCCGACACGAGACTAGCGCCCCATCGGACGGCGCTGCATCCGGGTCTGGCCGGCCGCGCCCCGCTCCGGCGCCGGGAGGACACTCGCGTCGGCCAGGAAGCTCCACTCGGCCGAGCCCTCGTTCCCCCGAAAGTCCCTCGCCGTTACCTTGACCACGTGTGAGCCGTCCGCCAGCACCGCGCCGGGGAGCGTCGCCACGCCGGTGGCGATGTCGAACGCCACGAGCGCCGGGCTGCCATTCAGCCAGGCGACAACGGAGGCGGGGTCCACACCACTGCCGTCGTCGGTAATGGAACACGTGGGAACAGTGTACTGGCCGGACGGCTTCGCCGAGCCCGGCTCCGGTTCGAAGTCCCCAAACACCGGTCCGCCTCCGTCGTGTGCGGAGGCCGTGAAGCGATACAGGTTGCCGCCGCCGGTCAGGCAGTAGAGTGAACCCTCGGAGGCCACGATGGGAGCATAGATGCCGTGCCGAGCCCCTTCGTTCGGAAGCTGATCGGGTTCCCTACAGCGGTAGATCCAACTCACCTGGCCTGAGCCGGCATCGAACACGTAGAAGAGACCGTCGCCGGTGCCCACTGCCACAATGCCGTCGGTGACGGCGGGGGATGAGGTCAGAGGGTGATCGACCTGGTATGTCACGTGGTGACGGGGGGCCCCCGAGCGCGCGTACAGCGTGTAGATCCGTCCGTCAACACAGGGAACGTACAGGATGTCATCGACCAGCACAGGCGCCGCGCCAACTCCGGCCGGCATGTCGGCCGTCCATGCCACAACACCGGTCCGGGCGACGCCGTGAACCCTGTGCCCGCTCGCCACGACGACCCTCTGCCGGGCGACCGTCGGAGGGAAAGTCCGAGGGCCGGTCACTACTCTTGACGTCCAGCGGTAGCGGCCCTGGGTCGCGTCTACGCACTGGATGGTGTCGTCCTGGCAGAGGAAGTAAGCCATGCCGCGGTCGCAGACCGGGCCAAATTCTGCAGGCGAGGTAAGGGAGCAGATCCAAGTTGCGTCACCCGACTCGGGGGATAGAGCGTAGACCATGTTGCCCGCACCGACCAGGAGGATGTCGTCCAGCAGGGCGGGGCTGGACGAAACCGAGCCAGCGCAGATGCGTTCCCAGACGGGATCGCCGGTCGCGGCGTCCAGCGCGTAGACAGTTGCGTTCGCGGCACCCACTACTATGATGTCGCGCCAGCTGACGGCTGACGTCGTCACGGCCGCGTTCTCGGGGGAGAAGTTCCACTGCTCCGCGCCGGTGATATTGTCCAGGCAGCGCAGCACTCCCTGATGGGTCACGTACACGCGTCCGTCCTGTATCAGGGGGCGCTTCAGATTCGACTCGTCCTCCCCCAACGAGAACGCCCACTGTGTGGATAATGGGGGAACGATGTCCGGAGCTGCCTTCGCCTCCTGCCCCAGTGCCGAGAGTAGCATGAGAAGCGCAGCCGGCGCCACAAGGACGAGAAGCGTGTTCCTCTGCATTACGGCCTCCTGGAAGGCGGATAGGACTACGGTTCCTCACCTCCGCCCTGAGAGAGTGCGACGCCGCGGATTATAGCACAGCGGATTGGGAGGGGCAAGGAATCGCAAGACGATGTGTAAAGGGCGCTCGGGCCTCACAACTGCAGCTAATCACACCGCCGACACCACAGCAATTGTCGGCGTTCGCACGGGCAGACGGGATGAGGGACGTGGTCGCGGGGCGTCCCGCTCACATGAACATGAGGGCAGCGATGACCAGCCCAGCGGCTGCGGCCACCCATACGTACGGCAGTGTCGTCCGGAGGATCTGTTGCACGTCCACGCCGACGTAATTGGATATCCATACGTTGTGTGTATTGGTCGGGTCCGATACCCCTTGCAACTGGCCCACAGACAGCAATGCGGCCATCACGGAAGCTGGGCCGAGCCCGGGAACGGCCGCCATCATCTTGGCGAGCCCGAATCCCATTCCCCATACATTGAGCGGACCTCGATAGAGGGCCAGCGGCGCTAGAACCGTGAAGACGACGACATATCCGATGCGAGTGCTCGGCAGGATCGCCTCGAGGAGGGGCTCAACCTGCTTCAGCACGGAGGGGTGGGTGACGGCCTCGACTAGTATTCCAATGCCGAGCATCAGGGCCACGGCCGGCGCCACCGCGCCGATGCCATCGATTGCACTTCGAGTGAGAAGCTGGATTCGGCCCTGTCGCGGGCGAGGCGAGGCCAGAAGACCGTACGCTATTCCGATCGCCATGGCAGTGACGATGGGAAACTCGAACGGTTGAGGCTCGAGGTCTATCACACCGAAAGTCAGCGCAGGAATCAGGAGTGTGTCTGGCCTTATCGGCAAGTACCAGGTCGTGGCGACCATAGGGAGCTTATGCGGCGCGGCTGGCTCAGCGAGGAGGTTGTACACGCCAAAGGCGAGCACCGGCAGGAGTGGCACAATCGGTGTCAGCAGCGAGTACCACGGGGCGAAGCTGATAGGCTTCTCCGGCTCTGATGCCGACCAATACCGGCGAAGCCGGGACGGACGGAGCGTAACGAAAGCGAAGGCAAGGGTCGCTATGGCCATCAGTGCCGCGAGGGGAGCTGCAAAGCTCAGAATGGTGCTCGTCGATAGGCCTAGCGTCTCCTTGTAGAGCTGCCAGTTCGTCAAGTTGAAGATGCCGCCCAAGCTCATGCCCAGCAGAAACAGGCAACCGACGGCGAGTTGGGGTACCCCGAGCGCAAGCAAGACAGGGAAGACAATCGTCGCCACCATGATGACGGCGCCGAGTCCGCCGAGGGTCGTGAACAGGATGGCTACCACAGCGGTCATGAGTAGCGCCAGAACGACGGGGCGGTCGCCGCCCAGCTCCGCCGTCTTCTTGACCATGGTCTCGGCGACGCCGGTCTTGGCCACTATCTCCGCGAGCACGGCCCCGAGTATCGCGGTGGCATAGGCCTTATGCAGGAGGAAGGCGCCGTCGCTGATGATTGCAGCCAGATCTCTCCAGGGAACACGAGCAGCCAGCGCGATCGCGATGGCCATGATGGGCAGAGCCGCTATCGCGGGCAGGCGGTTGAGGTACATCAACACCGCCATGACCGCGAAGATGCCGACTAATGCCAGTGCGAGACCCAAGAAGCTGAGCCCTCCCCCACTCTATGCCTCTTGGCGGCGTGGCGTTCTTAGGCCCCGAACTTCTCCTGAACGCCCATCAGGTTGGTCAGTATCGACATCATATCTGAGCCGCGAATGCGGGCGAGCCCTCCCGCCGTGACGGCGCGCTCGCCAAAGCTCTGCACTGAATCAGGCCTCACATTGGGGCCGCTGATAGCCACAGGGACGGTGTCTCCCGTGTGGTCGCCGTAGCTGATGGGCGTGCAGTGATCGGCCGTTATGGCAATATGGATCGCGCTTCGGCAGTTTTCGCGGACGAACCCCACCAGCCTATCGACCTTCTGGGCGGCCTCCACCTTGGATTCGGGTCTGCTGTCGTGGCCGCCGAGGTCAGGGGTCTTGATGTTGCAGAGAATGAAATCGTGCTCTTCGAGCATCCGCAGGACTGCCCGGGCCAGCGCGATCTCGTCCGTGTCCGCCCCGCCCGTTGCCCCCGGCACTTCGGGGACGGTCATCTGAAGATAGCGGGCTATCCCGGCGATGAGCCCCGTCTCCACGACCGCGGCGCCCTTCATGCCATAGCGATGGGCAAACGGCTCCAAATCCGGTGCAATTCCCCCGCCGCGAGGCAGCACGATGTTGGCCGGCAGCTTTCCATCCTCTTGGCGCCGCTTGTTGATCGGATGTTCCCTGAGTGCTTCCCACGACCGCAGCGTGAACTCGTTGAGTACGCGCGCGGTCTTTTGGGACCCCTCGTCATCGCCTACCGCCGCATGCGGCGGCTGATTCTCCTCATGCGGATCCACGTCGCTGGCCCGAGGCCCTAGGCCTGGACCGCGCAGAACAAGGGCGGCGCGGTGTTCCACCGACTCCTTCACATAGCACGTCACGTCCTCAACGGCCAGGCCATCCACGGCCTGGGCCAGTTCCCGCGTGCCTTCCGAAATCCGCTGGGCGCGGCGATCGACGACTCTTGCCCCCGAGAAGCCGCCATCTTCGCTCAGCTTGAGTTTCCCCTCCAGGGTTGCGAAGTTGCACCGGAAGCAGATATCGCCCCGCTCCACGGCCATGCCGATACCCAGGGCCTCGAATGGGCCGCGCCCGGTGTACGCCTTGAACGGGTCGTAGCCGAGGATGGCCAGGTGCGACGTATCGCTTCCAGGGCGGACGCCAGGGCCGATAGGGTCCATCTGCCCACACTCACCCGCCGAAGCCACGCTGTCCAAGTTCGGTGTGTCCGCGGCCTCGAGCGGAGTCCGTCCGTCCAAGCCTGGAACGGGGCGGTCGGCCAAGCCGTCGCCGATGATGACAACTGCCTTCGTACGTTTCATCCCTTACACCTCGTCTGTCATGTTCAGGGAGTTGGAGGGACGATCTTGCCCAGTACCACTGCGCGTCTTGCACCGGTGGCGCCGGGGACGTTCGCGGGTCGGCCAAGCATCGTTTCGTTGCCCAGGATGGCAAATGCGAGGGCTTCCTTTGCGCCCCCGGGGATGCCGAAGTCCTCGTGAAGAAAGATAGGCATGCCCGGCAAGCGTTCCTCTATCATTCGACGAAGTGTCGCGTTATAGCTCCCGCCCCCGCCGAGGATCACCTCGTCGATCTTGTGCTCGAGGAGAAGGAAGTCCTTGTAGCTGCAGGCGATGGAGGCGGCCGTATAGGCGGCCGCCGTAGTGAGAAGGTCTTCGGCCGATACATCCTCGGCCTGCGCCTTCGCGAGCAACTCCCCCACGAACTCTGCCCCGAACTCCTCCCTGCCCGTTGATTTCGGCGGGGGGCGAGACAGATACTCATGGCTCATGAGCCAGGAAAGCAGCCTGTCATCCACGCGCCCAAGGGCGCTCAGTGCGCCGTCCTCATCGAAGGTCTTCTTCCCTCGCGTCATGGCCGTCACCAGAGCGTCGATGACCATGTTCCCAGGCCCCGTATCGAAGGCGACGACCTCCTCAGTGCTGCCGCCGGCCGGAATCAGTGTCACATTCGCGATTCCTCCGATGTTCTGGACGGCCCGAGTCTTCTCGGGATGACGGAAGAGCGCGTAGTCCGCGTAGGCCACGAGGGGCGCCCCCTGCCCCCCGGCCGCCATGTCCTGCGGGCGGAAGTCGGCGACTACGGGCACACCCGTGAGGTCGGCAATGACGGCCGGCTCGCCGATCTGGAGTGTGGCCCCGCTTGAGAGGTCGTCCAGGGGCCCGGTCGGCGGAAGATGGCATACCGTCTGGCCGTGAGAGGCAATCAGGTCCACGTTCTCCGGCCGAAGGCCGCACCGATGTGCCAGGTCGAGGGCGGCCTCTGCGAAGAGGCGGCCGATCTCGAAGTTCATTCGGCAGACATCGACTGCGAGCGATCCCGGTTCGAGAAGCGATAGGATCTCCTTCCTCACTGCTGCCTCATAGGGCGTCGTTCGGAAGGCAACGAGAGAGGCCTCGAGGTCCTGCCCGGAACCGGAGACTCGCGCCAGCGCGGCGTCGATGCCGTCCGCCGAGGTGCCGGACATGAGCCCGACGACGGTTCGCTGTTGCTTGCTCGCGTAGCGTCCAAGGAAATCCACAATGCCTACCGACTCAGATCGATCACGCGTGCTCCGGGGTAGTACGCGGCGAGAATCTCGTAGCTGCTCTGCCCTGAGAGGGCGCGGCCCCGCGCGCCCCATTGGCAGAGCCCGATGCCGTGTCCGTGTCCGCGTCCAGAGAAAGAGAATGACGTGGGCTGTCCCGCAGCGGTTGTCTCCACGCGCATGTCAAAGGCCGTGCTTCGAAGGCCCCGCGGGCCGGGACGCCCATCCCCGAACAGCCAGCGAATGGCATCTCCTCGGACTTCGTACGCTCCCACGTCAGTCTGCACCTTCAGCCATTGAACGCGATCGCCTGCAGGGCCGATGGCCGCCTCCAGCGTTCGCAGGCGGCCTGGCTTGAGGCCAGGCCGGCCGAGGAGCAGTTCCAGATTGCGCCGCACGAGACGATCCGCCTCTGCAAGCGAGTAGCGCTTCGTCCAGTGCACGTCGTGGTCCTGGCCGCAGTAGGCCGACGCAGGGCTGGCGTGGCTCGAGTCCTGGCTCGCCCTCAGGTACGGGAGGAGCTTGCCCTGCCGCACCTCCCAGGCCGTCGCGGTCGTCCCGCCACACGCGGAGTGGTACATCGCATCCACGAGAACACTGTCCCAGAGAAGCACTTCGCCCGCAGTCGATCTCGCCGCCGTGCTCGCCCGAGAGTCCGACGCTGGCATGCCGCCGTAGGCCTGGCAGTGGACCCGGCCGCAGAGGTCAGCCTCGGCCCCGGCATGACCGCCCAGGTGCTGAAGGGCGTAGGTCCGGGCGGCAATGGCCTGTGCTTTCGCCGCCTCAATAGGGAAGTGCGAGGGCATTTCCGACGCTATGACTCCCGCGACATATGTCTCCAGATCAACATTCTCGACCACTCGCAGGCCGCGCTCGGTCGCCGTCAGCAGGAGTGAGCCTGGATAGACGCCGCGGCGCCCCCATCCACCCGCGGTGGACACAGTCACCCCGCGATCTCCCTCTACCGGCGAGATTCGAATGCGCTCGCGCGTTGCCCGTACGCCTGGGCCCGAGATGTGCACCTTTGTCCCACGGCGCGCGACAGAGAGGAGCACACCTCTCTGGACGACGCTCAGTCTTGTCCCACTCTGGCCGTCCTCAACATAGACGGCCGCTCGAGGACGAACACTCACTCTCGATGCCCTGTCCGAGATGAGTATGCGCACTTCTCGGCGGCCGTCGAGATAGGGACTCACCGCGTCGATGTGCACCTCTCTCGGCAGCGCGCCGACAGAACTCAGATGGATGCATGTGAGGGCGGCCACGGCGAACGGCGAGGCCGTCATTGCTGCAATTCTCCTCGGGCTCGAAGCCATCCAGGCAGTTCGGCCACGCAGTTGATCACCGCGTCGGCGCCCGCTTCACGCAGGAGCTCATCCGACCTGCTGCCGGTGCGCACACCCACGCAGATCCTCACTCCAGCCGCGCGTCCCGACTGCATGTCATAGTCGTGGTCCCCGGCCACAACGGCCTCCCGTGGGCTTCGCCGCAGTTCGGCGAGCGTCCGCAAGACATGGTCAGGGTCGGGCTTGGCTGCAGGCACATCGTCGCGGGTCAGAAGAACATCGTATCCCTCAACGGCCTGCAGCACGATCTCCGCGGCCGCTCGGCAGTTCCTCGTGATGAGGCCCAACATGACCCCGCTTCCCTTGAGCTCGGCAAGGGCCTCAGCGGCCCCCGGCAGCAGCGTGGCATTGCGCGCAGCCGCGATTTCGATGTCGGCCACGGCGGCCTCGGCCTCTGCTCTGAAGGCCGGTGCCTCGCGAGCCAAGAGCTGGGCTGCCCGGCCTATCTGCTCGATTACTCCCGGTACACCGAAGGACCGCGTGTCGAGCTTCCAGCGGGCGGCGATCTCCGCAACAGCTGCGCGCATGGCGTCGAAGTCATAGGGACAGGTTGCGACCGTCCCGTCCACATCGAGAACGGCCGCACGGATCGACATCTCGTAGACTCCAGCCTTCTCTCTGATCGATGGGGTCGGCGAGGCGGCTCAGCCGATGCTCCTCAGGACGAGAGTCGCGTTGTGGCCACCGAAGCCGAAGGAATTCGTCATGGTGACCCGAGCGTCGACCTCGCGCGCCTCATTCGGGACATAGTCCAAGTCGCACTCCGGGTCTGGGTTGTCGAGGTTGATCGTCGGCGGCGCGACCGCGTCCCGCATGGCGCACAGGCAGGCGATCGCCTCAACGGCCCCGGCAGCGCCGAGCGGATGTCCGGTAACGGACTTGGTCGAGCTGATCGAAATCGTGCGGGCATGATCTCCGAAGACGCGCTTGATGGCACGCGTCTCGGCCGGATCCCCGACGGGAGTCGCGGTGCCGTGCGCGTTGATGTAGTTCACCTCATCTGGCGACAGCTCGGCGTCTCTGAGCGCGGCCTCTATGGATAGCGCCATGCCCTCCCCATCGGGCTGCGGCTGTGTGACGTGATAGGCGTCGGCGCTCATGCCGTAGCCCACGACTTCGCCATAGATGCGGGCGTTCCGCTGCTTCGCATGTTCGAGTTGTTCGAGAATCACTATGCCGGCGCCCTCCGCCATGACGAAGCCGTCGCGGTCTCGATCGAAGGGTCGGCTCGCCCGCGCGGGCTCGTCGTTGCGTTTGGACAGGGCGCGCATTGCGCAGAACCCGCCCAGCGAGAGTGGCGACACGGCGGCCTCCGCGCCGCCGGCGATCATGATCTCGGCGTCACCGCGGCGGATGATCTCGGCGGCGTCGCCGATAGCGTGGGCGCTTGTTGCACAGGCTGTCGTGACCGCACTGTTTGGGCCTTTCGCGCCGTAGCGCATCGCCACTCGACCCGACGCCATGTCTGTGATGAGCATAGGGATGAAGAAGGGGCTGATGCGCCGCGGGCCCTTCTCCAGGAGGTTGCGGTGCTGTGTCTCCCACGTCCAGGTGCCGCCGATACCGGAGCCAATGAGGACACCCGCCCGGGTCGGATCCACCCTCTCGAAGTCGAGACCCGCATCGTCCACGGCCATCGCGCTCGCGCCGATGGCAAACTGGGCAAACCGGTCCGTGTGCCGTACGTCCCCCGGCTCCATCCACACGGCAGGATCGAAGTCACGGACTTCCCCCGCGATCTGAGAGGAGAAGTCCGATGCATCGAAGAGGGTGATCTTCCCTATGCCGGACCGGCCGGAGCGCATTCCTTCCCAGGTGGGCTCGACACCGATCCCAAGGGGAGTGATCGCGCCCATGCCGGTAACGACCACGCGCCGCTCCATGGACTCTCCTGTGCGCGGCGTTCTCGCGCCCCGACCTGCAGTTGCCAGCAGCAAGTCCGCGAGAGCGCCGCTTGCGTCAACTGCTGGCCTTCTTGGTTTCCACGTAGTTCACAACGTCGCCGACGGTCTTGATCTTGTCCGCTTCCTCTTCTGGAATGTCAGGTAGCCCGAATCGTTCCTCGAGAGCCATCAGCAGCTCCACCAGAGTGAGCGAATCGGCCCTCAGGTCATCCTCGAAGGACGCGCTAGCGGTCACGACCGACTTGTCGACCCCCAACTGTTCAGCAACCAGCGTCCGGACTTCTTCGAAGATGGCTTCGTCCATGCGTAGCGACCTCCCTGGGAGTGTAACGTGCGCTGTAGTCGAAGACTGCAGTTTCTCCTCTGCCGTCCCTTAGTCCTCTCATCGGGGTAGAGGCATATCACATATGCATCCCGCCGTCAACCTGCAGCACCTGACCCGTGATATACGCAGCGGTCGGCGAGGCAAGAAAGGCCACCGCCTCCGCAACGTCCTCAGCGGTACCCAATCGCCCCAGGGGAATGAGGGCCGCCAACTTCTCCCCGGCCTCCTCTCCGAGCTCGTCCGTCATGGGAGAGATGATGTAGCCTGGCGCAATGGCGTTGACCGTTATCCCACGCGGCGCCAGCTCCCGAGCCATCGACTTGGTGAGGCCGATCAGCCCGGCTTTGGAGGCGGAGTAATTGGCCTGCCCGGCGTTGCCCATAACGCCCACGACGGAGGCCATGTTGATGATGCGGCCCGACCGCTGGCGGAGCATGACCTTGGCGGCCGCTCGGCTGCAGAGGAAGGCTCCCGTCAGGTTCACTTCGACCACAGCGCGCCACTGCTCGTCTGTCATTCGGACCAGAAGCCCGTCTCGAGTGATCCCAGCGTTGTTGACGAGCACGTCGAGGCGCCCGAGCTCCGACGCGACGCGCTTCACGGCCGCGTTCACCTGCTCACCATCGGTCACATCGCCCGGCACCACGAGGGCCTGTCCGCCGGCCCTGCGCACCTCCTCCGCAACGCCTTCGAGTTCCTCCCTCCCCTGTTCTATGTCATTGAGTGCCACGGGGCCCGAGCTCGCCAGCCGAAGCGCGATCACTCGGCCGATGCCCCGCCGCGCACCGGTCACCAACGAGATGGCGCCTGCGGGCCGCTCGCCATCGCTGCCCGTCACGACTCTACCTCCTGCATCACAAAGTCAAGTTGCGCCAGTGTGCCCACTGCTATGGCCGCTGCATCCGACGACGTGCGCCGTATGAGACCCGTCAGCACCTTGCCAGGGCCGACCTCTAGGAACACACTGATTCCATCCGCAATCATATGGCCGACGCACGTGGTCCACAAGACAGGACTCGTCATCTGCTGACCCATTGCCTCGCGGACGGAGTCGGCGTCCCTGACCGGCTCTCCCGTTGCATTGGCGACGACTGGTATCCGAGGGTCCCGGATAGGGGCCTCTGCCACGAGTCGGCCGAATTCATGCGCCGCGTCGTCCATCAGCGGCGAATGGAAGGCCCCCGAAACTCGCAGACGGACTGTCTTGCCCCCGGCGGCCTTGGCCGAATCTGCTACCTCCTCGAGAGCTGGCGGCTCGCCCGAGACCACTACCTGCCCCGGGGAGTTGAAGTTGGCCGGGACAACGGTCCCGGCGCGGCGCGCCTTCTCGCAGAGATCGATGACATCGCGGTCCCGAAGACCCATCACGGCCACCATTCCGCCTGGGTTGCGTTCGGCCGCTTCCTCCATCAGCTCACCCCGCCGCCGAACGAGTCTCAGCGCCGCTTCGAACTCCAGCGCGCCAGCGGCCACCCAGGCGGTGAACTCGCCCAGGCTGTGCCCGGCCGCCACGGCCGCCTCGAGGCCTCGTTGCTGCAGAACGGCGAACCAGGCGATGCACGTCGTCAGCAATGCCGGTTGGGCTATGTCAGTGCGCGTCAAAAGCGCGTCGTCTCCTTTAGTGCAGACGCCGGCGAGGTCGAGCCCCAGGACTTCGCCCGCCCGCTGAAACAACTCCCGGGCGGATTCGTCATGTTCGAGGAGTTCGGCCGCCATCCCCGCACGCTGAGAAGCCTGGCCCGGGAAGACAAACGCCTTCTTGCTGCTGCCTTGGTTCACCACCGGAGGACTAGGCTCCCCCAGCTCAGCCCGGCGCCGAAGCTGGATATGGTCGCGGCGGAGGTGTTGCCATAGCGGTCGCCGTTGCGGACGAAGCGATCTGAAGGGAGGTGGAACCGCTTGGCGGCGGCATCGACTATGCGCAGATTGGCCTGGTGAGGAATCACCAGTGAGATATCGGTCATCTGAACGCCGGCCTTCCGAACGGCCTCCTCGGAGGAATCGATCATGGCGCGCACCGCGAACTTAAAGACCTCAGGACCGTTCATGGCGAGATAGTGAAGCCGCTGGTCGACCGTCTCATGGCTCGCGGGAAGGCCGGACCCGCCGGCGGGTATCTTGAGGGCGTCGGCATTGCTGCCGTCGTTGCCAAGGGAGTAGCCGAGGATACCGCGGCCTTCCGGGACGGGTCCCACGATGGCCGCGCCAGCGGCATCGCCAAACAGCACACAAGTGCTGCGGTCCTCCCAGTCTGTGATCTTCGACAGAGTCTCTGCGCCGACAACGAGGATGTGGTTGTAGGCGTGCGAGCTGATCATCTCCCGCGCGACGGCAAGGGCATAGACGAAGCCGGTACAGCCCACAAGGATGTCAAAAGCCGCGACGCTCGCGCCGAGACGGTGCTGAAGGAGGGACGCCGTGCACGGAAAAAACATATCGGGCGTCACGGTTGCCACCATGATGGCGTCCAGATCGGAGGCGGCCATGCCTGCGTCGGCTAGGGCCGCCTCTGCGGCCAGGAAGGCGAGGTCAGAGGTTACAGTCTCCTCGTCGGCAATGCGACGCTCGACGATGCCGGTGCGAGTGCGAATCCACTCGTCGGACGTATCGACCATCTTCTCCAGGTCGAAGTTGGTCAACACTCGGGTCGGCGTATACGATCCTGTCGCCAGTATTCCGGCCGGCCGCAGATCAGGCATCACCCGCCGCCCTCAACGTTGTCCTGCTTCCCCGCGACAGCAGCCGACATCCGGGCAGCGCTGTTCTGCTGGCAGGCGCGGACGAGTTGACCGATGACTTCCGCGGCTGCGAGATCTCCAGCGGCTCGGATCGCGCTGGCGATGGCCTCGGGCGAGGAACGGCCGTGACCTATGACGCAGATGCCGTTGACGCCCACCAACATGGCGCCGCCATGGCTCGCGTAGTCGAGCCGGTCCGCCATACCGCGGAGGGGACGTCGGATGAGCCAGGCCGCGATGCGGGTGTGGAGGCCTCGATTCACGGCCTCCCTGAACATCCACCAGAACAGCTCGGCGTAACCTTCGGTTGACTTCAGGATGGCGTTCCCCACGAAGCCATCGCAGACGACAACGTCGACGTTGCCGAGCGCTATCTGCTGGCCCTCCACGTGTCCAACGAAGTTGACCGGTGCGTGTTGAAGGAGTCGGTGAGTTGCCTTGACAAGAGCGTTCCCCTTGGAATCCTCCGTGCCGATGTTGAGCAGGCCAACCCGAGGGCGCTCCAGGTCGAGAAGGCAGTGCGCGTAGACTGACCCTACGAGCGCGAAGTCGCGGAGATGCTCCGGCTGAGGGTCGACAGTGGCTCCGACGTCGAGCAATATCACGCCGCGCCCGCGGTTCGGCATCAGCGTCGCAATGGCTGGACGCTCGACGCCGGGAAGCAGGCCGAGTCTCAGCTTCGCCGCGCCCATGGCCGCGCCCGAGTTTCCCGCCGACACCACGGCACAGGCCTGGCCCTCTCTCACCAGGTTGGTCGCAACGATGACGGATGCGTCGCGCTTGTGAAGCAGGGCTGGACCGGGGGATTCCTCCATGTCGATCGTGCTGCCGGCGGGCACGACGGTCAGGCCTTCGGGTACCTGAGGATGGTTGCCTAGCTCGGCCTCGATCATGGCCTTGTCACCGACCAGCACTACCGGCAGCCTCAGCCGAGCCGCTGCGCGGACAGCGCCTGCGACTGTTGCTGCAGGCGCGTGGTCGCCTCCCATGGCATCCAGTGCGACGGGCTTCAAGACAGGCGATCCCTCGTTGGCGGCCGTGCGCCGCTCATTGGCTCCGGCCGCGGTGCACGCGCGCTTTGATGGTGACGACGTTCACACCCGCGTAGTTGCCGCAGGCGGGACAGGCACGGTGGGGCAGCCGGAGCGCGCGGCAGTCCGCGCAGTGAACCAGATTGGGCGGCCTCACTCTCCAGTTTGCACGTCGCTTGTTCTTCCGGCTGTGCGAATGTCTTCTCTTTGGCAGCGCCACGTCAACGCCTCCGATTCGGCGGGCACTCGGGCCCGCCTACTCCTGCTTCTTCTCCCCAGTATCGCGCGGGAGGAGATCGGCCAGCCCTGCCCAGCGGGTGTCGATCTGCTCGCCCGCGCATTCGCAGCTTCCGTCGTTCAGATTCTGACCGCAGCTGGCACAGATGCCGCGGCATCCCTCTTGGCACGCAGGCGCCATGGGTGTGTTCACCAGAAGCTGTTGACGCACGAGCTCCGAGACGTCCAGCACGTACTCCGTCATGGCCGAGGTCTCGGGCTCATCCCGGTCCATGGTTACCACACCCACTTCCGTGTCCTGAGTTGCGAATTCCTCCTCGACTACGACATCGAGCGGACACTCAAGGGAGCCCAGGCAGCGAACACACCTGAGACGGACCACCCCGCGCAACTTCCCTCGGACGAGCAGGAGCGATCCGGAGTTCTCCACCTCCAGCTCCCCAACAACCGGGCCAGTGCAGAAAAGCTCCTCGGTTGGGGCCACGTGTTCCGAGATGGAGTAGCGGCCGCGCGTGCCTGGCGTCCCTGCGATGTCGGCTAGGTCTATTTTCAATCTCGTACCCGCGCCGCAATTCTAGATCATACACGCACGGAGGAGCTTGTCAAGCCACGCCGGGACCCCATATCGCGTCGAGCCAGTCGGCGGGCCCTGCCGACTGGCATCAGAGATCTCCCTTCGGCCTCCTGGCGGTCCTCATACGCCACCGCTGAGGGGCGTCAGGCGCCGCGCGTTAGGCGGCGTCCTCCTCTTCCGTCTCCGCGATGGTCTTCTCGAGCCGGTGGAAGAACCTGTCTGTGTCCGGCGGGAACAGCCGTTTCTCGACGAACCACTTCTGCGACGAGGGCGGCGCGGTGCGACGCATGTAGCGGTCTGGCTTCCATCGCACCAGGAGCAAGCACTGCCCCTTCTGGGTCCGCACAACACGCTGCTTGAACATCAGCCCGTCACACTCGGCGTCCGGCAATTCCAGGCTGGTCAGGATGGGCAGCGCTGTCTCGCCGAAGTAGATGACCGCGGTATCGTCTACCTCGCTGACATGGTAGGTATCGATCTCCTTCTTCATGACCTTCTCTTTGCGGGTCATCTTCCGGGCGCTGAAGCGCTTGATGGGGTCGAAGGACTCATCCAGGGCGAATTCTCTGCTGCCATTGGGCGAACGCAAGGAAGCTGCTCCTTTCTCGGACCACGAGGTGGCGCCGCAGCCTGCTGAAGGGGACGCGCCGCAACCGTTAGCTCACTTCGTCGTCAGGGCGGGATAACCTTCTCCGGTCGCGACAAGTCAGTGTCCCAGCCGGCCAACATCACGCCTCCGGCACAGTGACAGCCAGTACAAAGCGATGGAAGAGGGACCGAGCCGTCGCCAGCACCTCCTGAGCCGTGACAGCGCCAATCGCCTCGCGATAGGACTGCTCGAACTCCACCCCGACGCCAAGGATCTCATACCAAGCAAGCGAATACGCTTGCTCCTTCATTCGCTGATGGCTCAGATCGTAGCTCCCCAGCAGGTAGGTCTTCGCCCGCGCCAGCTCCTCTTCGGAGACCGGTTCCCGGGTCAGGTCGCTGAGCGCGCTGAGGATGGCGGATTTGACGTCCCGGAGATGTCCGGGTCCCGTGACCGCGTAGACGCCGAAGTGGCTGTCACCGGCGAGGGTGGGGTAGAAGGAAGAGACCGTGTAGACAAGGCCCAACTCCTCACGTAGCTTGCGAGGAAGCCTCGCGGTGGCGCCGCCTCCCAGGACGGTATCGATCACCTGAATGGCGTAGTAGCCGGGATCGTCGACCGCAGGAGCGAGGAAGCCGATGATCACATGTGAGCGCGCGACAGATCGCTCCCGGGCCGTCACCTCCGACACGCTCAACTCGGGTGCAGACAGAGAGGAGGGCTGAGGAGGGTGGGCCGGCGCCCAGTCTTCGAAGGCGCGGCGGGCGGCACGCATTGTGCGGACCTGTCCGACGCCGCCGCACACCGCCAGAACTGCCCGGTTGGGCCCGTAGTGATTGCTGTGGAAGGTTGAGATGTCCGCGCGGGAGATACTCGCCACCGAATCGGGCGCGCCGAGAGTGAGATTGCCATAGGGGTGATCGCGATACAGGCGCTTCCGCAAGGCGAGGTACGTCTCCTGGAAGGGCTCGGCGCGCGCCGCGTCCGCCATCTCGAGGGCGACTGACTTCTGCCTTTCGACCTCCTCCACAGCGAACGCGGGGCGGCGGACGGCGTTCGCGATGAGATCGAGCGCGACCTCGAAACCGTCGGCCGGCACGAGAGCGTAGATCTCGACGTAATCCAGGCCCACAGTCGTATTGACAACACCGCCTACCGCTGCCAGTCGGCGGCCCATAGCCTGGCCGGTCTCAGACGTCGTCCCACGAAGCAGCAGCCGCTGCACGAGGTGGCGCACTCCCTCCTGTCCCCGCGGCTCATCCTGGGCCGAGACGTCGAGAAGGAGCTCAATCGCCACCACGTCGGTGGACCAATTGGGCCTGACGATCACTCGAAGGCCGTTCGGGAGCGTGTGGCGCTTGGGGGCGCCGGCGGAGGCCGCGACCGGCAGGCAGACAAGCAAAGCCATCAAGACGATCGGCCAGCTTCTCACCTGGCCTCCTCCGGACGGAGGATGATCCACACTGGCTCTGCCGAGTACCAGCGAGCAACACCCATCACCGCATCAGTCCTCGCGTAGGTGACCCATGAGAGATAGTAGGAGGCGATCCTGTAGGTATCGATGGCTTCGTAGAAACCGAGAGTCGTGGCCCTATCGGAGGGCGTTTCGTTCGCGAAGACGTAGCCCGCGGCAAGAAGGCGCTTTGCCGAGGCGAGCTCGGCCGCCGGCACAGGCTCCTGCGCGAGACGCTGCATCTCGGCCCGGATCGTGTGCTTGACATCCTCGATCCGCTCCGGTGAACAGATGGCCCAGACCCCAAACAAGGCGCGATCCCTCTGAGTCAGAAAGTCCACTCCCACGTCCAGCGCGGTGTCGCTGGCCTCCTTCAGTCGGTCTCCCAGGCGGCTCAGGGGACCATGCGTGAGTAGGGTGGCCAGCAGATCGCTCGCAGACACTTGCGCATGCTCCGAGACGTCGGGCCCAACAAAGGCCGCCATCACGTATGCCCTCTCGACGGGCATCTCGACCACCCGCTCCCGCGGCAGCGCCGGCCGCGAAGGGATCGCCCACGCGCGAGGCGGGACGGCAGCCGGTAGCAGATCTCCGAAGGCGCGGGCGATCGCTTCCCGCGCCTCATCGAATGAGACATCGCCACATACAACCACGGACATGTTGTTGGGGACGTACCAGGACTCGTGGAACAGCGCCAATCGTGCTGGACCGATCGTGTATACGTCTGCTTCGGTGCCGTTGATCGGTGCTGCGTACGGATGTTCCGTCCCGTAGAGTTCCGCGAACGCCAGCGCGTTGAGCAGTGACCGGGGATCCTCGGCCCGCCCGGCTGACTCATGCAGAACGATCTGACGCTGGCGCTCGACCAGGGCCTCGCCGAACCTCCGCCCGAGCACTATGTCGGCCAAAGCTTGGACGCCAAGCCCCAAGAAGCCTCCGGGCACCGTGACGTAGAAGCGCGTGTAATCCCTGAGCGTTCCTGCGTCCACGATGCCGCCCACCTGCTCGACCCGCAGCCGCGGATCGTCCGCTTCGTCGCCCCGGCAGGCCCACAGCACATGCTCGAGCAGATGCGCTGTCCCAGACTGCCCCGGTGGGTCGTCGGCCCCTCCCGCTTTGACTACGACCTCGATTGCGATCACCGTGGCGCCTGGGTCCGAAGCCACTACGAGGCGGAGGCCATTGCCGAGGGTCTCCGATCGTATCGCCCTCGGGTCGAGGACCGCGGCGGGGGCCTCCCTCACCTGCCCGGACAGGCAGACACATCCAAGGAGCACTGTCGCGAGCCAGGCCCGGGCGCGCCGTAGGGCCGGAGTTGGATCGGTGCTGAGGATCGTTCGCCTGTGCTGCGCGCGTTGGGCTGCCATGAACTCCGGAGTTCGGCGGGGCACGATCAGCTCCTTTGGCAGGGGCAGTATCGAAGGCAGGAAAGCCCCCGCACAGTGCATAAGACATCAATGAGGACAGTAGTACGGGTGAAGGCCTGCTTCTCTGTCGAAGAGCGGATCGGGATGCACCCAGAGGGATTGAGAGCAGCAGAGCAGAGCGCGCGACGGGCCCGCGCCGTCCGCCCTGGCCTCCCACGGGTATGAGCGGCATACGTCGTTGTGCCGCGTGCCGGGCCTTCTTGCAGGAGGAGGACCGGTTCTGCTGGTCGTGTGGTGTCGAGGTTGAGCAGGCGGAACCGGAGGTTCCCGAGGAGGCCTCCCGGCCCGTCCCGGCTTCGGGACTTGAACCCGAGGCTGCGTTGTTGTTGCGACGGGCACATCTCGCCCAGCAGCGGGGACGGCTGGAGGAGGCGGAGCGGCTCGTTCGTTCGGTGCTCGATGAGGACCCGAACGCAGTTCCAGCGCTGAGCATGCTCGCGGGCCTGCTTCGGGCCAAGGGCGACCTCGTAGGTTCGGTGGCCGCGGCCCAGCAGGCCAGCGAAGCAGCCACAGACACGTATGCGCCGCCCGGGGCGATGGAGCACGCTCGAGAGGAAAGGGCGCGAGCAGAGGAGCAAGTCGTTCGCGCGGTTGGGGGCCCGCCCAGGTCGGTCGACAGCCCTATCGAAGCGTTAACATGGGCCGGGCCGGTCTGGTACCGCTCAAGACAGCTCTTTCTCGTATTGGCGGCCGTAGGAATGGTTGCGCTCTTCCTTGCGCTCGCAGCAGTGCTGCAGGGGGCATGGAGCGGCTACGCCTGGTTTGGCGTGAGCCTCGTCTCTGCAGGATGGTGCTACAACGACGCGGAATCCCGGAGGCAGGCAGGCATCTTCTGGGCTCCCTTCGTGCTCTGCCTTGGCCCTTTCGGCCTGGCGATATACATCCTGGCTACGCACTGAGGCAATTGCGCAATGAACACCATTGGGGTCTTCACAAGCGGCGGCGACGCTCCCGGAATGAACGCCTGCCTTCGGGCAGTCGTGAGGACAGCCTTGGGCGCAGACATGCGAGTTGTGGGCATCCGGCGGGGGTATGCGGGCATGCTCTGTGGCGAGTTCGAGGCCATGAATCACGCCTCGGTATCGAACATAATCCAGTTGGGTGGCACCATACTCAAGACTGCGAGGAGCAAGGACTTCTGCGAGCGAGACCAGCGGGCCTGTAGCGCTCGTCTGGTCAAGGAGGCCGGCGTTGAGGGGCTCGTCGCGATCGGCGGCGACGGCACGTTGCGCGGAGCGCAGTGCCTCTGGGGTGAGCACGGCATACCGATCATCGGCGTCCCCGGCACCATCGACAACGACATCTACGGTACCGATGAGACGATAGGCTACGACACAGCGGTCAACACGGCCCTGGACGCCATCGACAAGATCAGAGACACGGCCACAAGCCACGAGCGGTTGTTCTTCGTGGAGGTCATGGGGAGAGACGCGGGTTTCATTGCGCTCAGCGTCGGGGCGGCTGGCGGCGCAGAGATGATCTTGGTCCCGGAACACGATACCGGTGTAGAAGAGATACACCGCACCATCTTGGCTGGAATCGGACAGGGGAAGGTGAGCAGCATTATCGTGGTCGCGGAGGGGGATGAAGAGGGAGGCGCGCTGGAGATAGCCCGGAGGGTCCGCCAGTTCGGTGGTGTCGAGTGTAGAGCCACCATCCTCGGCCACACACAGCGCGGAGGCCGGCCGACCGCCCGCGACCGCATCCTGGCAAGCGAACTCGGCGCTGCCGCCGTGAATGCGCTCCTCGCCGGGAAAGCGGGCCAGATGGTCGGTCGGGTGAACGGCGAGATCGTGCTGACGCCACTGACCGATACTTGGGGCAAGAAGAAGCCGCTCGACGAGCGGCTGTACGAACTTGCGATGGCGCTGGCGGCCTAGTTGGCATCGGCGCCGGGGCGGGGCGGCGGCCAGAGGAGCAGCGGGTGCGACATGCCTGAGGTGGGTCGCGGGCCACTAGTAGTAGTCGTCGGAATCGATGGTCACCCGACCGATGCCTTCGTGTCGGACGTGGCGCGCCTGCACTACAGCCCGAAGTTGGTGGCCTGGCCGACAGCGAAACTCGACGCCGGCCAGGAGCGGCCGGTCGCGACGGTCGTGGATTTCAGAGCGTTGGGGGTGCATGCAGAGCAGGCGTGTATCGCCGTACAGCGGCATCGGAACCTCCGCCGGGGCCCAATCATCGCTCTTGTCCTCGAGCAGGAGGGGCCGCGCCTCGACATGTCTCTGGGATTCGACGACCTGATCCTCGCTCCGTACCGCCTAGGCGAGCTGGCGGCTCGTCTCAGGCTGGCGCGCTGGAGAGTGGAATCGGCGGCGGATCCGGGTGTCATCCGAGTGGGCCCGATAGCCCTGAGCCCGGCGACATACGAGGTCTTCGTCCACCGCTCCCCGGTCGAACTCACGCTGAAGGAGTATCAGCTTCTTCTGTTTCTCATGCAGCACCCCGGCCGCGTCTTCCCCCGAGCCGATCTCCTGGATCACGTGTGGGGCTCCGACTACTTCGGCGGGACCCGAACCGTCGATGTCCATATCAGACGCATTCGGGCGAAAACCGAGTCCGCGGGCGATCTCATCGAGACCGTCCGGGGCGTCGGGTATCGCCTTGTCCCTCCGCCGGCCGAGGACGGCTGACTTTTTCCCTTCCCGAAACACCCCCGAAACATTCGCGAGGTACTATCCTAATTGGGAGCCGTTCCTGACCCTCGAGGAGGACAATACAATGGGAAGTCGGCCGGAGCAAGTCCAATACGTGATGAACAAGGCGAAGGAGCATGACGTCAAGTTCATCCGGCTGTGGTTCACAGATATCCTCGGCTTTCTGAAGAGCTTCGCGATCACGGTCGAGGAGCTGGAGCTCTCTCTGGTCGAGGGACAAGGGTTCGACGGATCCTCGATCCAGGGGTTCGCGCGGATCGACGAGAGCGACATGGTGGCAATGCCCGATCCGAGCACATTCGCCATCCTGCCGTGGCGACCGACGGAAGGCGGGGCCGTGGCGCGGATGTTCTGCGACGTTCTGCAGCCAGACGGCAGTCCTTACGTCGGCGATCCGCGGTACGTGCTCAAGCGGGCGGTGCAGCGGGCCGCGGATATGGGGTTCACGTACTACGTGGGACCTGAGCTCGAGTACTTCTACTTCAAGGAATCCAACGGCGCGCCGCAGGTGCTCGACCACGGGGGCTACTTCGACCTGACGCCACTCGACATCGCCAGCGACTTGCGGCGGGAGACCGTGCTCACGCTGGAGGAGATGGGCATCGGGGTCGAGTATAGCCATCACGAGGTAGCACCCAGCCAGCACGAAATCGACCTCCGCTACACCGACGCCCTCACGATGGCTGACAACGCGATGACCTATCGGCTGGTAGTCAAGGAGATTGCCCTCAAGCACGGCCGGTACGCGACCTTCATGCCCAAACCGCTCTTCGGGGAGAACGGCAGTGGCATGCACACGCACCAGTCGCTTTTCCGCGAGGACAGGAATGCTTTCTTCTCGCCGGAGACGGAGGACCATCTGTCTGGCACCGCGAGGCAGTACATCGCTGGTCTGCTCACGCACGGCCGTGAGATCACGGCCGTCACGAACCAGTGGGTCAACAGCTACAAGAGGTTGGTGCCAGGCTATGAGGCACCGATCTACCTGTCGTGGGCCCGACGGAATCGGTCCGACTTGATACGAGTGCCGGTCTACAAGCCCGGCAAGGAGAACGCAACACGTGTCGAGTACCGCGCTCCGGACCCCGCCTGCAGTCCCTACTTGGCCTTCGCTGTCATGTTAGCCGCCGGCCTAGAGGGCATCGAGAAGGGCTACGAGTGCCCACCGCCTGTGGAGCGCAACGTCTATGAGATGACTCCCGAGGAGCGCGACGAGCTCGGCATCGCAGCTCTTCCGGGCGATCTGTCGGAGGCCATCGAAGAGGCCGAGAAGAGCGAACTACTTAGAAAGACGCTCGGCGACCACGTGTTCGAGAAGTTCATCGAGAACAAGAAGATCGAGTGGCAGAACTACCGCGCGCAGGTGACAGAATTCGAACTCGGCCAATACCTGCCCGTTCTGTGATGCGGTGGCGACGAAGCGACGAGCACACGGCGAATAGATCGAAGGAAACAGGGCTCGAGGCTGCTGGCATGGTCTCGAGCCCGGGCGTTCGTGCCGAAGCAGCAATCACCGAGTCCGGCCGTGACGCGGACTACGTGTGGCCGGCGAGGAAAGACTCCAATTCCCCGCGGGTCGGCATGGATGGCTGCGCGCCGAGTTTTAGGCAGGCGAGTGCGCCGGCTCCATTGGCTCGGCGCAGGGCGGCGAGCATCTCTTCTCCAGAGGCAATGTCGATGGCCAGGCAAGCGGTGAAGGCGTCGCCGGCCGCGGTCGTGTCGACGGGGTCGATCGCGAAAGCTGGAACGTGGTCTTCACCGGCCTCTCCGCTCCAGTAGGCTCCCTCTGACCCGAGCTTTACCACAACATCGCGCGCGCCCATCTCTCGAAGGCGGCGGGCCGCTTCGGCCGCGCTCGCGAGGCCGGTCACCTCGACGCCTGTCAGGGCCTGCGCCTCGGTTTCGTTGGGCGAGATGACGTCCATCAGTGCGGGGAGACCGGCGTCGATCGCTTCGCGAGTCGCCGCACCTGCGTCCAGAACCGAACGGACTTGCGCCTCTCGCGCCGCGGCGGCGACCTGAGCCACCGTGGAGATCGGTATCTCCAGTTGAAGCAGCACGACATCGACCTCGGGCAGCTGTTCCTTCGCTGTCGCCACATCTTGCGTACCGACGCGCGCGTTTGCCCCACTCATGATGACGATGCGGTTCTGGCCGCTCGCCTCGAGCAGGATCAGGGCGACGCCTGTTGACGCATCGGGATCAGTGAGGACAGCCTGGGTGTTGACGTTGTTCTCCTCCAGTCCGGCGCGGAGTCGAGTGCCGAACTCATCCTCCCCCAGCCTGCCAACCATGTGCGTCTGCGCTCCTAGCCGGCTGGAGGCCACTGCTTGGTTGGCTCCCTTCCCGCCCGCAGCCGTCACTAGATCATCCCCGTGGGCAGTTTCGCCTTCGGTGGGGAGGCGTTCACACCGCACGATGAGATCCATGTTGATGCTCCCGACAACCAACACGTTCGGCATAGGATATGCCTCCGCAAGGGCGCGCTTCTCTAGCACGTGCGCTGCGGGGCCCGCCAGCGGGCCGCCAATAGCTGAACCTGTTCGTCGGCAGGCGTGAGGCACCTGCGTCGCGAGTGGGGTCGTACTACGAGGTCCGTCTGGACTGGTCGGTCAGTGAGGCGCCAGCTCTGGAACGCCAGCCCGATCTGCTGTGAGTTCTCCCGACTTGTGCAGGAGCTTCTCCAGCGCCTCCACCAGTTGTGGGTCGAAGCGAGCGGTAGCGGCTTGTTGGAGGCGGGAGATAGCTTGGGGTGGGGTGAGGGGGGAGTGGTTGGAGTGGGTCATACCCACATAGGCGTTGGCTAGAGCCAGCACTCTGGCTCCCAGGGGGATAGCTTTGTGCCGCAGGCCCTGGGGGTAGCCCAGGCCGTCCCAGCGTTCGTGGTGGGAGTTCACGATCTGGGCG
>JALGXW010000048.1 GCA_029821875.1 Candidatus Hebobacterum abditum | reverse complement strand
GACGATAGAGTGCGCGATGTCAGCGCCGATAGGGACCTGTCTCAACAGAGACCACCACAGCATCGTCAAATACAACACCAGTAGGGGGTTGACAGTGCCGCCTTATAGGGACACCCACATCTGGTATCGAAACTGCGAAAACGTGGACGGGGTTTGGCCTTTCGATGGCAGGGCGTCTTGGCTGGGAAGTGGGAATCGAACTCGCTCTCCGTCCCATCCCCGAGGCCACCCCCCACAGTATTGACATCATCCGTCGGGCGCAGAGCACCGTCCCGGCTGCCGAACCGGTGTCCCAAAGCTACTTGACATACGCACGCGTCACCACGGCGTCCGGCTGGCACGTTCCATCCGGGCAACTGGGTCACCAGGCCCGCTGCGCGCGGAGCCCACGAGCGGTTTTACAGCACCGCCATGATCGCCGCCTCGAGGGTGGCTATGGGGTATGCGCCGACAAAAGATGACGAGATGATGCCGGAGCGGTCGATGATGAAGGTGTGGGGGATGTAATACACGCCGTAGAGCCACGCGGCCTCCTCGTTGTACCCGACCGGGAAGGTGAGGCCAAGCGCCTCCGCCTTCGCCTGGAGCGCAGCCGGATCATCCAGCCCTACGCCCAGCACCAGGAAGTCCTGATCCCGATAGCGCTGGTAGAGCGTCTCGAGATCGGGCGCCTGCAGCGCGCAGGCGCCGCACCAGGACGTCCAGAAGAATACCGCCACCGGCCTTCCCCTCAGATCCGAGAGCCGGTACTGCTGCGTGCCGTCTAGTGTCTGCAGTGTGAAGTCGGGGGCGAATGGGGGATCGGGTATCGGCAGCTCGAACGCACGCTGCACGTACACCGCCATCTGGCCCCGGGTGACGACTATCTCGGGGTGGTAGAGGCCGTCGAGGTAGCCGGCGACGACTCCATGCTCTACGCAGTACTCCACGTGCTTGTAGGACCAGAAGGTGGAGGCCACGTCGGGGAAGTTGCGCGGGTCGGCCGGCGTGTAGTCCGCGAGGCCGTCTTCGCCGTCAGGCGCGACGAGGGCGCGGGCGACGTACACCGCCATCTGGTCGCGCGTGACCTGGTACTCCGGGTGGTAAGTGCCGTCAAGGTATCCGCCCACCACGTTCTGGGAGACCGCGTACTCGACGTACTTCAGCGCCCAGTGCATCCCGTCGACATCGGGGAACGTCGGCACGTCGGTGAACTCGGGTACGTTATCGTCTCCCCCAGCCAGGGCGCGGGAGATGTAGACCGCCATCTGATCCCGCGTCACGGCCAGCTCGGGGTGGTAGGTGCCGTCGGGGTAGCCGCTGACGATGGCGGCAGCGTCACAGGCCATGATCTCGTCGTAGGCCCAATGGTCGGAGCTGACATCGAGGAACCCACCAGGAGGCGCACCGGCGAGTTCGGCGACGCCCTGGCTGGGTGCTGCCCAGAACACCACGGCGAGCACGACTAGACAAACGACTGCGCGAAGCTGGCCTGCGGACCTGATCATCGTCGATCCTCCCGGATGAGCATTCGTCGGAGGCGGCGCGGAGCTATGGCAGCACGGCACCCCGGACCGTGCAACCAACGGGCGCACGCGCGCTCGCGGCTCAGCACAAATTGTAGGCGCTTCGGGGAGGAAAGACAAGCTGGGTGGGGTCGGGGCGCCTCAGGCTTCCCGCGCCGTTTCGATCTCAGTCGCGCTTCCTGCCCCGAGTGGGAATCGAACTCCGTTTCCGAGCACCCAAACCTGGAGCATTCTAAGAGCGTCCTGGACGATTCTCCTTCATCGGACGGGTTTGCACAAGTCCGATGGATTCAGAGAAAGAGAGCGCGAAAGCCCCGATTTGTGCTTACAGAACAGGCAAGCGAGGGCGTTTTCGGTCCGATGGGATGGAGTGGCGAATGCGCCAGAACGTCGCCAGACGTGCCAGAACGTGCGCGAGGGCGATCGGCGCGGAAGGGGGCACATCGCGCGGAGAGACCGTCCCCTCCGAGGGGGATGGTGGATGGAGTGTAACCCAGATCGAAACATTCTCTGTTTCGGACCTGAGTTCGGTTTCAGTTGCACTCCCTGGTCCGAGTGAGAATCGAACCGTCTCTCCAGTCCGGCGGGCGCGCGGACGGACCGTCCTGCTCTCACCTCCGCGGACATGCCCGCCGTCTTGCCATCATCCCTGAGGTCAAGGGCATCATACGGATCGTCAAGCCGGTGTCCCAAGCCTACGTAACAGGCACAAGTGGCTGCAAGCCAGAGGGGGCAGGTTACTTTGCCGGGCCTGGTGCGAAGGCGTCAGCACGCCTATGGGAGAATGGCTTCCGGTGGGGTCGGTTCCACCGCGAGGAGACATAGCATGAAGAAGTGGCGGATAGGCATCATTGGCTGCGGCGGCATCGCGCATGCACACATCAACGGGTATCGCGCGATCGCCGGCGACATGTGCGATGTCGTCGCGGGCTGTGACCCGGACGAGAGTAGACTGGAGAGCTTTTGCGACCGTTACGGCGTCGCTCACCGCTTCGGTGCCGCACAGGAGTTGCTGGACTCCGGCGAGGCGGATGTCATCAGCCTTCTGACTCCTCCCGCAGTTCGGGCAGAGGCAATCTTCCCGGCTGCGGAGCGCGGCATCCACATGCTCGTGGAGAAGCCGTTCGCGGAGAACATGAGCGATGCTCTTGCCTTCGTCGAGGCGGCGGAGCGGGGCTCGGCAAGCCTCGCCGTCAACCAAAGCCTCCGCTTCATGCCGGACGTGCTCGCCGCCCGCGAGATCATCGCCGCCGGTCAGATCGGCGACGTCCGCGTCATCGCACACGACCACTTCCAGAACCGGACGCGAACCGAGGGCTGGCGCAAAGACGAGGAGCGGTTGGAGATCAGCATCTTCAGCATTCACGTACTCGACCGCGTCCGCTGGCTGTGCGGCAAGCGGCCAGAGGCGGTCTCCGCCGCCACCCGCCACTGGGATGAGAACGTCCGCGGGGAAACGTTCACCGCCCTGACCATCCAGTTCCAGTGTGGTGCGGTGGGCAACATGGTGTCGAGCTGGCACGCCGCTGGGATTCCGGAGTGCCGGCTCCGCGTCGATGGCACCGCGGGGTCGATCCTCTCCCAAAAGGAGGCCGTCCTTTCAGACGAGGCGACGCTAACCGTGCACCGGCTCGGCGAGGAGGCGGAGCGTCGTGAGATTCTGCTGGAGAACGCCGGCACCATGAACATGGGCGAGAGCATGGCGTGTCTCTTGTCTGCGACCGAGGGCGGCGAGCAGCCCCACCACAGTGGGCGCGACAACCTGCAGACTATGGCCATCGTCGACGCGGCCTACCTGTCCGCAAGTCGAGGGGGGGCGCGGGTTGAGATCACCGAAGTGTGGGCAGGGTTGGCCGAGTCTAGAGCTGCCGAGTGATGCTCCGCCGCCACGCGACAGGGTCACGCAGGTTCATCACCGGAAGCGAACTGCCTTGAACTTCTCCATCTGCTCTCGTATCGCCACTTCCGTCGGCAGGCGCTCCATGCTCGAGGCGCCATAGAAGCCGTGCACGCCCTCGGTGCGCTGAAGCACATACTCGGCGTCCTCCGGCATCGAGATTGGTCCGCCGTGGCAGAGGCAGATGATGTCCGGGTTGACACTCTTGGCGGAATCGGCGATCGCCTGCACCTTGGCGGGCGCTTCCTCCAGAGTGACTGCAGTGGTGGCTCCGATGGCACCTTTGGTCGTTAGCCCCATGTGCGCCACGACCACGTCTGCTCCGGCCTCGGCCATCGTCTTCCCCTCTTCGGGATTGAAGGCGTAGGGAGTGGTGAAGATATCCATCTCGCGGGCGGTGCGGATCATCTCCACTTCCAGTCCGTAGCCCATGCCGGTCTCCTCCAAGTTCTGGCGGAACATGCCGTCACAGAGTCCGACGGTGGGGAAGTTCTGCACGCCCGAGAAGCCGATCTCCTTGACCTGCCGGAGGAAAACGGGCATCTGGCGGAAGGGATCGGTGCCGCAGACGCCCGCAAGCACGGGGGCGTCCTTCACCACGGTGAGGACTTCGCCGGCCATCTCCATGACGATGCCATTGGCATCGCCGTAGGGCATAAGGCCAGCCAGTGAGCCCCGCCCGGCCATGCGGAAACGGCCGGAGTTGTAGATGACGATGAGGTCGACGCCGCCGGCTTCTTCGAACTTTGCACTTATGCCAGTGCCGGCCCCGGCCCCGATGATCGGCCTGCCAGCATCAATGCTCTTCCTCAACCTCTCGAGGACCTGCTGTCTGGTGAATGCCATCGACCTGCTCCTTGCTCTAGGCGCTCTGCTGCGGCGGCTCGATTCGAACTCCCTCCGTCGCGCGCAGTTCCGCCTCGGGGCCCGGCGGCGCGTAGATGGCGAGGAGTCGCATCGGCTCCTGTCCGGTGTTGACGGTCGAGTGGTAGATGTCCGGCGGAATGTGGATCAGAACGCCGGGCGACACCTCGCGCCTGAGGCTTCCCCCGTCGATGTCCACCGTCTGCTCGCCGGTTCCTGAGAGGACGTAGAGGATCTCCTCCACCCCGGGGTGATTGTGGCGCTCGTGGCCTTTGCCTGGCTCCAGAGAGACGACGCCCGCGCTGAACCGCTCGGCCGCCGTCACACGCGGCTCGCTGAGCCAGCTCAGCCGCCCCCAGTCGAAGACCTGTGTCTCGACATCGACCTCCTCCACGAAGGTCAACTTGCCCTCGGACATGGTGGACCTCACTTCCTCTGACCGATCAGCGCGAGCATCATCTCGACGGCCTTGGCGGCGAACTCAGGGTCGTTAATGTTGGCGTCGACCTCGACGATCTCGATGCCCTCGCGCACGTTGGTCTTGATGGCATCGAACAGCGCCTGATCGGCCTCTTGGTCGCAGAACAGCTCACCGTCGCCGTCGAGTATAGAGACGCCGCGCAGCGGGATCAGAAACGCGATCGGCCCCTTTGCCGCGTTCGCCTTCTCGGCGAATATCCGACCCATCTCCGCGTTCTCCTCGACGTTCGTCCGCATGAGTGTCACCGATGGATTCCACTCATAGAAGGTGCGGCCGGCCTGTCGGTACTTCTCGGGGACAGTATCCGGCGCGCCGAAGTTCGCCATATCCACACAGCCGGGGGCGATCAGATGCGGCACACCCATCTCACCCGCAGCGCTCAGCCGGTCGCGGCCGGCATCGAATACGCCGCCGCAGATGGTATCGGCCCATTCCGTGGTGGTGATGTCGAGCACGGCGTCAACGAGACCTTCCCGCACCAGCGACTCCATCGTCCTCCCGCCGGCCCCGGTGGCGTGGAATACGAGTACCTCGTACCCCTCGTCGACGAGATTCTCCCGACACGCATCGACGCACTCGGTCGTGTTCCCGAACATCGAGGCCGTGATGATCGGCCTCTCCTCGGCTGCGGCCGGCACATCCGGAGTCACCATCCCGCAGATGGCTCCCGCCGCCCGGGCAAAGATGAGGCGAGAGACGCGGTTGATGCCGGCCACATCGACGATGGAGGGGATCATCGTGACGTCCTTCGTGCCCACATAGGAGGAGGTGTCGCCCGAAGCTGCGGTCGAAACACAGACCTTCGGCACACCGAGAGGCAGCGCGCGCATGGCCGCGGTCACAACAGAAGAGCCCCCAGTCCCTCCCATGCCGATGATACCATCGAACCTGCCTTCGTCGTGGAGGCGCTTCGCCACAGCAGCCGCCCCAGCGGCCATCACTCTCATTGCCTCCCCGCGGTCCTGTCGTTCGCGGAGCTGGGAGAGCGGCGTGCCACCGGCTTCGGCCACCGCGTCCGCCTCCACGCCCACCGGAAACAGCTCGGTCGTGCCAAGAGTTCCCGTGTTGATGGCGATCACGTCGACCCCGTTCTCCAGCATGCGCTCCCGCAGAAAAGCGTATTCCGGCCCCTTGGTGTCGAAGGCCCCAATCATCGCCACCGTCTTTGCCATCGGCGTCTACCTCCGTTCCCCCCAGCGGGCTACATCACGGCCGGTGTGTCGATCCCTCTACTCCGCACTTGGCCTGCCCGCCGGAATGGTCAGTTCGCCGTGAAGCCGCTACCGCCTTGCTGGGATGAGTAGCGTGCTCTATCGTGGGCGCGCGACCTCTCAGCAGGATGGACCCGCCACAGGCTCAAGCCATACCGCAACTGAAGGCGAGTCCATAGGACCGCAGCTGGCCAGGAGGGACGGCGGTTTCAGGGCGGAATAACTGCGGCACCCGACTCGATCATCATCATCACGTTCCGTCCGGAGTGACAGATCATGATTCGACTCGCCTGTGCCACCCTCTCTGCAGAGGGGTTCGACTACAGAGACTTCGCCGCCACCTTCGAGATGCTGCCTGCCGCCGGATTCAAGTGTGTCGAGTTCAACCTCTGGGATGCGGCCACCATGCTCCCGTCCATCGGGCGCGATCTCCGCGAGCGATGCGAGCGGGCGTCCCTCATGCCGGCCGCCGTCTACGGGCACGGCTTCGGGGCGGAGAGCGACTTCGACATCGCCAAGGACGTCGCCCACAAGATCCGTCTGATGGAGATCGCGCGCGACCTGGGCTGCTCGCGCATCGTGGCGACCGGGTGCAAGAGGGAGGAAGGCGGCGGCCTCGCGCGCACGACACGGATTCTCGAGGAGCTTGTGCCGGCCGCTGAAGAGCTCGACATGCTAATCTGTCTGGAGAACCACGCGGGCAGCAACCTCGAGACCGTCGAGGACTACGTCCGCATCTGCGAGGCCATCCCCTCTCCGCGGGTCGGGATCTGCATCGATACCGGCCACTTCGACGCCTCTGACGTAGACATGGACCATCTCATCGACGAGCTCGGGGAGAGGGTGCTCCATCTCCATGTGAAGGAGAATCGAGGCCGCGGTCAGGTTGACTTCACCCGATTCGGAGAAGGCACCACTGACAACCACCACATCGTCGAGCGAATGGCGCAGCGTGGATACAGCGGCTACGTCACGGTCGAGCTGTCTCCCCAGAGCGACCGTCCCACCAGCGTGGATGACCTCCGCAAAGCCTACGAGATGTTCGCCGGTTTCCAGCGGGAGACCTGACCGCTCGGAACTGCGTCGGGAGTCAATCGAGATCCCTGGTCCAGAGACGGAGCGAGCGCTCTCTATGTCGAGACGCGCGCGAGCAGCTGCCTTCGAGCAGCCCTCGCGCAGGATAGCAGCTCATCAGGGCTGAAGCAGAACTCCTTGGCATGCCTGGCTAAACATCACAAGACCATAGGAAGGTAGTGACGGCGATGCGGCGATTCGAGCACAAGACGATGCTGGTGACCGGAGCAGCCATGGGAATCGGCGGCGCCACCGCCCGGCGATTGGCCGACGAGGGCGCCGCAGTGATCGTGGCCGACTGCAACGAAGAGGCCGCGCAGAGGAAAGTGTCGGAGATTCTGGGCTCGGGTGGGGAAGCGTGGTTCCAGCACGTGGATCTCGCCAGTCCCTCCTCGATCGACCACATGGGACGGGCCGTCGCCGACCGCGTTCCGTGTCTGCACGGCCTTGTCAACAACGCAGGGATCCTCCAGACGGCCTCCATCGCGGAGACGGGAGACAGTGACTGGGAGCCTCAGATGACCATCAACCTGCGCGCCCCGGCCCTCTGCACGAAAGCGCTGCTTCCTCTGCTGAAGAAGGGGCCGGGCCACATCATCAACCTATCGTCGGAGGGGGCCTTCATCGCCCACGAGAACCGATGGGTCTACACGGCGAGCAAGGCGGGAATACTCGCGCTAACCAGGAACATGGCGCGGGAGTTCGTCGGATACGGGATGCGCGCGAACACTGTCGCGCCTGGTTGGACCGTGACAGAGATGCACTTCCTGGAAAGCGAAGACCCCGCAGCCGAGAAGGCGAGGCTGGAGAGCCTCGAACGGCAGGAGAGCGTCATCCCTCGCCTCGCCCGCCCGGAGGAGATCGCCGCGGTCATCGCGTTCCTTCTCAGCGATGACGCCTCCTATATGACGGCCTCAATCGTGCATGTTGACGGAGGCCGAGTCACGTCCTGAGCGCCGCCCAGAGAAGTCCTGTGCGCGTCCTGCAGTCACGACGAATCGTGTCTCGTGCGCTATGTGCAGATGATAGCGGCTCTGAACCCCGGGGGTCGATGCAACTTCTAGGTGTCGAGAACCGGTGAAACGCCAGTTGGGTCCAGAACGCTCCTTCTGGGCCCTTCCCCAGCGGGCCCACCCTCCCCCAACATGAACCATCGGCCTCCAATCGAAAGGCGGCCAGCAGAGCCGCACAAGCATGACGGTGTTCCAGGCCAGTTCCACGACGCCCGACAACGACCGATGGTGTCTTTCGGGGAGACAGGACAGCCAGGTCTGCTCGCATTCGCTTCGAGCGACGTGCGGCAACAGCCTCGGAGTAACGTTCGACCAGTACTCCAGCGCCGGCTCGACTTTGTGTCGCGCTGGCGCAGACCTTCACAGCCGGGTCCTGCGCAATCCTGTCGAGGCCGCCACCGCGGAGGGGACCTCAGCGGTCCCGCGTGTCTTCGTCATGCATCACTGCCTCCAACGTGCTAGTCAGCTCCTCGGTGGAGTAGGGCTTGGGGACCACCGCCTTGAACCCGTGCTCGGCGAAGTTCGCCATCACGGGATCGTTAGAGTGCCCGCTCGACGCGATGACCCGCGCTTCCCGGTCCATGTCGAGCAGTTGCCTCGTGGCTTCCCTTCCTCCCAGGCCTCCTGGCAGCGTGAGGTCCATGATGACTGCGTCGAACGGCTCACCGGAGTCCTTGGCATCCCGGTATCGTGCCACCGCCTCGCGGCCGTCTCTGGCCCAATCGACCTTGTACCCCATGTTGCCCAGTATCGCGCTGTGTGTCAGCGTGATCATCGCTTCATCGTCCACGAACAGTACCCGTCCCCTCGCCGCGTCGGGTCTCATCTTCTCCGCCACCTGCGCGGGGGCGCCCTCGCTGGATGACGGGAGATAGACGGAGACGGTCGTCCCGGCGCCCATCTGCGATTTGACTGCGATGTGTCCGCCATGCTTCGAGACTATGGAGCCGGCCACCGCGAGCCCAAGGCCGCTGCCGTTCTGCTTGGTGGTGAAGTAGGGGTCGAACGCGCGGCGCTGTGTCTCCGCGGGCATGCCAGGGCCGTGATCCCTGATGGATAGCTTCGCGTAGCTGCCGCTCTGGACGGGAAGTGCGTCGGCTGCCGTGACGATCACGTTCTCGGCCGACACCGTCACGACCCCACCCTCCGGCATCGCCTCATCGGCGTTGCGAACCACATTGCTGATGACCTGGCTGATCTGGCCCTCGTCCACCTGTGCCGACCACAGGTCGCTTGGGATCGCGATCTCTGCCTTCACATTCGAGCCGCTGAGCGCGAATGTGACCGTGTCGCGGATGATCTCGCCGAGCGAGGCCATCTTCCTGACGGGGGCGCCGCCTCTGGCGAACGTCAGCAACTGCTCTGCCAGTCCCGAGGCCCTCAGCGACTCCTTCTCCGCGTTGCTGAGGACCTCATGGGCCTCATCCTGCGGGTCCACTTTGCTGCGTGCAAGTGCTATCGCGCCCCTGAGACCCGTCAGGTAGTTGTTGAAGTCATGGGCGATCCCTCCAGCGAGGGTGCCGAGTGCCTCTAGGTGTCTTGCCCTTGCCACCTCCTCCTCCAGCCGTCTCTGCTCGGTTACGTCGCGGGCGATCCCGAGAACACCAATGATGGCGCCGCTTTCGTCGCGGAATGGCGCCTTCAGGACGCTGTAGGTGCCGGTGACGCTGTCCGATGTCTCTATCGCTTCCTCGACGATCTCCGGCTCGCCGAGCGCCATGACCCGGCGGTCGGCTGCGGCGAGTCGCTGGGCGGTATCCGGAGGGAAGAAGTCACGGTCACTCCGGCCGAGGATCTCCTCCTGGGAGCTGCCCAGGAGGCGGGCACAGGCGGAGTTGGCGATCATATAGCGGCCCTGGACGTCCTTGAGGAAGACGACGTCGGTCGTTCCCTCGATGATGGCGCGCAACGTGCCGTGGCTTTCCGCGAGTGCGCGCTCTGCCCGCGTCCGGTCCGCCACCTGCTGCTCAAGCTCGCGGCGCCGGAGCTGGACGCGCTCTACCATCGAGTTGAAGGTGCTGGCCAACATCCCCACTTCATCTGCGGGTCCCACCGGCGCTCGCACCGAGAGGTCCCCCTCTGACACCTGTCGTGCCGCCTGACTCAGTTCGGCCAGAGGGCGAGTCAGCCGCCTCGCAACTCCCAGTACGAGGGCGATCATGGGAATGACCGCTAGCAGGCCGAGCGCAAGCGCCTCCGCGATCTCCCGACGGACAGGCGCAAAGACCTCCTTGGAGTCGCGCTTGACGACCATGCCCCAGCCGATATCCGCGCCCACTGGTATGTAACGGTAGGCGGCCACCACGGGCTCTCCCCGGTAGTCGAGACTCTCGACGATGCCCTCGAGTCCCTGTGCGGCGGAGGCCGCCGGCACCGCCTCGATCCGGCACTCGAGCGGCCCCGGCCGGGTTCCGTCCTCGAGCGGGAACTTGAGTGGACTGAGGATCTGGCGGTCGCGGTTGACGAGCACTACCTCGCCGCTTGCTCCCAGCCTGTCCGTGACCCGGCGCAGCGGCTCGAATAGGTCCGGCGGGCTGATGCCGACGACCAGCGCGGCGATGGGCTTCCCCTCGTCCCCGGCGACGGTGCGGTAGAGATGCAGCGCGGTCTTGTCGAGAGCGGAGACGCTGGCGTGTGCGCCGGGACCTCCGGCGCTGACGGCCGCCCGGATGCCAGTGAGGTCCGGCCATGCGGAGAGGAGATCATGCGCCGCCGTCGAGGCTACAACCCGTCCCTTCAGGTCGACCACAGCCAGCCGGTCGACCCGGTACAGCACTCTCTCCTGCTCCAGGAACTCAGTCAGCACACGGCGTGCCTCCTGGCGCCGCTCCTCCGTCGTTGTCTCGGGGTTGCCTGGCGACCCCGGCGGCGCGTTGCACAGTATCTGGGCGTCCTCCACGACACGCCTGTGGTCTGCCATCACGCCGAGGTGGCCGCTGCGCTCCTCCAGCCAGCGAAGGACGTCTGTCTTCCCGAGATCGGCGATGTCCGCCAGATGCTGCAGGGCAAGCTGCCTGCGGTTGCCGCGCATGCCGTCATAGCCAAGAAACGGCAGCCCCAATGCGTGCACGAGCACGGCCGCCGTCAACACGGCAATCCCGGTCAGTGAGAAGTAGAAGGCCAGCCGCGTTCTGATGCTGGAGAAGACGGTCATCGATTGGCCCGATAAGCCGGGCCTGCGATCACGTTCGGTCATGTCACTCACCCTGTCGCTCAACTCGGAAATCGCCGGTCCTGTCGGGCAGCACGGAGGCATGGATGGAGTTTACATGGACTGCTGCGTGTGTCCCCCAACGGCTCCGCCCAGCTGTTGATCGCATGATGGCACAGCGCTCCCCATCCTGGCCTGGAGTCATCTTATCCTGCCAGTGGCTGAATCCTGTGCACTGATCCTACACGGCCGGGCGATCGATCGCAGCAAGCTGCGTGTGTCAGGCCCCTGTGATACCGTCCTAGGCAGATTCCTGCCCTCCGTCTGTGGGATAACGCTCCTTCTAGGCCGGCCGAGGAGCGCCAGGAATGTCCTGATGGCATTTCCAGAGAGGACAGCACACAAGAGCGATGACCTCGACCGGTTCCACATACGCTTAGGGATGTTCGAGGCGCGTAGCCGAAGCGGGCAACGGCCTCAGATCAGAAGGCGGCCAGAAGAGTCGCGCAAGCCTCAGGACGCGCCAGGCCGGCCTCACGAACGCCCAACAAGGACCTAAGGTCGCTCACTTCAGGGAGAGGGGCGTGGAGCCGTGGTTCTACGGCCAGATGATCTATCCGCCGGGCACGGGCTCCTATTCGGGATCGAACACGTTCATCGACCTGGACCTGCTGACCTGTCGAGGCGTGGGCTGGGCGGCCTGGAAGCTCCGCTGTGGCTACTGCCAGTGGGAGTTCGACTGGAATGCCGACGTTGCCTGGACAGAGGCCATCAACTACCGAAACCGCAACGTCGTGGTCAACGGCAGTGGGCTCTTGTTCTATCGGGGCGACATGGTCGGGTCCGCCGAGCCCATCCCGAGCTTCAGGCTGAAGGCTCACCGGCGCGGCTTCCAGGACTACGAGTACTTCTGGCTGCTGCGACAGGCAGGACTCGAGAGGGAGGCCGACGAGCTGGTGAACGCCGTGATACACACCACTCCGTTCGGCCAGGTAAACTGGGGCAACACTGACATCTGGAAGAACGACCCCGAGGAGTGGGAGGCGGCACGAAAGCGGGCCGGGGAGCTGATTCATCAGGCGAGGACCGGAGAGATGTGAGCTGCGTCTCCTTGCGTGTGTCGGGAAACGCTGAGACCGCGGGCGCTTGTCGGGGACCGCTGGAACCCCCGCGGGCAGGCCAGACAGAGCGCAGGATCGAGTGTCACACAGTTGTTTGTCGCGTCGAAACGCGAGTTA
>JALGXW010000031.1 GCA_029821875.1 Candidatus Hebobacterum abditum | reverse complement strand
CGGCTCTACGCCTACGCGGTGCTCTACGCGGCCGCGTTCCCGTTGGCCGTGCTCCTGCATGGCCCGGCGCAGCTTCCCTACGGGTGGCCGCTCGCCTACTCGATCGCCTCCGCACCCATGCTCATCATCGGCCTAATCCTGCTCGTCCGGTTCCTGCGCGAGTACCCGCTCGCAGCCGAGCCGGCGATGGAGAGCAACGGCTAAGCCGCCGAACGAAGGAGAGTTATCATGTCGGAGACTATCAGCCTTGAGGAACTTGAGCGGCGCGCCTACAGAGAAGCGCAGCAGGACGGCATCGTCGAGCTCGCCCTCGGCATAACCGTTCTCGCGTGGGCCGCGTTCGTCGCCTTCCGCGGTCCGGCCAGCGCGGCGCTGGTCGTAGCACTGCTCATAGTCCAACCCCGCGGCTGGGAGCTCATACGGGCCCGCCTCACCTATCCCCGCGTGGGCCAGGTCAAGCTGCGTCCCGAGCCGGCGCGAGCAGTCCTGCCCGGCGTTCTCTCCTTCATCTTCATCGTCGCTGCCGCCATGGTGATCGCCCTCGCCATCTTCGGAGGCCGCCACGACTCCGCGGTCTGGTGGAAATGGCTCCCGTTGTTCGTCGGCATGATGCTCGTCGGCGCCCTCGCGCATGCCCACGCCAAGTCGGGGAGTGTGCGCTACAGCGTCTTCGCCGTGCTCGCGGCCGGAACAGGCCTCCTCGCATCTCTGCTCAACCTGAGGTCGCCTGAGGACCGACTCGCCGTCTATCTGCTTGGCATGGGCCTCTTCTTTGTGCTTGCCGGCGTCGTTGTCCTTGTCAGGTTCTTGCGTGACCACTCACTTCCTTCAGAGGCACGCGCAAACGAGACCTCCTAGCTCGCCGACCAGAAAGGACCGCTGCTATGCCTTCCCAACACATTGATCTCAAACAACTCGAGCAGAAAGTCTACCGGGATTCCCTCCAGGACGGGATCCTGGAAATACTGGCGGGGCTCCTGCTGATCATGTGGGGCCTCGTGATCGCCGACCCGGCCGCGGGGACTGTCTTGCTCTGCTTCTGTGGGATGATGCTGTTCCTGTTCCGCCGGTCGAGCGAGAAGCTCAAGCGTCGCCTCACCTACCCGCGGCTCGGCGAGGTTGTCCTGCGCGACGAGAAGCCCGCGCCACTTGTGGCGGGCATCCTCCTCTACATTCTCGCCACCGGCGTGCTGGTCGCCGTCGCCCTTACGCTCCTTGGCCGACTTACCACTGCTGAGTGGTACCGATGGTTGCCGGTCTGGATCGGTCTCTGCCTCATCGGCGCATGCTGGCATCTCTACTCCAAGTCCGGGCGCGTCCGCTACCTCATCTTCGCCCTCGTCGCCCTGGGGGGCGGCTTCGCCGCGGGGTCGCCGCGGCTGCCCGCCAGAATGGACAACATCGCCGCCTACCTGATCTGCCTGGGTGCTCTCTCTGCACTCGCCGGAGCCGTCATGCTCATCCGATTCCTGCGTTCGCATCCCGGCTACGCCGACAACCAGAGCAGCGCGTAGCGCAAGGGGGGTCACCGAATCATGGCTGAACACGTCAACCTGAAAGAGATCGAGCGTAGTGTACGCGCCCGCTATCACAACGACGGGATTACCCTCATCGTCGCCGGTCTCTCGCTGATCTTCCTGGCGGTGTTCTTCTACGACCACCGCCAGGCCTGGGCCACGACCTTCGCCGTTGGCGTCTGGGCCTGGCTCGCGGAGAGCCTCCGCCGCCGCCTCATCTACCCCCGTCTCGGCTACGCGAAGCTCCCCACCAAGCAGAACCCTCTGACTATCGTCCTCGCGATCGGGGCGGTCATCTCGGTCTTCGTCGGGGCCATGTTCCTGGAGAGGCTCAACATCAGCTTCGCCGGACCGATCTACTGGGGGGCCGTCCTCGCCGTCGCCGCCCTCGTCATCGCAGTGGCCAGCAGATCGAAGATCGCCTGCGCCCTCGCCCCGGTCTTCCTCCTCAGCGGCGGCGGCGGGGCCATGCTGGCTCGGCTTGGGGTCTGCTGTGCTGAATCCTACCAGCTCGCCGCCCTGGGCGCCATCCTCATCACCATCGGCAGCGGACAGCTGGTCCTCCTTCGGCGGCGATACCCCGAGCCCGCTTCGGAGGCCCTCAATGAGCGGGACTAGGGACCGCGGCAAGGAACCCATCACCGACATCGACCGGCTCATCCACGAGCCGGCCCGGTTCCTCATCATGGCGCACCTCTATGTGGTGGAGGCGGCCGACTTCCTCTTCCTCCAGCGACAGACCAACTTGACCTGGGGGAACCTGTCGTCTCACATTTCGAAGTTGGAGGATGCCGGCTACGTCCACGTCGAGAAGTCTTTCAAGGGGAAGAAGCCCCACACGATGGTGCGGCTGACAGAGGGGGGCCGGGCAGCCTTTGAGCGCTATCGAGAGAGCATGCAAGCGGCACTCGACAACATCCCGGGGTGACACGGCTCGTCGCCAGCGCCTATCGTCGAGACGTGAGGGGATGAGAGGACGCAGAGTAGATGCCAGCGACCACGAGTCACAGTGAGATAACGCCAACTGACAGGCCCGCGGACCGCCGGGCCAATGGCTGCCCTCGCGCCGCCGATGCAGAGCCAGTGCCTGGCAGCCTGGAGGCTGTCTGGCTGCGCGCCGAGCTGGCCTGGGAGGTGGCGCGCCGGCTGGAGTCGGAAGCGGAGAGGTGCGCGCAGGAGGGGCAGCGAGTGGCCGCCTCCCTCCAGACTGACCGCAGTCGTCGGCGAGTCGCCTGGGCCCGACCTCGCCGGGGAAGGGCGGCACGGGAGGTGCAACGCCTACAGACCGGGAAGGTGTCCAGAGGTCGAACCGACCAGCGAGTGGGCCCCCGCTGATGTGCTCCGAGGAAGGTCTGTGGATGTGAACGCTGTTGAGATAAGGAACATCACGAAGCGCTTCGGCGCCGTGACCGCGGTCGACGATCTCAGCTTGGACGTTCCGGCGGGGAGCGTCTACGGGTTCATCGGTCCGAACGGGTCGGGGAAGACGACGACGCTGCGCATGATCATGAGCATCTTCTATCCCGATTCCGGCTCGATCCGCGTGCTCGGGCAAGAGCACCACGAGGCAGCGATGGACCGCGTCGGATACCTGCCCGAGGAGCGGGGGCTCTATCGGAAGATGAAGGTGCGGGATGTGCTCCGCTTCTATGGACGACTGAAGAATGGCGACAACGTGAGCGGCGACGTGGACCGCTGGCTCGAGCGGCTCGACCTGGCCGACTGGGCGGACAAGCGCGTCGAGGCCCTGAGCAAGGGGATGAGCCAGAAGGTGCAGTTCATCGCCGCCATCGCGCACCGGCCCGAGCTGGTCATCCTCGACGAGCCCTTCACCGGGCTGGACCCCGTCAACCTGGATGTGCTGCAGGAGGCGGTCCTCGAGCTTCGCGCCGCTGGCTCGACCGTCATCTTCAGCACCCACGATATGAGCACCGCCGAGGCCATGTGCGACTTCGTCTTCATGATCTTCCAGGGGCAGAAGGTGCTCGACGGAACGCTCGCCGATGTCCAGGACCGGTACGGGACCGACACCGTCCGGGTCCGCATCGAGGGGGATGCGACACGTCTCCAGGGCATTCCCGGCGTCGAACGGATCACCGATCGCGGCCAGCTCCAGGAGCTTCGGCTACAATCGGGCGCGAACTCGCAGGAGGTGCTGGGCGCGATCATGTCGAGCGCCCGGGTGACTCATTTCGAGTTGGGCCGGCCCTCCCTCCATGACATCTTCGTGCGCATTGCCGGGCCGGAGGCAGAGGAGGCGAGCGATGCGTAAGGCTCTGCTCGTCGCCGTCCGCGACTACAACGCGGCGGTTCGAACCAAAGGCTTCCTGATCGGCCTCCTGTTCGTACCCATCATGTTCGGCGGCGTGTTCATCGTCATGAAGTTCACGGAAGGTCGAGTCGATACCACCGACCGGCGGATTGCGGTGGTCGACCACACAGGCGTCGTTGCCCCCGCGCTCATCGAGGCCGCAGAGCGGCGCAACGAGTCCGAGATCCATGACCAGGAGACGGGCAAGAAGGTGAGGCCCGCCTACCTCATGGAGATCGTGGGGCCGAGAGCAACTGAGATGGAGGCCCAGCGGGTCGAGCTTTCGGACAAGGTGCGGGCCGGCGAGCTGTTCGCCTTCCTCGAGATCGGGCGAGATGTCCTCGCTCCCGGAGACGATGGCGACGCATCCCGCATCGCCTACTACTCCGAGAATCCTGCCTTCGACGACACGCGCCACTGGCTCACATCCCCGATCAACGACCGTATCCGCAGCCTGCGAGTGGCCGAGGCTGACGTAGACATAGAGACGGTCGAGCGCCTCACACGGTGGATGTCGGTCGAGGGGCTCGGTCTGCTCAGCGTCGACGAGGAAACCGGAGAGGTGCGCGGGGGGGAACAGGACAACACGGCTGCAGTCTTGCTTATGCCCTACGCCATGATGATGCTGATGTTCATCCTCATCATGGCGGCGGTCGGCACATTGGTCACCGCCATCATGGAGGAGAAGGGCCAGCGGATCGCGGAGGTGCTCCTTGGCTCGGTCCGGCCGACGCAGCTCATGACGGGCAAGCTCCTGGGGGCCATCGGCGTCTCACTCACCATGGTGTCGATCTACATGCTGGCCGGGGTGTTCGTCGCCCGGCAGGTGGAGGCGTCGAATCTCGTCCCCTATGGCGCGCTGCCATGGTTCGCCGTGTACGGGCTCGGCGCGCTCTTCATGTTCGGCGCGATCGCCCTCGCACTGGGGTCGGCCTGCACTGACCCAAAGGAATCCCAGTCCCTGATGATGCCTATGTGGTTCCTGATCGCGCTCCCCATGTTCGTCTGGGTCCCCGTCGTGAAGGAGCCAGTCGGCGGCCTGGCCACATGGCTCTCGCTGATACCGATCTACACTCCGATGATCATGCTCATCCGGATCGCCTCCCCGGTGACCATCCCGGCCTGGCAGCCGTGGGCGGGTCTGGTTGGAGTTGTTCTGTTTACGGCGCTCTCGGTGTGGACGGCCGGCCGCATCTTCCGCGTCGGCATCCTCATGCAGGGCAAGCCGCCGCGGATAACCGAGATACTCCGCTGGGCGTTGCGAGGCTGACGGACGCAGGCGGCCCCCGCACTGCTGAGCGCGCGCCTCGCCCGCTGCTCGGGAGGCTGTTCACACGACGTCTACGAGAGCCATCGGGTGCCAGCCGTCATCCCTGATCTGCTCGATGGCTAGCTTCACCCGCGGCTCGTCGGTATCCGGGTCCACGATTCCGAGGTCGAACTTGGCCGAGCCTGGCCTGAGCCACTCCGGTGCCGTGATTCGCTCCGAGAACCACGTGTGGTCTGGCATCCACTTCCGGATGTCCTTCCTCGAGTGCACGACCTCCTCCCGGCCGTTCTGCCGGAAGCGATAGGCGAAGCGGTAGGGTCGGTAGATGGGAGCGACGCCCACGTTGTCGACGAAGACCTCTACCTTGAAGCGCTGCCGCGGCTTCACTTCCAGCGGCAACAGCATCTGTCTGAGCACAAGGCGATAGCCCATCCGCCGGTTGAACTCGTCGATCCTGGGCATCCACTCCTCTGGGATGTAGCTCGACTTCGGCATGAACACGGAGATGTGATACTTGTATCCCTGCTCCAGGATCCAATCGATGTCCCATCCCTTCTCATGCCAGTGGCCGACGGTCCAGCAGGTTTCCATGGTCACCGGCGCTGTGCGCCACGCGTCCTGCACGCCATTCCCCGTCACCTCGCGGGGATAGGCGTCGTACATGTGGTTCCAGCACAGCCCCTCGGGGACTTGCCCCCGGCCCTCCGTGCGAACATCTCCGAAGCAGTCGGCCCGCCAGCCGATCCTTCGGTTGCTCTTCATGGCGGCGTAAGCGCAGCCGTGGGTTCCCAGCATCGAGACCAGTTGGGTCTTGCGGAAGCTCCGCAGGTAGGCGTCGACCAGCTTGGCGGCGGCGGCCTTCCCGGCGTTCCCACCCATCTCTCCCCACGGCCCGCCATAGGCGATGTCGAAGCTCTCCAGGTCGGGATGCCCGTCGTAGCGCTGGCCGAAGGTGCGGATCAGATCGCCCCAGTGCTCGATGTAGAGCGGATGGTTGATGTCCGGCTCCCGGAAGCCGTAGGTGGTGGCCTTCCTCTGCCGGACGCCTCCCGCCTCCCAGAACCACTCCGGCAGGTCATCTGACGCGTACGGCATCAGCCGCACCTGAAGCGTCTGGCCCCGCACCCGAGCGGCCTCCAGCGCGCCGTCGATGATCTCCCAGCGGAAGGTGTCTTTCTGGGGCTCGATCACCGACCACAGCCACCGGTAGTAGGCGATAGTCGTCTGGGGGTAGCGCTCGTTCTTGAGATTCCCATCGAACGGATCGAACTCGGTCGGCGCGCCGCGATCATCCCAGCGCGTCCCCGGGTAGAGCGGATCGCCGTTGAACCGCTGGAATGTGGTCGTCCCCTTGTGGGGATTGCCGAGATAGGCGAAGCTCTCCTTGGGCCGCACCCGCTGGACCACCTCGCCGGGCGCGAACTGCCTCCGCCAGTCACAATCCCGATCCTCAATCACCGTCCTACTCCTCCGTTCACTCGTACCAGCCCTTCGGCAGCCAGGGCCTCAGCGCAGTCAGGAAGTCATCCAGCATGGGCTCGATGTCGTACATGTCCGTGACGTGTGGGTCCAGGAACAGCGCCTGCTTGGCCGCCTGCCGGTCGCATTCCAGCGCGGCTTTGATCGAGAGCTCGTGGATCGTCACCCATCGCTGCACCAGCGAATGCGCCGCGGGCGGCAGCGCCACTTGATCCGCCGTGACGTTCTTTCCGGCTGCCGTCGCGACCACCTCGACGCATGCCTCCCGGGGCAGCCCCTTGACGTACTCGCCTTCGTTGAGGATGTTGATCGCCCGCGTGTACGGCTCCCCGGTGAAGGCCGACCAGAGGAGCTCGTGCGCGTGCTCGTTCGTCATGAAGTCCATGTCGCCGACCGGGCCGTCGCCATAGGCCCACTGCATGATGATCTCCAGCGGCTGGACCGGGCCGAGCGGCTCTCGCCCGGGGATCATGGTCCGGACGCGCAAGCCGAGCTGCTCGCGCCGCCGTGGTGTGAGGAAGTACTCATAGAACTCGGCCAGATGCGTGTCTCCGGTGGAGGGCCAGCATCCGAGGATCCGGAAGATGTCTTGCTGGAGCCGCACCTCCTCGCGCCTGGTCTCGAGAATGGTGTCTTCCAGCTTCGCCTCCGAGGCGAGGGTGGCGTCGAGGATGTCGGCGGTTCGGTCCGTTCCGTCGATGGTGAGCTTGGTGACGAACGACTGATGGTTCACCCCGGCCAGCTCGATGGCGAGGGCCGACTTAGCGACACCGAAGACGCGTGCGAAGTACTCGAACAACTCGTCGCCGGAGTGGCATAGACCCCACACAGGGAGTCCGCTCTCTCTCGCCATCGCTCCCGTGATGGCAGACATCGGATTGGTGAAGTTCAGGATGACGGCCTCCGGGGCCAGCCTCTCGACATCCCTGGCTATGTGGACTACGACCGGAATCGACCGGAGGTTGCGCGCCAAAGCCGGCGGTCCGAGCGTGTCTCCCACCCCGACCGGGAGGCCGTACTTCGCGCAGACCTCGAACGACCGGAAGTCGGCCTCCCGGCCGCCGGTGGTGATGGAAAGGATGATGGCATCGGCTCCCTGCAGTGCCTCCGGTCGGTCGAGGGTCCTCATCACGGTCATCCGCGAGTCCTTCTGTCGGATCATCTTCTCCAGCAAATCGCCGACGATCTTGAGTGGCTTCTCCGCGATGTCATGGAGCACAAGCTCGCAGTCATCGAATCCGCCGACCAGCAGCATGTCGCGCACGACTCGGTGCACGAACTTATAGGAGGCGCCGACGAAGACGACGCGCTTGCGCCCCGCCGAGCCTTCACTGCGATGGTGCCCCGGCGACCGACCCGGCTCCCCGGACGACCTATCCCCGACCTCTTCTCTCACAACTGCTCCTCCCAATGGCCATCAGGACGCCCAGTCCTCGGTCCCGCGGGCTCTCAAGAAGCCCAGTGTCTCCTCCAGCGTTGGGATGCCCTTGCGCCCCCCTAGTTCGCGGCAGCTCAACGCCGCCGCCGCGGAGGCGAACTCGACTGACCTCGCCGCAGGCCACCGATTGGCGAGCGCAAAGGCGAATGCGCCGTGGAACACGTCGCCGGCCCCCGTCGTGTCGACCACGTCGACTGCGAAGGCGGGGCAGTGCCTGATCTCGGCCCCGTCCACGTAGTAGCATCCCTGTTCGCCGGCCGTGATCGCCGCGAAGGCCGGCCTGAGATCCGTCAAGGCGCGAAGTCGCTGCTCCCATGACCTGGCGGGCCACAGCTTCTGGGCACAGGGGCGGGGCACGATGAGCGCGTCGACCATCTTCGCCAGATCCTCACGCGCTTCGTCCGGGCAGAAGTCGCCCACTACGGGGACTCGCTCCCGCCGGGCGACCGCGGCCACAGCCCTACTCGCTCGCGGCCAGACGCCGTCTACCAGCACCACGTCACAGGCAGGAGGAGCATCTGCGAAGTCCACCTCCCCATCGGCTGGCAGGCCGACGCCGCGGCGGTGGTAGATAGTGCGCTCCCCCGTGCCCGGCTCGACGTGGATGAAGCTCACGGGCGTGCGGGCCCCGGCGATGATGTGCGCTCTCGTTACGTCCACTTCCTCGCCTCGCAGGCCGTCGAGCACCTCCCGCCCCGCCCGGTCATCGCCCAGCCATGTCACTATCTCAGCGCGTGCGCCAAGACGAGCGGCAGTCACTAGCGCCGTCGCCACAAGACCCCCGCCCTCGACCACGTGATCGTGCGCCGGCGACTGGCCGCCTGACTGCGCTCTGTCCGCCACGAAAACGAAGTCGAGACAGGCGATCCCGACCCCTAGGATCCGAGGCGCATCACTCTCGTTCGACACTAGGACTCCCTCAGCAGACACGCGCGGCCCCCGCAGTCGCGCAAGGTACGCAGCCAGGGTTCGGGGGGGATCCACGCCCACCCTCTCACATGCGGGCGCTGCCTCTCAATGTCGGCCGACCCTGGACGCTCGCAGGTCCAGTCCCTCTCTCTGTCGTACCCATCGGCCATGACGGGCGATGACCTCGCCGACTTCCGAGAGGCCCTCGCCGGTGGCGCGGCCGAGCTTGGCCTGGACATCACCGATGCCATGCTCGACGCCTACTCCGCCCACTTCACGCTGCTCCTCGCCCGCCGACCGGAGGCCGACCTGACCTCCCTCACCGATCCTTCCGGCATTGCGATCAAGCACTTTCTTGACTCTCTCTCCTGTCTCCTCTTGCGAGACATCGAAGCCGGTGAGCGCGTCGCCGACATCGGTTCGGGCGGGGGATTCCCCGGCCTTGTGCTCGCCGTGGCTCGCCCGGGCGCCGGCTACACGCTCATCGAGTCCAACCAGAAGCGGGCCTACTTCCTGGAGGAGGCAATCAACGCGCTCCATCTGGACAACTCAACAGCGCTTCCAGAACGCGCCGAGCGCGTCGGCCGCGACCCGGCCCACCGCGAGCGCTGCGACCTGGTGCTCACCCGCGCGGTCGCCCCTCTCCCGGTGTCCCTCGAGTATGCTCTCCCCTTAGCCCGGGTCGGCGGCCACTGCCTCGCGATGAGAGGGCCCCAAGCACTGCAGGATATAGAGAGAAGCGACCGCGCGCTCTCCGAGCTCCGCGGTCGCATCGCGAGCACTAAGGACCTTTCACTTCCTCAATCTATGGGAAAGCGCATCCTACTCCTTATCGAGAAGGTAGGAGTGACTCCTGACCGCTATCCCCGCCGCCCCGGCATCCCGGCCAAGCGCCCCCTCTAGGCTAAGTCAAACCTGCCCCAGCTGCTCCCGCATGACGCGGGCGACGGCCTCGCCGATCCGCCGCGCCAGCGTCTCGTACTCCTCGATCAGCTCCGCCGTGAAGCGTCCCGACATGCGGCTGTTGAGCTGCAGGATGCCCATGGTTTCGTCGCCGGCCCTCAGCGGGATCAGCGCTACCGACTCATACCCGGCCTCGTTGCAGTAGTTCCGCGTCTTGATCTTCGCGCTGTCGCTCGGCGGCGCCTCGCGCAGGAGCCCGGTGGTCCCATTGGTCCAGAAGCTGCCTCCGTGTGTGAAAATCGGCAGCCTTGGGTTCACGTTCCCCTGCGCCACCGCTCCGCACATGCAGGCGAGCTGGGCCGATCCATCGGGGTGTCGCAGGATGAGCCCCGCCGCATCGCGCGCACACAGCGGCCCCTCCCGCACGATGAACTCCCTGCCGAACCCCCTCGTTACAAAGTACGGATAGTCTTCGCCCGCCTTCCAGCGGATGCCCACCGACTCGCACTCGGATACCTGAGCGATGAGGTCGATGATCTGTTCGAGGATCGGCTGCGCGTCCAAGTCGCCCTGCACACGCCCGAGCAGCTCCTCCACTCTCTCCGCCAAATCTGCACAACCCGGCACGCGTGCCCCTCCAGTCTCGGCGCCCTTTGCGCCCCCGCCTCCCCCGCCGACTGCGGCCACTGGCACCGAACGTCTCGTCCCCTTCCCCCCACGTCTCCACCCAAACGGCCTTCTCAGTCTCGTTGCTTACCTCCTTGGAGGAATACCCTCCAATATGCATTCCAGAGAGCGTTGGCTTTCTTGGCAACACGCGAGGTAAGGCCTGATAGACTTGGCACGAATTGCAGGACTGCCGCGGCGCCAGGGTCGCCGGCGGCTCACACGATCCTGATCCGGACGCTCACTTCCTGCTGAGGTGCCGTCACCTCTACGAGCGTGTAGCTCCCGGAGCACAGAAGCTCCTCCGCTGCCCGCGTCATGAGCCACCCCAGGCGCTCAGGCTCCATCGGGATCTTGTCGCCCAACCCGTGTCTTGGAGCGAAGCGTATCGCAAGGCGTGCGCCCCACGCCGCCAGGTACACCACGAAGGACAACATCGGCACCCACAGCACGCCGAGTGGCAGCCGCGGGTGCCGGACGCTGAGGATCACCAGGACGCTTGCCCGCCTAATCGACTACCACCTCGACTCTGACCTTCTCGCCATCGTCGCCGTCCACGTCGACGTCGACGAGCTTGCCCTCTGCCCCCTCCTTCACCATCTGAAGGATGGTGGCGATGTCCATGCCTTGGAGGTCCTTCAGGTAGTCCCCGAACTGAATCGTCTCGCCGTCCTTCGTGATCTTCGCCTCCTGAAGGACCTTCAGCGCCAGATCGGCCATCGCGATCGGGAGGTTCATATTCACCGCCACCTTCTCGTGATCTTCCTTCGCGACGTTCACCTTTACGCGAACGAAGCGCGGCCTGTCGCCGCCTGCCGCGACGGCAGATGGTTGGCTCTTGAGCGCCTCTAGCAATTGGGCGCCCTGTTCAGGTGTGACCTTTCCCTCTCTCACCATATTGAGAATGTCGATAGCTTCCTGTTCCATCGGTCTCTCCTCTGGCCTACTCCCGCAAGGCCCGCGTGGCCTCCTCCGGCGTGAGCCGGCCGGCCTTCAGATCCTCGAGCACCTGCCGACGCCGCTCCTGGCGATCACGCACCGAGGGCTGACTCACGGGATAGCCAAGAGCCCGGAGGAGGTCGTCGAATCGCGCTCGGACAGTGGGGTAGGAGACGCCCAGTTCCCTTTCGAGTTCCCGGAGATTGCCGCGGCGCGATATGAACAGGCGCAGGAACGCGAGCTGCTCCTCGGGCAGGGCGCAGAACTCGCATCTCTCGAAGTGGCCTCTGACGGCGATGTCACAGTGCGGGCAGGCGAGCTCCCGCGTCTCGAGCATCTCCGCACAACTCGGACAACGGCTGACGGTGGGCAATGCGCTCATGGACAGATACTATCATGAGCGCTCTCTTTTGTCAATAGTTCATCGAGAAAAAGTGAGAGAAGAGTAGGGCCTGATTTCGATATGTGACCGCGGGCTGGACCGGCCGTCGGCGCGGCCACGGATGAGGCACCTGATGTCCACAGGCAACGCGCCGGGAAAGCGGCCGCCACCGCGTGCGCCGCCCCGGCACATGGGCGGCCGTCAGCGGCCTTGCCGGCCTGGAGCTCCTCGTCGATCAGGGGCTGAGTGGCGGCCTCTGTGCGGGCCCGTCATTCCTTCCAGGGACGGTCCAGCGGTTCAGCTGCCACCTCTCAGCGTGAGGGGCGCGGATGGAGGCCGGTGACCGGCAGCTCGCGACAGGCCCCCTCATCGCAGAACCAGACGCGGCCGGTGGCAGAATCCACCATCCACGCGTTGCCGCCGTCGGCCTCTATCTGGTACCGGATGCCTGCGCTGGCCGCATCGGCGGGACTGGTCGCGGCCGACCCCAGGAGGCATGCCACTACCGCGGCGCAGGCCAGCAGAACCACGAGGACTACCGTGTGGGGCGTGAGACGGTGCATCTCTCCTCACCTCCGGAAAGCGGTTGCGCTGTGAGAATCACAGCGGGCAGGCGACTCGGCCGCACGCATGTGCAGCCGTCACTCCACCATCGCGGTGAAGATCCTATGGAGGTCCTCTGCGTCGGCGTAGTCGATCTCGATGATGCCGCCGCCACCTCGGACACGAGGCCTGAGGCGAGTGCGCGCGCCCAGCTTCTCGGTCAGCTGGTCCTGCACAGCCCTCAGGTTCGGGTCGAGGGCCGGCCCGGCAGGGCGTGTTCCACGTGGAACACCTCGCCCCGCCAGCTTGGCGGCGGCTGCCTCCGTCTCTCTGACTGATAGGCCGCGGCGGACGACACGGCGCCACAGCCGCAGCACCAGGCGCTCCTGCTCGAGCCCGGCCAGGGCTTTGCCGTGCCCCTCATCTATCTCACGGCGTCGGAGGCTATCCTGCACTACCTCCGGCAGCCTCAGCAGCCGGAGGGTGTTGGCCACCGCCGGCCGGCTCTTGCCCACCCTCTCTCCCAGCTCCTCCTGGGTGAGCTCGAACTCGTCCATCAGACGCCGGTAGCCCTCCGCCGCCTCCATCGCGTTGATGTCTTCCCTCTGGAGGTTCTCCACCAGAGCCAGTTCCAGCATCTCGCGGTCCGTCGCCTCCCTCAGGATCACCGGCACCTTCTCGAGGCCCGCTCGCCTCGCCGCCTGGAGCCTCCTCTCTCCTACCACCAGCTGGAACTCGCTCCCCGCTCTCCGGGCAACCAGCGGCTGCAGGATACCGTGAGTCTTCACCGACTCGATCAGTTCCTGCAGCGCCTCCTCGTTGACCGACCTCCGGGGCTGGAACGGGCTCGGCACGAGGCGGTCCACCGGAAGCTCCTGGATCAGCTCCTCCGAGTCCGCCAGCGTGCCCGTGGGTATGAGCGACCTGATTCCCCTGCGCCTCTGCAAGTTCGATCACCTCCTTCGCTAATTCCATGTAGGCCTCTGCCCCGCGGCTTCCCGGCGCGTAGTCGATGACTGGCTTTCCGTAGATGGGCGCCTCCGAAAGCCTGACACTCCGCGGGATGATGGTCCTGAAGACGTGCCCCGGGAAGTGCGCTCTGACCTCGTCGGCGACCTCCGCGGAGAGGCGGGTCCTCGCGTCATACATTGTGAGGATGACGCCGAGCGTGCCGAGGGCCGGGTTGAGCATCTGCCGCACGAGATCCAGAGTGCTCCGGAGCTGGCCCAGCCCATCGAGCGCGTAGTACTCACACTGGATCGGTATGAGAACGCAATCGGCCGCGGTCAGCGAGTTCACAGTGAGAAGGCCCAGCGAAGGCGGGCCGTCCACGAGGATGTAGTCGAACTCGTCCTCCGTGCCATCGAGGGCCGCCTTCAGTCGGGTCTCGCGTGCGAGCACGCTGACGAGCTCTACCTCGGCGCCGGATAGGTCGACGTTCGCCGGCGCTATCGACAGCTTGTCCACGGCCGTATCCACAGCCACCGTGAGAAGCGAGGACCCGTCCTGGAGGCAATCGTAGACGGTGCGGGCGAGTGCGGATTTGTCCACACCGAGGCCAGTCGTGGCGTTGCCCTGCGGATCCATATCCACAAGGAGTACTCGCCTGCCCAGCGCGGCCAGAGAGGCGCCGAGGTTGATCGCGGTCGTGGTCTTGCCCACCCCGCCCTTCTGGTTGACCACGGCGATCGTCTGGCCCAATTCCACGTCCCTCCCACGGCGCCTCATAGTAGGGCGGCGTGAGGTCCCTGTCAAGCACATTGGCCGTTTTCGGCATAGGCAAATGCAGAAGCCATCCGCGGAGCCAAGACGGGGGGGAGAGAGTCAGGAGCGCGGCGTTCAGGGTGCCGGGGGCACTAGCCAGCGATGGCTTGCCATGTCTCCAAGAAGGCCTTGAGGTTGCGCCACGATCGCGGCGTATCGGCGCGCACGTTGTCCACCGGACACAGGATGAAGCGCCCTGTCGGGGCCAGCTCGCCGACGGCCTCCTCCACAGCCCGTTTCACTTCATCCGGCGATCCCTGCTCCACTGTCAATGGCCCACTAACTCCGCCCCACAGCGCCACCTTGCCTCCGAAGGACTCACGAACTGTCTCGAGGGTCGTGTCTTTTCCCTCGCCCGGATCAATGCCGACGATGACGTCGATGCCGGATTCGATGAGCGCCTCCGCGATGTGAATCATCCCGGTGGTGATGATGTAGCCATAGCGAGCGCCATATTGGTGAGCAAGCACGACCTCCCGACAGAGCCCTGGCAAGATGAACTGCCGATACAACGATGGCGACCAGAAGTCAGTTCCCTCGTACCAGGCGCGGCGGAGGACGAGATCGACACCGGCCTCGAGCTGTATCTCGAGCCGGGCGAGATTCCACTCTTCGATGGCGCCGATGAGGGCGGCGAGGAACTGCGGCTCGTCGTAGGCCCATAGCAGAGGCGCGGTGCCGCCGCAAAGCCACATGAGGGCGTCGACAACTGTGCCCGTCCCACCGTTGGTCCCAATCAGCCCGACGTCTTCCCCCGGCACAGTGCGGTGTGACTTCCACCCGGCCGCGAGGAGGAGGCTGTGCTGCTGGGCGAACTCGCGCCGCGCCCGCGCCTCTGTTCGAAAGGCCGCCATCTCGTCGTCAGTGGGCGGAACGAGAAGGTATCGGAGCGCCGCCAAGTCGCCGGGGCCTGTCACAGGTACCTTGACGGCGCGGGGTGTGACGTAGTCATCGAAGATCGGAAGCCGAGCCCCGTAAGGCCAGTCCTCCGCCTGCCTCACCGTAGCGGTCAGTTCGCCTGCTGGCGTGGAGTAGATCCGGTGCACAAGAGCCGGGCCGCCGTCAAGACCGCCCTCCAGGCACTCGCGAATCTCCACCTCCGGAGAGAACCGAACGGGAAAGTCGTCGAGCTGCACGCGGACGTCGAGCCCCATGTCGAGCTGGCGCTGCGCGAACTCATACTCGTCTCGGCACTGCTGGCGCAACGCTCGGAAGATCATGAAGCAGCACGGGACGGGCGCGCCCGGATCACCGTCGATGGCAGCCAGCAGTCGCTCTCGGGATGACGCCTTCTGTGTCATGTTTGAGCTGTCGCTCTCCCACCAATCCCTTGACAAAGCAACGAACAGGCAATAGCCGGACGAGGCCGCGCTGAGGCGGCGGCCACACGCGGTCACGCATCGCACTGAGTTGAACAGACGCAGCGTGCCGGGCAGTTTCCGACAGGGCCGCCCGGTCTCCTGCTCGGAAGGTCTTCTGGAGGGCGGGAACTCGGCCGGGACGGTGGGATTGGCAGGCAAGCGGCGAAGTAGAGTGCGGAATTCGGAGAGTCGCGCGAAGTGAGCGTGCGACGAGCGCGGAGGGCCTGGGCATGGAGCTACCTGGCAAGCGAATCGGAATACTCATTGCGACGGGATACCACGAGCACGAGCTGCTGTACCCGTACTACCGGCTGAAGGAGGCTGGCGCCGATGTCGTGGTGGCAGGGCCGGAGGCCGGCGCGGTACTGCTGGGGGAGGGGAGGCACGGGAAGGATGGGCTGGAGTTCACCACCGAGGCCGCGATCTCTGACCTCTCCCCGGACGGCCTCGATGCACTCCACCTGCCGGGCGGCATCTTCGGCCCGCTGGAGCTGCGGGCGCGGGAGCACGCGTGTCGCCTCGTGAGGGATATGGTGGAGAGAGAGAAGGTGGTCGGCGCGATATGCCACGCGCCCTGGATACTCATCTCGGCCGGCGTCGTGAGGGGCCGTAAGATCGCTTGTCCCGACGACATGGCCATTGATGTGGAAAACGCGGGCGCCACTTACGTTTGCGAGAAAGCGGTGCGGGACGGGCCGCTCGTGACGAGCGTTTACTTCGGCTACCTGCCCGAGTACATGACCATGTTCATGGCCGTCGTCGCCCAGCAAGGGGAGGCGCCCGGCCGCTGAGGTCGAAAGGCTGAGCCGGCTGCGGCGCAGCCGCAGCCACTGTTTCCGTCTTAGGAGGAGCAGATGCCCCGCTCGAGACGACCGGTCCGGCCGGAGGACCTCTATCGCCTGCGGACCATCTCCGATCCCCAGATCTCCCCCGACGGGAAATGGGTCGCGTGTGTGATCTCGAAGCCAGAGCGAGGCAAGGACCGCGACCTGTCCGACATATGGCTCATCGCCACGAAGGGCCGCAAGCGCGTTCAGCTCACGAACCGCTTCCACCGGGACAGCTCTCCTCGGTGGTCGCCTGACGGCAAGGGCATTGCCTTCCTCGCACCCGAGAAAGACGATGATAAGGCGAAGAGCCAGCTGTGGACCATCTCAGTCGGCGGGGGGGAGGCCCGCCGACTGACGAGCCTCAGGCAAGGCCTTTCAGCACCCGTCTGGTCTCCCAACGGCAAGCAGATCGCTTTTCTGGCGCGGGAGCCGAAGCCACAGGATGACGAAGGCTGGGAGAAGCGCCCGAAGTTCGAGGCCAAGAAGGGCCGCATCTACGCGACAGATGTCAAAGCGATCGACCGGATCCGCTATCGATCCTCGGACTTCCCGCCGAAGGACGAACGCCGGCACATCTATGTGGTGTCCGCGAATGGGGGCAAGCCGCGGAGGATAACGGATGGGGACTGCGATGATCTGCAGATCACCTGGTCTCCCGACGGCAAGCACATTGCCTTCTCCTCCAACCGCGCTCGGGATCCCGACTGGGACCTGGTCGCAGACGTGTGGATCGTTCCGGCCCGCGGCGGCCGGCCGCGGCGACTCAGCAGGCTCGAAGGCGGGGCCGGTTCGCCGACGTGGTCTCCGGACGGCAAGTGGATCAGCTACCTCGGCGCGCGGAGCTACCATATCCCGTGGCTGGAGACGCAGCTGTGGGCGCAGCCGGCCCGCGGCGGAGAGGCGCGGTGCCTGACGGAGTCTCTGGATCGGCTCCCGCACCCGCCGCAGTGGTCGCCCGACGGGCGGCGCATCTACTTCCAGTGCTCGGACGAGGGATTCGATTCGCTGTGGCAGGTGAATCTCGACCGCGAGGTGCAGCGCGTCTTGCCGAAAGAACGCTGCCTCCTCGGCTACTCTGTGGCGAAGGAGACTGGCGCGATTGCGTTCGTGCACTCGGACCCGGTGACGCCGGGAGATGTGTTCGTATGCGATGCGGACGGCAGCGGCGAGCGACAGCTCACGCGGGAGAACCGCGGGGTGCTGGCACAGATTCGCCTGGGTGACACCGAAGCCTTCTGGTGCAAGTCGTTCGACGGAAGGCCGATCCAGGGCTGGGTCATCAAGCCGCCGGGGTTCCGGGCGGGCCGGAAGTATCCTCTCGTGCTGAAGACACACGGCGGACCCTACTGGGCCTTCTTTCAGAACTGGCGGTTCGAAGAGCAGGCGCTGGCGGCGCAGGGATATGTGGTGGTCTATGCGAACTGCCGCGGGTCGAGCGGCTACGGCTGCGAGTTCCAGAAGTCCGTGGTCAACAACTGGGGCGCCGAGGACTCCCGCGACTACCTCGCCGCGATGGACCACGTCATCCGCAAGGGATACGTTGACCGCAGGTGCCTGGGCGTGATGGGCGGGTCCTACGGGGGGTTCATGACGACATGGCTGCTCGGCACGACCGACCGCTTCTCGGCGGGCGTGGCCGAGTGCGCGGCCACCGACGAGCCGATGATGTACTACAGCGCCGACCTGCCGCTCTGGTCAGAGCAAGAAATCGGCGGCCCGCCATGGGAGAAGCTGGCGGACTACCGCCGCCTCTCCTCCTCGAGCCACGCGCACAAGGTCGAGGCCCCACTGCTGCTCCTTCACGCAGAAGATGACACCCGGGTGCCGATCTCGCATTCGGAGATCATCTTCGCCACCATGAAGCGCATGGGCATCGAGGCCGAGTTCGTTCGCTACCCCTCGGGCGGCCATGGCTTTGCCTGGTCATCGCCGCGCTACCGATGTGATACACTCAATCGAACCATCGATTGGTTCGGCCGGCACCTCAAGCGCCGGAGGCAAGGGCGATAAGCGAGACGGCGAGGGCCCCCACTATGATCACCCCAGAGATGCGGGCGACGATACTCGCTCACTTCGAGGCTCACGACTTCTGGCGTCCGCACTGGCCAGAAACCGCGGTCGTCGTCGTGGGGTCGGCCGCTCGCGGGAGGACGGATGAGTTCGCCGACGTCGATGTCGAGGTCTATGTTCCCAAGTCGTCCTATGACACGATATACGAGAGCTACGCGGCGGCCGTGGAGAGGGGGAGTGTGGAGGTTCTGAACCCAAGGGCGCTGCTGTTCCGCGAGTTTCCGCTTGTGACGATGCCGGGGATCAAAGGGCACTACCGGGTTCACACTTTCGAGGAGGTAGAGCGGCGAGCAGCGGTCTATGATGACGTGACCATGTGGATCCACCAGCGAGGCCTAGTGACCCACGATCCGTCTGGCCGCTATGGGAAGCTGCGCCAGGCGTGCTCAAGCTATCCGAAAGACGTGTTGAGAGAGAAGGTTCGTCACCACGTACTGAGCGCCATCTCGGCCGAAAGCGGGGCGTCCAACCCGCTCCGCCGGGGCGACCGACCGGCGGTCACGCTCACGATGACAGAGGGCCTCCGGTGTCTTCTGCGCCTCTGCTGCCTGCTAGACAATCGACCGTTTCCCTACGACAAGTGGCTGTACCGAGAAGCGTGCGACACGACGGCGGGCCGAGACCTGCAGGAGGTATTCCAGCAGCTTTTCGAGGAGTTGGCGAGGCCCGAGATCCGACGTGCGAAGCGCGAGCACTACGAGCGGCCGGGGGATAGAAACGCCGACCTTGAGGAGTTTCCGCTGTATGTTCTCTACCATCGGGCGAGGGACTACTTCAGGCAGCGGCTGGCAGCCAACGCGAAGAGGAAGGAGGCGAGCCGATGAGATTCCTGATTGCAGCGGCGATGCTGTTGGTCGTATGCGCGCCGGCGTGGGCGATCACAGTAACGACGGAGGAGACCGGAGAGATCGCGTTCCTCAAGGCAAGGCAGTCCTTCTCCAGGGTCGTGTGCGGCGCGTTCGGACCCGGGTGGGCGGGGACAAGTCAGGCCGATGCGTACGACCGCGTCGACTCGGTGCTGCTTCCCGAACGGCGGGAGCTAAGGGCGACCTTGGATATCCCCGCGACCGCGGCCAACACGACGTTCGAAGAGGCGGCCTGGCGGCAGAGCGGTCAGGTGTTCGCGGGGCAGTACGACTTCACGATCAATGACACCGCGGAATTCAACAGCCTTTATGTGTCGTTCTACCTTCCCTGCGATCTCTATGCCGGCCGGACGGTGACGGCGTATGACTCGGGGAACCAGGTCCTGCAGTCGGTGCCGCTGCCGGCAACGCTCGCAGACACTCAGCTTCTCTCGCAGAGCGGGGTGGCGCGGATTGAGGTGGCGCTCGGAGGCGATATCGGGTACGAGATCACGTTGTCCTTCGCCAACGTGCAGCTTCAGGACAATCGAACGTGGGGTGGGAACGACTTCGAGTTGCGGATCAACCTGCTCGGCGCCTACTCTGGCTCGCCCGTGCCCGCGGGCACGCAGTTCTCCTGCCCCTTCTCCGTCGCCTTCTCCGAGTCGGTGGACTTCCAACTCGATCCGAACACAGCGACGTCGCGGACCGACACGACGGGCTGGGTTCCGTTCGTGATGCCGTGGGATGTCGCGCCGCTCGACCTTTCATGGCTGAATGAGAAGCCGGCGGGGACGCACGGCTTCTTGACGGTCCGAGACGGCCGGTTCGTCTTCGAGGATGAGGCCGAGGCCAGGTTCTGGGGCGTGTGTGTCAGCGCGGGCGCCAACTTCCCCACCCACGAGCAGTCGGAGAAGATCGCGGAGCGAATCGCGAAGTTCGGCGTGAACATGGTGCGAACTCACCATGCCGACGCGGGGTGGAGTCGTCCCAACTTCTTCGACGAGAGCCACGGCGACACACAGCACTTCGACGCGGATGCCCTGGACCGGTTCGACTACTTCCTGTATTGCCTGAAGCAGCAGGGCATTTACGTCTACCTCGACCAGCTCGTCCACCGCAAGTTCACCGAAGGCGACGGGGTCATGAACGCGAACGAGCTCGACCACGCGGCGAAGCCCTACACGATCTTCGATCCGACGCTCATCGCCCTCCAGAAGCAGTTCAGCTGCGACCTCTGGCCGCACGTCAACCCGTACACCGGCCTCGCCTACACCGACGATCCGGCCATCGCGCTGATGGAGTTCACGAACGAGAACGACATTCTGAGCTTCGACGTGACGGTCGAGCCATACGCCACGAACCTCGAGCAGATGTGGCAGGCATGGGCGGCCGCACATTCGGTCGACCCGAACCAGCCGGTGCGACTCGTCGGAGAGCGGAGTTCGGATGTCCTCCAGTTCATGGACGAACTGCAGCAGCGGTACTACGCGGACATGTACTCCTATCTGCGCGGGATCGGCGTGCGAGTGCCCATCACGGGCAACACGTGGCTGGTCAGGGGGGCGAATCTCCCCTCCCAGGCCACTATGGACTACATGGACGCGCATGCCTACTGGGATCACCCATATGACGACTACTCGCGCTGGCATAACCGCGCGCAGGTACACGTCGATCCGAACGGACAGGGCAACAACTTCGCCTGCCTGTCGATGAGCCGGGTTCACGGGATGCCCTACGTGTGCTCCGAGTGGGGCCACCCGTGGCCCAACGAGTGGCGTGCGGAAGGCTGCCTGCCGACCGCGGCCGTCGCCGCGCTCCAGGGGTGGGACGGCGTGCTGGCCTATACCTATCGTCACAACTGCGATGTGCCCGTGGACCGCATAAGCGGGGCCTTCGACGTCTTCAACGATCCTGCCGTGTTCGGGCTGTTCCCGGCGTCGGCGCTCATGTTCAGGCGCGGAGATGTGGCCCACTCCGTGCCCCCGACCGCTGTCCGGTGGTCAGACAGCGACATCTTCGGCCTGCCGCAGCTCTCTGCCTGGGGTGGACAGCCCTCCTACCGGTCGCTCGTCGAAGAGACCTCAGTGGTGACAGCGCTCAGCACACCCTCAGGTGGGAAGGCCGTCGTCGCACCTGCGGACTTCCCCGGAACGGCCGGCCCGACCCATACCGAATCCGACACGGGGCAACTCAGGCGTGATTGGAGGCAGGGCGTCGGCACGATCGACAGCCCTCGATCGCAGGCCGCCTACGGCTTCCTCGGTGCGGCGGGCCAAATCGATCTGACAGATGTGTCGCTCACCGTTAGCAATGACTTCGCGGCCATCGCGGTCACCTCGCTCGACGGGGAGCCGATCTCGGCCTCGGCGCACCTGCTGGTCACGGCCGTCGGGAGGGCCGAGAACACGGGCATGGTCTACAATCTGACCCACACGACGCTGCGGGAATCGGGAAGCGGACCCATCCTCGTCGAGCCGATCACTGGGCAAGTGACGATCCGCAACGCCAACGCCGGCCTCGCCGTCTACGCCGTCGGTCCGGATGGCTCACGGACGACGCTCGGCGCCCCGGCCGTGAGCGAAGAGGGGATGACGCTCGATCTGAACGCCGCCGCGGCGACCATCTTCTACGAGATCAAGGAAACCGGCGTGCCGGACTAGTTGCCCGACGTGCACCCGAACGTGTGCCACGGCCAGGCGACAACGCCGGGCCCGAGCGCCGCCCCGAGAATCAACGCTGGGCCACCCGCAGTGTCCGCAGCCGATTGAGCGCCGCGGCCAGCTCGTGGCGCCGCGGCCGGGCGTAGTCGGCTGCGAGGTCCGGCACCATCGCTTCCAGACCTTCTCCATCGAGCTCGCGCTCGATCAGGTCGAGGATCTCCGGCAGGCCGCGCTTGCCGTCGAAGAGCCGGTCGGCCGCTTCATGGATGATCCACCCACACGCTCTCACCTGTGACTGCTCGACGATGTGCTCGACTGCGGAGAGATCGATCTCCTCACGGCCGAATGAGATCGCCTCTTCGCCCCGCGCCCTGATCCTTACGCGGCGGCCGCGGCGCGCCTGCACGCCCTGCGCGAGCGGAACCCGTGCACGCCGATCGGTGAAATGGCCGGCGAACTCAACTCGTCTCCCCGTGCGGTGCTCCTCCGCAATCGCTTGGGCCGCCTCGGTCGCGTCGTGCGGCCGATAGCCGTCGAGCATGATCACGGTGTCGGCCACATCGAAGTAGTCGCCCGATCCACCCATGACCAGGACCGACGAGACGCCGCGCTCCTCGTAGAGGGTACGAATCGTATCGATCAGCGGTGTGATCGGCTCCTTCTCCTTGGCGACGAGAGCCTGCATTCGCTCATCGCGGATCATGAAGTTGGTGGCCGAGGTGTCTTCGTCGAGCAGCAGCACCTTCGCTCCCGACTCGAGCGCCTCGATGATGTTCGCCGCCTGGGAGGTGGAGCCGGAGGCGTTCGGCGTCGAGAACGCCGTGGTGTCTCTCCCGAAGGGCAGGTTGCTGATGAAGGGCGAGATATCGACCTTCTCGATGAATCGCCCATCTTCGGCACGGATCTTCACGGCATCTTCGTGCGCGACGACATACTCCCGCCCGTCGCCGGGGAGGTGGTCGTAGGCGCCGCGCGAGATGGCGTTAAGCACCGTGGACTTCCCGTGGTAGCCCCCTCCGACGATCAGCGTCACTCCCTCCGGGATTCCCATGCCTGCCACCCGCCCACAGTTCGGCCCTTCCATCTCGACTCGCAGCGAGTCGGGCGACTCGAAGGGCACGACCTGGCCCTGCAGGGGACGGTCGCTGACCCCGCTCTCCCGTGGCAGCACTGCTCCTTCGCGGACGAACGCCACCAGCTTGCTTGGCTCGAGTTGGCCGCGCAGAGCCTGCGCGTCCTCCACTGTCTCGACGTGCCGCAGGACCTCTGCCGCCGGCAGACTGCCGTACAGCAGCGACGCCGTCACGATGGCGGGCACGTCGTGGAAGAGCATCTCCTCAGCCTGCCTGCCGGCGATACGACGGCCGAAGGCGGGGAGCCCGAGGAAGAAGCGGGCCTCGACGTGTTCGCTCGTGACTCGCGCCGACGTCCGCTCGAGCACCTCCTGCGCGCAGTCGGCGGTATAGATCTGTCCGCTCTTGCCCGACCCGCGATCGCGCCGGGCGCGGGCCCCGCAGGCCGCGCCGAAGCCTCGCGTGAGGTAGTCCTCGAGAGCCGTCTTCCGCGCCCGGTTCGAAAAGAGCGCGGGGGCGAACTGAGCCACGGCCGCGGGCACTCGGACGCGCAGACGGCTCGGCGAGGCAAACGGGTCGCCTTGCACATGGTCTATGAAAAGGGCGTATCGGCCGAAGTCGTACGCCCCTCGGAGGTCCTTGTAGGCCTTGTATCCCCGGCCGTCGATCCGGCGCAAGGAGTCCCGAAGGCTGTTCTGAGTGCGCAGAGACATCGTGCTTGGCCGTTCCCCTGGTTCCGGGTTAGTCGGCGGCGAGCAGGCCCGGGGAGAGGAGCCACATCAGCATCCCGTGTCCCGGTTCGAACGTCTCGACGTCCACCCGGGCCACTCCGCTCGTGCTGAGCTTCACGTGGCCGCCGGTGAGTTGCCCGACGATGGTGCTGAGGTCGGGCTCGTGTCCCACCAGCATCACGCGCTCTTTCGAACAGTCCGACAGAAGGATCTGAAGGGAACCGAGTGTCGCGCCGGAGCGCAGCCTCTCGTCGGCTTGAGCCGTCACGCCGAAGACCTGCTGCAGGATCTCGCCGGTTTGACGGGCCCGGACGAGCGGGCTCGTGAGGATCGCCCCGGGCTTCACGCCAGCGGCCTGCAGCCGCTCCCCGACGGCCTGGACGTCCCGCTTCCCGCGGTCGGTCAGGCGACGGGACTCGTCCGAGCCACCCGGGGCGGCCGGCTCGGCCTCCCCATGTCTGAAGAAGTAGACCTCCATGGCATTCCCTCTCGGTCGGCCTCCCTGCATCCCCAGGTCCATTTTCGAGCTTCTGGTGGGCAGGGCCTGCATCGTGCCCCTGAGGCTTGACGTGACCGTCGGAATGCGGTACACTCTGTTAGGAGTGTAAAGTGATGGTGGCCCGTGATCCGTCAGAAATGGTCACGCTGAAGATACCTCGCCCGCTCTACGAGCGTCTCGGGCAGCTGATAGAGGGGACGGGGTTCCGATCTGTCACAGAGTTCGCTACCTATGTACTGCGAGATCTGGCCTCCCACCCGCCGCCGGCGCAGCGACCGGAGAAGGAGCTGGCGACCGGCCGGATGACCGATGCAGAGTTGGCGGCCGCGCGGGAGCGGCTGCGTGAGCTGGGGTACCTGTAGCCACCCCTGAGGAGTTGAGGTCCACTGATGATCCACCCCCACGGCGGAAGGCTTGTCAATCGCATGGTCTCGGGCGAAGCGCGAGAGCAGCTCGCGAAGAGGTGTGACCAGCTGCCGAAGCTCGCCCTGAACCAGAGGGAGCTGGCCGATCTCGAGATGATCGCGGCGGGAGCGATGAGCCCGCTTGAGGGCTTCCTGACGGAGTCGGACTATCGCAGCGTGGTCAACTCGATGCGGCTCGCGAACGGGATGGTGTGGAGCATCCCGGTGGCCCTCTCCGCCAAGAGCGACGATCACAGGCAGCTGAAGAGCGGGGATGAGGTGGCCCTGGTGGACGAGGCGGGCCGCGCCCTTGCGGTGATGGCGGTCGATGACTGCTATGAGGTCGACCACGACTACGAAGCTCAGATGGTGCTGCGCACCAACGACGACGGGCACCCCGGCGTTCAGTACTTGCAGAGCATATCCCCTGTGTATATCGGCGGCACGATAACAATGATCCGCCGGCCGGAGCACAAGGACTTCGTGCGGCATAGGCTGGAGCCGAAGGAGACTCGGGTCCTGTTCTCGACGAGGGGATGGAATCGCATCGCGGCTTTCCAGACCCGCAACCCGATACACCGGGCACACGAGTACCTCCAGAAGTGCGCGCTCGAAGTCACCGACGGGCTGCTGATCCACCCGTTGGTGGGAGAGACCAAGAGCGACGACATCCCGGCCGACGTGCGGATGCGGTGCTACGAGGAGCTGATCTCGAAGTATTACCCGAGCGATCGAGTCGTGTTGTCCGTGTTCCCCGCCGCCATGCGCTATGCGGGCCCGAGGGAGGCGATCTTCCACGCGCTGGTGCGAAAGAACTATGGCTGCACGCACTTCATCGTCGGGCGAGACCACGCCGGCGTCGGCAGCTACTACGGAACCTATGACGCGCACGCCATCTTCGGGGAGTTCGAGCCACAGGAGATCGACATCACGCCGTTGTTCTTCGATCACGCCTTCTTCTGCCGGGTGTGCGGCAACATGGCGACCACGAAGACCTGCCCGCACGGGAAGGACGAGCACGTGTTTCTCAGCGGAACGAAGGTCCGCGAGATGCTGGGCAAGGGAGAGTTGCCGCCGGCGGAGTTCACCCGGCCCGAGGTGGCGAAGCTCCTCGCCGAGGCCAGCGGCTGAGAGGCCGAGAATGAAGCGTCTTGCTGTCATCGGTTTGGACTGCTTCACCCCTCAATGGGCCCTCGAAGAGTGGCTCGACGAGATGCCGAACTTGAGGGCGATCGTCGAGCAGGGCGTGGGGGCGCGGCTGCATTCGACCGTGCCGCCCATCACGGTTCCGGCCTGGACGTCGATGCTGACCTCCAAGGACCCCGGCATGCTCGGGGTCTACGGGTTCCGGAATCGCGCTTCCTACGAATACGACTCGCTGAAGGTAGCGAACGCGAGCGCCATCACCGCGCGGACCGTCTGGAACTACCTCTCGCGCAACCGGCTGAAGTCGCTCGTCGTCGGCATCCCCCAGACCTATCCGCCCAAGCCGCTGAACGGCATCATGGTGTCGGGCTTCATGACCCCTGGCAAAGAGGTGAGCTTCACGTATCCCGATGGGGTGAAGGGCGTCCTCGACCAGGCGGCGGGCGGGGAGTACATCATCGATGTGAAGGACTTCCGGACCGACGATAAGGATGCGCTGCTCGACTCCGTCAAGGAGATGACCGCGGCCCGCTTCCGCGCCTTCCGAGCGCTGCTTCGAGTTGACGACTTCGACTTCGCGATGATGGTGGAGATGGGGCCCGATCGCCTCCAGCATGGCTTCTGGCGCTACTGCGACCCCTCCCACAGGCTCTTCGAGAAGGGCAATCCCTACGAGAACGTCCTCCACGACTACTACGTGAGCATCGACGAGGAGATCGGCCGCACTGTCGAGGCGGCCGGGGAGGGCGCCTCGTTCATGGTGGTGTCAGATCACGGTGCGAAGGCCATGGATGGCGCGATCTGTATCAACGAATGGCTCCAGCAAGAGGGATACCTGAAGCTCAAGGAACGGCCCGCCGACCGCACTGGGCTCACACCTGACATGATCGATTGGGAGAAGACGAAGGCCTGGGGCGAGGGCGGATACTATGGGCGGCTTTTCCTCAACCTCGCCGGCCGCGAGCCCCAGGGAATCATACCGCCGGGCGCCTACGAGTCTGTGAGGGGCGAGCTGATCTCGGCCCTGGAGGCGCTCGGGGATGAAGACGGCAAGCCGATCGGCACCCGGGTCTTCAAGCCAGAGGACGTGTACCGGGAGATCAACAACATCGCGCCGGACATGATCGTGTACTTCGGAGATCTCGACTGGCGGTCAGCCGGCTCGGTCGGCGTTGGGTCGATTCACCTGAGAGAGAACGACACCGGCCCCGACGACGCCAACCACCTGCCGGACGGCGTCTTCGCCTGGGACGGAGGCGGGGCCGGACAGCTTCGCCGGGCCGACCGCTATCAGATATACGACGTGGCTCCGACTATCCTGGGCTTCTTCGGATTGGACGTGCCGGAGGACATGATCGGGGAATCCATCATCTAGGAAGGGCCTCGGCCCTGGTGCAATCCGTGCAGGAAAGGTGAGAGATGGCGAAGGGATTCACACTGTGGTTCACAGGTCTTTCGGGATCTGGCAAGAGTACACTCGCGGAGCGCGTGCGAGACATATTGCTCGAACGCGGGATGAAGGTCGAGGTGCTCGACGGCGACCAAGTGCGTACGAACCTCAGCAAGGGCCTGGGCTTCTCGAAGGAGGATCGCGATACGAACATCCGGCGGATCGGGTGGGTGTGCCACTTGCTGACGCGCAACGACGTGGTGGCCATATCGGCTGCCATCTCGCCCTACAAGGAGATCCGAGACGAGAACCGCGAGCTTATCGGCCGCTTCGTAGAGGTCTACTGCAAGTGTGATATCGATACCCTGAAGGGCCGCGATCCGAAGGGCCTCTACGACAAAGCTCTGAAGGGCGAGATTCAGAACTTCACCGGCGTGAGCGACCCCTACGAGCCGCCGGAGAACGCCGAGGTTGTTGTCGATACGGGCAACGAAGACATCGAGACCTGTGTCCAGCGGATAGTCGCCACTCTCGAACAGCTCAGCTACATCCCGGCCGGGGATGGCCGCGGCTACAGTGATGACGAAGAAGAGAGCATCAAGCAGCGGCTGAAGGACCTGGGCTACATCTAGGGCTGCAGCGAATATGCTCTTCTTCCGGGACCGCAGGAAGAGACGGGTGTGCGCGGTGGGACTTGACGGGGTGCCCCACGGGCTGCTCCAGCGCCTGGCCGGTGAGTCCGTCATGCCCCGCGTGGCCGCCATCATCGGGAGCGGGGGCCTGCGGGAGATGCGGGCGTCCCTGCCACCCGTTTCCTCGGTAAGCTGGTCCTGCTTCATGACCGGCGCCAACCCGGCTGAGCATGGCATCTTCGGCTTCACCGACGTATCGGCCGACAGCTATCAACTTCGCTTCCCCACGTTCACTGACCTGGCCGTGCCGACGTTCTGGGATACGCTCGGCAAGCAGGGCCGCCGCTCGGCCGTCATCAACCAGCCGGCCACCTATCCCGCGCGAGACATAGCTGGCGCACTCGTCTCGGGGTTCGTCGCGCTGCAGCTTGAGAAGAGCGTGTGGCCCCGCGACCATCTGCCTGCACTGGAGCGAATGGGCTACCGCATAGATGTCAACACGCAGAAGGCACGGGAAGACCCCGACGGCCTCCTCGACGATCTCGACGCAACGCTCAAGGCCCGGGCGGAGGCGGTCAGGTACTTCTGGGAGCGCGAAGCCTGGGACTACTTCCAGGTCGTCGTAACCGGCACCGACCGCCTGCATCATTTCCTGTGGAGTGCGGTCGATGACGCCGACGACCCGCGCCATGACCGTGCGATGACCTACTATCGAGCTGTGGATGATCTCGTCGGTGATCTCTGGGACAGGCTCCACCAGGGGCGGCCAGGCGACCGAGAGGGAGAGGGGTTCCTGTTGCTCTCCGACCACGGATTCACGCGCCTGCAACAGGATGTCCGGCTGAATTCCTGGCTCCGCGAGAGTGGTTACTTGAGCTACGAGAAGGAGGATCCGACCTCCGTAGCCGATATCTCACCTGACACACGCGCCTTCGCGCTCGACCCGGGCCGCATTCACATCAACACGCGGGGGCGCTTCTCGCAGGGCTGTGTCGATCCCGACGACGCGCCCGCCCTTCGCCAAGAGCTGGCCGAGCGGCTGGGATCTCTGGAGTTCGGGGGGCGGCCGGTGATAGCTCGCGTCTTCACCCGCGAGGAGGCATTCCACGGCCCGAAGGCCACCCTCGCGGCCGACCTGGTGGCCATAGGCCACGATGGCTTCGATCTCAAGGGCACGTCTTCGGTCAGTCTCACTTCCAGGGAATGCACACCTGGGACGACGCCTTCCTGTGGAGCCTCCTGCCGGTGCCCGATGATCCTGACATATCAGAGCCAGCCGGAGCAATCGTCGAATGGCTTTCCGGCTGAGGCCCCCGGGCCGCTGGCATCGCGGCCTCAGTCCGACCATGGAGGAGGAAGACTAACGTGCGGGAGTACCACAAGCGCAGCGTCGCGAAGGCGATCTCCTGGCGCGTCGTGGCCACCGTGACGACCATGCTCGTCGTGTATGGGTTCACCAGGGAGATCGCGCTGGCAGTTGGGGTCGGCGCCGTGGAGGTCGTTGCGAAGCTCCTCTTCTACTACCTCCACGAACGTCTGTGGCACTGGATCCCCTGGGGGAAGCTGCAGCATCCGTTGTCGGGCCTCGCCGTGAGCAGGGAGCTGGAGCCCGCGCACCTTGACGAGATCCGTGCACGGTTAGAGGACCTCGGGTACCTGTAGTCGCACCCGCGGGCCACGCGCGGCCGCGCCAAATGTCTGTGCCTTCGGACGGCCGCTCTAGACCTGTACCCTCAGGGGTCCTTTGAGCGCATAGCCGAAGGCCATGGAGATGATCAGCCAGGGCCACACCCAGTGAATCCGCCAGCCGAAAAGGCTCATCTCAGCGCTCGGATAGGAGACAGTGGCTGACTTCGCCCGGACCTCCTGGGGGATCGGCTGCTCGCCGGGGTGCAGGAACTGCGGCCAGAGGCCGCTGGCGACCCGCGCCGCCGAGACCCGGCCCCCGACACTGCCCACCACTATCTCCTTCGTGAACTCCCTGCCCCCCACGCTGATGCGAAGTTCCTGTCTTCCCGGAGCCACTGCCCGCACTCGCCAGTCAACCTCATCGAGAGCAGGTATGCGGAGTGGCAGCGTTTCCACCGCGATCCCCGACGACGCCGACAGCGAGACCTCGTCCAAGTCCACGCCGGGATCGACCGCCACCGCCACTATCGCGCTCTCTCCCTCCTCCAGCGGCCGGTGGCCGAAGCGCAGGTCCGTCTGGATCAGCAGGAAGCCGACGGGGACGATCATGAACGCGAGGGGCACGAGCGCGTAGCCCAGGTATCGCAGGTTGTCTCTCGCCAGGCGCGCCTGGGCTCGGAGGACGACTCGGATATCGTCTCGATAGAGCAGAACTTCGAGAAGGTGGGATATGATCTGGTCCTTCGCGGCGCGGATGCCGCGCTGGTTCGAGGTGTAACGGAAGACCATCAGCAGCACCGCGCCTGTTATCACAGAGACGAACACGAGCGCCGCCCAGGCGCTCCATGCGGAGGGCGCGAAGACCAGATCGAAGAACCGCGTGATTACGGAGTTGACGACTCCCATCATCCCTTAGTCCAGGTAGCCCAGACCCTGCAGGCGTTTCTTCACTTCCTCTTCCGAGTCAGCCTCCTCGATGGCGGCCGCGGCCCTCTCGAGGGTGTGGCGGATGAATTCGTCCACAGATGAGTATCCGGCGGCCTCGGCGCATCGCTTCAGGCGCTCGTAGAGGTCCTTATCCACCTTTATCTTCGGCCCAAACATGCTCCCTCCTCACAGAATCGACTGCCCCAGGACGTCGTCGGGCCGGTTGATGTCGAACTCGGCCAGCGCGGTAGCAGTGATGTCGGGCAGGCTCACATGGTCGCTGCGGATGGGGCGATTCGACAGCATGATCCCCGGCACTGCGTCCCGGTCGATACAGTGATCGCCGCTCCACTTACCCTCGTTGTCCTGGAACTCCTCGTCGGTGATCAGCCCGATGGTCGACGGGATGCCGCAGCGGTAGCCTGAGGCATAGCCGAGGATAAGGTCGGGGGTCAAGTCCGGCTGAGCGGATGAGTACACCTCGTCGGCAACCGCTACGTGAGAGAGGACCGCATCTCCCGTCTCCGGGTCGCGGATGGCATGAAGTTCCTTCACGAGTCTCCGGAGAAGTGACTTCCTCTGGCGTCGGGAGACGATGCCCTCACGTTCCCGCCCCTCGAGGTTGACATAGAGGCTGTTGAGGCCGAGCCCGTAGGCGAGCGTCTGACGCCAATCGGCGCGGGTAGCGATGGCGGCGCCAGCAGAAGTGTCGCGCATCGCCAGGTAGCCGTTGCTCGCGAGCCAGGTGTTGAGGTGGAACTTCCGATAGAAGGGCGCGAACCCGTGGTCGGAGACGACGATGAGCGTGGTGTCGTCGTCACATGCGTCGAGCGCCTCGCCCGCCAGCTCATCGCTCAGCCGGTAGCAGTCCTCGACCACCGCCCCGTACTCCCGCCCGAGTCGAGCGTCGAAGGTCGGATGGCGCGGGTCTGTGGCCCGCCAGAACACGTGCTGGTTACGGTCGGTGTAGCCGAAGTAATAGAAGAGGAGGCCGCGATCGAGCTCACCGAGGGCGGATTCCCAGATGCGCCGCGCCTCCTGGAGGCAGAGACCGGCCTGGTGCAGGTACTCGTCGTCGTCCAGCGCTCCGTCGCCGAGGGCCGATGTATCCTCGGGAATGCCGAGAGTGTGGAACCGGCCGTGGCGCTCCGCGAGCTTGGGCGCGAAGTCGCCAGGGGCCGCAATGGGCAGCGCAGGGCCGAGCGGGTCGAATTGCAGGGGGCTCACATACAGCTTGAAGTGAGGCGAGACCTCTTTGAGATACAACCGGCAGATGCCGGTGACGCTCTTCACCTGAGGAACCATGACGAAGCGCACGGGAACCCAGTCGCTCCACTCGCCCTGACGGAGGATGATCTCCCGATCCTGGATGATAACCTTCCCCACGCGGCTGCGCCGGTCGAGGTAGACAGTGAAGTCGACGGACGTCATGGGCCATCCGGCACGAAGTGTGTTCCGCGGGCCGGTCAGCCGCGCCCGCACCAGGTCGTTGGCGACCCTGACGGCATGGGTCTCAACCCGCTGGCTGGACTGAGGAGGCGCGTCGGAGTAGTACGAGCAGGTCCCTAGACTCCCGCGAAGATCGGGCACGCCCAGGCCCGCGATCTGTCTCGCGCCGCTGTCAGTGGGCGGGAAGTTGGCAGGTACGCGATGCACCTCACAGGGGATGCCGCGCTGCGCGAGCCGATCCCAGAAGGCGGTGCCCTGCCGGAGGGATTCGACTCGGGAGCCGGACAGCGGCAGGCGCCACTGGCCGAACGGCAGAGTGTACTCCGGCGGGGCCGTGGCCGCGCCCGACGAGACGTTGCCATAGGTCTGCGGGTCGCGGTGGACGAAGTCGAAGATCCCGTGCCCACCCGGGTCGCGGCCCGTGACGAGGGAGGCCCAGGCGGACGGGCTTTGTGGAGGAATCGTGCTGGTAAGGGGCCGGAAGCCGCCCATGTCGCGCAGTCGCCGCAAGTTCGGCAGCTCTCCGCGCTCCATCATGCGGCGCGTGATGCGAGCATCGAGTCCGTCGATCCCCAGCATGAGGAGCTTCCGTTCGCGGCTCGTCCGGGCCGGCAAACGGCGTCGGCCGCAGGACGCGAGAGCGCCCGCGTCGAGTAGGGCGAGCCCGGCCAGCCCACCCAGCCTCTTGAGTGTCCTGCGCCGACCGGGGTCACGCGGAGCATCGCCCGGGGCCGCGCGCTGGCTCCTCTTGTCTGAGCGCTTCCCACTCATGGCGAGAGGATCGGGCGACCGGCCATCTCGTCAGGGCGCTCGGCGCCGAACTCCTCCAGGACGGTCGCGGTGAGGTCCGTCAGTGCTGGCGCGTCGGCGGCGATCCGACGGTTTGTCAGGAGAATGCCTGGCACGCGAGAGCGATCGATGCAGTGGTCCCCGCTCCACTTGTCGAGGTTGTCCTCGGTCAACTTCTCCGACACCTCTCCGAGAACCGAGTCGTCCGAGCATCGGTAGCCACTAGCGTACCCGATGATCATATCGGGAGCGTGCTCGGCCTGGTCGGGGGAGTATATCTCTTCGGCCAGGTAGACGTGGTCGATGACGCGATCACCTGTTTCCGGATCGCGCACTTGAGTCAGCTCCTCCGCCAGCTGGGCTGCCAGCAGCGGGCGCTCCTGGCGGCCGACCATTCCGTACGGCTCCCGGCCCTGCATGTTGAAGTAGAGCGAGTTGAAGCCCAGCCCGTAAGCGAGCGTGTTCTGCCAGTCGGCATTCCCGAAGATGTCGGCACCCGATCCCCACCGGTCTATTCCCAGCAGGTATTCATTCTGCGCCAGCCATGTGTTCAGGTTGAAGGAGCGGTAGTAGGGAGCGAATCCATGATCGGACAGCACGATCAGCGTGGTGTCTCCGTCGCACGCCTCCATCGCCTGTCCCACGAGATCATCCGACGCGCGGTAGCACTCCTCAATCACCGGGCCGAGCTTCTTCGCGAGCCGGCGGTCGTAAGCCGGATGGCGCCGGTCCATAGTCCGCCAGAACATGTGCTGGGTGCGGTCGCTGGTGGCGAAGTAGTAGAACAACAGCCCGCGCTCGAATTCGTCAAGGGCCATCTCGTACATCCGCTTCTCTTCCCCGAATGCGATGTCGGACTGCTGGAGGTACTCCTCATCGTCGAGTATCTCGTGCCGCAGTGCTTTCACGTCATGGGGGAAGCCCTGGGTGTAGAACAGCCCGAGCTTCCTCGCCAGTTTGGCCGAGAAGTCGCTTGGCGCGCTGATCGGAAGCGCCGGGTCTCTTGGGTCGACGTTGATCGGCGTCACGTAGAGCTTCAGATAGGGCCGCACTGCTTTCAGGTAGAAGCGACAGATGCCGCTCACATGCCGGAGGTGTGGGATCATCTCGAACCGGACGGTGGTCCAGTCGCTCCACTCGCCCTCACGCAGCAGGACCTCCTCATCCTGCAGGACGATCTTGACGAGCTTGTGGTCGCGATCGACGAGGATGTCGAAGTCGACCGCGGACTGCGGCTCGCCCTCGCGAAGCGTGTTGTCGGGTCCCATGAGTTGAGCTCTGGCGCGCCCCTTCAGGACCTGCACCTGGCAGATGGCGCCGCCTGAGATGTCCCTCCCCGGCTTGGGTGGCGCGTCGGTGTAGAAGGAGAACTCACCGTATGTCCCGCGGAGGTCAGGCGCCCCAAGACCCGCGAGCTGCTTGACGCCGCTGTCCTGCGGGGGGAAGTTCGCCGGCACGCGGTAGGCGCTGGCGGGCACCCCCTGCTCTGCCAGGACGTCCCAGAACGCTCGACCCCTCCGCAGGAGCTCTACCTTCCCCGCCGAGAGCGGCACGCGCCATTGGCCGATCGACAGGGACTTCTCCGGCGCCTCGGTCCGAGCGATCGAGAGATAAGGGATATACGTCTTCGGGTCGCGCTGAATGAAATCGTAGAGGCCGTGGCCGCCGGGATCTCGCCCAGTTATGAAGGTGGCCCAGGCGACCGGGCTCTGAGGCGGGATGCTGCTGGCGAGGCGTCTGAAGCCGCCGAGCTGCATCAGGCGCCTCATGTTCGGCAGCTTCCCCTTTGACATGAGGCGCTCGACCCCGTGCGGGTCCAAGCCGTCCAGCCCCAGGACGATGACCCTACGTTCGCGGTTCAGCGAAGGCGCCACGCGCCGACCGCAGGACGACAGCGCCGCCACGTCGGTGAGGGCAAGCGCGCCGAGGGCCGCGAGTTTCTTCAGCGTCTCTCGCTTTCCTGAGTCCGCTGGGGCCTCGGGTGGAGATGTGACGCGGCGAGCGTCAACGCGGTCGTCAGTCACTGAGAGCGGTCCCTTTCTCCTCGCCCGCCAATAGTGATCGTCCCTGCATATAGGCAGGGGCCGCCACTCCGAACAACTCCAACACAGTCGGAGCCAGGTCCGTGATCGACGGATCGTCGGAACCCAGCCGGAGGCTCGAGAACAGGACTCCGGGCACGAGAGCGGGATCGAGGCAGTGGTCGCCGCTCCAGCGTCGCTCGTTGTCCTCAATAGCCGCTCCACATACCTGGCCCTGGGCCGCACCCCACGAAGCGCGATAGCCGACGCCGTAGCCAATCGTCAGATCGGGCCCGCTGTCTGCGTACGGCCCGGGATTCACAGCGGCGGTGTCGAGCGCGCGCTCGATCGCCACCGCGCCGTTCGCTTCATCGCGCAGCCCGGTCAGCTTCTCGATGAGTTCAGCCCTGAGTTGCGGCGCTTCGTCCGGTGCGACGCTGCCCTGGGCCTCTCGCCCTCTGATATTCAGGTAGAGCCCGCCGAGCCCGATGGCATAGGCCCGGGTCCTCTCCCAGTCCACATCCCGGAGCCACTCGGCCTCGCCGGAGGCGCCATCCTTCAGGTGTAGGTAGCCCTCCTGCTGGAGCCACACGTTGAGGTTGACACCGCGGCGGAAGGACTTGAACCCGTGGTCAGACATCACGAACAGAGCATCGCGGTCACCCAGGCGAGACATGAGTTCGCCGACGACCTCATCGGCCTGTTCGTATGATTGCTCGACTGCCTCCGTGAACGGACTGGCGTCCTCCTCCACGGGCGCCGGATGCCCGCTCTCCCGGTAGCGCCAGAACATGTGCTGGATGCGGTCGGTTGTGTCGAACACGCAGACGACGCACCCGCTGCGCGTGGTTTCCAGGGCGTTCCACAGCATCCGCTTCCGCTCATCGAACAGCAGTGCGCACTGCTCCAGGAAGCTGGCGTCATCCAGCACCGACTCGTTCAGTGCCCACGTGTCCTCGGCCAGCCCGAGGGTCGCGTAGCGGCCCAGCCTCTTGGACAGATAGATCGAGTAGGCGGGCGGATGCGACACTGGCAGTGCCGGCCTCTCGGGGTCGATGTTGATCGGCGAGACGTACAGCTCGGCGTCGGGCGCCAGCTGCCTCAGGTAGAAGCGGCAGATGCCGTTGGCCCGCATGCCCGGGCCCAGGCGGAAGCCCACAGGCACCCAGTCGCTGTACTGGCCGACATGGAGATCGATATGCTCGCCCCCGATCTCCAGCTGCGCCCCGTCGTCTCCGCCGGGTCGGAGGCGGAAGGGCGCCTTCGACGCCTCTCCCGAATCAGAGGAGACGAGCGGCGGCCCCGGTAGCTCTCCGTGCAGGCGCCCGTTCTCGTTTGTGAGTGACAGGCGCTCGCCGCCGATGTGCTCAAGGCTCTCCTCCTGTCGGGTCGTGAAGAAGGTGAAGGATCCCTGAGTCCCTCGCAGGTCGGGCACACACATTCCCGAGAGCAGCAGTCCGTTGAACCGCTCCGGAGGGAAGGTTATCGGCACGCGAAGCACGGCGGAGAATATCCCGTGCTCGCCGAGCACAGCCCAGAAGGGCTTGCTCCTGCGGAGCAGCCGGATGGTCGGTCGGCCCAACGGAATCGTCAACCCGCCGAGCTTCAGTCGTCGGCGAGGCGGTCTGATCTCTGCCGAAGACAGATCGGGGAGGTACGTCCTCGGGTCACGGTGCAGGAAGTCGAATATCCCGTGGCGACCGGGACTCGTGCCGGTCATGAACGACGACCAAGCGACAGGCGACATCGCCGGGCAGCTCGTCGCCAACCGCGCGAAGGCCCCGCTCTCTCGCAGCCTGGCCAGGTTGGGCAGCCGGCCGGCCGCCATCATCGCCTCGGCGATCTCGGGGTCCACGCCGTCGAAGCCGAGAATGACCACGCGATCAACCTGGCTCTTCGCGTAGGCTCTGCGACGCCGGCGCGAGCGGAGCAAGAACCGCAGCGGCCAGGTGATCAGCACCAGGCCGCCAAGAGCGACTGCGGCCAGAACGACGAGGAAGGATCCGAGCACGGCAAAGCCAGCGCCGGGGCCGATGTAGGCATGGGCCCGCGGGGCGGCTAACAGCAGAAGTAGCCCTGTCGCGAAGGCGGCCGCCAGGGCCGAGCCGGATCGCGCCAGCCGCGCCCGCGTGTGCCGCGCTCGGGCGCGGCTACGGCAGTCTGCGGAGCGCTTCTGCACACAAGGACAAGGCATGACACCACTGTCTGGCAAGGAATGGACTCAGCGCGGCTCGCAGCCGCGCGGCGAGGATTCACACTGCACCCAGTGTTCCCGCTTTCGCGAGCAGCAATTCGTCGAACAGACCGCAAAGTCCTGCGTTGGCGGAGGCTGCCGACTACTACCCCCGCCGAGCAGGAGACGCAACTGCGAGGATACGGCGTGTGGTCGGCCTGCTCGCATATGTAGCCGGTCACCGGAGCCCCGGGCGCGCCGGTCACCTGTCCTTTACACTCGGAACTCCGTCGGGTAGAGTCTGAACGAAGGCTGGACGAGAGCAGGCAGGCCAGATGAGACGTCTTCTGTGGGTGCTCGGCGGGCTCGTGCTTGTGGCCGGGCTCTACTGGGTCCTGCGGCACAAGTTGTCCGAACGGTTCGAGCCGGGTGAGCTCACACCCGGCGACCCCGTTGTCGACGTCCTTCGGGAGAGCGTGCGTGACGCTAGCATCGTCCTCGTCGTCATCGACGCCGCGCGTGCCGATCACGTCGGCTGCTACGGGTATCCACGGGAGACGACGCCGAACATCGACGAACTGGCCAGAGAGTCGCTCGTCTTCCGCCGGCACTTCGCTCAGTACGCCATGACCAAGCCATCGACGGCGTCCCTCTTCACCTCCCAACATGCGGACACGCATCTCGCGTATGGGAGCCGGCCCCTGTTGGAGGGGGCGTTCACGCTCGCCGGCGGCCTGCAGGCCGCCGGGTTCGCAACGGTCATGTTCAGCTCCAACCCGAACGCCGCGCCGGCGACCGGCCTCGGGTCAGACTTCCAGGAGGTCTACGACCAGACACACGTCGAGCCCCTCGTGAAGAACTGGGAGGAGTTCACGCTGCCGCGGCCACTGCTTTCGCTGATCGAGTCGTGGCTGGAGAAGAACGCTCGCAAGCGATTCTTCGCCTACGTTCACTTCGATCCGCCTCACCAGCCATACTTGCAGCCGGACGAGATGACGGAGATGTTCGCAGGCCAAGAGCCTCCGGCCTTCGAGCGGGGCCGCTTCGAGTTCCCCGTCGGGGACCGAGAGCTGCTCGCAAGATCCCTCCATCCGCCTCTGCCTGAGTGGATCAACCTCTACGACGCGAACTTGAGGTTCGCCGACTGGGCGGTGGCGGAGCTGGTGCGCCTTCTGGCGGAGGCGGATCTTCTGGAGGAGACGGTTCTCGTGGTGACCTCCGACCATGGGGAGGCCTTCGGCGAGCACGGCTATCTATGGCACGAGCGAGGAGTCTACGACGAGCTGCTCCACGTGCCACTGCTGGTCAGGCTTCCGGGCGGCACTGGGGCTGGCGAGATCGCGGGCCTGACGCAGACCATCGACCTGCTGCCAACCGTGTTCGATGTACTCGGGGTGCCATACCCGGCGGGCGAGACGCAGGGCACGTCGCTGTTGCCGCTGATGGCAGGCCTTCAGGAAAGGGCGCACGACGTCATCATCGCGGGCTCGGATGGAGATCCCCCGAGCTACGTCGTCCGCGGCGAAGACTGGGCCCTCATGCTCTGGGGAAACGGCGAGTGGCGGGGGCTGTACGATCTCCGGTCAGATCCGGGGCAACGGCACAACGTCATCGAAGACCATCCGGCTGTGGGCGAACAGATGCTGGCCGAGTTCCGCAGGTTCGCTCTCAACCAGAGGCGGCCGCCGCTGGAATTCCTCGATCCCGACGTGGAGCCATTGCCGGTGCCAGGGGAGGGGACACTGGAACTGGACGCCGAGGTCGAGCGGCAACTCCGCGCGCTCGGCTACGTCAGATAGCCCGCGCCGGCCCTGCGCGACCTGGCGTGACCCTCCTTCCCAGGCAGCGGCGGGCCTCAGTCTTCCGGGGGCAGCGGCACCATACAGAGGAACCTCGCGGTGCCAGCTCCTGCATTCCGAAACCGGTGCCGCTCTTCGGGCAGCACGAGCACCGCGTCGCCCTGGGAGACGGCCGTGGGGCCCGAGTCTGTAACGACCTCGGCCGCGCCCTCGAGAATGTAAGCCTCGTGTTCCCATGCATGCGCGTGGAGGGGCGTGCTGCCACCCGGCTCCAGCTCGAACACCCGCATGGCGAAGTTCGGCGCGCCATCGGGCCGGCCGATCAACCACCGTACCGTAGTCCCCTTCGCTCCCTGCTCTTCTACGGGTTGGGCCGCTACCTCGCCGGAACGAACCACCTTCACGAGTACCACCTCCTGGGAAGAAGCTGTGCGGCTGCTACATGCCGAGCCACTCGACGGCGTTGTCGTAGTACACCTTCTGCTGCACCTCCGCCGGGATCTCAAGGGCCGCCATGAAGTTCCGATAGAAGTCCATCGTGTCGTCGGGGTTGTCTGATCCGAACACGAGCTTCCCTACGAGTTCCAAGCTTACCTTGGGCCGCTGCCCGGTTTCATTCCGGTCCACCCGTTCGAACAGCCAGCGGAACCAGGAGGCCGGGTAGTTGCGGATGGTGCCACCTGACATGTCATACCAGATGTTCGGGCAGTACTCCATGGCGGCCACGGCCTCCATGGGCCACTGGTTGCCGAGGTGGGCGCCGACCATCCGAAGCTCCGGGAAGTACGTCGCCATCGTGATCAGATGGGTCGGCTGCAGGTTCTCCTGCCTGACGCCGCGCCCGCCTTCGAATGACAGGAAGCCCGTGTGCAGCAGCATCGGCATGTTGAGATCCTGCGCGCGCTCGTAGACCGGGAAGTATGACTCGTGCGAGTACGGGAGCTTGGGCCCGATGAGTTTCAGGCCGACGAAGCCCTGCTCTCGGGCTCGCGCCACATCATCCGCCCCTTCGGCATCCAGATTCAGGTGGTAGAAGGGGATGATGTAGTCCGGGTAGCGCTGTGCGAGCTTCAGCACCTCTTCGTTCTGAAAGCTCATACATACCTTGATATAGCCCAGCGAATCCCACAGAGCCCTCTTCTCCTCGACCTCGTTGCGTCCGTGGAAATGGGCGTGGCAGTTGATGACTCGCACGGGGTCCTCCAAGAAACGCTTACGGGCGCTTCACCGGGCGTGGAGATTCGGGGGCGCGCTGGGGCTCACCTGCCCCAGCGGCATGTGGGATGGCGCGAGGCCGATGAGTCGCGGCCGAGGTCAGGCCTCCAGACGTCGGAGCAGTGGCTTGACCTGAACGCGCGCCTTCTCCATGTTCTGCTCCCAGCGATCGCTGTCGCCCGCGGCCCACCCCTCGGACGCGTAGGCGATGCAGAGCAGTGCGTCCTGGAAGAGGTCGTGCGGCTCTGCCCACCGCGACGGAGGCACGACCTCGTCGAACCGAACGAAGAGGTTCCGAGCCCTCTTGGCCAGCAATTCGGCAGCCGATTGCTCCTTCGCCTCCGGCACACCATTGGGTGATGGAAGAGACTCCACCTTGCCCCAGATTCCCTGGAACCGCTTCATCACCGGCGCCATCTCCTCGCGGTAGCGGCCGCGCTCCCGGACTTCTTCCAGCACCTCGGTCAGCGACTCCCTGATGGCGTCGGCGAGCGCCTCCGCCAGCTCGTCAACTCGGCCGCGGACGTCGACGCCCGGCCGCACGAGCCCTTCCCGGGCCAGCACTTCGGGTGCGGAAACCGTCGCTGACGGGCGCGCGCCGCATTTCTCGAGTTCCTCAGAGGCCTTGCATGCGCTGGAGGCGTCGACGGCGATGACAAACTTCCCTGGCCCCTTCGGGCAGTCGGCGGGTTCCGCCGTCGCCACCTCGGGCGTGTCGGCAGCGGCCAGCTCCACCGCGCGCTGGACGATGCGGCAGCCTATGCGATCGGTATAGGCGCACGGCACGAGGATGATCTCCGTGTCGGCCCTCGTCTTCGCGCTGTCTTCCATCGCACTCACCTCCTCGGGTGCGGTCATGGCTCAGCCGGCCCCGCTCGCGGGCTCGCCCCGGCCGGGATCTCGATCGCCGGAGAAGGACCGGACAAGATCCTGGACTCTACGCTTGATCTCGTCCCTTATCTCACGGACCTTCTCGATCGGTTGGCACGCCGGGTCCTTCAGTGCCCAGTCCCGGGCGCCGACAAGCGCTATCGGACAGCTATCGGACAGCTTTCCTCAACGCCACAGCCCATGGAGATGACGAGGTTCGCAGACTCGAGCATCGCCGGCGTGAGCAGCTTCGGCGAGTGACTGGTCATATCGATCCCGACCTCCTCCATTGCTTTCACCACGGTCGGGTTCAACCGCTCCGCCGGGGCGGTGCCCGCAGAGACAGCGGAGAAGTCGGCACGGGGCACCGCGTTGCCGAAGGCCTCCGCCATCTGGCTCCGCCCGGAGTTGTGTATGCAAACGAACAGCACTCGTTTCACGCTAGATCTCCCCCACTCCCCCGCGACGCGCACATCACGCGTATATCCGAGACAGCAACAGATAGGCCCCGTAGCCCAGCACTCCAGACAGAGGGAGGGTGATGACCCAGGCGGCGGCCATTTCGGCGACCTTTCCCCAGCGGATGGCGTTAACGCCGTCCCTGATGCCCCCCCCCATGATCGCGAACGAGCTCACGTGGGTGGTGGAGACGGGGAATCCGTGAATCGCTGTTCCTATCACAACAGCAGCGGTGGTGAGGTTTGCGGTCAGGCCCTCCTCGTGGTCGAGGTCGGTGACTTTATAGGCGAGCGTCTCAGTCACGCGAAGGCCTGCGATGAGAGCGCCCAGCGCGGCCGCGCCGCCTATCACGAAGAACATCCACAGGGGGGCACGTCCGCCGCACAGCCCTGCTGCCACGCCGAAGGTGAAGAGGAGTGCGACGATCTTGGGGATGTCGTTGAACGCTCGGGCGAAGGACGAGGCCATGGCAGAGATCCAGTGACAGGCCTGACACTGGCCGCCGCGGCAGGCCCTGAAGACGAGGCGCACAACTCCCAGCATCGCCAGAGCAAGGCCCATTGCCACCACGGGGCTGAGGAGCAATGGCAGCACGATCTTCTTCGAGAGCGCCGACCAGGCCACCTCGCTGGCGCCAAATGCACCGACTGCTGTCAACACCACGGCCCCGGTGATGGAGTGCGTGGTGGAAACCGGCATGCCGATACGCGTCGCCACCAGCACCCACACGACAGCGCCGATGATGACCGCCAGGGAGAACCGCATGGTGGGGTCGGCCAGCACCAGTCCCGTCGAGAAGGTGTCCACCATCTTGGCGGCCAGGAAGGCCGCTGCGAAGCCACCAACCGCGCTGGCGATTGCCCCCCATTTCACCGCGGTCCGGTAGTTGGCCAGCCCCGTTCCCACAAGCGTCGCTATGGTCTTGGAGATGTCGTTCGCGCCATTCCCGTAGCCCAGAAAGGCCGCCGCGAGGCCGGCCAGAATGGCTATCCCGGCCAGCCATCCTGCGCCGAGCTTGGTCTGCGCCACGCCCGCCTCCGGGGCGGCGGACGCGACCACCGCCGGCAGGCTCAGTAGGCCCGCCACTGTCAAAGCCACCCACAACCAGAACCCCTTCGTTCTCATCTTGACCCACTCCCGCGCACGTTATGTCGTCTGCACGGACGATCCCCCCGCGGACGGCAGATACCGACGTACCAGCCCTTGGTAGACGCCCGCGCCGAAGACCGCGCCGATCACGGGCGAGAGAATGTAGACGCTAAAGAAGCCGCCTCGGGGCCCTGGGATCGCGATGTCGCCCCAGCCGAAGAGAAGGGCGACGAGGCGCGGCCCGAAATCGCGGGCGGGGTTGATGCCGGCCTGGGTGAGGGGCGCGATGATCGAGATGATGATGGATACGGCTAGGCCGATGAACAGGGGAGTCATGAACCGAGGCGCTTCTGTGTTGCGGGGCTCCGTCAGCGAGAAGATGAAGCAGGCGAGGAACGCGGTGCCGATCGCCTCGGCGAACATGGCCGTGAGGTGGGAGACCTGTGCGAAGGCCTTTGGGGTCGTTCCGAAGATCGCCGGGTTCGGGAAGTACTCGCCAAAGACCATGGCAGAGAGCTGACTGCCGGCCTGCCCTCGCATGATGCTATGCGAGGCCTCGAAGGCGGGGATGATGCCGTGGAAGAGCCCGTAGAGGATGAGCGAGCCGGAGAAGGCTCCTGCCAACTGCGCCAGGATGTAGGGCCCGATCTTGGCCTTGGGAAAACCGCGCCAGGCCGCCATCGCGACCGTGATGGCGGGGTTGATGTGGCATCCGCTGACAGCGCCGGTGGTGTAGATGGCGAGGGCAATGCCCACTCCCCACACCACCGCAACCTGCCACATGCCAGTCTGCGCGCCGGTCAGTACGGCTGCATTGACCGCGCCTACGCCGAAGAACACAAGTATGAGGGTGCCGAGGTATTCGCTCAGGCACTCCCCGAGAAGACTCCCTCTTCTCACTGTTGACCCCTCCTGCCCGTTGAGCTCTGCCGCTAGGCGGCGAGCATCTCGTCCACCATCGCGGCGATGCGGTCGGCCATCGCCCGAACGGCGGGATGGTCGGTGTCGATGCTCCTGCCCTCAGGCAGGCCCTCCAGGTCCACGTCTAGCTCCTTGGCTAGCTCTGTGACTCGCACGGTGCGCGCAGCCTTCTTTCCCTTCTTGTCAACCAGCTTCGTGGCGCAGTCCAGGTCGCAGGCCTCTACTGCCATCACGGGGTACATCTCGATGAAGTCCAGGTCTTCCTGGACGTTCGCATTTAGCGCCGGCCCGCACCCGAGCACAGTCTGATCGGGCCGCATCTCTTCGTGGACGACGTAGAATGCCTGTCGGCACAACACCGCCTCTTTGCGAAGTCCCAGACAGGGCTGAAGACAAACCTTATCGGCCATTCTGGCTCTCTCCTCAGTCACCCTATAGGGTGCTCAACATCTCATCGGCGACAATGCGGTCGATCTCCTCGACCGCCTTCTGCGCGACGGCGTCCACGAGCTTCTCGCCCTTCTCGGTGAGGCCGCGCCGCTTCTCGCCAGCGACGTTGAGCTTGCTCTCGGCCATCACGTCGGCCACGTAGATCCGCGCCGCAGGCGGCTTCCCCAGCTCGTCGGCCATGAAGCTCGCGCAGTGAGGGCGGCAACCGTCTATCACGAGCAACGGGTAGTTCTCGAGCAGCTTCATGTGCTCCGGCTCCTTCACCGCTAGGCGGCCGCAACTCAGGAGCTCTACCTGGTCCGGCCGCATCTCCTTGATCTTATAGCCCGCCATTCGCACAACGGTGGACACCAGCCGGCCGATCCCATTGCACCCCAACACCGCCACCTTGAAGTCCTGCTCCTCAGCCATCCCGAGCCTCCCATTGGTCAGGCTTCTCGCACCCGCCGACACTGCATCTAGCGGGGTGCCATGCTGATTATGTCCACGACCCGGGCGCGGTGGGGGGTCAACCGCATGACATTTCTGTGAATTTAGTTGACAACAATTCCTTCCAGGGTAAACTCAGGCAGGGACTCGCGAGGAGGTGAGTCGAGTGGAGAGAGACCGCGGTGCGCCGGTCTACCAGATCGGCATGGCGGCACAGCAAGTTGGGCTTAGCGCTCGTACTCTGCGTGTCTATGAGGGCGAGGGCCTCATTCGGCCCGCTCGGAAGCCGGGATCGGACCAGCGTCTCTACAGCGATCAGGACCTGATATGGATTCGCTGCATCTCGGAGCTGATTCATGGCCACAGCCTGACCACGGCGGGCATACGGCGGCTGCTGGATCTGATCCCTTGCTGGGAGGTGAAGCGCTGCCCCGAGGACATCGCGTCCAGGTGCGCGCCGCACCTCAACATCCCTGACATGGCCGTGCGGACCCCCGCGCGGCCGCGCTCCGAGGGACAGACCGTGGAGGAGGAGGGGAGCGCCGACGAGGGCGCGGTGGAGGTCAAGATCTTCTACGGCATCAAGGAGTTCGGTGCCATCTTTCCCTGTCTGAAGTGTATCCAGGCGGAACGCATCGCGCGGAGGCTGGCGGAGCGACACCCAGGCCGAGTCGTCGTACGCAAGCACGACATCCTCTCGGCGGAAGCGGATCGCCATGGCGTCATGATGACACCAACCGTGGTGGTGGACGGAGAGGTCGTGGCAAGCGGGAAAGGCCTCTCGGCCAACCGCCTGGAGCAGCTACTCGAGCGGCACCTCGCCGAGAAGCCATCCGAGAAGGGGAGCGAGAGGTAGTCCGCCGCCCAGCAGTCCCAGTAAGTCCGGTGTGGTAGGCCGCCCCGGCAGGCCCGCTCGCCGGCCGGCCGCATCATCTCGCCTGCCGTGGGGCGGAGAGCACAGCCCCCTCACTCGGCGGCGACCTCTGGTGACGGGGCAGTCCACGAAGTCCGCGGCATCGTGTTCACCGCCTCTATCAGCATCTGGCCCTGGCTGTCCTTTATGGCCAGCGAGAGAAACCGGCGCGGCGAACACTGGGCCATCTTCACGACAAGCCGGTTCCAGCCGTCGCGCAGCTCGACCTCGAACTCGTCTGCGCTGAGCGGCGAGACCGGATGGTGCTCGTGCTGGAAGAAGACCTCCTGCCCGTTGAGCCACACTTTGGTGCCGTCATTGCACCCGAGGCGCAGGCGTGCGCGCTGGGTCCGGGGGGCCGAGATATCCGTGCCCAGGTAGTAGGTGCCTTGCTCTCCTTCCAGATCGGTGAGGATGTTCGTCATCGGCTCCGGGACCGAGAGGCGCTCCCAGCCTTCTGCCTCGAGCGGCATGTCGCCCGAGAGAATCCCGGGCTGCTCGGGCGCATGCGCCTCCTCGAAATCCCCATAGGGCCCGGCCGCGTACCATAGGGCCTCGCCGACCAGCGTTATGGGGATGGTCACCTCAGATCCATCATCCACCGACAGGAACAGCGTGCACGGGTTGATGACTGCTGTTTGAGCGTGTTCCCTGGGAGCGCTGCAGGTCAACAGGAAGGAGACGGTCGTGCTCTCGGCCAGCGTAATCGAATCCGACGTGGTGGTTACCACGAAACCTGCCGGCGCTGAGAGTCGGGCGCGGACCTCGAGACTGCGGTTCACAGTGTTCGAGAGGGCAACTGCCAGCCGGCGCGGCGCACCGTACCCAATGGTCGGGCGGCCGTCGTAGTCGATCTGGATCCGGAGCGGGCCGCGCCGATAGGAGGCGACGTAGGAGCCGATGGCGAGTTGTCGCCGCAGCGCGGAGGCCTCCAGGCTCGGCAGTTGGGACACCTCTTCGGGCGGCTCCTCGACAAGCTGCACCCGCCCCGAACACTCGGACCGTATGACGAGACGGCCCACTTCACACGTCTGATCGGCGAGCATCGCGGCCGGCCATCTCCGGGGCAGGCCCACAACGCCCCAGCCGGCAACGACCTCTTCCCGGGCTGCGCTTCGCCAGTCCTCCGGCATCTCATTGGCGCCAAGGGTGAGCCCGAGTAGGGCGCCGGTCGCCGCGCAGGTGCAACCCGAACTCCATCCGGAGTTCGCAGCCGTGACTATGGAGGCGGCGAAGTCGCCGCGGCCGTGCAGGAGCGCGAGGGCAATCAGCCCGGCTGCGACCACGCTGTCCCGAACGTCCTCCGAGCTGTATGATCGAAGGAGCATCTCGCGTGTCCGGCTCCAGTCGGCATGCTCTCCGTGCCAGCGGAGCACGTCGCGGACTGCTCGGGCGAGTCTTCCCTCCTCCGGAATCAGACTCAGGCCGACTTCGATGAGTCCGGAAGTGTCCGCTTCCACGAAGGCCGCACTCGCCATGCCGGCCAGCCAGATGGCCGCCTCGAGGCCCGCGATGGCGTGGTCGAGCATGGCGTCCCGGCGGGCGAACCAGGCCGCCTGCTCGGGATCCCCTGGGGCAAGCATCCCCCAGAGCTCGGCCCGGGCGAGCCCCCCCAGCGCATCGCGGAAGGGATTGTCGAATGCACCCGAGATGGGGGGCGGCGTGTCCCTTCGGAAGTTCGCGCGGGCGTAGGGGTACTCCCCATGGGTATGGACGACATGGCGCAGCCATGCTCCCGTGAGGTCCTCTGTGGTGACGCCTGGTCCGAAGGTCTGGAGCGCCCGGAGCCATACGACCTGCAGATCGGTTCCCTCGTTCAGCGCGGCTCGGGTGCGGGACAGCGTCTCGGGCAGGCCTGGCGTCTCATGCGTTCGCTTCTGTCCGTCTGAGGCTCCCCCCACACTGGCCCCGATGAGCTTTCCCAGCCATCCTCCATGCACTCTGTCTCGGTAATCGGCCTCGGTCAAGGTTATCATCGTCAGGCCTCGCCTCGCAGGTCCACCAGTCGGTCAGACAGAGACTATGGCTGGCGATTCTCGCCAGGTGCAGAGAGACGGCGCTCGCCCACCATGTGGCGGCCCCGGCGGCGCATTCTATCACGAACTGTGGCCGCTGGTAAAGCTGGCTGATACATGGGGACGCGCTTCGCCTCGGGCGCGAGCAAAGCGCCAGATTCCACGAGGAGCCTGGCGCTCCGATGGTGAATACACGCGGCGACCACCCATGGAGCGGGCCGCGGCGCCCCTGCCTGGACCGGGAGCGATACGAGCCATGAGAGCCAGAGACGCCATGACGCGCGAGCTTCACACGCTAAGCCCCGATGCGACGGTCGGCGAGGCCGCACTGCTGATGCGATCGAGCGGCCACGGGGCGCTGCCGGTGGTGGACGAGGACGGAAAGCTCCTCGGGTTGATCACCAAGTTCCCATTGGTCCGGCGACTCCTTCCCAAGTACCTGGAGCAAGTGGGCGATCTCTATCGCACCGGCGAGTTCAAGCCGTTCCAGGACAAGGTGGCGGAGGTGGCACTCCTCCCGGTGAGCGACCTCATGGACCCCAAGCCCCTGACGGCCAGCGAGGATACGCCACTGGCCGAAGTGGCCTCCATGATGATAATGCACGACGCGCGGCAGGTGCTTATCGTCGAGGAAGACCGTCTGATAGGGGTCGTCGGCATGCAAGACATAGTGGATATGATTGCCTGGCCGGAGAGGGAGAGCATCAGCGATCCATGATCGAGAACGCCAATCACGCGATCGCGGCCGGGCTCATCTTCGTCATAGCCTATGCCCTCATAGCGAGCGAGAAGATACACCGCACCATAGTTGCGCTCGCCGGGGCGGCCGCGGTTCTCATTTTCCGGCTGGTCGAGCAGAAGGTTGCCTTTGGCACCGGTCACGGGGGCGTCGACTGGAACGTCATCTTCCTTCTCCTCGGCATGATGATCATCGTCAGTATCACGCGCCGCACAGGCATCTTCCAGTGGCTCGCCATCAAGTCGGCGAAGATAGCCAGGGGCGAGCCTATACGCGTCGTCATACTCCTGTCGGCCGTGACGGCCGTGCTTTCGGCGTTGCTGGACAACGTCACGACGGTCCTCTTCATGGCCCCTGTCACCCTGCTCATTGCCGACGGCCTCGGCATACGGCCGCTGCCGTTACTCATCGCGCAGATCTTCGCCTCCAATATCGGCGGCACGGCCACGCTCATAGGCGATCCGCCCAACATCATGGTTGGCAGCGCGGCCGAACTGGGCTTCCTCAGCTTCATAGTCAACCTCACCCCCATTGCTGTGGTTGCCTTCATTGCATTTGTCCCCAGCTATCTCTGGATGTTCCGAGGCCAGCTGCAGGCCCCACCCGATGTTCACGAGAGAATGGCCGGCTTCGACGAGTCGCGCGCGATCCAGAACTTCAGTCTCTGCAAGCGATGCATTGCCGTCCTGCTCCTCACGTTTGTGGGTTTCTTCGCTCATGAGGCCCTGCACGTGCCGCCCGCGACCATCGCCATGACCGGCGCCGCCCTGTTGCTGCTCTGCGCGCGAGTCGAGATCAATGAGGTGCTCCACGAAGTCGAATGGGCGACGCTGCTCTTCTTCGTAGGGCTGTTCATCATGGTCGGCGCGCTCATCGAGACCGGCATCATCGGTGAGGCGGCTGGCTGGCTCATCACCAGAGCGGAAGACAGCCCGGCCGGGACCGCAATCGCACTCCTCTGGATATCAGCCGGCGCCTCTGGCGTCGTGGACAACATCCCCTTTGTCGCCACCGTCAACCCGATGCTGGTGGAGCTGGCGCGCGGCTTCGCCGGGAATCCAGAGCATCTCACAGTCGCTCATCTGCAGTCGACCGCAATGATGCCGTTCTGGTGGTGCCTGGCCCTGGGAGCTTGTCTCGGCGGGAACGCGACTCTGATTGGGGCCTCCGCCAACGTCGTCGTGGCCGGCATCGCGGAACGCAACGGACACCCGATAGGGTTCATGCACTTCCTGCGCTACGGCATACCGATCACCTTCATCACGATAGCCCTGTCAACTGTCTACGTCTGGTTTCGCTATCTCTAGATCAGGAAGCGTCGCCCATATCTCCACGGAGTAGCCGTTCGCGCGGCCGTCCCTTTGCTCTCGCTTCCGTCCCCCCGCAGCCGTGGTCTCGAATGGCCACATGTTCCCGCGACAGGTCATAGGGTTGTGCTAAGATAGGCGCCGAATGACCGACACGAGCCGCATATTCTTCGACCTGTTCGTTCTGTTCGCTTCGGCCCGCATAGGTGGCGCGATCTTGCAGCGCCTCCGTCAGCCAGCGGTCGTGGGCGAGATTCTGGCCGGAATGATCATCGGGCCGCACTTACTCGGCCTGGTCGGCGAGTCGGAATTCCACACCATCTTTGCCGAGTTGGGGGTGGTCTTTCTCCTGTTCATGGTTGGGCTGGAGACACAGCCCTCTGGTCTCTGGCGAGTGGGGCGCCAGGCGGGAATCGTGGCCGTGTTCGGGATCGCCGTTCCGTTTGGGCTCGGCGTGCTGCTGATGCAGGCTCTCCAACGCGAGCTTGTCGAGGCGCTCTTCGTGGGGGCCGCCCTCACGGCCACCAGTGTTGGCATCACCGCCCGCGTCATCAGCGACCTCGGGTATGCCGGCACCAGAGTGGCTCGCATTATCCTCGGCGCGGCGGTGATCGACGACATTCTCGGCATCCTCCTGCTCGCCGCCGTCTCCGGGCTGGCCGCAGGACGCCTGTCTCTGATCGAGATCGAGCTGTTGGCGCTGGAGGCCGTGGCCTTCATCGCGGCCGCCCTGCTGGTGGGGCGGCTGGCTGTGCGGCGTATCAGCCCGCGGCTCTCCAGCCGCGCAGGCGGCACGAGCCGCAGCCCCCTGTTCGCCATCGCCATCGCGCTCTGCTACGCGCTGTCTGCGCTCGCGGACCAGATCGGCCTGGCCGCGATCATCGGTGCCTTCTTCGCCGGCATCATCTTCGCCGAGATCCCAGAGTCCAGAGAGCTGCGCCGTTCGATGGATCCGATCTACGCCATTCTGGTGCCGATATTCTTCGTGCTGATGGGCGCGCGGGTCGATACTCCGCGCCTCCTCAGCATGGAGGTCTTGCCGGTCGGCCTGCTCATCACCGTGGTGGCAGTGATCGGGAAGCTCGTAGGATGTGGGCTCGGCGCCTATCGCCTGGGCAGGCGGGATGCGCTGGCGGTGGGCGTCGGCATGACCCCCCGCGGCGAGGTGGGCATCGTCGTCGCCGTCATCGGCCTCTCGAAGGGCGTCATATCAACCGATGTCTACTCACAGGTTATCATGATGTCGATCCTGACCAGCCTCTTCGCCCCCTCACTTCTTCGCATGCTCCTCGTGCCCGAGTCCGCGGCCTCGCCGTCGGAACAGAGCGAGGGCCCAGCGCCCTCTTAGCGGCTGGCAGGAGCACGTTCGCTTCAGCCGAATCCCTGTCGAGTAAGGAAACCCATGCATCCCTTCTGGCACGGGGCCCTAGACCTGCTCTATCCGCCGCGGTGCGAGGCCTGTGGCGGCTTGCGCCGAGAGGTGATGTGCGCTGAGTGCCTGGGTGCCGTCGAACGTGTTCGGCCGCCGCTCTGCGAGGTGTGCGGGGAGCCGTTCGATCCCAGCGCACAGTCGGCGCCGACCTGCGCCGACTGCCGCGGCCGGCGACGTCCGTTCTCTGTGGCGCGAAGCGCGGCCTACTATCAGGGGCCGCTGATCGATGCGATAGGCCGGTTCAAGTATCAGTGCCAGATGGTGCTGTGGCGGCCGCTGGGGGAGTTGATGGTCGAGGCGCTGTGCAGTGGCGCGGCGAATGGCCTGGCTCCGGAGTCGATAGAGGTCGTGTGCCCAGTGCCACTGCACGAGTCGAGGCTGCGAGAGCGCGGCTTCGATCAGTCGGAACTCATCGCGGAGGTCGTCGCCGACAGCATAGGCAGGCCGCTGCGGCCGTTTCTGGCGCGCACTCGGCCCACGCTCCCACAGGTCGGCCTGCCGGTGCAGTCGCGAGCGGCAAATGTCCGCGGTGCCTTCCAGGCCAGGCTGCAGGAGGTCGTCGAGGACAAGCGAGTGCTGCTGATCGACGACCTGTTCACCACCGGAGCCACCCTTGCGGAGTGCGCACGCGTGCTTCGAAGGGCGGGAGCGGCCGAGGTCCGCGCCTTTACGCTCGCCCGCGCGCTCCCCCGCTGGCGCCGGGTTCGAAGCACGGCGGAGTAGTGCGGCTTGGCGGTGGGGCACTTCCCCGGGTAGACTGAGGACATGACCCGCCTGGAGATTCGAGTCACGGGAACAGTGCAGGGCGTGGGCTTCCGGCCCTTCGTCTACCGTCTCGCGACCGAGCTGGGCCTTGCCGGCTCGGTCCGAAACACGCCGGCCGGGGTCGTGATCGAGGTCGAGGGAGAGGAGGAGCACATCGAGGAGTTCCAGCGGCGTCTCCGAGAGGATGCGCCACCCCTTGCGCGGATCGGCTCGGTCGCCACACGCGAGCTTGAGCCCACAGGCGAGCCCGGCTTTCGTATCATCGAGAGCCAGGCCGCGCCGCGCCCCACTGCGCTCACCCCACCGGACGTGGCCCTGTGCGCGGACTGCCAGCGGGAGATTGGCGACTCACAGGACCGCAGACACGGCTACCCCTTCACGAACTGCACCAATTGCGGGCCGCGCTTCTCCATCGTGCGCGGCATCCCCTATGACCGCCAGCAGACGACGATGGCGGCCTTCGAGATGTGTGAGGACTGCGCCCGGGAATACCGCGAGCCGCGAGATCGGCGGTTTCACGCGGAGCCCGTGGCCTGTCCTAAGTGCGGGCCGCGGCTGCGCCTCGACGAGCGCGAAGTGCCGGACGCCATCGAGCAGGTCGCGGAGATGCTGACCGATGGGAAGGTGGTGGCAATCAAAGGCCTCGGTGGGTACCATCTCGCCTGCGACGCGCGCAGCGCGGACGCCGTAGAGACTCTTCGAACTCGCAAGGGCCGGGGCCAGAAGCCGTTCGCCATCATGGTGCGCGATCTCGAGGAAGCGCGACGGGTGGCGGAGGTCAGCGACCGAGCCGCCGCGCTCCTCTCTTCGCCGGAGAGCCCCGTCGTGATCATGCCCGCCGTCCCCGGCAGCGGCCTGGCCGAGGGCATCGCGCCGCGCCAGCGCACGGTTGGCGTCATGCTTCCTTATACACCGCTGCACCGGCTGTTGCTCGACCGGGCGCCGCCGGCCCTCGTCATGACCAGCGGCAACCTGGCGGAGGAGCCCATCGTCCACACAGACGAGGAGGCGAAGCAGAAGCTGGGGCCGATAGCCGATCATATTCTCGCGCACAATCGCGAGATAGCTGTGCCCTGTGACGACTCAGTGGTCCGGGTTGACGGCGATCTCGTGATCCCGGTCCGACGGGCGCGGGGATACGTGCCGCGGTCGGTGCCCGTCGATGTAGAAGGCCCACCAGTATTGGCTGTGGGCGGATACCACAAGAACACCTTCTGCCTTCTTCGCAAGGGCGAAGCGATACTCAGCCAGCACATCGGCGACCTGGATACGGCGGAGGTGCTCGACTACTTCGGCCGCGCGGTGCGCCACTTCGAGCAGCTCTTCGAAGTGACGCCGGACGTCGTGGCTCACGACCTCCACCCCGGCTACCTCTCGACCCAGTGGGCAAAGTCGCTGGAGGGGGTGCGGCTCGTGGGAGTGCAGCACCACCACGCGCACGTGGTGAGCGTGATGGCCGAGCTGGGGTTGATGGAGCCCGTAATAGGTGTGTCATACGACGGCACGGGCTATGGCCCGGACGGGACCGCCTGGGGCGGGGAAGTATTGGCTGCGGATCGGAGCGGGTACGAGCGGGCATTTCACCTCCTGCAGGTGCCGCTGCCGGGCGGCGAGGCCGCCATCGAGCGGCCGGGGCGGATGGCGCTCAGCCACTTGATCGCTACCTTCGGCCGGGAAGAGGGTCTTGCGAAGGCGCGACGGCTCCTGCCGGACCTCACGGATGCCGAGCTGCGGGTTGTGTCCCGCCAGATCGAGCGCGGCGTCAACTGCCCGCCCACCTCGAGCATGGGCCGCTTCTTCGACGCGATCGCAGCCCTGCTCGGCGCGACGCCGGAGGCGACCTACGAAGGACAGCCCGCGATGGAGCTAGAGGCCATGGCGACTGCCTGGGCAGGGGACACGCTCCTGCCCTACGGATACGAGGTCGAGAACGGCGTCATCGACACGCGCCCTATTGTCCGGGCGATTGTCGCCGACCTCGAGCACGGGGTCGAGCGCGCGACCATCGCGGCCTGCTTCCACGAGACGGTCGCTGCTTTCACGTGTGACGCCTGCCGCCTGCTGCACGATCAGGGCGGCCCGCCCGACGTCGTCCTCGCGGGCGGCGTGATGCAGAATGCCCGCCTCCTCGCGAGACTGCTCGAACTGCTATCGGAGGCCGGACTCCACCCGCACATCCACAAAGAAGTCCCACCCAACGACGGCGGCATGAGCCTGGGGCAGGCAGTGGTTGCCTCGGAGAGCACTGGCAGGTAAACTGACGCGAGGCCGACGCCGAAGCTGAGCCCGGGGGGAAACAAGATGAACCTGGTCGTCTTGCTGAGTCCTCTTGTGTCAGTGCTGCCGCTCCTGCCCGGACCCACTCTCGAGCCGACCATCCGTGAGTTCGCTGTGTGCGCTGATCCGGGCAGGCAACACGCGCCAGCTATCTCTGGCAGCATAGTCGTTTGGGCGGATGATCGCCATCACGAACAGTCGAGTGACGTCACGTGGGAATCAGACATCTACGCGTTAGATCTGTCCACAGGGGATGAGTTCCCAATATGCACGGCCGACGGCGACCAGGGGGGGGCGGCGGTCTCCGGCCGCATGGTCGTGTGGGCGGACTGCCGTGACCATCCGCACGAGCGTTACCAGGAGGAGGACATCTACGCATATGATCTCGTCATCAGGCGAGAATTCCCAGTGTGCGCCGCTCCGGGATACCAGGGCTCGCCCGCCATCTCCGGCAGTATCGTCGTCTGGGCGGACGCTCGGAACCACGACGAGACCGGTTGCGACATATATGGCTACGATCTGTCAACTGGACGGGAGTTCGCAGTCTGCACCGCCCCGCGGGATCAGCTTGCGCCAGACATCTCAGGGAACATCGTGGTCTGGATGGATCATCGCCACGATGAGCATTCGGGTGACGTCTCGTGGGAAGCAGACATCTACGGATGCGATCTGTCCACTGGCCGCGAGTTCCCGATCTGCACGGCATTTCATCTTCAGGAGTTCCCTGCCATCGCGGGAAGCGTCGTGGTGTGGTCGGACCGACGGCATGAAGGACGGAGAGGGTCCGCCGCCATTCATGGTTACGATCTTCGTACGCGTAAGGAGTTCCTGATCTCCGAACAGGCTAGGCTGAGTTGCAGTCCCGCTGTCTCGGACGGATTCGTGCTGTGGGACCGCGCGTATTATGATGAGCACAACAGGAGGGTCCGCGCCGACCTCTACGCGTATGACCTGTCGACTCAAAGCGAGTTCCTGGTGCGGCGTAACAGCCGCAGACGGTGGGTGGCCGGGGCAGCCATCTCGGGAAGCACGGTTGTCTGGTCGGGAGGCGTCAAGGGAAGTGGGACTTCAGAGGATATCGGCGGGGCGGTCATCTCGGAGCCCACACGGTCCCCAATTGTCGAGCTACTGATGCGGGCCGCGGAGCGCGCGTTCGATCAGTAACGCCGACGCACCGCCCGCGCGGGCGCGCCGTCGGCGAAGGTGACCATTTCGGCGGATCACGATGCTCGGCCAGGGGTAGACTGAAGTCAGTGTGCCGAGTGGCGGGATTGTGCACCCGCGGCTCCGAAGAAGAACAGCAGAGCGGTTCCCCCGCCGAGAGGTGTTGACGAGCAATGTGTCTGGCCGTCCCCATGAAGGTGACTGAGATCGACGGGCCCATCGCGCAGGTCGAGCAGGGCGGTGTGCGCAGGCAGGCCCGCGTCGATCTCGTCGAGGGGATCAAGATCGGCGACTATGTGATCATCCACGCCGGCGTGGCCATTGACCGGCTCGACCCCGAGGAAGCGGAGGAAACGCTACGGCTCTTCGCGGAGATGCTCGGTGACGAACCTCGACGAGCTTAGAGACCCGGTACTTCTCACCAGGCTGTCCGAGCAGCTTCGCGGCATGGCCGTGCCGCCGGCCACTTTGATGGAAGTCTGCGGAACCCACACGGTGGCCATCGCGCGCTACGGCCTGCGGCAAGCTCTTCCCGAGGGAGTGCGACTCATCTCGGGTCCAGGATGCCCTGTGTGCGTCACCCCTCAGGACCAGATCGATCTCTTCATCGCTCTCGGTGGCATCGGAGGCGTCACTCTTGCGACCTTCGGCGACATGGTTCGGGTTCCGGGCACGGACAAGAGCCTTGAGGAGGCGAGGGCCGAGGGGGTAGAACTCCTCATCGTATACTCGCCGATGGACGCGCTGGAGGCCGCCGCGCGCCGGCCTGAAGAGCAGGTCGTGTTCTTCGGGATCGGCTTCGAAACAACGGCCCCGGCGGTGGCGCTCGCGATCCTCGAAGCGAAGCGGCGCGGGCTGGGCAACTTCTCAGTGCTCTGTGCGCACAAGCTGATCCCGCCCGCGATGATGGCCCTGCTCGACTCCGAGGTGCGAGTCGATGGCTTCATCTGCCCTGGGCATGTGAGCGTGATCATCGGGAGCGATGCGTACCAGCCGGTCGCCGAACGAGGGAAGCCATGTGTCGTGACGGGATTCGAGCCGGCCGATGTGCTGGCCGCGGTGAGGATGCTGCTGCTTCAGGTCAAAGACGGCCGCTCTGAGGTGGAGCTCGAATACACCCGAGCGGTGCGGCCGGAGGGCAATCCGAAGGCTCAGGCACTGCTGCGGCAGGTGTTCCGGGTTTCAGATGCGCGCTGGCGCGGGCTCGGGACGATCCCGCAGAGCGGATACGAGCTGGCAGAGGAGTTCCAGGAACTCGACGCGGAGCAACGATTCGGCGTCGAGCCGCCGGAATCGCGGGAGCCCGCGGGGTGTCGATGCGGGGATGTGCTCAGAGGGGCGATTGAGCCGCCGGAGTGCCCTCTCTATGGGAAGTCGTGCACACCGCGCAAGCCAGTTGGATCGTGCATGGTTTCGAGCGAAGGCGCCTGTCAGGCCCACTATCGCTATCGAACCCGGGAGGTCGAGCGGTGAGCGACGACCGGGTGCTGCTCGCGCACGGGGACGGGGGGCAGCTCATGGCCGAGCTGATCGAGAGCGTGTTCATGTCTCGGCTGGGCACGGGTGAGCCCCCCGGCGACGACGCGGCTCGGCTGGAAGGAGGCGGCCGATTCGTCTTCACCACCGACGCCTTCGTGGTGGATCCGATCTTCTTCCCCGGCGGCGACATCGGCAAGCTGGCAGTGTGCGGGACCATCAACGACCTCGCCGCGGCCGGGGCTGGGCCGCTGGCCCTCAGCGCCAGCTTCATCCTCGAAGAGGGCCTCCTCATCTCTGACCTCGAACGCGTCGTCGGCTCCATGGCGGAGGCCGCCGAGGAGGCCGAGGTCAAGGTGATCTGTGGAGACACGAAAGTCGTGCCCCGCGGCCGCGCGGACCGCGTCTACATCTCGACGTCAGGGGTGGGCGCGGTGCCGGATGGGGTCAATGTCAGCGGCGCCGGCGCGCGGCCGGGCGACGTGCTGCTCATCAGCGGGCCGGTCGGGGATCACGGCCTGGCGGTTCTCTCCCGCCGCGAGGGGCTCGAATTCGATTCAGAGATAGTGAGCGACTGTGCGCCGCTGGCCGGACTGGTTCAAGCCCTGCTGACGGCAGCGCCCGACGTGCACGTGCTGCGCGACCCGACGCGGGGCGGCCTGGCGACGGCTCTCAACGAGATCGCCCGGCAGTCGGGCGTGACGATTGAGATCGACGAGTCTCTCGTACCGGTGCGGGAGTCGGTCGCGGCGGCCTGTGAGTTGTTAGGGCTGGACCCATTGTACTCGGCGAACGAGGGTAAGATGATAGTGGCAGTCTCTGAATCGGAGGCCGAGAGCGCGCTGCGAGCACTGCGGTCACATGGATATGGAGCCGAAGCGGCCGCCGTGGGCGGCGTGTTGGAGGAGTCGACGGGGCAGGTTCTGCTGAAGACGGCCCTGGGTACCCATCGTATTCTCGACCGTCACGTAGGCGACCAGCTGCCGCGCATCTGCTGAGTGCAGGGCGCGTCTGCGGCGGCCCGGGCCGTCGTATCGTGAAGGGAAATAGCGGGCCAGAAAGAAGTGCTCCGAAGAAGTGTTCGCTGGTAGGATGGGCGGGCGGATCCGGGGAATCCCGATCCGTGCAGCCGCAGTTCTCTGTGCCCCCCGGCGCGGGAGCGCGTGGGGCTCGACCGGCGGCAGGACGCACCCGCTCAGGAGTTCTCTGTCGGAGTCGGCGCGGCAGTCTGTCACTACAGATGAGTTCACCGTGGCCGGCCCCGTGGGTCGCGAAAGCGATGTGCGAGTCTAAGGTCTATCTGGCCACGGATGAAGGCGAAGAGCTGGTACTGGAGGATGTCATCTCCATCAGGCCGGAGGGGGACGGCTACCTGCTCGTCAACCTTTTTGGCCAACAGGCTCACGTGCGCGGGCGCATCAAAGAGATTGACCTGCTGAAGCACCGCGTCATCGTGGAGCCTGCTTCCTGAAGCTGTCTGCTTGATGGGGTCGGCCGCACGTCTGCTAGAGGATGGCCGCGGTCGAAGGGGAAGAGTGATGAGGCGTGGGCGTGCCTGGGGGCCAGGTGCGCTCAATTTGCGTGTGTGGGCCGGGCGCCGAAGGCGCTCGACCAACGTGTGCTGGGGAAGGGCGCTGTTCTCAAGGAGTGACTGAAGATGGGTGACAACGGAAAGCGGATGAGAGATCCGGCCAGCCAGGCGGCCCTACAGACGGCCGAGGAGCGGGGTGTGCTGACGGCGCTGGATCGCTTCGAGTCTCAGCAGCCTTCCTGCCGCTTTGGCAGAGAAGGAATCTGCTGCCGAATCTGCAGCATGGGCCCCTGCCGGGTCGGCACCTCGGCGAGGGGCGAGAGGATTGGAGTCTGCGGCGCCACCGCCGACACTGTCGTCGCACGAAACGTAAGCAGGATGGTTGCCGCCGGCACCGCCGCCCACTCCGACCACGGCCGCAGCGTCGCCCACACGCTGCTGCTGATGGGGGAGGGCAAGGCCAAGGACTACTCCGTCAAAGATGAGGTGAAGCTGCGCCGCGTCGCCGCGGAGTATGGGCTGGAGACCGACGGCAAGCCCTCCCAAGAGATCGCCCGTGAACTCGCCGCCGCCGCACTCTCGGAGTTCGGCCAGCAAGAGGGGCAGTTGCGCCTTCTCAAGCGCGCCCCCGAGACGCGGCAAGAGGTCTGGCAGAAGCAGGGCGTGACCCCCCGCGGCATAGACCGCGAAGTCGTCGAGTGCATGCACCGCACCACAATGGGCGTCGACACCGACTACAAGAACATCATACGTCACGGCGTCCGCACCGCGCTCGCCGACGGCTGGGGCGGCTCCATGATCGGCACCGACCTCCAGGACATCATGCTCGGCTCCCCCCTGCCCGTCCGCGGCAAGGTCAACCTCGGCGTCATCAGCAACGACAAAGTGAACGTCCTGGTCCACGGCCACGAGCCCATTCTCTCGGACATGATCGTGGAGGCCTCCCGCGATCCGGAGCTCATCAAGCTCGCCGAGGAGAAGGGCGCGAAGGGCATTCAGCTCAGCGGCGTCTGCTGCACGGCCAACGAGGTCCTCATGCGACAGGGCATTCCCTCCGCCGGCCAGTTCCTGGAGCAGGAGCTCGCCATCGCCACCGGCGCGGTGGAGGCGATGGTGGTGGACGTCCAGTGCCTCATGCCCTCGCTGCCCGAGGTGGCGAAGTGCTTTCACACCGAGCTGGTCACAACTTCGCCAAAGGCGCGCATGCCGGGCGTCCGGCACATTGAGTTCGACGAAGAGCGCGCGCTGGACGTGGCGCGCGAGATCATTCGCGTTGCCATCGAGAAGTTCCCGGACCGGGACCCAGAGACCGTCAGCATCCCGCAGCACCCGATGGACCTGGTCGCCGGGTTCACCACCGAGTACGTATTCCGGATGCTGGGCGGCAGCTTCCGCCCCTCCTACCGCCCCCTCAACAACGGCATCATTGAGGGACGGCTGCGCGGCGTCGCCGGGGTGGTCGGCTGCTGCAACCCGAACTTCCAGCCCGTCGAGCAGGGCCACGTCGACATGGTCAAGGAGCTGATCCGCAACGACGTGCTCGTGGTGCAGACCGGCTGCGCGGCCATTGCCTGCGCCAAGGAGGGTCTCCTCGCCCCCGAGGCCGCCGCCAAGTACGCGGGACGCGGCCTCCAGGAGATCTGCGAGGCGGTGGGCATCCCGCCGGTGCTCCACGTAGGAGCCTGCGTAGACAACAGCCGCATCCTCGTCGCCTGCTGTGAGATGATCAAAGAGGGTGGCCTCGGCGAGGATCTCAGCGATCTCCCCGTCGCGGGCGCGGCCCCCGAGTGGATGTCCGAGAAGGCGGTGGCCATCGGCATGTACGTCGTCGGCTCCGGCATCTTCACCGTGTTCGGCAACTCGCTGCCGGTGGAGGGCTCCCCGGCCGTCCACGACTACCTCACCAAGGGGATGGAGGAGGACTTCGGGGCCACCTGGGCCTTCGAGGCAGATCCCGTCGCCGCCGCAAGAATGATGATCGAGCATATGAACGAGAAGCGGGCGGCGCTCAAGCTTCGCCCGATGATGTATGAGGCCGAGGAAGCGGCGGCGCCCGCCAGCTGAGGGGCGCCGTTCTCCTTCCAGTCTGGCCGTGCTACCCACCCGAGGAGGGGCATGAATGAAGAGCGACCTTGAGATCGCACAAGCTGCGAAGATGAAGCCGATTCTGGAGATAGCCGAGGGGGCCGACATCGGCGAGGACGACCTCGACCTCTATGGGAAGTGGAAGGCGAAAGTCCACCTCGACATCTTGGAGCGGCTCAAGGACCGCCCGAACGGAAGGTACATCGACGTCACGGCTATCACGCCGACGCCCCTGGGCGAGGGGAAGACGGTCACGACCATCGGGCTCTCTCAGGCGCTCGGGGTGATCGGCAAGAAGGTCATGACCTGCATCCGCCAGCCCAGCCTTGGGCCCGTCTTCGGGATCAAGGGCGGCGCGGCCGGCGGCGGCCATTCCCAGGTCGTGCCGATGGAGGACTTCAACCTCCATCTCACCGGCGACGTCCACGCCGTGAGCATCACGAACAACTTGCTGGCGGCGATGATCGACGCCCACATCAAGCACGGAAACCAGCTCGGCATAGATCCCCGCACGATCTCGTGGCGTCGTGTCATTGACTTGAACGACAAGTGGGGCGTCTACAATATCGTCTCCGGGCTCGGCGGGGAGAACCGCAGCGTGCGGGAAACCGGCTTCGACATCTCGGTCGCCAGCGAGGTGATGGCCATCCTGGCGCTCGCCACGAGTCTGCAAGACCTCCGCCAGAGGCTGGGCCGGATCATCTTCGGCCAGACGCGGGACGGCGAACCGGTGACTGCCGAAGACCTGGATGCTGCGGGCGCGATGTGCGTTCTCATGAAGGACGCGCTCATGCCGAACCTGATGCAGACACTGGAGAACACGCCGGTCTTCGTGCACGCGGGGCCCTTCGCCAACATCGCCCACGGCAACTCTTCCATCATCGCCGACCAGATCGCGCTGAAGCTTGCGGACTACGTCGTGACGGAGTCTGGCTTCGGCGCCGACTGCGGGATGGAGAAGTTCTTCAACATCAAGTGCCGCATCAGCGGCCTCCAGCCTGACTGTGTCGTGATCGTCGCGACGGTCAGAGCGCTGAAGATGCATGGCGGGGTGGGCAACATACGCCCCGGCAGGCCGCTGCCGCCGGAGATCATTGAGGAAAACCTGCCCGCGCTCGAGAAAGGCAGCGCCAACCTCGCCAAGCATATCGAAAACGCGAAGCTCTTCGGCGTTCCGGTCGTGGTTGCCGTCAACCGCTTCACGCAGGACACCGACGCCGAGGTCAAGCTCATCCAGGAGCAGGCCGTGGCGGCCGGCGCCGAGGGCGCCTACCTCTCCGATGTCTGGGCGAAGGGAGGAGAGGGCGGCCGCGAGCTCGCGGAGGCCGTCGTCGCGGCCGCCGAGAAGCCGTCGGACTTCAATCTGCTGTATCCCGATGATGCATCTATCAAGGAGAAGATCGAGGCCATCGCCACGAAAGTGTACGGCGCGGATGGCGTGGACTACGCCCGGGCCGCCGAGCGGAAGATAGAGGCCTTCACCAAGTGGGGCCTCGACAAGCTCCCGATCTGCATGGCGAAGACGCACCTCTCGCTCTCACACGACGGCACCCTCAAGGGCCGGCCCACCGGCTTCCGCGTTCCCGTGCGCGACATTCGGCCGAGCGCGGGCGCGGGGTTTCTCTTCCCGCTGCTCGGGACGTTCTCGACGATGCCCGGTCTGCCGAGCAAGCCGGCCGCGCTGAACGTTGACATCGACGAGGACGGGAAGATCGTAGGGTTGTTCTGAGATGAGCTACCTCGACAATCCGCTGAAAGGATATACCGACGCCCTGGCCTCCGGGCGGCCCGCTCCCGGAGGCGGCAGCGCGGCCGCGCTGGTCGGCGCGCTCGGCGCGGCGCTCAACAGCATGGTGGCGAACTTCACTGTGGGCAAAGAGAAGTTCGCGGCCGTCGAGGAGGAGGTGCAACGCCTGCTGTCCCGGTCGGAGGAGCTGCGCGCTGCGCTGGAGCGGCTCACCCAGGCGGACACCGAGGCCTACGGCCAGGTGGCCGCGGCCCAGAAGATGCCGCGCGAAACCGACGAGGAGAAGGCCGCCCGGCGGGAGGCGATGCAGAAGGCGCTGAAGGCCGCCGCCGAGGTGCCGCGGGAGGCGGTGAAGGCGGCCCACGGGGTCATCGAGATAGCTGCTGAACTGGTCGGGAAGGGGAATCCGAATCTCATCACCGACGTCGGTGTGGCGGCGAAGTTCGCCGTGGCGGCGATGGAGTGCGCGGCCCTCAACGTGGAGATCAATCTCGCCTATATCAGGGACGAGTCATACGTCGAGGAATGCCGCAAGGAGATGGCGCCGCTGCTCGAAGAGGGTGGCAGGCTCGGCCAGGAGGTTTGGGAGAAGGTCCAAGCCATCATGCGAGGGGAGGCAAAGTGAGCGCGAAACTGCTCGAAGGGAAGCCAATCTCGGAGGAGATGCGAGCCGGCGTGAAGGCCGAGGTCGAGAGCCTTCAGGCCAAGGGAGTGACGCCGAAGCTGGTGGCCGTGTTGGCAGGCGACAATCCGGGGGCGAAGTTCTACGCCGGCGCCCAGGAGAAGGCGTGCGGGCAGGTCGGCATCGCCTACGAGCTGCAGCAGCATCCAGCCGACATCGGCCAGTCTGACCTCGAGGCGGCCATCGCCAAGCTCAATGCCGACGCCTCTGTGCACGGCATCCTGCTGCTCATGCCGTTGCCCAAGGGGCTGGATGGCGCCACAGCGCAGGCGCTCATCGACCCGCGCAAAGACGTTGACGGGGTGAGCCCTGCCAATCTCGGCCGAGTCGTATTGGGACAGCCGCGGCTGGCGCCCTGCACGGCGATGAGTGTCATCGAGCTGCTTCGCGCCTCGGGCGTCGACGCCTACGGCAAGGAAGCAGTGGTGGTGGGCAGCAGCGAGATCGTCGGCAAGCCCGTCGCCCTCCTCCTCGTCGACAAGTACATCACCGCCGACAGCGACGGCAAGACCGACAAGCTCGCCGGGGCAACTGTGACCGTCTGCCACATCGGCACCAGCGAGCGCGGCGATCTGGCCGCGCACACGAGTCGGGCCGATATCCTCGTCACTGCGGTCGGAGTGAAGCCGGGCCTTGTATCGGGGGACATGGTGAAGCCGGGCGCGATCGTGATCGACGTGGCGACGATCCGCGTGAAAGACGAGGAGACCGGCAAGACGAAGACCTACGGCGATGTGGACTTCGAAGCCGCCAAGGAGAAGGCGGCGGCGATCACGCCGGTTCCAGGCGGGGTCGGGGTGGTGACGACGGCGATTCTCTTGCGCAACACCCTCGAAGCAGCGAAGTGGCAGACCGAGGGTTAGTCGTTCCTTCGGTGATTCTGTGGGAGTGAAGTAATGGCGAATTCCGAACCCGTCGAAGAGCATGCGGCGGTGTGGTTCCAGGCCTCGGCCTGCTCCGGGTGCGTGGTGGCGGCGCTCAACGGCGTCGCGCCCACCGTCCGCGATCTGATCGTCGACCAGATCGCCCCCGGGCATCATGTGAGCCTGAAGTTCCAGCCGACGATCATGGCCGGCTCCGGCACGGTGGCCGTGGACATACTCGGCGCCACCGAGGAGGCTGGAGAAGGCTACCTGCTCGTGATCGACGGGGCGCTCCCGACTGCCGCCGGCGGCCTGTTCGGCCGCGCGGCCGGAAGGGGCGGCGAGTCGACCATGCACGAGCGGGCGCTGGAGCTGGCGGAGAAGGCGGCGGCTGTCGTTGCGATGGGAACGTGCGCGGCCTATGGCGGCATGCATGCCGCCTCCCCCAATCCGACCGGCTGCGTGAGCGTGACCGATGCGCTGGCAGAGGCGGGGATCGAGAAGCCGATAGTGAACGTCGCTGGCTGCCCGCCCCATCCCGATTGGTTCACCGGCACCGTGGGGCACGTGCTCCTGTTCGGATTGCCGACGGCGGATGAGGTGGACTCGGCCGGCCGGCCGAAGCGCTTCTTCGGGCACCTGCTGCATGATCTCTGCCAGCGGCGGGGTGACTTCGAGGCCAACAGGTTTGCCAAGTCCGTCGGCGAGCCCGGCTGCCTCTACGAGTTGGGATGCAAGGGACCCTGGACACATGCCGACTGTCCGGAGAGAGAGTTCAACGGGGGCCTCAACTGGTGCGTGAAGGCCGGCTCTCCCTGCCACGGGTGCGTCGAGCCCTTCTTCCCCGATGTCGCCAGCCCGATCTACCGGAAGATCGGACTGCCGGAGCTGCCGCGGGTGGCACTGGACACGGGGTCGGGGAGACTCGCCGTGGTTATGCGGCCCCAGCCTGCGGAGGATGAGTAGTCGATGGCCGACACACAGACCATACGCATAGATCCGATCACTCGAATCGAAGGCCATCTCAAGGTAGAGGTCGTCGTCGACGCTGGGGACGTCAAGGAGGCGAAGTGCTCGGGACAGATGTTCCGGGGCTTCGAGATGATGCTTCTCGGCCGCGACCCGAGGGATGCGGCTCTGCTGTCGCAGCGGGTGTGCGGCGTGTGCCCCATCGCCCACGCAATGGCCTCCGCGCTCTGCCTCGACTCGGCCTTCGGTGTGGACGGCCAGATACCGGACAACGGGCGCCTCATGCGCAACCTGATCTTCGGGTCCAACTTCATCCAGTCTCACATCCTGCACTTCTACCACCTGGCCGCGCTCGACTTCGTGGATGTGAGCGCGGCCGCCGACTACGAGGGCGCCGACGATGGGCTGAAGAGCCTCCGCGGGTTCATAGGCAGGGGAGAGTTGGCGCCGTTCATGCCGCGCTACGAGGGTGACTACCGGCTCCCCAAGGAAGCGAATCAGCAGGGGGCCGCCCACTACGTGCGGGCGCTGGAGGCGCGGCGCATCGCACACGAGATGTGCGCCATCTTCGGCGGCAAGATGCCCCACCAGGTGGGCATCGTGGTGGGTGGATGTACGGAGACGCCGACGGCGGACAAGATCGCCGCCTTTCTGTCGAAGCTCGAATGGCTCAGGCGTTTCATCGATGACGTGTATATCGCCGACGTTCTGGCTGTCGCGGCGGCCTATCCCGACTACTTTGGGATTGGCGCGGGCCCGAAGCGCTACCTGTCCTGGGGCGGCCTCGACCTCGAAACAAAGGAGACGAACCTGCTCAAGCGAGAGCGGTTCTTCCCCGCCGGCCGGGTCGGCGCCGACCTGACGCTCGAGGCCGCCGATGCGGAGCAGGTCGCCGAGTACGTCCGCAACTCCTGGTATGACGACGCCACCAGCGGCCGCAAGCCGGCCGAGGCCGACACCGTGCCAGCGCCCGACAAGGAGTCCGGGTACTCGTGGCTCAAGGCTCCGCGCTACGCGGGTCAACCCCACGAGGTCGGGCCCCTGGCCCGGGCGCTGGTCGCCTATGCGGCCGGGGACGAGGCCGTCAAGAGAGACGTAGAGGCGGTGCTCGGGCGACTCGAGGCGGGACCGGAGGCGCTGTTCTCCGTGCTCGGCCGTCACGCGGCGCGGGCGCTGGAGGCGCGTCGGCTCGCCGACGCCATGCTCGGCTGGGCAATGGCGCTGAAACCTGGCGAGCCAGTGTGCGAGTGGCGAGGGGTGCCGGAAAGCGGCACCGGCAGGGGCCTGACGGAGGCCCCGCGGGGATCGCTGGGTCACTGGTGCGAGATACAGGACCACAAGCTGACGAGGTACCAGCTCGTCGTCCCGACGACGTGGAACGCCTCGCCAAAGGACGATGAAGGCAACCCGGGACCCATGGAGCAGGCTATCATCGGCACGAAGATCAGGGATCCTGAGAATCCCTTCGAGGTCGTTCGGATCGTGCGCTCGTTCGATCCATGCTTGGCCTGCTCGGTGCACATGCTGACACCCAAGGGGCGGGAGATCGGGAGATGTCGGGTGCTATGAAGACAGTCGTCGTGCTGGGAGTCGGCAACCTTCTTCGCCAGGACGAAGGCGTTGGGGTCCACGCCGTACGCGCGCTTGCGAGCGGCCCCTGCGCGGAGCACGCCGCAATGGTGGACGGTGGGACGGCGGTCTTCGAGGCCCTCTCAGACTGGAAGGACATAGACAAGCTCGTCGTCATCGACGCGCTGCGGGCCGGCAAGGAACCAGGAAGCATCGCCCGGGTCTCGCTCCGCGATGTGGCCGACAGGGATGCGCCGGCCCTATCGGTTCACGAGCACGGGCTGCTGGATCAGTTGGGGCTGCTGCAGCAGGCCGGGCTGCGCGTGGGAGAGATCGTGATCTACGGGGTGGAGCCTGGGCAGACCGGGTGGGGGACCGAGTTGTCGGAGGCGGTGGCCGAGTGCCTCCCGCTGTTGGAGGTGCACATGGCGCGAGAACTCGGGTGGATGCCGACTGAGGAGACGCTGATATGATCGCATCCGAACGCAAGCCCACTGAGGAGATCTTGGGCTATCTAGAGGCCGAGAAGAAGGTCTTCGTGGTGGCCTGTGACGGCTGCTCGGCCGGATGCGGCGTCTCCGATCCGGAGCACACGGCCGAAATGGTGAAGGAGTTGGAGGCGAACGGCAAGTCCGTGACGGGGACGGCACGGGTCGAGATGACCTGCAACCGGGGACTGACGGCGCTGGTGCTCACGCAGCATCTGGCCGATGTGGACTCTGCAGACGGCATTCTGGTCCTCGCCTGCGGTGCCGGCGTTCAGTCCGTCGCAGCCGCCGTGGAGAAGCCCGTGCACCCGGGGACCAATTCGGTCTACGTCGGTGGCTTCCAGGGCCTGTGGCGCTCTGAGCCTCGCTGCGCCGAATGCGGGAACTGCATGCTCGACTACACGGGCGGCATCTGCCCCTACACGGCCTGCTCGAAGTCGCTGCTCTATGGGAGCTGCGGGGGGCCGAAGGACGGCAAGTGCGAGGTGGACGATTCAGTTGAGTGCGGCTGGATGAGGATATACGAGAGGCTGGCCGCCCTGGGCAGGGCGGATCGCCTGCAGGAGATGCCGCCGCTGCGCAACTTCCAGAACATGCTGCCGGTGGGCGACAAGCGGCGCGGCAGTCTCTGGGCTCTGGAACTGGCCGAGCCTGAGAAGGCCGAGGGCAAGGATTAGCCGAGATGACGGCCATTGACATCGAGTCGGAGGCGGCAGTCGAATGACGTTCAGGGAAGCTCTGGAGTCGCAGGATTCCACCATCACGTGTGAGGTAGCGCCGCCGAAGGGCGTGAACATGGAGCACGTGCTGGAGGAGGCCGAACTCCTCCGCGGGCGCGTCGCCGGCCTCAACGTGACCGATCTTCAGGCCGCCTCCATGCGGGTGAGCTCGCTTGCGACATGTACGCTCCTCGAGCAGAAAGGCCTCGAGCCCATCCTGCAAATGGTGTGCCGAGACCGGAATCGGCTGGCGCTCCAGAGCGAACTGCTCAGCGCATATGTGCTCGGGATTCGAAATGTGCTGTGCCTCACCGGAGATCACGTGGTCCTCGGCGACCATCCGGAGTCGAAGCCCGTCTTCGACTTGGATTCGGTTTCCCTGCTGCAGGCAGCCCAGGGGTTGATCGAGGGGCGCGACCTGAGTGGGAACGAACTGGCGGGCCCACCCGAGGACCTGTTCCTGGGAGCTATCGTTACACCGCGCGCCGACCCCGTCGAGCCACAGATCTACAAGCTTCATAACAAAGTCCGCGCGGGCGCCAGGTTCATCCAGACACAGGCCATGTACGATGCAGATACGTTCGCCAAGTTCATGGAGCGAGTGGCGGACGTTGACGTGCCGATCCTGGCCGGGATCGTGCTCCTCAAGTCGGCCGGAATGGCGCGCTACATGAACGCAAACGTCGCCGGCGTGTTCGTGCCCGATAGTCTCATCAGGGAGATGAGCGCGGCCGGCGAGAAGGACAGGTCGGCCAGGGCTGAGGGGAAGAAAGCCGACTTCAGAACGAAGACCAGCATCGAGATAGCCGCGCGGCTGATCCGGGATCTTCGGCCGCACTGCGCGGGGGTACACCTGATGCCCCTGGGTTGGGGGCACCACGTGCCGGCAGTGCTGGAGGCCGCAGGCCTCTGACTGGAGGCCGCGCGGGTCGGATGTGAGAGTCGTTGCTAAGGAGTGGAGCTGATGTCGAAGACCGTTGCCACAGCTGCGATACGGGGATCGAATGAGATCGTCGCACGGGCGGAGGAGAAGCTCAACGGCGCTATCGAGAAGCATGGCGAGTCGCAGGCGCTGGAGTTCCCCGAGACCGCGTTCTTCCTGCCGATGGCCTATGCGCTGCTGGGCCTGGAAGTCTCGACCCTGGGACAGGCCCGCGAGGTGCTGGACACGGCGAAGTCACTTCTGTCCGAGGAGCCCTCCGAGCACATCTGGCTGCCCTACCTCCCGGCCGCCCTGGACGCCGGCGTCGCCACGCTCCTGGCGGAGGAGTTGCTCAAGGCAATCGCCTATCTCGAAGGCGATGAGCCACTCGAGGGGTGGCATGGCTTCATCTCGGACACGATCCTGCGGACCCTCGGCATTCAGCTCGTAGACGGCCGCCTCCCTGGATTCGCCGCGATAGTCGGGGCCGCGCCCGATGTCGACACGGCCGTTCACGTGATTCGAGAGCTGCAGAAGCGCAACATCCTCACGTTCCTCATCGGCAACCACAACGGCGAGACGATGAGGGATCAGCTCATCGAGGCCGGCGTGCTGCCGAAGGACGCTTCCGAGACCGAGGATGGTGACCTCCGGAAGGCCTGGTGGGGCCGCTACATCGTTCCGCTCGGCCCGGACACGGAGTCGATCATCTACGCCCTCAACTGGGCGATTCGCGGCGCGCTGACCTTCGGCGGCCACAAGAAGGGCCAGTGGAAGGAATGCCTCGACTACACGCGCGCTCGCATCTTCGCCTTCGGACTTGGGCTGGGCGACATCGACGACCTCAAGTACGCCAGCGGCGCCGGCGCGATCAACATGGGCTTCCCGGTGATCTGCGACACCGAGATACCTGAGATCCGCCCCAGCGGGGTCACGACCTATGAGGCCCTGGTGAGGGAGCTCGACCAGAAGCGCATCGTGGAAACGTGCGTGGAGGTCCGCGGGGTCAAGGTCAGCGTCAGCACGATCGACATCCCCGTCCCGGTGGCGGCGGCCTTCGAAGGCGAGACGGTCCGCCGGGACGACATGCAGGTCCAGTTCGGTGGCAAGTACAGCACTGCGTTTGAGTTCCTCAGGATGCGGCCGATGGACCAGGTCCAGGACGGGAAGATCGAGTTGGTGGGAGCCGACTGCGACGCGGTCGAGCAGGGCGGGGCGATGCCACTCGGGGTCTACATCGAGGTGGCCGGTCGCAAGATGCAGGAGGACTTCGAGCCCATCCTGGAGCGGCAGGTCCACACGCTGCTGAACCACGCCATGGGCGTGTTCCACATGGGACAGCGTGACATGAGTTGGGTCCGCATCTCCAAGGACGCATTCAAGTCCGGCCTGCGGCTCAAGCACTTCGGCGAGCTGCTGCGGGCCGAGTACATACAGAGGTTCCCGGCGCTCGTCGACAAGGTGCAGGTGACGATCTTCACCGAGGAAGAGGCCATGCAGCCCATCCTGGAGGATGCCAGGAAGGTGTGGGCCGCGCGCGACGCGCGGGTCGCTGGGATGACAGACGAGAGCGTGGACATCTTCTACTCCTGCACTCTGTGTCAGTCCTACGCGCCCAACCATGTGTGTGTCATCAGCCCCGAGCGCCTCGGCCTGTGTGGCGCCTACAACTGGCTCGACGGCAAGGCCGCCTACGAGATCAGCCCCGCTGGCGCCAACCAACCGGTGGCGAAGGGCCAGACGATCGACGAAGACAAGGGTCAATGGGAGGGTGTGAACGAGTTCGTGTACCAGACCTCCAACAAGTCTGTCGAGAGGTTCAACGCCTACTCCCTTATGGAAGACCCCATGACCTCGTGCGGCTGCTTTGAGTGCATAATGGCCATCCTCCCGGAGCCCACCGGGGAGGTCCACGGCGTCATGATCGTGAACAGAGAATATCCAGGAGACACGCCCTGCGGGATGCCGTTCACCACCCTGGCCGGCACCGTCGGCGGAGGCCTGCAGACGCCGGGCTTCCTGGGCATTGGGCGGCTCTACGTTGTGAGCAAGAAGTTCATCTCGGCCGAGGGCGGACTACCCCGGATCCTCTGGATGCCCAAGGAGCTGAAGGAGGCGCTTGCAGAGCAGATCAACGAGCGCGCGGCCGAGCTCGGCCTCGACGGTTTCTTCGACAAGATCGCCGATGAGACGGTCGCGACAACCGTGGAAGAGCTCATGCCATGGCTGGAAGAACAGGAGCATCCAGCCCTTAAGATGCCGTCGCTCATGTAGCGCGGCAACCAGACTGGCAACACGTATCCGGAGGTGACGCCGTGGGTCTCACGGGCCTCGATATCTTCAAGCAGCTACCTAAGACCAACTGCGGGGACTGCGGAGTTCCGACCTGCCTCGCCTTCGCCATGAAGTTGGCGCAGAAGCAGGCCTCCCTGGACCAGTGCCCTCACGTCTCGGAGGAGGCGACGGCCGCCCTTTCGGGCGCCGCTGCTCCCCCCATCAAGCTCATCACGGTCGGCGCCGACGAGAGGAAGCTGGAGGTCGGCAACGAGACCGTGTTGTTCCGACACGAGGAGACTTTCTACCATCCCACCGGAATCGCCGTCGCCGTCGACGCGGCGCTTCCGGAAGCGGAACTCTCAGCTCGGATCAAAGCGATAGGCGACGTCTCCTTCGAGCGGGTCGGCCAGACTCTGACGCTCAACGCGGTCGCGCTGAAGGGAGAGGGGGAAGCCTTCGTCAAGGCAGCCGCGCTCGCGGCCCAGCAGTCGGCCGTGCCGCTGATACTGGTGAACGAGGATCCGGCCGTCATGGGTGAGGCCCTCAAGGCATGTGCCGGGAAGCGACCTCTGATCTACGCGGCCACGGCCGAGAACGTCGACGCGATGGCTGCGCTGTCCAAAGAGCACAACTGCCCACTGGCCGTGCGCGGCAGTGATCTGTCGTCCCTGGCCGATCTGTCGGAGAAGGCGCAGGCGGCCGGCGCTGCTGACTTGGTGTTGGACTCGGGGGCACGCGAGCCCGCCGCGGTGCTGGCCAACGAGACCGCGATCCGGCGGGCGGCCCTGAGGAAGCGATTCCGGCCGCTCGGATTCCCGACGATAGTGTTCACCGACGGGGCCGATCCGTTGGAGGAGACCCAGCAGGCCGCCACGTACATCGCCAAGTACGCGGGCATCGTCGTCATCAACAATATGGAGCCATGGGAGCTCCTCACGCTTGTCACGGTCAGGCAGAACATCTACACTGACCCGCAGAAGCCGATCCAGATTGAGGAGGGCCTCTACGAAATCGGCTCGCCCGATGAGAGCTCTCCCGTTCTGGTGACGACCAACTTCTCACTGACGTACTTCACCGTGGAGGGTGATGTCGAGGCAAGCCGCGTTCCGGCTTGGGTGGTCGTGGTCGACACCGAAGGGACCTCTGTGCTGACGGCCTGGGCGGCGGAGAAGTTCACCGCCGAGATCATCGCCGAGAAGGTGAAGGCCTTCGACGTGGCGAGCAAGGTCAACCATCGGAAGCTGGTCATCCCTGGACACGTAGCTGTTCTGAGTGGGAAGCTTGAGGACGAACTGTCTCAGGAATGGAAGATCGTCGTCGGGCCGCGGGAGTCCTCCGGCATACCTACGTTCCTGCGAACCTCCTGGGAGGCGTGACCGCATCATCACGGCGCGCCGGCGGGAGGTCGAGGACGACACGTTGCCATGAGTAGCCACATAGTAGTGTTCCTGCCAGACGGCGCGTGCCTGGATGTGGAGTCCGGCCGGACCATCCTGGAGGCGGCGAGCGCGGCAGGGGTGGCGATTGACTCCTCCTGCGGGGGCCAGGGGGCGTGCGGCAAATGCAGAGTCATCGTATCGCTCGGCCAGCCCGGTGGCAGGCCGGGCGATTCTCTCTCCAGGGAGGAGATCGAGAGAGGTATCGTGCTGGCCTGCCAGGCGACGGTCGCGGACGACCTGGTTGTCGAGGTGCCACTCGAGTCTCAGCGGGGTGAACTGCAGATACTCATGGGCAGGGCCGAGGTCACGGGCGAGCCGGCGCAGGCCGGCACCCCGCTGGCCTCGCGAGTCTCCGCGGAGATGGCGCCCCCGGGGCAGGAGGACGACGCCAGCGACGAGGATAGGCTTCTCCAGCGGCTATCGGAGGCGAGCGGGGAAAGCTTCGAACACTTCGACATCGACCTGCCCTCGCTGCGGGTCCTGCCCCGCCTGGCGCGCGAGAACTCCTGGCACGTGGATGCGCTGGTGGCAGACTTCGGTGGTGACGGCCGCGTATTCGGTCTGGAGCCCCCGCAAGCAGGGGAGGCGTACGGGCTGGCCGTCGACGTGGGCACCACTACCGTTGTCGTGCAGTTGATCGACCTCGCGACGCACGGATTCGTCGACGCGTGCGCCTCTCTGAACGACCAGATCGCGTACGGGGAGGACGTCATCTCTCGGATCATCCACGCTCAGGAGGACGGGGCGGGATTGGATCAGCTCCGCGATGCAGTCCGCGCGACGGTCAATCGATGCGCGCGGGAAGTCGCCGGGCAGCACGGCGTGGCGCCGACGCAGATCATCGGCGCGGCCTGTGTCGGCAACACGGTGATGACCCATCTCTTCCTCGGGATCGACCCCGCGGCAATACGTCGAGAGCCATACGTGCCGGCGATCAAGGCCGCGCCAGTCCTGCGGGCGGGGGAGGTCGGGCTGGACATCCACCCCCGCGCACCGGTTCACCTCGCGCCCTGTGTGAGCAGCTACGTCGGCGGCGATATCACGGCGGGAGTCTTGGCGACGGCCCTGGACCAGTCTCCTCGACTGACGCTGTTCATAGACATGGGCACCAACGGCGAGATGGTCATCGGCCACGAAGAGTGGATGATGTGCTGTTCCTGCTCGGCCGGCCCGGCCTTTGAGGGCTCGGGTGTCGAGTACGGGATGTACGCCACGGTGGGCGCGATCGAGCGGCTCTCCTACGATCGGGAGACCGATCAGGTGGAGTGGGTGACGATCGGCGACGCGAGGCCGCGGGGAATCTGTGGGTCGGGGCTCGTGGACGCACTTGCAGCGCTCCTGCGGGCCGGCGCCATAGACCGCGCGGGGCGGATCAACCTCGGCTTTCCGAGCAGGCGAGTGCGGGTGCGGAACGAGCGGCCCGAGTTCGTGTTCGTCTGGGGAGAAGAGGTCGGAAGATCGGACGACATCTCCCTCGGTGAGGACGGGATACAGAATCTGATCCGGTCGAAGGCTGCGGTATACGCCGGAGCGGAAACGCTGTTGGAGTCGCTCGGGCTGGATGCCGGCCGCGTCGAGCAGATCCTGGTGGCGGGCGCCTTCGGCAACTACTTGGACGCCGAGAGCGCCGTGACGATAGGCCTGCTTCCGGACGTGCCGCTGGAGCGGATCCGATTCGTGGGCAACGCGGCGGTCGCCGGGGCGCGACTCGCCTTGCTCGGCCGCGGGGCGCGCAGAGGCATGGAGGAGTTGGCCGGCCGCATGACTAATTTCGAGTTGAGCGTTGTGCCGGGCTACATGGATCGATATGTGTCAGGGCTCTTTCTGCCGCACACCGACCTACAGCGCTTCCCATCGGTCGCCAGCAGGCTGGAGTTGAGGGCATGAGGCCGCTCTACATAGCCTCCGTCGACAGCTTCGCAGGCAAGTCTCTGACTGCGCTTGCGATCGGTCTGGCGCTGCGCGACGGAGGGGTCCGAGTCGGTTACTTCAAGCCCCTCGGCACGCTGCCGCACACGGTCGGAGACGTGACGACCGACGAGGACGCACATTTCATCAGCAGCCTCCTCAACCCGGAGGCGCCGTCTGAGGACATCTGCCCCGTACTGCTCAGCCCAGAGCTTGTGGAAAGCGCGCTCCAAGGGGACGTGAAAGGTCTGCCCGAGCGCATCCGGGAGAGCTACGAGCGGGTGTGCCAGGGCCGGGACGTGATGCTCGTCGGCGGAGTTGGCGACTTGTCGAGAGGGTCGCTGCTGAGGCTTTCGGCTCCCGCGATAGCCGATCTTCTGGACGCGCGAGTCATACTGCTGGATAAGCTGTCTGCAGAGCCGATGGTTGAGGAGGTGCTGCTGGCAAAGCGTCTGCTTGGCGATCGGTTCGGCGGCGTCATCTTCAACTTCGTAGGGCCGGACGAGCAAGAGGCGCTGCGCGGCACGCTGGGACGCTACTTGGAGCGACGCGGGATCCCGGTACTCGGAGCGCTCCCGCCGGACGACTTGCTCGGCGCGATTACGATAAGAGAACTCTCCGAGCATCTGCCGGCGAAGCTGCTGTGCTGCGAGAAAGCTCTGGACGAACTCGTTGTGCACTTCGTCATCGGAGCCATGGGGGTAGCCAGCGCCGCGAAGTACTTCCGCCAACTGGCCGACAAGGCGGTGATCACAGGCGGCGATCGAGCGGACATCCAGCTCGCCGCTCTGCAGACGGCAACGAAGGCGATCGTGCTGACCGGCAACATCTACCCCAGTAGCCCGATAGTGAAGCGAGCCCAGCAGCTGGGTGTGCCGCTGCTGCTCGCGCCGCACGACACCCTGGCGACGGTAGAGCGCATTGAGCACGTGACGGGCAGGCTCAGAGTGAGGGAGAGCGCGAAGGTCGAACGGGCGCGGGTGCTCTTCCGAGAGCATGTTGACCTGAAGAGGATCTCGGCCATCGCCGGACTGGGGGGCGCGCCCGGAACACAGCCAATCGATGTGAGAGAGGGAGCGTAGACATGGCGTTCGAGATTCCCGTGGAGAAATGGACGGCCGCCGTGAGTGCACTCACCATCGGGGCCGCCGAAGCCGATGGCGGAACGCGCACCTCCACAGTGACGGTCGGCGGTGAGACGACTCTTCCATTCCTTGGCTTCGAGGGAGACACGCCCAATCGCCCGGCCATCGCGATGGAAGTGCTCGACGTGCCGCCGCCAAATTACCCGGAGCCGCTCTCCGCAGCCTTCGGAGACGCAGTGAATGACCCGGCTGTGTGGGCGAAGCGGTGCGTGGAGGAATTCGGCGCCGACATGGTCTGTCTGCGATTGGCCGGCGCGCACCCCGACCAGGAGAACAAGTCGGCCGAGGACTGCGCGCAGGCTGTGAAGTCTGTGCTCGGCGCGGTTGGCGTTCCTCTCATCATCTGGGGCTGCGGGCAGCCGGACAAGGACAACGAGATCATGCCCCGGTGCAGCGAGGTGGCGGCGGGAGAGAACTGCCTGCTCGGCACGGCGACGGAGGATAACTACAAGACGATCACGGCGGCCTGCATGGCTGACGGACACAAGCTGATCACCGAGGCACCGATCGACATCAACATCCAGAAGCAGGCGAACATCCTCGTATCGGAGATGGGGCTCGACCTGTCGCGGATCGTCATGTTCCAGGCGACGGGCGGGCTTGGGTACGGCATGGAGTACGCCTACTCCATCATGGAGCGGACGCGGCTGGCGGCTCTCGGCGGAGACCGGATGCTCGCCATGCCCATGCTGTCGGTCGTCGGGCCGGAGGCGTGGAAGGCCAAGGAGGCGAGGAGCCCCGAGGAGGCCGCCCCGGAGTGGGGGGCGGCGGAAGAGCGCGGCGTGTCGTGGGAGACCACGACGGCGACGTGCTTTCTCAACGGGGGGACCGACATACTGGTGATGTGGCATCCGCGGGCGGTCGCGCTCCTTCGGAAGACGATTGACTCTCTTATGGGCGAGGAGGCTTAGGCTAGTGTACGCCATTGGCGAGCGCATCAACGGGATGTTCAAGGCTGTTCGGGAGGCGATCCAAGCGCAGGACCCGGAGCCGATCCACGATCTGGCGAAGCAGCAACTGGCGGCCGGGGCGAACTGCCTCGACGTGAATGTCGGGCCGGCCGCGGCCGACCCGCTGGCCGCGATGGAGTGGCTTGTGAAGGCCGTTCGAGAAGTCACCGACGCGCCCCTCGCCATCGACACGACGAAACCGGACGTCATGAGCAAGGGCCTGGAGCTGGCCGGACCGGGCTCGGTCATCAACTCGACGAAGGGCCAACAGGATCAGCTCGACATCTTCATACCGATGGCTGTCGAGCACAACGCGTCGCTGATCGCTCTCACGATCGACGAAAACGGCATTCCGCGGGACGCGAACGGCCGCGGAGAGATCGCCCTCCGCGTCGTCGCGGCGGCGATGGAGAAGGGGCTCGACCCGGACCGCCTGATGATTGACGGCGTGATCCTTCCGGTGAACGTCGCTCAGTCAACGCCGAACCATGTTCTGGAGACCATCCGGAACATCAAGGTCCTGTCTGACCCGCCGCCGAAGACCGTGCTCGGCCTGAGCAACGTCTCCCAGGGGACTCAGCTGCGGGAGCTGCTCAACCGCACCTATCTCGTGATGGCGCTCGCGGCCGGTCTGGACGCAGCGATCCTGGACGTTCTGGATACGGAACTCATGGACGCGATGATAGCGTCGGAGGTTCTCCTCAACAAGGCCGTCTACGCGGACGACTTCCTGAAGGCCTATCGGGCGTAACTCAAACTTTCATCGCCAGGAGGATGGTCGGGTGCGTGTAGAGATCGTGCACGAGGGGGGGCGGTACTTCGAGCGCGTGCTCGCGCGTCTGTCGGAGGTGTCGCCCGGACTCGTGGACGCCTATCAACTCCCGCGGTCGCTGCCGCCGGTGCTCGACGATGCGGCGGAGTATCTGCCGGCCGAGCTGGGTGCGGGGGACGTGATTATCGCCATCAACATCCATCCGGAGTTGCTGCTTGAGATCCCCAACATGGTAGGCGGCGGCAGCACCAAGGCGTTGATCGCGCCGGTCGAGGACCCGAACTGGATCAAGCCCGGCCTCCAGCGACAAGTGACCCAGGCCTGCGCGCAGAACGACATGGAGTCTGCGTTCCCGAAGCCGTTCTGTGCCCTCGAGCCCGGCACGCCGACCATCACCGAGTTCTGCGACGCGTACGAGGTGGGGGCGCCAACCTTCAGGTTCAAGCTCGAAGGCGGGACAGTGGCCGAGGTGGAGGTGGCTCGGGGCGCGCCTTGCGGCCTCACGGACTTCGTTGCGCAGAGGCTGGTAGGCCTGCCGGCGGATGATGAGCTTCCGGAGAAGGCGGGTCAGTTCCATCACGCCTACCCGTGTCTGAGCTCCATGGCTCTCGACCCGTCCACCGGCGAGACGATCATGCACGCATCGCTCTACCTCATTCGCGACCGGGTGAAGGAGGCGCTGGAGGCAGCGCGCAAGGCGGGCCCGACGTAGCCGCGCGGGAAGGGCCTTTGGATGAGTGCTTGACTAGAGCGGCGGCCGTGGCTCGGCCGCCGCTCTTTGGGGCCGTCCGTAGGTCTGAGCTACTCGGCTTCGGTGAGCCCCCGAAGGAACCGCGTGAGGCCTGGGTGCGTGCGGTGACCTCCGGGTTCGCAGTCAGATAGGCGCAGAAGGGCGTACTCCGGCTCGCCGTGGTCTTCGTTCTCTTCGGCTCGTATGGACTGACAGATGGCCCAGTTGCCGGGATTCCAAGGGACCTCGACGGTGTGGCCGTCCTCGAAGCGCTCGCCCGCGCGCATCCACTCGGCCATTCCCAAGATGCAGCGAGAGGCGGCGTCGATGAGTTCCGGTGGGACTTGCTTGATCTCGAGCTCGGGGAGATCGAACTGGCGCAGGCCGTGGGTATGGACCCAGGCCGGGCCCCTATCTCCGACAACATGAAGCTTTGTGAGCTTCAAGATGTCAAACTGGCCCAGTTCCTTGCGCCATTCGTCCGCGCGGTAGGTGGCACAAGCACCGACACTCGAGAGGTAGCCGGACTCGCGCGACGCCAGGTCGCAGGCGAGGCGCGCCACCTTGAGGAATGCCTTCTCATCGGCCGGACAGGAGGCGCCAAGATGCACTGCCCCCTGACATGCGGCGAGGGCGTCCGCCTCGGAGTCGCCGAGAAGCGCCAACTCGGCCGCGGCCGAGTCGAACAAGCCTTCGTCCTCTTCTCGCGTGTGGAACTCGCTTGTTACTGGCATCGAGGCGCCGATGCTGGCAGCCCATCTAGGCGGGTCCGGGTCCTTCGTGTAGATGACATACAGCTGGTGCCACGTAGGCTGCGGTGTCCTTCGGAAGAGACGCTTCAGTAAGCCGAACATTTCATCCCCCTCCTCGCAACGGGCCTCCTGCGCTCGCCACCTAGCTTAGCACGTCACGGTCTGACGGTCGATCCCGCTACAACCCCCAGAAGCTGTACGTCGGCACGTCGAAGATGATGCCGATGATGGGCCAGGCGCAGCCGACGACCGACTCCCCGAGGATGAGCCCGAAGAACAGCGGCAGCGCCCTGCGATAGGCCTGCAGGCCGCCGTACCGGAGAAGGGCCGATTTGACTATCCACGCGATGAGCATCGGCAGCCAGACGATGTGAATCGACCAGCTGGCCGAGAGCGCGTAGGCGACGGGATGGAGCGGCCAGCCGACGTAGGCGGTCCGGGCCGCCGCCAGCAGCATGGTGATGGCGAACCCGGCGCCAACTGCGAACAGCGACATGAAGTTGGGATCGGTGGGGCTCTCCAGCCACGACTGGAGACTGGTGCACATCTCGACGCCGCGGTGCTCGCCCGCGTTCCACTTGGAAGCGACCCCCAGGCTGTAGCCGGAGTGGAGCCATCCCCAGAAGACCGCAAGCGCGCCCACGACTGACGCGACCACGATGGCGGCCACGATGGCCCGGCTTCGGGAGCGCGTCTGGGCGGCCATCTGCAGGCCTTCGATGTTGTTCCCGATGGGGTGGGAACGATAGGCGCGGTTGAACCACCAGAGCAGGCTGAGGACGGTGAGGTCACGATGGCGGAGGTTGGCGGTGCCGCCGATGTAGGTTATGGTCTGCCCGGGGCCGGCGAGGTGGAAGTCGTGGACCGGTGAACCGAACTCAGCGCGCACCCGGGCGACGGCGATGGAGACCACGTAGTACATGATGAAGAAGAGGATGGCGAGGGAGGGGGCGAGGCCGGCCCGCATGGCGAAGGCCGCCAGCGCGGCGATAACGACGATCAGGCCGGTTGCCGCCCAGCGGTACCTAAGGCCCTCCTGCGAGTCGTCGACCTCCGCCGCGCGCCCGATAATGCGGAACCAAACCTGGCGGAAGTACTGCCTGCCGACCAGCAGCGGGCCGATGGCGATGGCGAGGTAGCCGCCGAACATCTGCTCGTTCTGGTAGGGGAAGACGCTCCTGGATAGCTGCTCGCTGTAGCCCTGACTGATGCCGAGGGCGGCCGAGAGAACCAGCATCGCCTTCCACCAGAAGAAGAAGAACACCGAGGCGAAAAGCAGGTCCAGAGGGACGAGGAAAGCGAGGCCGATGACGGCCGGGTAGAAGGTCACAGGCAGCCAGCCGATGGCGGCCCAGGGCATGTCCGGGAGGAAGCGCATGAGGTCATTGGTGCCGTAGCTGTCGAGTGTGGGCGCGATGGAGAGATAGGGCACCGATGGGTAGAGGTAGTGGAGGCCGTTGATGAGATCGATGGCGCCGGCGACGGTGAACCCGATCCACAGGAGGGGGCTGCGCAAAAGGGAGGTGCGGGGGTCGGTGATCGCCAGCGGAAGCTGGATGACGGGGAACGTGAGGCGCTCGCGGTCGGCCCACTGGGAGCGAACCAGCACCGAGACACAGATGGTCCCGAAGACGAGGAGGACGATGAACCCGGTCCAGGCGAGGACGGGCGTGAGCCAGGCTGAGATGATGGCCGGCTGATAGAGGGTCGACGAACCGTTGTAGTAGCCGTACAGGATCGCGGGATCGGAAACCACGAGCCACAGGGGCGCGTTGGAGAGCATCTGGTCCCACTGATTCTCCGGTGTGGCGAACCAGAAGCCGTGGGTCATGACCGGGAGCAGGACCTGCATGCCGTCCAGGCCGGCCAGCGAGGTGCCGGTCGTGAGCATCACGTATACGATGATCAGCTCGCCGCGGTTGAGCGCCCAGCTCGGCCGCAGTGAGCGCAGCGCGGAATTGGCCAGCACAAGAAAGAAGAGGATGAAGACGACGTTGAAGAAGAGAGAAATGGTGGAGGGTATCGGGCCGTAGGCCACGATGTGCTCCATGTACAGCACCCACACAGCATTGACCGGAAGCAGCACGAGGCCGACGAGGAAACCGCGCCAGATCGACTGCTTTGCAGGACGAGCCATACTCCTCCCAAAGGCGCCGGCCGAGGCCGCGCCGATCCGGCATCTGGTTCTTCGCAGCGGCCCGCGGTCCTGCGGATAGGCTATGTACGAAGGCCCGGCCCACGGGCAGGCAGTTGAGCGCGGGGCCGATCGGGGCGGAGCGCCTCGGGCAGCCGACGCACGCGGGCGGCGAGAGATCCTGGTAGCGAGAGAGCTTGGAATGATGCGCGCCGACGATAGCTTGATTCGCCGCAAGGCGGAAGAGAAGGGCCTCCCCGTGGCCGACGCCATCCTCCGAGGGCTGCGCGAAGGCGGCCGGCAGGAGGGCGTGGTCCCGACGGTCCTCGCCATCTGCCCCAACTCGGAGGCCGTGGTGAAGGCCTCCATGCTGGCGGCCCGCGAGGCGGAGGCGCCCCTGTTCTTCGCGGCCACTCTGAATCAGGTCGACCTCGACGGCGGCTACACTGGATGGACGCAACAGGACTTCGTCAAGCTCGCCCGCGGGCTGGCGGCTGCCGAAGAGTATAGCGGCCCGATTGTCGTCGGATTGGACCACGGCGGCCCCTGGCTGAAGGACATTCAGACGAGAGAGCAGTGGCCGCTCGAGAAAGCGATGCAGGGCGTCAAGGATTCCCTGGCGGCCTGCCTGGATGCCGGCTACGACCTGCTCCACGTCGATCCCACCGTCGACAGGACGCGGCCGGAGGATCAGCCGATGCCGATCGATCTCGTGACAGAGCGGACGTTGGAGCTCATCGAGTTCGCCGAGTGCCATCGGAGGTCCAAGGGGCTGCCGCCGGCCAGCTACGAAGTGGGTACGGAGGAGGTCCACGGCGGACTGGCCGACATGGGCGTCTTCCGCCAGTTCCTCGACGGGCTGAAGGGGGGCCTCGCCGAGCGGGGGCTGTCAGAGGTGTGGCCGTGCTTCGTCGTGGGCAAGGTGGGAACCGACCTCCATACGACCGAGTTCGACCCGGCTGTAGCGCGGGAACTGGCCGAGGCGGCGGCGCCATATGGTTCGGTCATCAAGGGACACTATACGGACTCGGTCTCAAACCCGGAGGCCTATCCGGAGGCAGGCATGGGCGGGGCCAACGTTGGCCCCGAGTTCACAGAGGCCGAGTACGAGGCCCTGCAGCATCTCGTGGAGCGAGAGCAAGAGCTGACCCGGGCTGGCAAGGTCAAGGGCGCCTCGGGACTCATGGACGCGCTCACGGCCGCGGTCGTGGCCAGCGGCCGCTGGGAGAAATGGCGCCAGCCAGATGAGGAGGGGAAGTCGTTCGACGAGCTGTCACCGGAGCGACAGGGGTGGCTGGTAAGGACGGGGTGCCGCTACATCTGGGCACAGCCCGAAGTCGTTGCTGCCCGTCAGCGGCTCTACGCGAACCTGGAGGCGGCCGGCGAGCCCGGCGAGGAGGTCGTGCTGCGGGCGATTGCGGATGTGATGCACAGGTACTATCGCGCGTTCGGCCTTACGGGGACACTGAGCCAGGTCGAGGCCGCCCTACAGGGGTAGCTGTTCGGTCGCGCTCTCCACACACTCGACGTCCAGCGGCAGCGGCCCAGAGTTGATGAGGATGGCGAGCTTCTCGGCCCTATCCGTGCCACCCGGTTCGTCGAAGTCGGCCACGATCACACCTTTTCCGCGGATGGCCGACCGGATAACCGGGCAGGAGATCAACTCGCCGTCGATGACCATCGCAAGCCAGGTGTCTACGTGATCGCGTGTGAAGGCGTGGAACACCTCCCGCGCCTCGTTCTGTAGGGAGAATGTCACGCCAGTGTGCCGGCCCTCCCCGGCCTCGACGCGGGACTCTGGGGCGAAGTCCCGGCCGGACACGATGACTGGCGACTCGACGACGACGTCGGATACATCCACTGCCGTGCCGGCGTCATCTCGCCAGAGCATCTCGCCAGCCGCTGAAACCTCAGGTCCTCTATCCACCCCGTGGGCATATCGCCGCGGGATCACGCGGAACTGGAGGAGGCCCCTGTCTGTCAGCAGTTCCTCCGCCCGCTCTGGGTCGCCGGCGCAGGCGAAGTCCACGAGCAGGGAGTCAGGCGGGCGCGGCTGTACGGACAGATCGCTGAGCCCAGCCGCCTCGGCCCGGGCCTCGAGGATCTGTTTGATCTCGTCGAGGTCTGACGGCGTCACCTCGCCGGCGCTCGCATTTACCAGCTCGGCCTTCTCGTACAGACCAGAAAGGAGCTGCTCGGCTCGCTCAGCCTGCTGCTGGCAGTCGGCAGCGTCCTTAACCTGCGTGCGCACGATGATCTGCTGGCCTTGGCGGCTGATGGCCTTGACCTCATCGGTTCCAATGTCGCTGGGCGTCAGCTTCCGAGCGATCTGGCCGTAGCGGTCTTCGCGCCACTTGTCGCCCGTGACACCCTCTAGATCGGGGACCCTCAGCGTGAAGACCCCCTCAGGCTGCGCACGCAGTGTGAGGCTCACACGTGCCGTGGGTCGTTGCGGGACAGGCCGGGGCTCCTTGCCGCAGCCCGCGGCCGCCACCGCGCACAGGGCCAGGCCGAGCACACCTAGCAGCAGACTCGTCCGAAGTCCTGGGCTCATGTGTCCCCTCCTCTGGCAGCCTTCGGGAGGCCCTACGCCTTCACCTCTAGCACTCCGCAGGCGCTCGCGGCGACCGCGCAGAGGCGGAGTTCACGCCTCGGCCTGCTCTAGAAGCACCAGATCGCCTTCACCGCCAGCCGTGACACCCATTCGTCGGCATTCGGATCGCCGACGACGATGAGCAGATCCATGCCCTTGCGGACGCGCTGGCGGTAGGCGGCATAGACGTTCGTGTTGCCGCTGCTGCGAACGAGGCGACTGCTCACGCTTCGCTCGTCCGTGATGTCGTAGGTCGCTGTGAGGACGACCTGGCGCGTCACCTCCGGCGGCACGACATTGCCATCGTCGTCGAGGTCGGCGGAGTCCGCCAGCTCCCAGCGAAGCTGGCCCGACCACTTCTCACTCGGGTGGAAGGCCTGACTGATCGAGATGTAGCGGTACGGGTGGGTGTAGTGCTCGCCAATGCTGAGGTCGAGTCTCCCGCCTCTGTACATGTCGTTCTTGTTCCACCCGGAGCCGAGGTAGGCGTGCCACTGGTCGAAGCCGTCGCGCTCCCCCATGCCGCCTCCGACCCACATATCTCGTCCGGCTCGCCATTCCCGGTAGTAGTCGAGCTGGGCGCTGCGCCGATCGCCCTCCTCCGACTCTCCGTTGTTGAATCGTGCGTTCCAGTCGAAGTGCTTGACCGCCCCCTCGTCGTAGGTGCGGCCGTAGCTGAGGCCGGCGGAGAGATTCCTGACACCCGTCTCGGGAACGTACCCGTCATCGGCCTGGAACTCAGAACCGATGGAGTAGTAGTTCGCATGCCAGGTGAGTCCCTGGAGGCGCCACGTGCTTGCGCCGACGCTGATACGCGAGTCGTCTCCGCCTTCGCCCTCGGTGCGCGTCCAGGCGCGGGAGAAATGGCCGTGGCGGTTGCCCCCCTCAAACTGGCGATGCAAGTATCCGCCGAGCTGATAGGCCTGGTTGTGTGGCTCATCGGGGAGGCGTGTGTCTGTGCCCCCTGCGTACAGAGCGCCCGTGGTCCCGAGCTGATGCTCATAGTTCCACGCGAAGTGGTTCTCGCCGCCGCGGCTGTAGGTGTCCCTATAAGGCGGCGCTGTCAACCCCCTACTGGTGTTGTATTTGACGATGCTGTGGTGGTCTCTGTTGAGACAGGTCCCTATCGGCGCTGACATCGCGCACTCTA
>JALGXW010000080.1 GCA_029821875.1 Candidatus Hebobacterum abditum | reverse complement strand
TGGTCAACAGCAGATACAGCGACTCCGGGGTGGTGATCACTATCTGCGGGGGATGGCGCAGCATCCGCTGTCGATCCTGCACCAGCGTGTCCCCCGTGCGCACCCCGACCCGGAGGTCGGGGAAGGGCAGACCGCGTTCCTCGGCCATGCCCTTCATCTCCTCCAGAGGACGCAGCAGATTCTTCTCGATGTCGTTGGCGAGTGCGCGCAGAGGCGAGACGTAGACTACGTAGGGGGTCGCCGGAAGCTCCCCGCGGCTGGACAACTCGACCAACTCGTTGATCGCCCAGAGGAACGCCGCGAGCGTCTTGCCTGAGCCCGTCGGGGAGAACACGAGTGTGTTTCGTCCCTTGGCGATGACGGGCCAGGCGAGGCGCTGCGCCTCCGTGGGCGCGTCGAAGGCCTGGTCGATCCAGTCAGCTACGATGCGCGCGAACTTCGGCGAGCGGACCTTGCGCGCTGAGGGCTTCACGATTGTGATCACGCCTGACGCTCCGGCCGACGCCTAGGATAGGGCCCATCCGTCACACATGTGTTCGACAGGTCGAGGGAGGTTTCCGCCTTGCCAGTCAAATGTAGCAGCGGCAGGCGTCCAGGCTGAAGGCGCAGAAGCTCGGGTGCTGACTTCCGCGGGAGAACGGAGATGAGGATCGGCACGCTGACGGCGAGCAGAGGCCAGATCGTACGCGGCAGCCTCATCGTCGATCAAGTGCGTGTCCCCTTGCCATCGCACAGGGAAGGCGGCCCGGCCCCGCCATCTACCTTCAGGCCGCGCAGCACCCGAGCGAGATGATGGGGGTGGAGGCCACTCACCACCTGCTGCTCGGGTTGGACCTCGAGAAGCTACGCGGCACCGTCGTCGTATCACCGCTGGCGATGCCGGTCCACGTCGCCTGGTCGGCCGGGCTCGATCAGTACGCTGACCTCGTCCCGGCCCGGCGGAAGCGCAAGCTGCGCAGCATCAATCCGAACCGCGTGTGGCCTGGGAAGCCCGACGGCAACCTGATCGAGAGGGTGGTCCATGCGATCTACGAGCAGGTATGCCGGCAGGTGTACGCCGTCGTCGACCTCCATTGCTGCCGCATCTGCGACTACTACTTCGTGGCCGCTCTGGAGGGACATCAGCCGAGTCTCGATCTCGCCAGGGCGTTCGGCGCGCCACTGGTGGATCTGCAGACCGAGCGCTCATACGCGCAGGGGCTGCTGTTTCTGGTCGCGCCCGAAGATATCGACCGGCCGTCCATCCTGGTGGAGATGAGTCCCGACGGGGATGTCACCTACGAGATGCTAGGGCACGCGCTGCGCGGGCTCAGGAACCTGCTGAAACACATGGGCATGCTGCGCGGGCGGCCGGAGCTACCCAAGCAGCAGGTGGTCGTGCGCCGCGCCGATCCCGTGAAGGTCTTCGAGGCGCGCAGAGAGGGGTACCTGGTGACACATCGCCGCGTCGGCGATGTGCTGGAGAAGGGCGAGCTGCTCTGTGAAGTGCGGGAGTTGGACCGGTTTCGGCCGGTGCAGACGGTGCGCGCACCCTTCGATGGCACGGTGCCGTCCATCGGACCCGCTTCGGGGCTTCGCATCGTGCATCCAGGTGAGGAGATATGCACCTTCAAGCGAGTCGCGGCCGTGCTTAGGAACTGAGGCCCGCGCGGTTGAGCGCGTGTGCCTCCGGATGAGACATCTAACGCGAGGAGTCTATACCATGGCAGATCATCCGAAGAAGGTCGAGTTGACGCCCGGCATAGGCCACTTCTACTCTTGGCCTCTGGTCCTGGTGACGTGTGCAGATGGCCAAGGCAAGCCGAACATCATCACTATTGCCGCCTCTGCTGCGTGCTCGGCAACTCCACCGACAATAGGCGTCGCGGTCGCACCTGCGCGGTACTCGCACGGCCTGATTGCCGCGAGCGAGGAATTCGGCGTCAACATACCGAGGAAGGCTGACCTCGAGAGAGCCGATCTCTGCGGCTCCATCTCGGGGCGGGAGGAAGACAAGTTCGCCCGTGCGGGTTTCACACCACTTGCCGGCCTCGTCATCTCGGTGCCGGTGATCGCGGAATGTCCGGTCAACCTCGAGTGCCGTCTCGTGCATACGGCTCACCTGGGCAGTCACGATTGGTTCATCGGAGAGGTGGTGTCCGCCCGCGCCGATGAGAGCGTCGTCGTTGGTGACGGCCGAGTAGACCCCGTGGAGGTCGACGGGGTCTTCTCCTGGTGGGGCCAGTACTGCTCGCCGGGCACGCCTCTGGACAGGTGGGGCTTCTCCCAAGACTCGGAGTAGCTCCGGACTGCGGCCAGTCAGCCGATTCTCTGGGCGCGCCAGCCGCGCCTCGAGGCCCTGGATCCTTCGGGACTACGTAGCGCGATGTCATCCACGCCTACCAGGAGCCGGTTGTCCCGTGATGGGCCCCAGCAGGGAAGCCGAAAGCGGGTCGCGCGAAGGGAACAGGCACCCGGATGGCATACTTGTTAGAGGACGAGACTCTAGTTTCTCGCGCTCGTTCCCCCGCTGGAGCCGGGAGAACGCGTGCGTCTCTCAGCGCCTGGAGCCGATATGGCAGAAGCGGAGACAGGGTCCCAAGCCCGGGGCGTCGTGACACGCGTTCGCGGGAGCGTGGTCGATGCTCGCTTCCCCCGCCGCGTCCCTCCGATCAATCGGAAGCTCAAAGCGCTAGGCGATCCCAACGTTGTCATTGAGGTACTCGCCCACCTCGACTCGCACACAGTGCGAGGCATCTCGCTCACGCCGACCCAGGGCCTGAGCCGTGGCGCGGCCGTGGTTGACACGGGGGAGGTCCTGACCGTGCCCGTGGGTCAGCGCCTCCTGGGCCGGGCGTTCAACGTCTTCGGCGAGACCATCGACGACGGCGAGCCAGTCGAGGGAGGTCTGTGGCGCCCGATCCATCAGCCGCCCGTCCCTCTGTCTCAGCAGACCGCGAAGACCGAGCTCTTCGAGACCGGCATCAAGGCGATCGATGTGCTCGCCCCACTCGAGCGCGGCGGCAAGGCCGGGATGTTCGGGGGGGCCGGGGTCGGGAAGACCGTGCTCATCATGGAGATGATCCGGAACATGGTCGGGCGCCATGAAGGAGTGAGCATGTTCTGCGGCATCGGCGAGCGCATCCGCGAGGGCGACGAGCTCTAT
>JALGXW010000079.1 GCA_029821875.1 Candidatus Hebobacterum abditum | reverse complement strand
TGGTCAACAGCAGATACAGCGACTCCGGGGTGGTGATCACTATCTGCGGGGGATGGCGCAGCATCCGCTGTCGATCCTGCACCAGCGTGTCCCCCGTGCGCACCCCGACCCGGATGTCGGGGAAGGGCAGACCGCGTTCCTCGGCCATGCCCTTCATCTCCGCCAGCGGACGCAGCAGGTTCTTCTCGATGTCGTTGGCGAGTGCGCGCAAAGGCGAGATGTAGAGTACGTAGGGCGTTGCCGGAAGCCCCCCGCGGCTGGACAACCCGACCAACTCGTTGATCGCCCAGAGGAACGCCGCGAGCGTCTTGCCCGAGCCCGTTGGGGAGAACACGAGCGTGTTTCGTCCCTTGGCGATAGCCGGCCAGGCGAGGCGCTGCGCCTCCGTCGGCGCATCGAAGGCCTGGTTGATCCAGTCAGCTACGATGCGCGCGAACTTCGGCGAGCGGACCTTGCGCGCTGAGGGCTTCACGATTGTGATCACGCCTGACGCTCCGGCCGATGCCTGGGATAGGGCCCATCTGTCACACGTGTGTTCGACAGGTCGAGGGAGGTTTCCGCCTTGCGGGGCGACGGGGCGGCACAGGCGTCTCTCACGGTATTCTGACAGACCGCGAGATCGCTTCGGGAGCACGCGGGCAACGCCGCGTGTAGTGAGTCCGCAGCGCCCCGGCCTACATCTGCCCCTCGTGCTGCTCCCCGTCTGCTCCTGCCCCTTGGCGGTCGAGCTCCATCGACAGGGCGTCCAGCCAGAACGCAGCTTCTGTGTCGCTGGGCCGCAGGCGGAGGGCCTCGTGGAAAGCAGATGCAGCGCGGGTTCGATCGCCCGCTTGCCAGAGCATCATCCCCAGGACGGAGTGAGCTTCCGGGACTTTCGGCGCCAGCTCCGCCGCGCGCTCGGCCGCCGCCATCGCCCCCTCGATGTCGCCGGTCTGAAGAAGAAGGGGCGCAAGTGTCATGTGGGCCAATGCGTCGCGGGGGTAGACCTGGAGGGCCCGACGCAGCCAGCGTATGGCCTCTGTCGTATCACCCAGGAACGCATAGAGCCGCGCCAACTCACCCATCAGCCCAAAATCCGAGGGACTCCCCTCCGCGGCCGCACGCAGATGCGGCAGCGCCTCCCGGGGCCGGCCCTCGCTCAAGAGATGTACGGCCAGCTCGCGAAGCGCCCTTGGGTGTTGGGGCGCGATCGAGAGCGCCTCCGCGAGTACGGCGCGAGATTCCTGCCGCCGGCCCGCGCCGCCAAGCTCCTGGGCCTTCGTCACAAGCCGGTCCGCGCGCACCTGCGCGCGCCAGCGCGCCAGGTTGCACACCGACCAGACAGACAGAGCAATCGCTGTGATGGCGGCAAGAGCCAGGACCAAGCGTAGGCTCCGGCGCCTCATGGGAGCACCCCCGAGCCAGCTCCTTCGGAAGGCGGCGCGCCGGCCCTGACGACCTCCATTCGTTCCGATTCGGGTCGCCACGCGACCACGTATTCTCCTGGAAGGAGGACAGAGACGTCCAGCACCTTCGGGTCCATTCTCACGAGGCGGCCGCTCCCGAGCCCGCCCCCGATATACCACACCGTGTAGACTGAGGCTGGCCGGTCCAGCCGGTCGGAAAGCGCTTCACCATAGCCGACATTGAAGACAAACGCGTTCAAATAGAAATGAGGAAAATCGCGGACGTACAGCATGGTCCCCCCCGAATGCTGTGGGAGCTCCTCGGCCACCTCGACTCCCGCGGCCAGCATCGTGTCGGCCAAACGGTCGGCCTCGCGCCACGGGTCTGTGTACCAGACAGTGAGCATGGCGGCCCCAGCCAGCACGGCCGCTGCCGCGGCCCCACTCCTTCGCCATCCCCTCCCGCGGCCGGCGCACACGCCGCCAAAGAGCCAGGCCAGTCCAATGGTCGGCAGATACGCGAACCTGCTCTGCTCCAGCCAAGGCCCTACCGTCGGGTAAGGCGACACCGGCGCGGCCATCAGGAAGACGTAGCCGAGCCACAGCAGGAGCCGGCGTCCGGATACGTAGACCAGCCCGCGGGACAGCCATACCACCACTCCCGCCATGAGCACCACTACGGCGACGTGCAGCCAAACGGCCATGGCCTTGGCGAACAGCGCGGTATGAACGGGAAGCAGGAAGGAGCCTATCTGCACCAGCGGTCCCGAAGGAGCCCGATCCCAGAAGGAATGAAGCTGCCACGAATAGCCGCCGATGCGACCGATGGACCAGAGCCGCAGAAGCAGGGCCGCTCCCAGGGGCAGCGAGTAGGCACAGCCGACGGTGACGAGACGTCTCACTCGGCCCTGGGCCGGCCCCAGAGCCACGCGCAGAAGGGCGAAGCCGGGCAGCGCGAGAGCCGCCTCTTTGCTGAGCAGGGCGAGGAAGAACGCGCACAGCGCGCCCGTTAGTCCCAGGTAGCGCCGCCGCGGCCCCGACGCCCCGAGATATAACTCGAGGCAGAGCAGGGACACAAGGCAGAAGCCTGTGCAGAGCAGGTCGGCCAGGCAGCACTTCCACACCACCGCCTCTATATGCAAGGGATGAACCGCGAACAACATCGCGCCAAGCAACGCACCGTACGAGTCCCCGATCACCCTCCTGCCGACTGCATACACGAGCATCGAGTTGCCTGCATGGATGGCCAGGGACAAAATGGCGAGGCCGAGCGGTGTCTGCTCCCCGAGAAGGCCGTGCATCCACCACCACGCTAACAGAGGAACCGGCCTGTAGAAGACGCGGAAGACTGGGGAGGTCACGACCTCCGCTGCACTGCCCGCCTCGCCGACCGCGGATGCAATGGAGAAGTCGTCGCTGAGGTATCCTATACTCAGGCCCCGGAGGTAGGGAATGGCGGCCGCCCCGAGCAGCGCGCCACAGACCAGCACGGGCGAGAGAGGCCGGCGCGGCTCCGCGCCAGGAGCGGCGCGGTATCCGAGCAGTGCCCGACCCACGCCCGCCGCGACGATGAGGCACAGCACGAGCAACGCCCGGTGCGCGTCGGCCCCCGGGATCCAACGGGCATCATATGCGATGTAGGCCCAGGCAAGCGCGCCCGCGATGATCGCAAGTGCGACGGCGGCCGCCCACTGATCGAGTTTCGGTGAGCGCTCGCCGCTGGATGGCCTAGCGATTCCTGACATCCCATGGTCGCGTCGCGACTCCCCACAGCGCTGCGACCTCCGGACCGACCCATCGCTTCTCTTCAGCGCCGCACCGGCCAACCCCTGCGCGCGATCAACCGAGCTCCCAGCATCAATGCCGGCGGGGCGCGGCCGCCGAGAGTGAGAGCGGCGAGAGAGTGCGCAGACAACGCCCGAGCCGAGGGTCGAGCTTCCCCGAGATCACTCCTGGCACACTCGTAGTAGCATGCAGCTGACGTGCGGCGGCTCGGCCGAAGCGCGATGGTCCCGCGCCGAAGCGGCTCTGGCAGGCGTTCGGGCTGAACGCGGAGAAGCGCACGTGCTGACATTCGACAGAGGCCCACGCAGTTGGCGGCATCGAGATACAGAAACGTCCTGCACTCCGCAGGCGCAGGCCGATTCCTGCTGCTGTCGGCTGTTGCTGTGTCACTTCCTGGCGTGCTGTGCACTGGTGTCGCGCAAGGAGTCGAAGACAGGCCGCGAGGTAGGCCAGGACACCCGCGACTCGGACTGCTGCCGAATGGCACGGCTGGCGAGAGAACGGTTGCGGCCCTTCGCCGCCAGTTGGGAAACGATGGCGACCTCCGCGCGCACTTCGAGACCGCCCCCGACGCCATCTCTTCCCGAGCTGACAGACCCGAGGCAAGGAGCCACTACGATGGCACAGTCTCCAAGGAAAGCTGAGTTGCGCGCCAGCATAGGCCACTTCTACTCCTGGCCTCTGGTCCTGGTGACGTGCGCAGATGGCCAAGGCAGACCGAACATCATCACCATTGCCGCCTCTGCTCCGTGCTCGGCCAACCCACCGACGATAGGCATTGCCGTCGCACCTGCGCGGTACTCGCACGGCCTTATTGCCGCGAGGAAGGAATTCGGAGTCAACATACCGGGGAAGGCTGACCTCGAGAAGACCGATCTCTGCGGCTCCATCTCGGGGCGGGAGGAAGACAAGTTCTCCCGTGCGGGTTTCACACCACTTCCCGGCCTCGTCATCTCGGTGCCAGTGATCGCGGAATGTCCGGTCAACCTCGAGTGCCGTCTCGTACATACGGCTCACCTGGGCAGTCACGATTGGTTCATCGGAGAGGTGGTGTCCGCCCGCGCCGATGAGAACGTCGTCGTCGGTGACGGCCGAGTGGATTCCGCGAAGGCCGACGGGGTCTTCTCCTGGTGGGGGCAGTACTGCTCGCCGGGCACGCCTCTGGACAGGTGGGGCTTCTCCCAAGACTCGGAGTAGCTCCGGACTGCGGCCAGTCAGCCCATTCTCTGGGCGCGCCAGCCGCGCCTCGAGACCCGGGATCCTTCGGGACTACGTAGCGCCGTGTCGTCCACGCCTACCAGGAGCCGGTTGTCCCGTGATGGGCCCCAGCAGCGAAGCCGACAGCGGGTCGCGCGAAGGGAACGGGCACCCGGACGGCATAGTTGTTAGAGGACGAGACTCGAGTTTCTCGCACTCGTTCCCCTGCTGCGGCCGGGAGGACGCGTGCGTCTCTCAGTGCCTGGAGCCGATATGGCAGAAGCGGAGACAAGGCCCCAAGCCGAAGGCATCGTGACACGCGTTCGCGGGAGCGTGGTCGATGCGCGCTTCCCGCGCCGCGTCCCTCCGATCAACCGGAAGCTGCAGGCGCTCGGCGATTCCAACGTCGTCATTGAGATACTCGCCCACCTCGACTCGCACACGGTGCGGGGCATCTCGCTCACGCCGACCCGGGGCCTGAGCCGTGGCGCGACCGTGGTTGACACGGGGGAGGTCCTGACGGTCCCCGTGGGTCAGCGCCTCCTGGGCCGGGCGTTCAACGTCTTCGGCGAGACCATCGACGACGGCGAGCCAGTCGAGGGAGGTCCGTGGCGCCCGATCCATCAGCCGCCGGTCGCCCTGTCCCAGCAGACCGCGGTCGGGAAGACCGTGCTCATCATGGAGATGATCCGGAACATGGTCGGGCGCCATGAAGGAGTGAGCATGTTCTGCGGCATCGGCGAGCGCATCCGCGAGGGCGACGAGCTCTATCGCGAGCTCCAGGAGTCCGGTGTGCTCGACAGCACTGTGCTCGTCTTTGGACAGATGAACGAGCCGCCCGGAGCGCGCTTCCGTGTCGGTCACGCGGCCCTCACCATGGCCGAGTACTTCCGAGACGATGCGCGCCAAGACGTGCTTCTGCTTATCGACAACATCTTCCGCTTCGTCCAGGCCGGGCAGGAGGTCTCCGGCCTCTTGGGCCGACTGCCCTCCCGCGTTGGCTACCAGCCCACCCTTGGCACGGAGCTATCGGAGCTGGAGGAGCGTATCAGCAATACGCCTTCAGCTGCCATCACTTCCATCCAGGCCGTCTACGTTCCGGCCGACGACTTCACCGACCCGGCCGCCGTTCACACCTTCGCGCACCTGTCGGCCTCCATCGTGCTCTCCCGCAAGAAGGCGAGCGAGGGGCTCTATCCGGCCATCGATCCACTCGAGTCCAACTCCAACCTCCTGACTCCACACACCGTGGGTGAGCGGCACCATGGCGTGGCCCGCGAGGTGCGAAGCACGCTCGCCGAGTACGAGGACCTCAAGGACATCATCGCCATGCTCGGCATGGAGGAGCTTTCCGAGCGCGATCGGCAGACAGTCAGGCGTGCCCGCCGCCTCGAACGCTTCCTCACCCAGCCCTTCTTCGTCACCGAGCAGTTCACCGGCCGAGAAGGCCGGTCCGTCAGCTTGGAGGACTCGCTGGAGGGGTGCGAGCGCATCCTCAATGACGAGTTCGCTGATCGGCCCGAGCGCGCCCTCTATATGATCGGTTCCATTGATGAGGCGGAGCAGTCAGAGGCAAAGGATGGAGCTTAAGGTCCTGCTTCCGACACAAGTCCTGGTGAGCGAGTCCGTTCGCAAGATCGTCGCGGAGGCGGAGAACGGCTCGTTCGGCCTGCTCCCCAGGCACGTCGACTACGTCGCGCCGCTCACGGCCGGCATCCTGTCGTTCGTTACAGAAGACGGACGGGAGGAGTTCGTCGCCGTCGA
>JALGXW010000008.1 GCA_029821875.1 Candidatus Hebobacterum abditum | reverse complement strand
CACTTCGGCTTCGCTCAGTGCAGGCCTGCCCTACGGGGGAGGGAACGGCCTGGGCAGGACGGAGACCTTGGCCCACGGCGAGGGAAGGGCCTGGGCAGGAGACACGCTCCTGCCCTGCGGGGGAGGGAACGGCCTGGGCAGGACGGAGACCTTGGCCCACGGGGAGGGAAGGGCCGGGGCAGGACACCCCTCGGCTTCGCTTGGGGCCTGTAGGGCAGGAGCGTGTCTCCTGCCCCGAGCGCCCTCGGCCCCTTACCACGTGATCCCATCGCAGGTTACCGGCCCCGTTCCCGTTCCCCAGAAGCTCGCGCTCGACCAGACGTAATCGACGGCAGATTCGACCAGGCCGGCCCGCACCGGGTTGTCGTGTAGGTAGTTCAACTTGGTGCCCCAGTCCTCGTCATCTCGGATCACGTGATCGTAGAAGCGTCGCTGCCAGACGCGACCCTCAGTAGCTCCGCGAGACCGCACCATCCTGGCGAAGGCGCTGTGGGCGCGGCGGACGATGCTGCTGATCGACGGCGCGCCGCTTAGCGTCAGCAGTAGGTGGTAGTGATCCGGCATGATGACGTAGCCGTGAAGGAGGAGGTCGCCGCGGTCTCTCGCTTCGACCCAGAGGTCGATCAGGGCGCGAGCGAGATCGGGGTCAGCGAGGAGGTCACGGCGGCGGTCGACGCAACACGTGAGCGCGTACGTGTGGCCGCGGAGATCGAGGCGCGGGAGTCGCCCATGGCGCATAGCGAGGGGTTGATTCTCTGGGCAGGAGACACGCTCCTGCCCTACGGGGAGGGAACGGCCTGGGCAGGAGGCTCCTCGGGTTCGGCGGACTCGCTCTCCACCTTGAGGAGGATGAATTGCGCTTCTCGCGCCTCCTCGCTGTCCGGGTCTATCTCCACGACGCGGTGCAGCCGCTCCCGCGCGGCGGCGGCGTCGCCGGTCTTGGCCAGCGCATAGGCCAGCCCGAGCAGGGCTCGCTGGTGATCGGGGCTGTGATCGAGGGCGCGAAGGAAGGCCCCCTTTGCGTCCTCGTACTCGCCCAGATTGTAGTAGCAGTACCCGAGACCCATGAATGCGTCTGTCGATTCCGGCTCCAGCTCGATCCAGTGGCGGAATTCGGCCACCGCCTCCCGGTTTCTCCCGGCCCGCCGCAGGCGATCAGCCAGTTCCTTTCTGATGCGTGCATCCGATGGGGCCAGTTCGGCCGCCGAGCGCAGATGAGACAGCACTACCTCCTCCTCACCGAGCCGCCCGGCTACGTCGGCGGCGAGCATGTGTCCTCGCGGGTCGTCTGGCGCGAGCGCCAGTGCTTTCCGCGCATAGGCGTCGGCCTCCGCCAGCCTCCCCTCCCCAAGGAGGACCTCTGCCATGGCGGCGTGGTTCTTCGAAGCCATCGGCCCCAGCTCGATGGCCTTAGTAAGATGCGCAAGGGCTCGGTCTGGTTGCGACATCCTCCCATAGGTGATCCCGAGGTTGTAGTGGACGGAGGCCTCCCCCGGCAGGAGCACCAGCGCCCTCTCGAAGGCGCGCACTGCCTCGTCGTATCGGCCCATCTCCGCGCAGACGACTCCCAGGTTCTCGTACGCGCCCCCGTAGTCGGGTTGGATCTCGACGGCACGCTGGAGCGACCGCACCGCGTCTTCGTACCGCCCCATCCGGGCGTAGGCAGTCCCCAGGTTGTAGTGCGCATCTGCGTACCAGGGCGCGATCAGGAGCGCCTCCTGATACGCAGCCACCTCCTTCTCGGGCTGCCCGAAATGCCCCCAGGCCGCGCCCAACCCCAGGAAGGCCTCAGCATAGTGCGGCCGCAGGCGGATCGCCTCCGTGTAGGCGACTATCGCTGCCTGGTGTTGGTCGAGCCCAGCGTAGGCTGCGCCCAATCCCTGATGGGCCTCCGGAAGTTCGGGCTCGAGCCGGGCGGCCTCCCGGTAAACGTCCGATGCCTTCTGATACCGGTTCATCTTGTAGTAGGTGCCAGCCAGCGCGAGGTGAGCTCTGGAGTCGCGAGGCCTCAGTTGGATGGTCCGCTTCAGGGCAGCCTCGGCCTGTTCCCACCGTCCTGTACCGTAGTAGCTCATTCCAAGACGATAGTGGGAACGAGCGCTGGTGGGCCACAGGGTGGCCGAAGCCAGGTAGACTGCGAGCGCCTGCTCGGGATACGCCGATTGCCGCAGCAAGTCGCCGAACAGCAGATGGACGGCGAGGAAGAGGCTTGGCGACTCGGCGACCGCGGCGGCGCTGGTTTCCGGGGCGAAAGCGCGCAGGCCATCGACCCTCTCGCCAGCCCTGCCAGGCCGATCGCCTTCCAGGCCGCCGAGCCCAAACGCCATGCAGAGCGCGATCAAACCTGCAGACATATCCTCCCCCCAAAACGAGATATGGCTCGACCAACATTCTACCATCGTCGAGCCGGAAGATGTCACGGTGTTTCGGGAGCAAGCCGCCAGAGGCGCCCAAGGCTCCCGAAACAGCAAACGTGCGCGGGCCGGCGCGCTGAGTTTCGCTAACCGGTACGGGCTTCTATTGACCGTGGGTGTGTGGGTGGTAGAGTTGAGGGGAGAGGCGGGAGGCGTGTGTTCGCGCCCGCCAGGTGGGGTTGGGGGATCGTTCTTCTGTCAATGGTGCGGTGCGGCCCTGCACACCGACAGAACCTATGACAGTCAACATGACACAACAGGTCGAAGCTGTGCGGGCCGCGCCGCTTCACCTCGATGGCGAGAAGGGGGAGGGAGAGGAAGGCGTGACCCGCGCCACGACGCCGGGCAAGACACCCGAGCCACGCCGCGAGAGCACCCCGGCGCGGGTGGCGCCACTGGGGGACGATGCGAGGAGGTGGCGGGAGTTTCGGGAGCTGGCCGAGCGGTATGTCGCGGCCCGCGCCAAGGAGTTCTCCCCGGACACTCGGCTGAGTGAGCTGGTCCATAAGGTGCGCCAGCAGGCTGGGAGGACGCACGTCGCGATGGCGTATCGCGGCGACCGCGCGGTCGGCTTCGTGATGATGGCGGGGAAGATGACCGCGTCGGGGCGGCGGGTGTGGTGGATCGCGGACCTCTACGCGCCGGGGGACCTGGGCGTGTCGCGAATGCTGTGTCGGACGGCCGAGCTGATCGCCCGGCGGTTCGGCTATGAGTGTGTGGCCTTTCAGAGCCGTTCTCAGGTGGTTGCGAAGGTGGCGAAGCTGGCGGGCTTCGCCCCTCAACATACGATCTACGCGAAGGAGGTTTGAGGATGGGTTTTCAGACAGGTGACAACGTGCCGGCCGGAATCGGAGCCATGCCGGGGATCTGGAATCCGACGCCGTGGCAGCCGGGGATACCGCGGCAGCTGCGGATACCGCGGCAGCCGGGGACACCGCGGCAGGTCGGGATACCGCGGCAGCCCTGGGCCGGGCGAGGTGCGCGGCCGCGCATCGACATCGGAGCCCTGCTGGCCGGCCGGGCGCCGGGCCTGGGGAAATGGAACGCGCCTGGCCTGCAGCCGGGGAATGTGCCTGGCATGCAGCCGGGGAATGTGCCTGGCATGCGGCCCCGCGGCAACGCGCTGACGAACCTGAAAAGGCTGTTGGGCCCGGGGGCGGGAGCTCTGCCGAACACGATGGGGCGTGCGAATAGGTGTCCGCGGTGTGGCTCGCCGCTCGGGGGGGCGCCGCTTCGTGCACAGCCGGGGCCGGCGCCGCAGAACGTCGGCGCGATCGGCGATCTGCTGAGAGCGGCAGCTCCCGGCCTGCGCCGGTTCGCGTGAGGCTGTGCTCGAGGGATGACACGAATCCGGCGAAGCCGGCCGGCCTCGCCGGCAGATGGAAGATCGACACGATGGAGGTGCGATGATGGGGTTTGACAAGAGTGACGAAGACGTCGAGATCGTCGGCGGACTGCCAGGTCTGGAGGAGCTGGCGGGGCAGTTCTGGCCGGTGCTCGGGGGGTGGATTCCGAACTTCCCGAGGGGAGGGGAGCCGAACTACATGCCCCTTCGGCCGGCGGTGGACCTCTACCGATCGGCGGTTCCGCAGTATCACATGGCGGGGGCGCGAACGCAGGACTTCCTGTCTCCGGAGTGGCTGACGGGAACGGCGCCGGGGCTGGAGGCGATGTCACAGGCGGAGCGGGCGCGGATGGAGCGCGACATCGACCGGACGCAGTCGGAGCTGGCGATGAGGTACGGCTCCTATGGGCAGACGGCCTCGTCGCCGATGGTGCGGGCGATGGCCGAGGCAGAGCTGGGGGCGCGAGAGGCGCAGACGGCGCGGGAGGCGCAGCGGCAGTTCGGGGCCTACCAGCAGAAGCTCGGGATGATGCCGAACCTGCTTCAAATGGCGCGGCAGGAGCCCTACCAGGGGGCGCAGATGATCGGCGGACTGACCAATGACGTCATCCAGGCCGTGCTGCAGTACCTGGCCCTGGCGAAGCCGACGCCGATGACGACGACGGATCAATGGGGCGTGAGAATCCCGATGAACCCGATCGGCGGGTCGGCTGCCGCTGCGTGAGAAGGTGGGCAGGCGGGGCCGGGAAGCAGTCTTATCTTAGTAAGTTCCCGGCAAGAGACGCGGCTCGTCCGGCCGTGAGATGACCCTGGCCGCGGTGGGGCGGCCGGAAAAGGGGTAGAGAGGGATGGAGTTGTCGCGGTTGCTGGGTGATTTCATGCTGGGGGCGGCGCTTGGTGACAAGGAGTCGGAGGACTGGGCCCTGGCGCTGCTGGGGCCGTATGTGAACAGCATGAGCATGTTCGAGCCGGATGATCCGAGCGCGCTCCTCCAGGGGTTCGAAGACCTGCCTCTGGACAGGCGGGCGCCGGACGATCCACGCGAGCAGAGCGCGCTGTTGGCGAGGATACACAAGGAGCGCCTTCAGAGGACGCTGGAGCGAGAGGTGTATCCCCGGATCGGGGACGACAGGTTCAAGCCCGATGGGACCCTAAAGCAGCACTGGCGTGACTTCGACACTCCCCGATGGCAGAAGATCGTGCGGGCGATGGAGGAGCGCCAGATCACCTCCTACGACAATGCCGTGAAGTACGTGGAGAAGCAGGAGGCCGAGAGGCGGGCCCGGGAGGCGAAGCTGGAGAGGACGCGGGAGCAGCGGGCCTCGGCGAGGGGGCCGGGGGCGCCGCCGAGGCGGGAGCAGGTGATGGCTCGGATGGACCCGAAGGAGGCGGCGAGGGCGGGAACCGGGCCGCCAAGTGCGTGGACCATCGGCGCTTACTATCCCGGTTCGGCCTACGATGTGTTGCTGAAGGAGCCGCTGGTGGGGTCGGCCGAGAGGTACGGCTACAGGGCCGGGCTGCACGACGCGGGTCAGGCGTCGGATTGGGATTTGATCCGCGACGGCGCGCTCTTTGGGACGCAGTTGGGCCTGACGGCGGCGGATATCTTCGGAGTGGGGAAGATCCCGTATGAGGCGGTGAAGCAGGGGGCCTTCCGGCCGTTCCATCGGTATGTGGCTGCAGGCAAGAGCAGAACGGGCCCGTGGCTGACCCGGGGTCGGAAGCCGCCGTATGGCGAAGACATGGCGAAGGCGAAGGACACGCTGTCGATGCCCGAAACGCCAAGGAGCGTTGAAAAGGATATCCCTGTGCCCTTCCACGAACCTGTCGCCGGGCCTCGGCCGGCGCGTCCCAAGTACGGAGGCCGCGGGGGAGGGCCGGAGTTCCTACGAGGCATTGAGCAGGCGCGTCAGAAGCTTCGCGAAGGCGATGTGGTGGGGGCGATCCGCAGCCTGTCGTTACCCAAGGAGCCGATGACCAGCCAACAGAAGAAGGAGTTTGCAGAGTTCCTGGCGAGAGAAGGCATCCTGGAGCCCGACAACTGGTCCGTCATTGCGTCTCTCTTGCCCAGCCTGCCCGTCGAGGAGCAGGAGGATTACGTACGCGAACTCGAAGCGGCCGCGGGGGCCAGCAGCGCTGAGCGACCGGCCACGGCGCAGGGAACGCCAGTGGCCGCGCCAGCGCCTGTCCGCCAGCAAGCCGCGGCGGCACAGCCCCGGCCGAGACAAGTAGGTCAGGGACGGGCTCCGAGGCCGGCAGGGCCGCCGGCCGAGCGGGCCGCGGCGGCGCCGCGCAAGCCACGGCCACAGCCGCGGCCACAGCGCCAGGAGCGGGAGCCGATGCGGTTCCCAGTATTCGACGAGTACGGCGCCGCGGAGGGGGCCAGAGTGTGCCTGGCTGCAGATTATGATCCGAGGGTGACTGCGAACATGTTGAGGCAGCAGTTTGGCGGCTCCAAGGAGGAAGCCTTGGAGTTTGTTCGCTCCCTCGAGCCGGTCGGGAAGTATGACTACATGACGAAGGCGCGAGCTTACCGGATGAGACTTCAGAGGGGGTTCGAACCGACGCATACACCTTGAGTTCCGGGAGATAGCACATTGCCCCTGGCCTGGCATGAGGAAATGGCTGCGCTTCGGCACGTAGAACGGGTGCTGCAGGAGCGCGCAGACGCGGGCGGGTGGCGCGGAGGTCTGAGGGAGTACAAGGACTACTACTGGGTCGAGCTCTGGGGAGACGAGGACGGGATCAGGAAGCGCATACACATCCACCTCGTGGGCGAGACCGTAGAGGTGAGAACTGCGGTGCCTATCCTCGCGGCTGTCGGCACCGGGCTGCAGACTCGTGAGGTGGAGCTGGGCGCTCCCGACTTCGAGCAGCGGCTCCTTTCGCTCTTCGACCGGGCCGAGGGCGAGCTGGCGCAGATTGGCTGGGAGGAGGTGGCGAAGGCACGCCAGCGGTCGCAGTATGTGAAGCAGCACTGGTGGCCGCCCCAGCGCTGGCGCGACCGGCGGGCAAGAGAGGCGCAGCGGGAGCAGTTCGAGCTGGTGCTGCAGGCCTTCGCGGCCGGCCAAGGCGGACGGGTGAAGAAGACAGGCGAATGCGGCCGGCACGTCATCTGGCCCCGGAAGCGGCCGCGCGCTCTCATCGAGTTCTCCGACTTCTACTATGAAGGGGCCGCGGAAGGGGGTTGGCAGTCGGGATATGAGTTGAGTATCTCGCCGGGGAGGCGCGAGAGAACGGGGCTCTTCAGCTGGGAATGGAGGGACATCTGGGGTCGCAGGGCTCTGCTCGGCGGCTGGGATGATGTGGGGGGACTGCGGGCCGGGCTGGCGCGGCTGCGCGTGCTGCATGAGGCGCTGGACAGGGTAGAGGCCTGGGCGGAGGCGCACGACCTGCGGCCGCGGTGGACCTGGAAAGACCCTGGCTTCCACAGGGTCAGGGTGCTGACACTGCAGCCGCGGACTCGCCGGTCGAGAGGGGGGAAGACACCGGTGCTCACGTGGCCGGCGGGGAAGGTCGAAGTCGAGGTGAGGGCTCAAGGCGAGAGCGAGGGGCAGGAGTTTGGATCGGTGGCGGACGACGCGCCGGACTTCGCAGACCAGGTGCTGGCCTTGCTCGAAGATGCTTGGCGGGAAGTGACATCATCCCCTGCGTCTGAATAATCAATGAACCGCACGGGGGACGGATGACCGAAGAGGAGAGGCGCGAACGCTGGCGGCGTGTGGCGGAGATCGTCGAGGAGTTTGCGCGGGCTAGCGGGGCCGATGGGCAGAAGCGGTGGGAGGAGCGCGTCCGGGCCCTGAGTCCGCGATATCTGAAGCGGAGGCGACTCAGTCGCGGAGAGGTGCTCGCGCAGGGCCCTTCCGGAGACGAGCTGCTCCGCTGGCGCGAGGGCGATATCGACAAAGACGTAGAGGTCTCTCTCGAGAGTGACGGCCGGCTTGAGGTCAGCGCGCAAGCCGGCGAGGTGTCGGGGCAGGAGGGCCTCCCCGTGCCCGGAGGCGCGTGGTGCCGTTGGCGGGTGGGGGAGCTGGCCGGGGATGCTGCCGAGACACGAGCCAAGATCCCTCGCTTCGCTCGGAATGACAGGGCTTCGCTCGGGATGATCAGTGGCCGCTACCGTCACCCTGAGCCGAGCGAAGGGTCTTGGCCTCAGCAGCGGCCGGGGTGGGGATGAGAGAAAGGGGATGGGGAGATGATAAAGGGTTACGGGACGTCAACGGCGGGGGGCATCATGGAGGATCCGGAGAGGCTGGCGGAGGACATTGCGCTGGTGGTTCTGGAGCCGCGGGAGCCGGCCGATGAGGAGGAGTGGCAGGCCTTCCTGAACCAGTTCGGCGATGCGAAGTGGCGGCCGGACGGGCAGCTGAAGGGGTGGCGGGACTTCACCAATCCGTTGAACAAGCGCACGGCCTTCTACGTGTGGAACGGCTGGCGCCAGGAGCAGGCGAGGGCGAAGGCGGAGCAGGAGATGCAGCAGGGGGCCGGGGCGGCGGAGCCGCCACCACCTGGGGCGCCGCCGGCCGAGCCGGAGCCTCCACCACCTGGGCCACCGCCGGCCGAGCCGGAGCCTCCACCACCCGGGCCGCCGCCAGAGGGCGAGCCGGAGCCTCCGCCACCTGGGCCGCCGCCAGAGGGCGAGCCCGCGCCTCCGCCGGAGGACGCGACGGCACCGGAGGAGGAGACCGCGGAGTCGCCTCCCAAGCCGGAGGGGCCCTCACCTGCGCACCGGTACGATCCGCCACTGTCGATGCTGAGGCGGAGGAGGTCTTCGCCTCGATATGGGGGGCAGCAGATGCCGGGGTGGCGGTCTTCCTCGGTGCCGCCGCCCGCCTGGGGACAGATCCCGCAGTGGCCCCTGGCCTCACCTCACTACCAGGCGCGACCGGCCGCGCTGCCGGGCCAGCCGGCCGCGCCGCCGCCGGTGACAGGCCGTCCGCCGCTGCCGCCGGCTCCTGCTCGATCCACCTCGATTGCCTGGCCGGCGCCCTCGGAGCAGATGCATCCCACCGCCAGCCGGCCCAGCGCCTGGCGTGCGGGCGCGGTGCAGCCGACGCGGGAGGAGTTGATGCGCAGAGCGGCCGCCGTGTTACCGCCGGCGGATCAGGCCGGGCGCGGAGGAGGGCGTCAGATCATCGAGCCGGTGGCGGAGCCGGCCCTGCGACCCCGTGGGCCACGCATGCCGGGAGTGGCGGGGGACGGTCGATACGGACTGGTATACACGTCCGCGCCTGGAAGGCCGGCGCGGCGCGGGTTTTGGGGACGCGTTGGCGACACGGTGAGGGACGTGGGGCAGGCCGCGGACAGAGGGGCGGCACAGCTTCAGCAGGCGGCACAGGAGCATGTGTTCGGTCCCGTGACCGAAGTTCTCGACGACTACCTTGGCCGCGCGTACCTGGGGGTGGTGGGATACGAGGAATCCCGCTTCGAGGACAGGCCTGCGATAGAGTGGATGGCGCCGGGTGTTCCTCGAAACCTTGACCTGTACAACGCGTACCTGGCCACCCTCGACCTTCCGACATACACGCCTCGGAGGGGGGTACCTTGGCATGAGCTTCCCGACCCGAGGGTTGCCTGGTATGTCTGGAACGGGGTCCACTCGGAGGAGGCCGAACGAAGGGTCAATGCCCCAAGCATCCACGAGCAGGAGCTGGCGCGCATCAGAGAGCGGAAATCGCTGCCGCCATTAGCCCGCGTCAAGTACGGGCCCCTGGTGGTCCAGTCAAGGAGAGAGGACGACCTGGTGCGCCTAACCCATGCGATGGAAAGCCTCCGCCGGCTCGCCGAGTCCGGTCATCCCGAGTACTGGGGGTACTACCTGGTGGCGCGGGAAATCCCCATCCACTTCCGGGATGCGATGACTGCGGATGCGCAGACATTTCGGAATATGAAGTTAATACACCTGACCGACTCAGCCGCCAACCGTCACCCGGGCGGGCTCATAAAGCAGCTCGTGCATGAGGCACAGCACGCTTATGACTGGTACTGGTATCGCCGGAAGCTCGTTCCCAAACACAGCATTGACGACGTAGAGGGGTACGCGACGCCACTCGAGGACGCCGCCGAGTCCGACTACTTGAAGGCACTCTCGGCCGGGCACATTAGTGAGGAGTTTCTGCCCCCTGAGTTCAGGAGCATAGCGGGGAGGAAGAAACCCAAGTCGTAGCCTCGTTCGGCAAGAGGGAATAGCCCTGTCTTGCCTAACAAAGCAGGGCACTCCGATGGGGGGAGAGCGGTGGCCCCGGACTTCATCCTTATGATTGCTGTGGCTGGTGCCGCGCTGGCGCTCGTCTGGAAGTTCCGGTCGGTGGACAGCATCCCCAAAGCCTGCGGGCTGTACCTCGGCCTGTTTGTCCTCGCGCTGGTGACGGCGGCCGCGGTCCTCACCGTGGCCTGGGACGCTGAGGATCAGGCCAACCAGTGGGAGTTCAAAGATAGGCACCTGCTGAGCGACATCAAGTACACCCACCAGTTCATGGAGTGGTTTCACGAGGAGGAGGGGCGATACCCGCGGGAGGTCTCGGAGGACGCCTTCATCGACAAGCGCGTCGATCTCATCAAGCAGTACTGCCAAGGGCGGGGCATAGAGGTGGCGGAGGTGCGGTTGGTGGGAGATGAGCCGGGGGAGGACGAGGAACGGCGGGAGCTGCTCATCGCCAGCGACGCGGAGGGGAAGACGCTGGTGGTGATCTACTCGGATGGGACGTTCGGGGTGAGCCGCCGGCTGCTGACGCGGCGGGCGAGCGCCGGGCCCAAAGAGATGGAGATCCTGCGCTGACATGGGAGAGCGGCCGACGACAGAGGCAGGGGCTGAGGGCGGGCGCGACCGGTCAGGCGAGTACGCCCTGAAGGGCTGCGGATGTCTGTTGCTGTGGGTCGTGTTCGTGGTGGTCGGGGGCTTCGCGCTGGCGCTGATGGAGGCGCCGGACGACTTCGTGTTCTATCGGGAGCGCAGAGACGAGGACCTCTTCCACGCGGCGAAGGCGGCGAGCGCGGCCCTGGTGGAGTTTCATCGCGAGCAGGGCAGGATGCCATCATCTCTCTCGGAGGCGCCCGAGCTGGAGGCGGCCGTGGCGCGGATGGTGAGTGAGTGCGAGACACTGGGGGCGGCCGCGCCGGAGGCGGCGCTGGTAGCCGTCGCGGAAGAGACGGAAGACGCGCCGCCCCCGGCCGTGATCGTGCGGGACAAGAAGGGCGAGACACTGGTCGCCATCTCCGCCGACGGCGAGGTGGCGATCAGCTCCACGGTCATGACCCGCCGCGCCCGGCGAGTGCCGGAGTGGATTGAGATACTGCGGACGGGCCCGTAGGGCAGGAGTCCCTAGGCCCTCACGGGCCGGGATGGCGGCCGCCTCGGGCGGCCTAGCCACGCGCCTCCTGCCCGGCCGTTCTGTAGGACGGGTATGCGGCGCAGCCGAATGCCCGCCGCTTGTCATTCTGAGGGAACCGAAGAATCCCGCCGTTGCCCCCGAAGACGCGACCCGGATGTCTTGGGCCGTGGGGAGGGGGAAGAATCGAACCCGTAGGGCAGGACCTTCGCGTCCTGCCTGGCCGCTGTCATCCTGAGGGAAGCCCCGCTGTCATTCTGAGCAAAGCGAAGAATCTCGTCGTTGTGCCGTGTTCGCACTCCGCGAACTACCAGGCAGGAGACGAAGCTCCTGCCCTACGACGTCACTCCCCCTCGCCGCCTCCTTCGTCCAACCCCACCAGCTTCCGAAACTCCGGGTGATCGCGGAGGTTGGCGAAGTGGCGATCCTTTTCCTCTAGCGCCATCCAGAGGTAAGCTTCCCAACGCTCAATCAGGTACCTCAGATCGCGCAGGGCCTCGTCCGGCCTGTTGAGGAGTGAATAGGTGCAGGCTCGGATGTAGTACGGCGGGGCAAGGAAAGGCTTCAACTCGATCACGCGGCTCAAGGCCGCCAGCGCCTCCTCATATCGGCCGAGCTCGAAGAGCGTGTACCCCCGCCAGGAGTGTACGTCTGCATAGTCCGGGTTACCCGCGAGTGCCCGATCGTACTCCGCCAGCGCGCGCTCGTATTCCTTGCGGCTGTAGTACGTGTTGCCCCGCACAAAGTAGGCCTCAGGGGTTAGCTCCTGCCCCAGGTCCTCAAGGAGTTCTAGCCTCCTCGTGGTGTCTTCGGCCACCCGTCTCTCCTCCGCCGAGATCTCTTTGGTCGGGTCGCGCTTGGCCGCCGCGCTGGCATCCGCCAGCGCGCGCTGGAGCAAGTTGTCAATCGACGTCACCAGGGTCTGCGCCCTTTTCGCCCACGCCTCGGCGCGGGCGGTCGCCGCCTCGGCCCCCGTCACTTGCGATTCAAGTTCCGCCAAGTCTTCCTCGGCCCGGCGCTGCATCTCGGCCATCGACTCCTGCAAGTCCACCGCCGCCTTGGCCACATCCTTCACGCTCTTCTCCGCCTCGTCCCGGGATCTCTTCGCGGTGTCAGCAAACCTCGAACTCTCCGCGGCCGTGTCCCACGCGTTGTCAAGGGTCTGGTGGGCCCTGCTCTCCACCCTGTCCCGCGACGCATCCGCTTTCGCAAGCGTGTCACCCAATCTCCGCTCCATCCTGACCCACGACTCGTCCGCCTTGTCAAGCGCCTCCTGCGCCGCGTCCTCGATGCCCTCGACCCTCTTCTCAGCCTTGCTCTGCGCGCCCTCCAGGCTGAGGTAGCCGAAGACCCCGAAGGCCGCCAGAATGATGGGCAGGAGAATGCTGATGAGCATCGTGCAGTGCCTCACCGTTGCAATGGCCTCGGACGAGGCCCCGGCCGCGTGCTCGCCCGCTTTTGCCGCGATCTTAGTCGCCTCCTCGATCGCGCCAACACGCCCCGCGAGGCGATCCAGCTCCCTCCGTTCGTCACCGCCAGACCCGTTGTGCTCGGCCATTGCCGCTCACTCCTTCCTGCATACGCCTGGGTTTGAGGTGCGAGGGGCCAGGGGCGGGATGCACAGCGGGTCGCCCCCCTCGAATCACGACATTCGGTCAGCAGGAGCTTCCTCCTGCCTCCTTCTTGCGTTGCTTTGCCCGCCCTCGGCGCGAGGGCCGCACACCCACAGAAATGCCCGGGGGCGGGCGCTGAGCGCCCGCCCCGGATCATCCTCGGTCTCCGCCGGCAGTGCCGCTTACTACTTCAGCGCCAGCGGCTTGCCGCAGCAGGAGATCACGCAGTCCGTCTCACAGGTGCAGGTCGGCGAGTCGCCGCCGCACTCCTCACATTCCTTGACCACCTTCAGCTCGAGGCCGCACCCCGGGCAGGTGTAGACCTGTCCCATCTTCATCTCATCACAGTTCGCCATCTTCGGCTCTCCTTCACCATCACAGGATTGCTTGCCCTTCTAGTCTACCACAACGCAGCAGGGCAGCAGACCTCCCCGCCGGCCCGCAGTGTTCGGACATCTGCCCATATGGCGCGGCCTTCGGCCGTTCTCGCTTTGTCGGCCCTTCGGCGAAGCTCAGGATAAACAGCAAGGCCGCCGGAGCGACGCAGCCCACCAGATGCTATAATCCCGCCGAGAGGAGTACGTGCAGTATGGCGAATCGACTGCTTGTGGCGCCCTTCGTTCTGGTGGTGCTGTGCGGGTGGGCCGGGCCGCACTCCAGCAAGGGCGCGGCAGAAGAGACTGGAGGACGGGCAACTGTGAGCGAGAGCGAGATGAGTGCTGAGGACCGCGGCGCGGCCGAAGCGCGGCCGACCGCGAGTGCGCGAAAGAAGGGCATCGGCCACTGGGCGACCGGGGCGAAGGAGCACCCGCTCGACCCGAAGGTGATCGATGAACTCGGGTGCGGGTGGTACTACAACTGGGGGCCGCGCCCGCGGCCGGGAGAGGAAGAGGTAGAGGCGGAGTTCGTCCCCATGATCTGGGACGAGAGGAGTGTCACCGACGAGGTGCTCGCCCAAGTGAAGGCGGGCGGCTACTCGGCCCTGCTCGGGTTCAACGAGCCCGACAACAAGGGGCAGGCCGACATGTCGGTCGAGCTCGCCATCGAGCTGTGGCCCCGCCTGATGGCGACCGGTCTGCGTCTGGGCAGCCCCGGCACCTGCCAGGGCGCGAAGTGGCTCGACGATTTCATGGAGGAGGCCGACCGGCGGGGCTACCGCGTTGACTTCATCTGCCTCCACTGGTATGACGACATCACCAAGGCCGACGCGGTGGACAACCTGCGCCGCTACCTCACCGGCTATTGGGAGAAGTACCAGCTCCCCATCTGGCTGACCGAGTACTCGGGCGCGGACTGGAAGTGGAACGAGCGCGGGCCCGTGACCTTCGAGGACAATGCGCGCTTCGCCCGCGAGTCCGTCGCCATGCTGGAGTCACTGCCCTTCGTCCAGCGCTACGCCTGGTTCAGCAGCAGCAAGACCAGAGGGATCTACGCGACGGTCGGGCTCTACGAGACCGCGGACGAGATCACGATCGTGGGAGAGGCCTACCGGGACGCGGACAAACCGGCCGAGGCGACGGCGGAGAAGTAGGCTCGCAGACTTGCGCCCGAAACGTGAGGCCGAGCTATGTGCTCGTCTCCCCGTGCTCGTGTTCGTGGTCGTCGGCCGGGTGATCGCCCGCGGGGCTTCTCGACGCTGCCCCCTTTGGGCGGCGCACCGTCCACTCCACGGTGCGGGCCTCCTTTCGGGGCTTGAAGGAGCGGTAGAGCGAGCTGGCGCAGTCGCTCTGCTCCCCGAGTCGGTCGAACCGCTGGATGCCGGCCTTATCAGCAGGGCCGTCGGGCTCGACGGAGAGGACCGGACACCCGTTGCCAGGCCCGATGGCGGCGCCGAGCGCCCCGGTGATCCTCATGTGGGGGCACCCGTCTCTCTCCGCCCACCCCGCGGGGAACTCGGACAGGGGAGGGATATCGATGCTGACGGTCACCTCGTCGTACTCGGTCGGGTACGGCCCCGGCTTGTTCGCCATGGCGGCGTCTTCCGAAGACGGAGCTGGCGAGGCCGCGGACGATCGCGAGGCCCAGGAGCGGGGCGTCATCCCCCGCACCACGGCAAAGTACAACAGGCAGAGTCCTGCCAGCACTACAACGAGAGTCACTAATCTGCGCGTCATTGCTTCTCCTGGGAGCGGTCTAAGGCCATTGTACCACCAGCGATGGGCCCCCGCAACATCGAGAGGTAACACACTCAACACAGCTTGACGGCAACGGCTGTGAGCGGGCCCCCCCGGGAGAGGCCTTTGTCCTCAGGTCTCCCGCCGATCTCCCGGTGCAGGAGATCGAGGCCCGCTTCGTCTAGTCAACTCTCATTCCGTATCCCCAGACCCCGGGGCACGTCGCTCTGCGGCGCTCTCGCTACTGGCTCCGATGCTGTCCGCAATGTCCAGCGCCACTAGCCCCAACACACCGGCGATGATCGACACCATGCCGTACCGCCAAAGGTAGAGGCTATCGAACCCCCAGGGGAAGTCCGCCACCCCGCCCCAGCTCAAGGCCGTCACGATGTCGAGCACTCCGAGAGGGATCCCCAGCACTATCAAGCCGATACAGCCTGCTCTGCCCATAGCTCCTCTCCCCGTCGCCCCTGCCGCGGCGACTGTTGGCTCATTTCTCTCGCACGGGGGCAGAAGGCCCTCCCAACTCTCGCGCAGCAAGGGAGCGGCCGTCAAGGGCGCGGTGGGGCTCAGCAAGCTTGCACGCGGAGGGCAAGCTCCCGGCCGACGAAGTGTTGGTCGGGCCGCGACTCCGGGCTGTCTCGTTGTCGGCCGGCGCGGCCCCGCCTCGGCAGGCGCAAGTGCTCTCAGAGTCGCCTACCGCGTGCGAGTCGGCGCGCGGCGCGTGGGAAGCGGCTACGGCCTGGGAGGCCGCTCTTCGAGAATGCGCTCCTATTCTTCTAGAGACAGCGCCGCCCCGGGGCCTCTGAGCCGCGCCGGCGCCCGGGGGTCCATAAGCTCGGGGCGGTGGAGTTCTACGTCATCCTTGACGGCGATGCGAACAGCCGCGGACACCTCGGGCTTCTCGGCCGAGGCAACCTCAGGTCTGGGCTCCTTGAGGATTGCCAGCCGGATTCGATCGGCGTTGTCCGGATCGATGGACTCGAGGACCGCCAGCAGGGCAAGCGCTATTGTCGGGTCCTCGTCTGCCAGGTGCTTCGATATCATGTCGATTAGGTCCATCCTGTACTCTGTGTTTGCTGCGGCCGTGCTCGCTTCTATCTGGGTCTTATTCGTCTCGGTGGTGTAGTACCAGGCAATCACTGCTACGAAGATAGGAACGAGAATCCACCGGGCAACATTGAGGAACGACGGACCGGAGTCCTTCCCCTCCGACATCGGTACACCCCCTCCCGTGGCATTCGCCCGAACGCCACAGACACGAAGATTGCAGGCGTGACGGGAGTGCTCTTCGGCGCGACGCTTAGCCCTCCTCGGGGTCGGACAGCTCGCGTGTTCACTTCAAGCCACAAGTTGCTCGGCGCCCAGGTGGCCTCCGGCGAGGCCGCCTGCCAAGCCATCCCCCGGGAGTCGGCAGGCTCCCGGCCGTCACGGGGACGCATCGCCGGCCTGCCCTGAGCGAAGCCGAATGGGTCGTCCCCCCGTCGTCGCGCCCTGCGCAGGAGACGCGGCGCCGCTGGTGGAAGGGTGATCGCGGCCGGGCAGGGAGTCCGCTCCTGCTCGGCGACTGCCGTCGCTCTGGAGGGAGACTGCCATGGCGCACGACCTCTCAGGCGTTCAGCGATTGGTGGGCGGACCGACAGTGACGCACTTCTCCGCAGAGGGGAGATCAGAGCCACCGGCCTCGTCCATACCGCTCCCACCGCCGACCGAGCCACCGGCCCCGCCGCCGACACCACCGCCACCCGCGCCCCCGCCCGGGCCCCCGCCCGAGCCGCCCGGCCCCCGCAAGCTGGGCTTCCTGGGCCGAATCGCGCTCATCGAGTGGCTGCTGAAGTACCGCGAGCATCTCTTCGAGGACATCGTCGAGCGGCGGAACCTCGGCCGCTATATCCTCGATGCCTTCCTGGTGACACTGCTGGGGAGCATCTTCTACGGCCTGGTGGTGGGCATCTGCATCGGCGGCTGGCAGATTCTGTTCGACCCGATCAAGCTGCCCTGGGTGCTGATCCTCACCCTGCTGCTGTGCCTGCCGTCGCTGTATGTGTTCAGCTGCTACCGCGGCAGCCGCCTCGACCTGCTGCAGACATGCGCGCTGGCTTTCAGCAGCACGGCCGTGGTCGCCACCATCCTCATCGGCTTCGCACCCATCGTGTGGTTCTTCATGTTCACCGCGCCGGGGAGCCACCACTTCGCGGTGCTGATCAACGTCGCCGTGTTCGCGGTCGCCGGCATCTTCGGAGTACAGTTCCAGCTCCGGGGAACGCGGGCGCTCCACCCCACCCCCGCAGAGCAGAGGGGCGTACAAACCGTGGTGCGATGGTGGGTCCTGCTCTACGGCCTGGTCGGCGCGCAGATGGCCTGGCTGCTCAGGCCCTACTTCACCCCCACCGATGTCTTCATCCGCCCGCGGGCCGGCAACTTCTTCGTCGCCCTGCTCACGACCATAGGCGAGTTCATCTCCGGCCAGGGCTGGTAGCCCCGGCCGGCGGCTTTGAGGCAAGCGGCAATGGGCTCGGTCCCCACCTGGTCGCTGGCGAAGACTTACTTAGTCGAGCGAGAGGCGCTCTTCGAGCGCATCCGCTCGGGCCGCGACCTGCCCTCGCTGGTGCTGCGGATGACCATCGTGGCGGCCCTCCTCTCCGCCCTCTACGGCTTCACGGTCGGGCTCTACGCGGGCGGCTGGCAAATCCTCTACAATGTCGTGAAGTTCCCCCTGCTCTTCCTCGCCACTCTCGCCCTGTGTGTGCTTGCACTCTACATGCTCAACTCGCTGGCCGGCGCCCGGCTCTCGCTGCTGCAGACGGCGGCCGTCGTACTCACCGCCATCGTCGCCTCAACCATGCTGCTCGCCTCCCTCGCCCCGCCGCTCGGCTTCCTCATGCTGACCTCGGTGCGGGACTATCACTTCGTGGTGTTCATCAACCTGCTGGTGGGCTGCCTTGTCGGCGCGGGCGGAGTGCGCTTCGCCTTCCAGGCCGCGTCCGCGGCTCACATCGATGAGGCGGTGCGGGCGCGCTGCCTGGGGATCATGCGCATCTGGCTGGTGATCTACGGCGCTGTCGCCCTGCAGATGGTGTGGATCTTCCGCCCCTTCTTCCGCCAGACCGATGTCTTCATCCGGCCGCTGACAGAACAGGGCAACGCCTTCGAAGCCTTCCTCCGGCTCCTGCTCCGGGTGATAATCAAGCTGGTGTGACGGCCCGACGACTGCCGTCCGAGAGTGCACTCTCGGGCGCACCCCTCCGCCCTCGCACTCGCTCGCCGACATCGTCAGTTCTCGTAGGGCAGGAGCGTGCCTCCTGCCCCAATGCCTGCCGGTTCAGTCGACGCCCCGCTCTGCAAGCAGTCGGGCCGTGTTGCCGCCGAGGATGTTGGCCTTGGCGTCGTCGGGAAGGTGGGAGGCCTGGATGGTGGCGATGACCGCGGCCGGGTCGTTGATCGTGTAATCGCTGCCGAAGAGCACCCGCTCCGGCCCGGCGCACCGAACCGCGAGGTCGAGCACGCCCATCCTCTGCACGCCGTGGCCGCTGAGATCGAGGTGGAGGTTGGTGTACTTCGCCGCCAGCTCGCAGCGCTCGACCACCTCGGTGGTCGAGTCGCCGATGTGCGGCAGCACGAAGGCGACCCGCGGGAACTCCGAGCAGATGCGGTCTACTTCTGCGACCTCGTCGACATGCACTTGCACGATCATATCGAGATCGCTCGCCAGCGCCATCACCTTCGCGAAGCCGTCGGTGTCATAGGTGTAGCCGGCCGCGTAGCCGCACAGCTCCCCGATCCAGACCATGCCGAGGGCATCGCGGCAGCGCCGCACCTCGGCCGCGGCCTCCTCGCCGAAGTCCGTATTGACTAAGCAGGCGGGGACGAGCACATCGGGATGCTCGCGGGCGGCCGCGGCCGACTCGTCATTGCCGGCGACCATCTCGGCGGGGCTCTTCGCAAGCTCGCCCCGCATCGAGTTGGCGACCGCGCGGTCGACCCCGCACCGCCGCAGATACCCGACCGCCGCCGCGACGTCTGGAGTGAACGGCTGCCACTCCCATGTTCGCTCCAGCCCGGCCGATGGCAGGTGCACATGACAATCGAAGATCATGCCTGTGTCCTCCGCTGGGCGAATTCGCTGGTGGCACGGCTGCAACCTGGGAGCAGAGAAGGGAGGAACAGCACCGTGGCAGGCACGTCGAGCGGGTCAAGCCGGGCGGATGCCGCGGTGTGTCAGGCCGAGCGGCGCCCCCGCGCCAGGGGAAGTGGATAGGTCTGCACGTCCGCATAGCGCCGGCGGTTCTGTGCCGCCGACTGCCGCGCAGCCGCCGCCCTGCGGTCGGCCCTGAGGATGAGCCATACAGAAACGATCGCCGTTGGTATCGCGAGGAACAGGCCCAACACGAGGGATCCCGCCACGCACGCGAGGAAGCCCCAGCGCCCGAGGCGGCGCTGATTCCTCGTCGCCCCGACGATCACGGGAAGCGCGCCGAACAGAGCTCCGACCGCAAGCCCGCGGAGCAACACCCAGAGGTTGAAATCCATCCACCGCCTCCCACCCGCCTCGGCGAAAGCGCCACCACCGGCCCCTCGCCCTGGGGCAACCGACCTCCGAGGTCGTGTTGCACAGAGTTACCGCATTTGCGACTGGGAGTTGAACGCGCACCTCCCATCACACACCGCTCACGGCCGCCTCTCCCCGCTCCTTCGGTGACGTGTGATGCCCCAATGTCATCCTGAGCGCAGCGAAGGCCGGCCCTGAGCGAAGCCGAACGGGGATCCCGCCGTTGGCCCGCCGCCCATCCTGCTGTCATTCTGAGGAGGGCGCAGGCGGACGAAGAATCTCGCCGTTCGCCCGCCGCCCTCCTGCTGTCATTCTGAGCGCAGCGAAGAATCCCGCTGTTTTGCTCCCCTTACAAAGCCCCGCCCTTGACGGACGGTCGCTTGGCGTGGGAGGATGAGAGGCAGCGGACGAGGCACGCGATTCTGACGGTCTTTCGGGAGCCTTGGGCGCCTCCGGCGCCTTGCTCCCGAAACGTCAGTCGGAGGGAGGACAGTCGCCGTCTACGCGGCTGAGGGACGGAGCTCCGATGCGCCAGACGCTTATCATCATAGCCGTTGTGCTCGCCGCCGTCTTGTTGCTCCGCGGCATCATCCTCGTGCTCGCGCCTATCGCGCTCTACTTGGTCCTAATGCTCCTACTGAGGAGGGCCTACGAGCGCAGGACCGGACGGCGACTCGACGCCCGCGAGGAGGGCCTATTGTTCGCGCTTGCAGCGAATCTCTTCATGGTCGTGATCACCCTTGTAGTGCTGCTGCCGGCCCCCTCCGGAGCGGCGATCCGACCGATGGGGCTGACTGCGACCTACTTCCTGGCGGCCTTGACCGCCGCGCCGGTGGGCATCTCACTCGCCATGCGCGGACTCTCAATACAGAAGCAGCGACGCAGACTGACGGCCGGGCTGACCATCGCCCTCAGCCTGACGCCCATCCTAGTCGCGATAGCCTGCTTCTACGGCGTCGTCTTGCTCAAGGGATTTGAGTTGAAGCCCTAGCCCGTCTCCCGCCGCTCTCTTACACAGACTCACACTTGACGGACGGTCGCTTGGCGTGGGAGGATGGGGGAGTCCACGGAAGGCGGTGATGGGGGCAGCATCGATGCCGTGGTGTCCAGTGTGCGGAGCCGAATACCGCGAGGGGATGGAGACGTGCGCGAAGTGCCGCCTCGCGCTGCAGACGAGCCCCCCACCTCCGCGGGAGGACGCGACGCGGGCCGCCCTCGTCCGTCTGCTTCGGTCGGCGGGCCGATCGGTCGTGGAGGCCCTCTCCTATGCAGCTGGAGGGTGGCGGGCGCTCCGCCGACATCGCGCGCTGCTGTTGGTGCCGCTCCTGCTCGCGCTCGTCAGGGGCGGCGAGAAGATGGCATCGTACGCCGCATGGGTGCGCCTTCACCCCGAGACGCGGAAGATCGCGACCGCGAGCGAACCCACACTTCGACACATAGTCGGACTGCTGCCATTGTCACTTCGTTTCAGGCTCCTCCACCCCCAGGTCGCGCTGGCAACGGACGAGTTCGCGGTGCCGGTCCGCTGGCTCGACTACCAGGGGACAGCGAGCACTATCGAGATACGGGCGCAGCGGCCCGCGCCACCGGACGATGACGACCGCGTCCCTGTGCCAGCGAACTGGCCGCTGCGTTTCGGATTGCACGTCTTCGGGCTGGCAGTGAGCAGTTTCATCTTGGGCGGGTTCTTCGGCGCGGCGAGAAGCGCGGTCGAGCGCGATGTCGTCTCGTGGTCGGAGTTCGGCCGGGACGGCCGGCGCTACTGGCTCCGCCTGTTCCTATTCCTTGCCGTCATGGCCGTGCTCTACGGGTGGGCCCCATTGGCCTTCATGCGACATCGCCCCGGAGAACACTTCCATGGGCCGCTGTGGCTCTGGCAGGCATACGCACTGCCGATCGTCAGCTTCTTCCTCGCGCTGACCTGGTGCGCCATCGTCAGCGATGACACCGGCCTGTGGCAGGCCCTCCGGCGCAGTGTCGTTACGGTGGGCCGCTTCGCCGCCGGGGGTGTCTGCCTTCTGCTGCTGCTCAGTCTGGCCCGCCTCCTACTGCGACTGCCGGTTGAGGTCACCGACGTGCTGGTTTCCGTGAAGTACGGCTTCCGCCTACACACACCGCTGCTTGATCGGCCCGCCATCATGCTCCGTCCGATCGTCTCCGCCCTGGTGGGCACCTGGTTCTGCCTGACAGCGCTCCATTGGTATCGGGGGGCCCGGGCGAAGATCGAAGTTAGCCCGTAGGGCAAACGACTGGGGCAGGAGACGAAGCTCCTGCCCTACGGGAAACGGCGAACGGCCTCGGCAGGTTTCCCGCTCCGGCCTTACGAAGTGAGCCGGTGGCATGACCGAATCATCCGACAAAGACCAACGCCGGCTGTACGGCGATCTGGCGTGGACGTGGCCGATCGTCAGCGCGCCGGAGACCTATGTCGAGGAGAGCGAGGAGTCCGCCCGGCTCATCCGGGAGCAGTCCCAGATCGAGGCGAAGACGCTCCTCAACATGGGCTGCGGCGGCGGGCACAACGACTGGACCCTCAAGAAGCACTTCCGGCTGACCGGGGCCGATATCAGCGAGGACATGCTCGCGCTGGCGAGGCGCCGCAACCCGGAGGTCACCTACCACGTCGGCGACATGCGGACGCTCCGGCTGGGGAAGACCTTCGACGCGGTGGTCATCTTCGATTCCATCGACTACATGCTCACCGAGGACGACCTGCGGGCGGCCTTCGAGACCGCCTTCCTCCACGTCAAGCCGGGCGGAGTCTTCCTCACCTATGAGGAGATCAGGCCGGAGACGTACGCGCAGAACCGCACGCAACACCAGGTGGGCCGGGAGGGCGATGTCGAGATCGTCTTCATCGAGAACTACTACGACCCCGACCCGAGCGACACCACCATCGAGTGCACCTTCGTCTACCTGATCCGGCGCGGCGGGAAGCTGGAGATCGAGACCGACCGCCACGTCTGCGGCCTCTTCCCAACCGAGACTTGGATGACTCTCCTGAGAGAAGTGGGCTTCAAGGTGACGGAACTGCCCGGGAAGACGCCGGAAGAGGCCACGACCTTCATCTGCCTCAAGCCGCCCGCGGCCGCTTGACGCCGGCTCTCTTGCTGTGCGATAGTCCGCAGGGGAGGCGGCACAGCGCTTCGGCGCCAAGGTACCGAAGTAACGGGGCCGAGCCTCCGCCCCTCCATCAGACCCGAAGGAGACATGTAGAGTGGGAAGACATCGTGTGTTCGGGTTGATGATCGCGTGCGGTGTACTGGTGATAGTGCTGGGGTGCTCAGCTCCCGGGGGCCGCGCGGCGGAGGAGGCGCCGGCCCCGACGAGGGCGGAGGCGACGATCAAAGTAAGCCCCGAGCAATGGGGTGTGAGCACGCGCTACATCGGCGGCACCGAGGGCAGCGCTCGCTTCGACATCGACGAGATGAAGGAGTGCGGGATCAACACCCTTCGCATCTATGGCGACATGTCCCGCTTCGAGCCCACCGATGACGGCGGCGAGTACGGCTCGCCCACCCTCGCGCAGATCAAGGCCGACCCCGACGTGATTCCCTGGGAGCGATGGGATGAGGTGATGGACTCGGCCTACTCCCCCCACATCGAGGTCGCCGAAGGACTGCCAGCGCTCACCTGGCGGCGGGTGTTCGAGGAGCTGAAGGGGGCCGGGATTCGGCCGGTGATCTCCCTGCGCAACCGGGACACACACCTCAAGCCGGGCTGGATCGCGGCCGTCCCCGAGACCGAGGCCGACTGGAACGAGTGGTGGGAGTACGTCTTCGCCATGGCCTACTGGCTCAACGTTCGAAACGACTACCGGGTGGACGACTTCGAGGTGTTCAACGAGCCGGACAATATCCCCCAGCAGGGCTGGACCGGCACCCGAGAGCAGTACTTCGAGATGGTGAAGAAGACGAAGGACGCCCTCGACTGTGTCTACCGGACCTACCTGCCGGGGCGCACCTGTCACGTGCACGCGCCCGCCACCGCAGGCCCGCGGTGGGTGCCGAGCCTCCTCGCGGAGGTGGGCCACTACTTCAACAGTCTGAACGTCCACAACTACGCCTGGTGGGACCAGGGGAAGTTCGTGCGGGACAGGCACGCCGAGCTCGCGAAGAGCGGCCATCCCGACTACCCCATCTGGCTGTCGGAGTGGGGCACCTATGATGTCTCCTACGACGTGCCCTACATGGCGCTGGCGGTGGTGGAGAACCTGATCCGGTTCAGCCAGCCGGGAGATGACTACGTGTACGGCAGCCACCTCTTCTCCTTCTACGATTGGGTGTACGAGGGGAACGCCGCCTGGGGGATCGTGAAGGGCGACGGCACGCGCCACGCCACCTACTATGCGCTCCGCCTGGCCAACCGGGCCCTCAAGGACGCGAAGCCGACCTTCCAGGCCACCACCGACGCCGACGACCTCATGGCCATCGCCACCAAGGAGGCGGACGGGAAGATCAACCTGCTGGTGTTGAACTGGAGCGAGACGGTGACGTACGACGTCAGCGCCGACCTGTCTGGCCTACTAAGTGATGGAGTGGGCGAGATCCGGCAGTTCAGCGTCGAGGTGCTCGACGAAGTGGTGGGGCAGGCCGCCGTCACCGACGGCGCCTCGGAGTTCGAAGTCCCGCCATACTCGGTCGTGCTGGTGAGGTACGAGAAGGAGGGATAGCGAGCCGTCCCGCGCCCAAAAAGGCAGGAGCCGCACCGCCTTCACCCGGGGGGTAGGGGGACGGGCGCGCTCCTGCGCTTCGGAACTCAGCTACTTCAGCACAACGCTACCAGAGTGACGATTGGGATGAGAGCTGCCGCACTGGGTGAGACGGCGACAGCGGGGTCCGGCTCCCCCGCTGTCGCTGACTTCTCTTGCGTGTCTCCACGCCTTATCGTGTGCTGTCGCTGATGCTGTGTGTCCGCTGGGTGTCTACCAGGTGCTGTAGGCTTCGCCGTTGATCGCTGTGAGAGTGGAGCCGCTCTGGATGTGACCCGTGCTGGCGGTGTAGCTCCAAGTCGTGGCACTGTCGGTGAACGGATCCTTCGGCAGGTTGTTGTCCGAGGTCCGCAGATACGGGCCCTGCCAGCCGTTGACGTCCAGCGCGATGCCCTGGCCACCGGTCGTTCCGGCGGCCGGCTGGGTCATGAGCTGGGAGCTCGCCGACGGATAGTCGCCGCAGTCGGCCTCGAACTGCTGCACGGCGTTGCGGAGCTGATGCAGGTCGCCCCGAAGGGCGGCTTCCTTCGCCTTACGTCCGGCGCCCAGCAACCGTGGGATCACGATCAGAGCGAGGATCGCGATGACCACGATCACGATGAGCATCTCGATGAGAGTGAAGCCGCGATGGCTTCGTCTGAGTGTGCGCGCCGACATACGTCCGCCTCCTCTCCCGATGGCCATGAGCCATCGGCGCAGTCTCTGGTCTGAGCCGGTGAACCGCGGCGCCGGAAACCGGGCCTCTGCCCCCCCGCGGTCGGATTGACTCAGTACCCCCATGGAGTTTCATTCCATAGGTGGGGGGCGGGGCTGAGATGGGAGTCTGTGGAGCGCATCAGACGGCGGAGAGGCGCGTCGGCGCGGCGATCCGGTGTGCGTGGGCGGTCTGCCTGCCGGTCGCAGGTCAGCGGGGTGCGGGAATGCTCGCTCAGATGTGCACGGCGAAACAGTTAGTCGGCGTCGAGGAAGTCGGCCACGATTCTCTCCACGACCCGGTGCAGGTTGTTCCGTCTCTGCTTCCCGCGGCTGCTGAAGAGCTTCCTGGCCTCGTGCAGCCCCTCTGCCCGTCGTACAGTAAACGCGGCCTCGCCGGTGTGGCCGTCCAGCGCGCAGAAGTAGACGTCTGCGCCGTAGCTCTCCGCATTCGTGACGACGGTGAACAGGATGTACCTGGCGTCGATCTCGGCCGCCAGCCGGCGCACCATTTCCGGGCGAAGCGACTCATCGAGCGCGTTCCTGTCCGGGAGCAGGCGCACATCGAGAGCGTAGATGGCGGCCTCGACCTCCGCATCCGGCACCAGCTCATAGCCGCGGCTGGTGAACTCGGTATGGAGCTTCTCGGCGAGCATCTCCGTGAACTCACGGATATCACCGACGTTCACCGGTGGGAGCACGGCCACTCGTTCGACGCGGTAGTCGTAGACCACCCGCAGCCGCCTCCCCCGATCCGCCTCGTTGAAGTAGACGCGGCCGCCGCTCACCGACCGGAACTGCCCCACCGCGGGCGCCCGATCGACGCCGCGAAGCTCCTCTCCGGTATCCCTGTCGTAGACCTTCACCGAGTCGGGCACAACGAAGCGTCCGTGGTCGAGCCGAACCACCGACACCTGCTTCGCGGGTACGCTCGCGTGGGCCTCAGCCCTCACGGGTTCGACCCGGCCTACGGAGGAGGGATTCCGGCCCGTATCTATCTTCTGGCCGCCGATAGCGCTGAGGTCCATGGCGTCGAACGCGATGACCTTCTCGGTCGCCATATGCGGCAGGGCCTGGTTGGCCGGGGTCGCGAAGTAGACGTTGTCCGCCCGATGCCGCAGCACGACCAGCCCGACCACCTCCCCCTTCGAGTTGAACACCGGCCCGCCGCTGCTGCCCGGGGCGATCGGGGCCGAGAACTGAATCAGCCGACACTCCTCCGAGAACCCCAACTTGAGCAGATCCCTCCGGAAGCGGATCTCGATATCGCCCAGGCGCCGGACCGCGCTCATGATCCCCTCCGACACGGTGTATTCCAGGCCGGCGGGCGCGGAGATGACGAGCACCTTGTCGCCGGGCCTCATCTCGGTGTAGTCCCCGATGGGGACATGGGGAAGCTCCACGCCGCGGACGCGCAGCAGCGCCCAGTCCGTCTCCGGGTTCAGCCCGAGGTAGCCTTCGGCCGGGAGGTAGCCGCCGTTCCACAGCTTCACGAGCACCGACTCCGCGCCCTCGACGACGTGATGCGCGGTGAGGACCTTCCCCGAGGGATCGACGATCACCCCGCTCCCTTGGCCGCCGCGTATCCCGCGGCGGGACTCGATGACGACGGCCGCTCGCCTGCAATGGGCTGCCAGCTCCGGCAGCAGCTCGTCCCATGTCTGCACGTTGCTGGGATCATTCGTGGGCGTGACCTCCGGAACGGCCCAACCGGCGAACGCGCACACAGCAAGCATACCGGCGAGGGACACTACGAACGCACTTCGTACACGTGGCCCGACCATGTCTTCCCCCCACAGACGGCTGTTCTGAGGATACTTCTCGACGCGAGGACCCTGGCAGACTGCAGCGCTCGACCAGCACCTCCTTATTCAACGACAGGCCGCTCTGTCCTTCCCTGCCTGTAGGGCGTGCCCCCGCTCCGAGGGCCGGTGAGCCCCTCAGCTCGCAGAGGAGGAGCGTGCTTCCGGCCTGCGAACTAAGCTGAGGGACGCGATCTCGCGTCATACCCGAGGCGCAGGACTCTCCGGCAAAGGGGGCCGATCCATGAAGGGCTGGAAGCTGTGGCTCGTGATCATCGCCGTCGTGGTGGTTGTGGTGTTCGTCGCCTACCAGACCGTGCGGCAGACCGCGGAGACGGTGCGGCCGGTTGTGGAGAGATCAACCGCCGTCGCAGACAAGGCCAGGTGCATCTCGAACGTGAAGAACCTCGCCCTCGCCGCGCAGATGTGGTCGTGGGACCACGGGGGGCGCCTGCCCAATGCCGCGACGTGGGCGGATGACTTCAAGTCCTACCTTCCGGACAGGGCGGATGTGCTCAAGTGCGCGGGGGACCAGTCGGGTGCCCGATGCAGCTACGCCATGAACGCCGCCCTCAGCGGGAAGGTGCTGGAGGACATCGCCGACCCGGAGTCCACGGTGCTCTTCTACGAGACCGCCCGCCCGGGTGACAACCCTTCCGGCGGGCCGGACGATGTGGTGACACCGGCGCGCCACAATGGCGGCAACAACTACGGCTTCGCCAAAGGCACCGCGAGCTGGGAGACCACGAAGCCCAGCTTCGGCGCGCAGTAGGGGCCGCGCTACGCGTTCCTTGACACCCCTGCCTCGCGGCGCGAGAGTTGGGAGGGGTGAGGGCGAAGACCGGGCTTCGGCCCTTCGGCAGGGGTCAGGGTAAACAGCAAGCCGCCGGAGGCGGCCTACGAGCCATCTGAGGCCGCGTCCCCCTCGTCCTTCACGGCATCGAAGAAGGCGGCGAGGACAGACCGCGTCCCGTCAGGGTCCCCGAACTCGTACCTCGAGTGTGCCATTGCGGCCTGTAACTCCTCCGGAACTGCGGGCTCCTTCACTGGGTCAAGCACTATGAGCTTGCTGATGGTCCCGCGAACTGCTGCGCGCTCAAGCACCCGCTGGATCGGCTCATCGCGGAACGAGTATCCGACGACGATCCAGACGGCAGGGGTCGTCGCGGCCCTATCGAGGAACGCATATGCTGTCGCGTGAGGCTCCTGCAGGACGAGCCCCGCCTTCGTCCTCGGTCTGTAGAGGACTGGTACTTCGTACTCGGATTGCGTGGTGCCCTGCAGTGGCAGCGGGTTGTAGACTATCTGTCCACCGATCTCTCCGCCCATCACCCAGCGACAGCAGCCGTGCAAGTGGTGAACATGGAGGCCTTCTTGCCGATAGACGGCCGGGTCCCAATGCGAGTCATAGGCCCCCTGGGTCATACCTGCGATGATGGGCAGGTCTGTAACGTCCTTCAGTGCGTAGAACGTCGGGTCCCAGTTTGTCGTGAAAACAGTCAGGCGACTGCTGACCCCCTGGCAGTACTCCCACAGAGGCAAGATCAACGGCCCATAGAGGGCACCGACTAGCTCGGGATCGACCTTGTTGTATATCCGGATGATATTGTCATAGACCGCGTCCCGCAGGCGCCTGGCTTGGTCGGTGACAGTGCCGAACATCGCCATCGCGAGCTGTTTCTCGTCCACATCAGGCTCGAAGGCTGGTGGTTTGACCTGACGTCGTCGTAAGGTCGGGGAAGATGTGGAGGGCACCCACGCGACCGTACTGGGCTCCTGCTCTAGAGGCACCCCAGAGATCAGATCTTGCGGCACAGGCGTCGCCACCAGACCCGAATCCGGACTGAGCTCGGCAAGCCCAGACACACGCAACGTGGTGGGAGCTCCGAGTGACGCGTCTTCCTCGACGGCTTCGTACTTCGGGAACGCGGACCTGACGCGCTCGGCGGCGTCCGCACACCGCTTCACCACATCCTTGACTGTCCGCTCGGCTTCGCGGCTGAGGTTCTGGTCGGCCTGGAGCTCACGGTCGATATCCTCGTATAGGTCGAGGCGTTCCAGAATCCACTCGATGTCGGGCACCCCACCTTCGTGGCTCTGGATGATGCGTTTGAGGAAACCCTCCAGGTCGCTCCGGAGCCCCACGAGGTGATCCATGAGCTGCCTCGTGTCCGGGAGACCCAGGGGCACTGAGGCACCGGCCCCAGTCAGGAGGATGATGTCGGAACGTCGCAGCTGAGTCTCTCTGCGATCGGCCTCTGTGGCCATGTCGGGACCTCCCCTCAAGGCTGAATCCATGATAGCCGGCCAAGTGCTGGTTGTCCAGACGTCGTCGTTGGGGCAGCACGCTCCCGAAGCGACAGGAAGGCGAAGAAACGAAGCGCCGCCCCCGTTGATCGAGGGGCAGGACTCCGGCGCCTGCCATCTCCTCCAGTGCCATACGAGAGTTCGTCGAGCAGAAGCTTGCCTCACGCCGTGTGGCGCACCGGGATGCTTTGGCTCAGAATCGCCGGTACCAGTACACAGACAGGACGAGCGTCAGCAGAGGGAACACGTGCCATCCCTCGGGCCACTCGAATCGAATACCCGCCCTCCAGCAACCGGCGACGAGCAGGCATACCGCGAGCGATGGCACGCGCCACGCGTATCGTTTCCACTCGTCCCACGCTCGGTGCTCCCACATCTTGAGGACGCCCCAACCAAGGTACAGCGCGAAGAGCACGGCGAAGGCTTGGATGATCAGCCCGAAGTCGTCGAAGAAGTACACGAGCACGAAGTAGACGAGCAGTATGACGAGGTCAACTGCGAACCGGGCCACGCCGATCTTGTCGGTATGTGGGCGACGTTCAATGGACTTGTGGTAACCGACCCAACTGTAGACAATGGCGAGGTAGGTCAGGCCCAGTGTCCAAGTCTCAAACGACCACAGTGTGACCTCGCCCCGCTTCAAGGCGTCGAAGTAGCCCGTTAGGCTTACACCGATGATGACAGCGAACACCATGTCGACGAAGCCAACGACACGGCCCGGCAGCGCCTTGCGGTTGTTCATGTCCCCCTCCCGAGGCCTGGCTCTCTAGCCCGCGCGCTGTGCACTCCGCTGCGACATTCCTGTGATCAGACGCACAACGTCGCTCCAGTTCGCTGCGACCGTGACTCCCGCCTTCGCTCGAAGACGGCCCTGATCTTTGACGTTCCACGGCCGGGAGAATAGCACCGCCTTCCTCCCGGCCGCCGCGAACCGCTCGACGAAAAGCGGGAAGTCGTCCACAAGCGCATCGATAGGTAGACTCTCCTTCCTTGAGGCGTAGCGGACGGGAATCCCCGGGAAGTAGCGCTTCAGCCAATCGTCCGTGGCCGACTTGGCCTCAAGGGGTCTTGACGTCACTGCGACAAGCGCGAGTATGTTGCTGGCCGCCAGGGCGCACACGGCCGACTGGGCGCCCTCCAGCGGCGGAAGGGAGAGCACAAAGTCTCTGTCCCGGTAGGCGCTTCTCAGTTCCTTGGCAACTGAACTCGGGCCGAAGTCGAGGTCCCACTCGGTGACCATGGCCGGCCGAAGAGCAATTCTGTATCGTTGCTCTATCCTCTCGCACAGACCGGCAACATGGTCACAGAGGACACCGTCGATGTCGAGGCCCACGTGCATCATTCGAGATTCCCCCAACCCGATAGACTCTTCGCTAGGTGTTCGCCCAGCGGGAGTGCTAGCCCTCCTGACCCCGGGGCTTCCGAAACACGCGACTGATCGCCGGCAGGACCCCCACCAAGGGATTCGCCCGACACCTGTTGCGCGGGAGCCTTGGCCGCCTCCGGCGGCTTTCTCCTGCGATCGCCCCGGGTGCGCTGTCAGGGCGCGGGTGGAGTGGCAGCAGCAAGCTGCTGCCCAACGGTCAGAACGGCCGGACGGCCCTCAAAGCGAAGGCATGGCGAGCGACTGCTCTGCGTCGTGCTTGCTGTAACCTCACGTGCTTGCAGAGCGATGCTGCCAGCCAGCGCTTCTCCGAGGTCGGCTCTCCCAGCACACGGCCCTGCCTCTCGGGGCAGGACCGACGCTCCCATACTGCGAACTCAAAGAGGGACGTATCACCAAGACGTACCACGGAGACGTATCACCATGTCCGGGAGCAGCCCCACGGGGTCTCGCGGCAGAGAACTTAGACAGAGTCGAACTCAACGGAGGTACCACGATGGGTGATGACGGACAGAAGAAGATCCTCACGGTGGATGATGACCGGGACATCCTCAACGCGCTCGCCATGATCCTCGAGCCGGCCGGCTACCAGGTCGTCACGGCCGAGAACGGCGTCGAGGCGCTGGAGAAGGCCGCCTCGGAGAGCCCCGATCTCATTCTGCTGGATGTGATGATGCCGGAGATGGATGGCTTCGCGGCCTGCGCCAAGCTGAAGTCATCGCCCGACACCCAAGATATTCCGGTCGTCCTGGTCACCGCGGTCGCCGACCACATCACGGACAGCAAGTACCCGATCGACGGTGTGATGAGAGCCGAAGCCGACGAGTACCTTCCCAAGCCCTTCGATCGCGAGAAGGTGCTGAACGTCGTCGCCGGCCTCCTGGGCGGAGGCGCGTAGGCGCGAGCGTCGGTCTGTACGGCTGCAGCTAGTCGGCGGCGCCGTGGTAGCGGCGAGGATAGATGTCCTCGTGCACCTTCCGGGCGGCCGCGATCAGCTCGGGGAACACCGTATCGGTGACCGTCACCAGGCCGATGTTGTAGTTCTCGCCGTCGAGCGTGCGGCCGGTGAGCGGCTCGTCCACGTACTGGAACCAGTGGCAGCCCACGAAGGCGGGCACGTCGAGCACGCTGTGGACGTAGTCGATGAACATCTCCGCCCGCTCGTCCTGGTCGCTGACTTCCACCAGCCCGGGGTGCAGTGAGCCGCGGTCGAGGGCGCCGAAGTGGAACTCCCCGATGATGCAGGGCTTGCCGAGCTCGGCGGTATGGGCCCAGCGCTCGGCGTCGACGCGGGGCCGGTAGATGTTGAAGCTGACCACGTCCGCCACCTCCGCGCAGGCGCGTATACTCTCCCGGTTGGCCCAGGCGAAGCGGCAGCCCAGGTCGAGCTGGTGTGGCGCGTGCCGCTCCATACCAGCGTGCACCTTGCGGAAGTACTCCAGCGAATACTCGTAGGTGAAGGCGCGGAGGTCCTCCGCGCAGGCCTCGTTGGGCTCGTCGGGTGCGCGCAGATCGTCCCAGCTCTCCGCCTCGGTTTCCCAGGCGGCGTTGACGGCGTCGAGGGAGCCGTGCTTCTCTTCGAGGGCGCGCACGAACTCCCGGCGGCACGGCTGGTCGGCCGGAGAGCGCAGCGTGCCGGCGGCGATGTTGAAGCTGCCGTCCCCTCCCCACGACATCTCGTTCTCGAAGAAGTAGCCGATGCAGCGGGGATTGTCGGCGAACTTCGCGCCGGCCTCGCGCATCACGCGGTCCACTTCCTCATCGAAGGAGGGGTCGTAGACATCGGGCATCTGCTGCCAGTAGCCATAGGCCCCCTCGATTGGCCGCTCCTCACCCGACATCCAGACGCACACCGCGAAGGGATGGGGCGAGTTGTGGTACACCGCCTCCTCGGACCAGCCGGCGATGGTGTTGAAGCCCCAGGCGCTCATCCGGTCGTAGGTCACCTGCCTCCACGGCTCGGCCCAGGCCTCTCCGTACTTGCGGATCAGATTGGCGCGGTAGAAGTTGAAGGTGTCGCCGCCGGTGTCCTCCAGCGGCCCGGCGTGGTTGAGGGGATTGGGGTCGAAGCCGAAGCACTCGGCGAAGATGCCGTCGCGCTCGGGCAGCCACTCGAAGTATCGGTCACGCTCGGTGATGAAGGTCTGCTGGCCCGGCAGCACGACGTCGATGCCGCTGGAGAAGAAGAGGTGTCCCGTCGGTGTGACGAGCCACCACTTCCCATCTACTTTCTCCGTGCGGAACCAGCCGGTGGCCGCCAACTGCGGGCCGGCCGTCCACCCGCCGTACTCGTCGCGGTCCGCCAGCGGAACCGCCCGGTCCAGCTCCTCGCGCTCGGCCTCTCGCTGTGCCGCCAGGTCCTCATCGCTCTCGACCTTGCCCGGCCAGTCCTGCAGGGCGTACTGCCCGTAGCGATCGGCGAAGGGCGGGATCTCCTCGACCGGCGAGTCGGGCCCGCCCCAGAGGCGGATGTTGTCGACGAGTACCTCATCTCCGGCTCCGCCCCGCCCGAGCCCAACGCCGAGGGAGGCGATCTTGGACAGATCGATCACCCCGCCCCAGGCCGGCCCGGTCGGGTACCCGTCGATGATCGGGTAGCCGCGCATCCCCCACAGCGCGCCCTCGTCGCCGGTGTTGAAGCGCAGCGCGAGCATGATCGTCTCACCTGCGCCCACCGACTGCCACGCCGCATTCATGGGGCCGCGCTGTTTCCCCTCCTCCGGCGGATTCCCCACGCTGATGAACACCTCCACCGATTTGACGCCCGGATTGGTGACCTCCGCCGCCAGGCCGGTGTAGCCGCTCCAGTCCCAGGGCTCCTCCGCCGGGAAGCTGACGGACTGCCATCTTCCCTCCGAGGCGATGAGCCGGAGTGCCTGGCCCTCTCCCGACGGCGCCGGAGCGAGCGTCGCCTCCGCGGCGTTGGTCTCCAGGGCCGGCGGCCCGGCGGGATCCTCGAAATCGAAGAGCATCTTGTCGGCCTGGCAGACCGACGCCAGAGCGGCCACTACCACCAGCGCGAGCAGGCATCGCTTCACCGGCACTCCTCCTGTCTGGGGAAACTGGTCGTCGGCCCATGCTTCGGGGCCGCTCCCTTACCGTCCTGCAGGGCGCGGCGAGCAGCAGGAGTCGGCAGGAATGGCGCAGGACCTGCGCGCTAGCTGATCATGAGTACCAGCGTCAGCCAGAAGAGGGACAGCAGCAGGGCGAGGCCGCTGATGAACGTGCCGGCGATGGCATGGCCCGTGTGGACCCGCCTGAGCCATCCGGCGAGGCTCAGTCCGAAGGCCAGGGGTGTGGACAGTGCGGATGCGGCGAGGAGGAGACCTACCAGGTCTCCACAGGGATCCCCTCAGCCGAAGTTGCTCGTGAAGGCGATGAGCAGCATCGCCCAGGGAGCCAGCGACAGCCAGAACCCAGCTTTGCCCACGATCGGACCTCCCGGAATTGCGGCAGTCTGCCAGAGTCCACTTTCCTCAAGCCGGCCCGCCGTTCCTATGCAGGGGCCGCTTGTAGGGCGGGCACTCCGATCCCGACCGTTGAGCTCCGTAGGGCAGGAGCGTGCCCCTGCCCCATCGCTCAGCCCGGCGTATCAACCGCCACCGCGGCCCCGCCCTGCTGAGCGGAGGCCAGCATGGCGGCCGACACCTCCAGGGCGCGCAGCCCATCGGCGATGGGAATCTCGAGTGCAGTCTCCCCGCGTGCCGCTGCGATGAAGTGCTCGCAGGCGGCCCGGAGTGGATTCGACGGCAGGGCGAAGCGGTAGACGCGCTCGGCCTCATCGTCTCTCTGCGACACACGCAGGCAGTCGAACTCGAACTGGTCCGGGCCCTCGATGAGCGCCGTCGCCGCGGTGCCCACGACGCCGTGGCGAGTGGCCGGCACCGCCGACGCCCATGTCGCCTGCATGCCGGCAGCGACTCCCGAGCGCAGCTTCAACGTGGCGGCCAGGCAGATGTCGAACTCGGGCTGGTCGGGGTCCACCATCACATGTGCCGAGGTGCTGGCGACATCTCCGAGCAGGAAGCGCAGCAGATCGATGTTGTGGGACAGGGACTCGATGGTCATGCCGCACAGCTCGTCCGGGTCGCGGCGCCAGCCGCTCGTGGCTCCCAGGCCGGCGCGCTGACAGAGGAACATCATCGGCTTGCCGAGGTCGCCCGCGTCGAGCAGCTCCTTGCACTTGCGCCACGGCTCGTGGAAGCGGAAGTTGAACCCGATGGCGGCCAGCGCGTCGGTGCCCTCGGCCGCCGCCGCGATGGCGCGGCCGTCGTCGAGAGTGGTGGCCAGCGGCTTCTCACAGTAGACATGCCGGCCCGCTTCGAGGCAGGCGAGGACCTGCTGCCGGTGGTGCTTGGGCGGGGTGCACACCCACAGCACATCGGATTCCTCGACGGCCTCGTCTAGGCTGGCTGTAGGACGACCGCCTGTGAGCGCGGCGAGCTGCTGCGCCTGCTCATCCTTTATGTCCATGCAGGCCGAGAACTGCACGCCCTCGACATCGCGCAGCGCCTCCGCATGCTGCCCGGCAATGTATCCCGATCCAATGAAGCCAACCCTGATCTCCTGCTCTGCCATTTGCACTCTCTCCCTGCGCCAATCCTCTACATGATGGGCCGCGCCGCGGCGGTGCTTCAGTTCGTAGGGCAGGAGCGTGCCTCCTGCCCCTGCGCGCTATGCCTCTCACTCCGCGCCCTTCAACGACCACCCGATCTCGGCCTGGCCGAGGGACAGCTCTTCACGCTTCACCGACAGGGCATGGCCGTCCGCGCGGCCGTAGATGTCACCCTCTAGGTGCCTCGGCGCGGCGGGCAGGATGCTCGCATCGCCCGCCGCGTTCCACCCGACATCGCTCTCGAAGATCGCCACCGTGCTCGCCGGGTCGGCGAGGTCGCTCATGCTCGCGCCGTCGAGCGCGTCGTTGAAAGCGAAGTCACACTCGCGGTCCCGGTCGCGGACCGAGGGGCACCGGAACACGTCCCAGTTCTTCACGTAGTCCTCCAGCGACTCGCACCACGCGTCCGCGGCGGGGAAGACATCGCCGTTGTCGGCCAGGTACATCTGCAGGGCGAGCGCGAGGTTCTTCACGTTCGACAGGCAGGCCGCCTTGCGGCCCCCCTGTCCTTGATGGGCAAAGGGCCAGATGTGGGAGGGGAGCAGCCACCCCAGCAGCAGCAGCGTCCCCACCAGCAGGCCACAGCCCAAGGTGAATCCGCCCGCGGTTCGCCCGATATCGCCCGCGCTCTCCTCCTCCTGTTCCCGGAGCTTCTTCAGGCGCCGGCCGGTCAACCCCCCGACGACTAGCGCGACCAGCCCCAGAACGGCCCCGACCAAGAAGAAGCCGGGACCCTCGTGGAGGACTATGAGGCCAAGGAAGACTAACCCGAGCGCCCCAACTCCCAGCCCCCGCGCCATCGACAGCACCCAGACGGGCCCGGCGCTTCGCCTGCCTTCACTCATGCTCCCCCCTCCTTGACCCAGCCTCACCGCAGTTCGAAGGTGATCGGATCCGAGCTCACCGCCAGCACCACATACTTATCCGCGCGGATCTCGTCCACCCTGAACCTCGCGTCGTAGCGGCCAGCCAGCCAGCCGTCGCGAAGCTGCCACTTGCTGAGATCCAGCTCGATGGTCAGCGATTCCCCCGGTTTGATGTAGTGGGCGCTTGGGCCCGAGATGGTGCGCGGCACCTTGAGCTCCGGCCGCGCGAGGTAGAGGTTCCCCTGTTTGCCTTCGCGATGAATCTCCGCCGCGCTGCAGTGATACGTCTCCCCGTTCCAGTCGTTGGGCACCAGCGAGAAGGTCGTCAACCCGATCTCGTCGCGGAGCCCGTTCTCGATGGCCAGCGTGACGAGGATGCTCTCCCCCACCGCATACACGTCGGACTTGGGGGTCGCTGTGAGCTTCACCGGGATCTGCCGCTCCGGCACATAGCCGAACGCGGCCGCAGCCCCGGCGACACAGATGATGACCGGCAGCCACTTCGACAACGCCACCCCGCGTCTCATCACACCCTCCTGGAATGCTGTTGTCACCCTCGCCCCCAGCTCAGTGCCTCTCCGCCAGACCGCCCTCCGCCTCTCTCTGTCGTCACTCATACGCCGCCTCCTTCGTCGACGCCACCGCGGGAGGCCGCACAATGAGACCCCCCTGCGGACTAAGCGCCCAGCTTCTCCGTGATCCTGTGGTAGGCGACGGCGATCGCCACGACGAGAACCACGGCAAGCGGCATAAGGTACCAGTGGTCGACGAGGTAGCGGCCGATCTCCCTCAGCGTGCTCTCGTTCACAGGGCGCACCTCCCCTCCCCCACTCTCCCACGCCAAGCGACCGTCCGTCAAGTGCTACGGCTATGTGAGAGGAGACCGGCAGGAGACTCCCTCCCGCCCGGGCGTTAAGCGAGACGGATCGCTAAGCAAGTATACATGCCCTTGTGGGCAGGCAGGGGGCGGTGTATACTGCGCGCGGCTTCAACCGCAGGCTTACCGAAGCACTGCGAAAGCTGCTTGGTATGGGGAATCCCGGCGCAACGGAAGGGGGAGCGAAATGGAGCGGGCAGAAGGTGTGCGCGTCACACTTGACGCGGTCTCAGGAGTGCTCTGGCGCAGCGCAGTCGTCGGCTATGCCGTCCTCATTCTGTGGCTGTTGATCTACGTGTTGGCGCGGGGATGCATGTACGCAGTCCATGGAGGAATCTTCGGCATCGACGAGGTCGACTTCGTGCGTGTAAACTACGCGGGCATGACGGTGCTCAAGCTGGCCGTGTTCCTGCTCTTCCTGATGCCGTACATCTCGATACGGTGGTACCTGGCCAGCAGTAGGTGATGTCCGCGTTTCGATGGGCTGGCGGTGTTTCGAGTAGGACGGGCAGGAGACGCGCTGCCGGATGCGGCCCCGGGTCCTGCCCAAGAACAAACGGCGGGACTCTTCGCTTCGCTCAGAGTGACAGCTCCTTGTGGGACTGCGTGGTTCGACTCCCAAACAGACAAACCTTTGCATCTCACCGCAACTGCTGCGGAGCAGCGGCCTGTCCCATATTCGCGGGACTCTCCACGTAGGGTGCCGCACCTGTAGGCCTAGCGACTCTGTCATTCTGAGCGAAGCGAAGAATCCCGCTGTTCAGAACCAGTCCTCCGCCAGGTCAGTCCAGTTCGGATTGCTGGACTCGATCAGGGCCACCTTCTTCCCGCGGACCCATCCCTTGATCTGCTTCTCTCGGGCAATGGCACCCGTAACATCGTTAGTCTCCTCATAGTGCACCAGCCGCGTTAGGTTGTAGCGTTTGGTGAACCCAGGCAAGAGCTTTTGCTTGTGCTGCCAGACACGACGCGGCAGGTCGCTGGTGACGCCGGTGTACAGCGTTCCGTAGTTGTTCGTCATTATGTAGACGTAGTAGGATTTGTCCGACATATTCCCACCCGCGCCAGGTAGACATTGCAGTAGCCGGTGGCGTCGGAGGTGTAGGCGACCCAGTCGTCGTCCGGGCTGAAGATGGGGTGGGGGTGGGCGCGCTGGATGTGGAAGCTCGACTGGTGCCGCACCAGCTTCCGCGCCTCGCCCACCTCTCCCGCGATCCGCCACAGCAAGATGTAGGGCTCATCCCGGCTGCCGTCGCCGACCTGGAGGGAGTTGTCCGAGTTCGACTGGAAGTGGCCCGACCCCGCGGCGAAGGGCAGCTCGACCAGCCCCGTGTTGTCGTACTTGATCCACCCCATCAGGTGGCCCTTCTTCTCGTGCCAGTTGTGGAAGGCGACGTGGTCGCCATCGCGCAGCCAGTACTCGTGGCCGACCGAGTCGTTCTCGTCCTGGGGGCGGAGCGGGTAGTGCTCGCCGCCGCTCTCGGTCACCATCCACATGCGCTGCTTCACCAGCTGCCACGGCCCCTCGTGACAGTAGCAGATCCACTCCGGCCGGCCTGGCGAGAAGTTGACGTGGCTGCACCAGGCGGGGTCTTCGATCGCGGGCCAGTTCTCGCCGGTGGCGATCTCCACTACGCGAATGGTGGTCGGCGGCGACTCGGCCAGCATCTTCTCGAAGCCCTGGTACTGGGGGCCGATCTCCCAGCCCAAGTCGGTTCGCTCCGCGAAGGCCAGCAGTCGGCCATCACATGAAGGAGTGAGGATGGAGGGCACGCGATCATCGGGGACGCGGTAGATGGTCCGTTCCTCCAGGGAGTCGGCATCAACGACCTTCAGGTCGCGGCCCTCGAAGAAGTAGATCTCCTGGCGAACCGGACTCGTGCAGGCGCGCAGCCCGCCGAGGGGCCGGGAGACATCGGTCAGCTGCACGATCTCGCCGGTGTCGAGGTCCACCGCGAACAGATTCTCTCGGTTGTCGCGGTCGCCGTCGAAGACGAGCCGCCGGCCGCCCGGCAGGAAGGAGGTGGTGGTGAAGTAGAGGTGGTTGGAGTGCCCCCGCCAGTGGGTGAGCTGCACCACTTGCGCGCCCGTCTCGGCGTCCTCGAACTCGCGCTTTTCGCTTGGGTAGACGTGTCCTTTGGCCATGCGGCCCTCTTCGGCGCGGAGCATTTGAGCGCCTGCGAGGGAGCGTCTGCGCAGCGGGGCGTGTAATGGGCCTCGGCAGCAGGAGCGGGTGAGGGCTGCTGACGTGCTCAAATGCCCGGAAACTCCCCCAGGTGTGGTATAGACTTACTGAGTTCGGAGGACATCGGGAGCAGCAGCGATGCGGCGCCGGCGACTGGGATTCGGACTCTTCCTCAGCGCGACCGGGGGAGTGATCCTCGGGCATGCCTGGACGGCCGCCGATACGACCTGGTGGTGGATCGGGGCGATCACGGTACTGGCCGCCGCGCTGCTCGTCCTGTCGAGCTTCTACATTCGGGGCCGCGGTGTCGGACCTCCTCCACGCCAACAGCCGCCGGCCACAACGGGTGTCCTGGTTCGCTGGCCCGTCCCCACCCTCGGAGAGCTGCTTGTCCAGAAGTACCGGCTGATCACGGAGCCGCAACTGGAGGAGGCGCTGGAGAAGCAGATCAAGGACGGCGGCCGCCTCGGAGACATACTGGTGAAGATGGGGCTCCTCAGCCAGTCTCACCTCGAGGCGGTGCTGGAGGACCAGCGTACTTGAAGTGGTCCGAAGGGCGTCGCCGTTGTACAGACGAGGCCCGACTAGCAGCCCCGACACACGATCAGTCCTCCCCTGAGCGCGGCGAAGCACGTCCATCCCTGAGCGCCCCTCCGAGGGGATGAGCGACCGAACCCGCGACCACCTGGAGGCCCTCGGCTACCTCAAGTAAGGTCTGCCTCTCCTGCGACTGTATCGTAGGGCAGGGCCCCTGGCCGCCGAAGCAACAACCAGCTGACGACCCGCGAGCGCGCCGTTTCACCACCCATTCGCGTAAGTGTAGGTGGACGGCCGTGTCGTCATCCCGCATGCGGGAGGTAGGCAGTGGCGGCTGAGGCAGATCAGGCGCGATCGCTGAGCGACGTCCACTCGGAGAGGGACCTGGTGCAGGCCCTGCGCGAGGGGGATGAGCGCTCGCACGCGCAGCTCTGGCATCGCTTCGGCGCGCCGCTTCACGGATTCGCCTCCTCTCGCCTCGGGGGCGACGGGGGACTGGCCGACGACATCGTGGTCCAGACGCTGGCGGCGGCGGTGCAGGGGATCGTCCGCTTCAACCCGCGCAGGTCCACGTTCTCTGCCTGGGTCTACGGCATTGCGCGGCGGCACATCCAGGGCGAGCTGCGCAGACAGCGCCGAAGGAAGTCGGTCCCGCCATCCGCTCAGGTGCCGCTCGAAGATGTGTCCGAAGCGGCCTCCGAAGGGGACACGGCGACCGACATCGCGGCGCGACTGGACGCGCAGCGCGAAGTAGCAGCGCTCGCCAGGTCTCTCTCCGACATCGAGATGGAAGTGCTGAGCCTCCACTATGTGCAGGAGTTCTCGGAGAAGGAGATCGGTCAGATCGTCGGCCGCTCGGCGCGAGCCGTCCACTCGATTCTGCATCGGGCCAAACAGAAGGCCCGAGAAAGGCTGGTGCGAGATGCTGACTGAGGAGCAGGAGCGGCATCTCCGGAGGACACTCAAGGCCGCCCAGTCGGTGCCGGGGCCAGAGCTGGAGGCGCGGGCGATGGCGGCGATGGCGCAAGTCCGACGAAGGACCGGCATCCGGGCCTCGCGGTGGTTGGCAGCGGCAGCGTTCGTGGTTGTGCTGGTGGCATCGGGGTTCTGGCTGCTGCCCAGGCGCCACACCGTCGCGCTCGCCGCCGTGGCGCGTGCCATGGCCAACGTGCAGAGCGTGCACTTCGTGGGATCGACGCAGGATCCCGTAACCGGGGAGCAGTGCTCGGTCGAGGGCTGGGTCAAAGGGCGGAAGTTCCGCATGTTGACCGGGGGAAGAGAGGATGTCGTGGACGACGGCAACCGACTTGTTACATTCAGCACCACGGATGACATCCTTATCGCGACAATCAGGCCGTCAGAAGAGTATATAGCGCTAGACGAGGGTACGACCTACCTCGATCTGTTCAGGGGAGGGCTATTCAACCAGGCGCTTGAGCGCGGGATGGAGGTGACGAAGTGGGAGGCAGCCGAACTCCCTGACGGACGGCAAGCGGAAAAGGCTATCTTGGTATCTCGCAGCGGCTCGGCGAGAGGCGTCCTGATCATAGATGCGAACACAGATCTCCTCCTCGGTCTGGAGGAATACGATAGCGCTGGCAAGCTTACAGACAGGCTGGAGCGAGTCGAATACGATGTCGAGATCCCTGACTCGGTCTTCCAGATCGACATTCCCGGGGACGCGCTCGTAGTTGATCGAACCGCGCCTCCTTCCCAGGCGTCGGCCGCTCACTGGGAACAAGTTGAAGCCGCGATCAAGAAGCTGGAAGCTAAGGGCGCCTACCTTATCTGGAGGTTTTCGCCAGGAAGAGGCCCGACCGAGGCCTCGACCGTCAGTGACTTCCATCCCAATCTTCGGTTCCGGGTCGTCGACAACGATGGCACGGCCTTGCTCTACACAGGTCGGAACACGTACGTCGTATTCGGAAGAATGTTGGCGGAAGATGTGAGGGGGCAGTTCCGACGCGTTGTGACCAATGAGGACTTCGCGGCGCCGGGGCCCCCGGTCGTAACCATCGAAGAGCGGAAGGAGCAGAAGAGGGCCGCCCGGGCGCGCGCTGACGCTCGGGAGAAGCGATACAGGGAGCAGCACCCCGAACGCGAAGCCAAGGCCAGAGAATTCCGCGCGGCGGGAGGCAGGCCCGTGGGCAAGATCTCGAATGGCAGGTGCAGCGGTTACCATCGGGGATTGTGGTTCGAACACGCCGACACAGACATGATCGAGATCTACTACCTGCCGAGTAGCAACAGCTACTACGTCATGGGCAAGGCGCGAGTCTACGGCCATGGGTTCGACGAAGTGGTCGAGGATGGCTGGATCAGGGTGCCCGGCCCCGCGCCGAAGCTGCCGGAGAACTAAGGAGAAAAGCTAGCCGGCGGGGCACGGAAGTCGCGCCCCACAAGCCAGTGGAGGCCGTACTCCGCCAGAGCTCATCCGGGGCTTGGAATGTCCAGGGATCTCCGAGTGGTCGAAGACGCCGAGTTCCCCGGACCAGGCGAGCCCAAACGGATGCTGTGAGGGGTCACACCTCCTCAGTACCGAGCACATACGTGTGCTCGCGCTCGCGGGGCAGGAGCCAAAGCTCCTGCCCCGCGCATGGGCTTCAGTTGGCAGTTGCTCCGACACCCCTGGCCGCCTTTGGGGCGCCGGCGGTGTCCGGAAGGCGCAGCGCGGCAGGCTTGGCAGGAGTCTTCCTTCTACAACAGAAGTGCTGCTCCCATTGCCTCGGCCGCGCAAAGCCATGCCGTTCACACAGTGGGAATAGAGATGAGACGCGGCAAGACAGGAGGCCGGATCACCAGGCGGGAGTTCCTGCTGCAAGCAGCGGCCGGCGCCGCGCTGGGTGCGGGGACTCTGAGCGCGGCCGGCTGCGGCCGGCGCGGGCCCGGCAGCAGTGTGGCAGACGATGCGGGCGCCTCTGGGTCGGCCCCGCGGGATCTTCAGGAGACTGCGAAGGTGACGATGGAGTACCGCGAGCTGGGCAGCACCGGGTTGAAGGTCAGTGCCATAGGGCTGGGAACGGAACACCTCGAGCAGTCCAGGAGTAACATGAAGGAGGTCCTGGACGTCGCAGTTGCGGCGGGGCTGAATTACATCGACGTCCTCTACGATGATCCGCAGGGCGCGGCCGACTTCTGGGACGGCTTCGCGCCGGCGATCAGGCCTCACCGGGACAAGCTCATCCTGGCCGCGCACTGGGGGCCCTCCTACTACGGCAATCCCCGCAAAGGGCGGCGCTGCTTCGAGGAGATCCTCTCGCGAGTCGGCAATGACTACGTGGACGTTGCCATGATCGCGGTGATCGATACGGAGGAGCAGTGGGATGACTGGGGGGCGGCATCTCTCGAGACGCTTCTGCGCTACAAGGAGCAAGGGCGCGTAGGCCGTATCGGGATGAGCGGCCACTATGTGTCAACGGCAACGAAGGCAGTGGAGAGTGGCGCGATCGATGTTCTCATGTTCGGAGTCAACCTCCTCAGTCGGTATCACGAGCCAACTCTCGCTCTGCTCCAGACCTGCCGCGACCGCGGTGTGGGCCTGGTGGCGATGAAGCCATACCATGGGGGGACGCTTTTCAATGTGAGGGGCAAGCCCACTTCCATCACTCCCTCGCAGTGCCTCTCCTACGTGCTGTCGCAGCCGGTGTCCACGACTGTCCCCGGAGCCAAGAACGCGGAGGAGCTCCGGCAGACGCTTCACTATCTGGAGGCGACGGCGGAGGAGCGGGACTACCAGCCGGCGGTGGAGGCCATCCCAACTTACTACGAGGGCGTGTGCACGCGCTGCAACCACTGCCTTCCGTGCCCGAGGAGCATCGACATCGGCACGATGATGACGTTGCTCGAATTCGCAGAAGGGGGCGCCAGTAGTGACGACCTGCGCGCCTGGTACGAGAGCTTCGAGATCAAGGCGTCGGCGTGCAACCAGTGCGACGTCTGCGTGCCGAGGTGCCCCTTCAACGTGGACATCATCGCCAGTTTGGACAAGGTCGTCCAGCTCTTCGAGAGCTGAGCGAGGCCCGGCGATGGGCCCTGCCGCCCGTAAGCCGCCTCTGGCGCGCTGGCGATGTGCGGAACACACAGCGCGCTTCGAGCCCCCAAATGTGGAAGAGACTAGGCGGTGCTCATTGACTCCTACTGACGGGGGAGGGTAGTTCGCCATGAATACGTTCCTCGGGGGATTCCTCGTGGGGATCGTCGTCGGCCCGCTCGTCGTTGCGGTGCTCCGACGGCTCGGCCGTATCCCCTTCATCAAGCGGCAGTTGGTCCGCGTGAGGCGGCTGTCTGGCGGTCTGTTCTGGCGCGGCGTCGAGAAGCTTCTCAACTATCTCGACGGATTGCTCGCGAGAAAGCGGGAGCGCGAGGCGAGCGAGCTCGGAAGTCCCAACCTGGCGAGCCCCGCGGGCAAGGGCGTCGTGACATACGCAGACAGTCCGCCCGTGAAGTGAGACGGCTGTCGGCAGGGGGGAACGGCGCGGCCGTGCCGAGGCCGGTCGACACAGGGCAGGAGACACGTCCCCGCCCGACACCGGTGTCAGAGGGCGATCGCCGCGGGATGCGCTAGGGCAGCAGGCCGTAGGCGCGGGCGATGTAGACCGCCATCTGGTCTCGCGTCACGTAATGGGAGGGCCGGTAGAGGCCGTCCCCATAGCCCTGGACGACGCCGTTGTCCACACACGCCTCGACGGCCGTGCCCGCCCAGAAGCCGGCCGGCACGTCGGGGAAGAGTTCCGGCGCGGTGGTCATGTCATCGTCGATGGCCACCCAGCCCGCGGCGCGGGCGATGTAGACCGCCATCTGATCGCGCGTGACGACCCCGTACGGACGGTAATTGCCGTCCTCGTAGCCGGCCACGACGGTGTTGCCGACGCAGGCCTGGATGGCCGTGCCCGCCCAGAAGCCGGCCGGCACGTCGGGGAAGAGCTCCGGCGCGGTGGTCATGTCGTCGCCCACGCTCACCCAGCCCGCGGCGCGGGCGATGTAGACCGCCATCTGATCGCGGGTCACCGCCGAGGACGGCTGGTAGGTGTTGTCCGCATAACCGGCGACCACCCCCGCCGCGACACAGGTCATGATCTCACCGAAGGCCCAGTGGTCTGCGGGCACGTCGCCGAAGAACGGTATCCCCCAGATCTGGACGTCATCGACGTTCCAGCCGGCGTAGGGGTTGTCCTGAGTGGGGCCCATCACCCAGCGCAGATAGACGGTGCTCTCTCCGTCTGCCACGCTGGAGATGTCGTACTCCACCTCCCGCCAGTACGTGTCACAGACGGCGCTGGCGGAGTTCCCCCATATCGTCTTCCAAGTCTCGCCGTCGTTGGACACCTTGATTGCCGCGCCCGCATATTCGGAGACTCCAAGCCAGCGCCAGAAGCGGAGCTTCGTCTTCGCCACCTCGGAGCAGTCGATGGCGGTGGAGGTCAGGTTCCGCGGGTTCTCCCAATAGGTGTAGGGGCCCGCGAGGTTGGAGCCGTACACATTGGGGCCGGTGTTGCCGCCCTCGGGGTCGTTGCACATGCCGCTGCCGCCCAGCGGCTCGCCGAACTGCCAGTCCCCCTCCACGCTCCAGCCGGGGTCGGTGTCGAAGGAGAAGTCGTAAAACTTAGTAAACGGCGCCGCGAAGCTGCCGTAGATCTGGATGTCGTCGATATTCCACCCGGGGTAGTAGTTGTCCTCGGTCGGCCCCATCACCCACATGATGTAGACGATCGGCTCATCGGCCGCGGCCGCCGTGATCAGGTAGGAGGACTGCACCCAGTCGGTATCGCAGATGTCGCTGTCGGTGGGGTTGGTCCAGACATCATACCAGTTGACGAAGTCGTTCGACACTCGAATGTGGACGCGGTCGTAGCGCGACACGCCGAGCCACCGCCAGAAGCGGAGCTCAACCTCGGAGAGTCCCGAGCAGTCGATGGCCGTAGTGGTGAGGGACCGCGCCATCTGCCACCGGTCGTAGTCCCCTTCGAGGTTGTTGCCGTAGACGTTGGTGCCGGTGTAGGCGGAGCTGGGGTCGCCACAGTGGCTCCCCGCGCCGGTCGGCTGGCCGAAGGCCCAATCGGCCGCATACGTCCAGCCGGGGTCCGAATCGAGGGTGAACTCGTGGATGAGGTATGGCGTGAGTATCGCCCAGGCCTGGGAGGCGCCCCCGATCAGCAGGAGGCAGACGAGGCAGATGGTGGCTATGGTTCGCATCTCGGTCCCTCTCCTTCAGCGCCTCAGGGCCTGCGCCCCGGAAGCGCAGGGAGCGTTCACCTCTGTATGCCTCTTGAGGGACCGCCAGTCAAAAGCTGCACACCTCCAGGCGACTCCTCAGCGTAGGAGTGTGGAGAGGGAGCGTGCCTCCGGCCCTTCCGCTAGGGCTGTGATCCGCGAATACCCTCCAGCGCGGCCGGGGCAAGGTGAGTGCGGATGATGTCGTCGTCTTCCTCGAGGAGTCGCTCCAGCACGGGAACGGCCGCCGAGGCCGAGGGGCCGATGTGACCCAGCGCGCGCACCGCCTGCCGTCGCAGGTGAATGTCGTCCGAGTCAAGGGCGGAGACCAGAGCAGGCACGGCCGCCTTCGCCGGCGGGCCGATATCGCCCAGCGCCCAAGCGGTCCATCTGTGCATATGCCTGTCGTTCCCTTGCAGTATGCCGATGAGAGCCGGCACAGCCGGCTCGGCCGCGGGGCCGATAGCGCCGAGCGCGCTCACGGCCGCCTGACGAACTCGGTCGCGTTCGTCGCCCAACGCCCTGATGAGTGCCGGCACAGCCGGCGCGGCCACGGGACCGATCCACGCCAGGGCAATCGCCGCGCCGTACCGAACGCGGTGGTGCTCGTCCTGCAATGCGTGGATGAGCGCGGGCACCGCCGATTCCGCCTCGGCACCGATTCGAGAGAGCGCGTGGGCTGCCCCTTCCCGCGCGTGGTGGTCCTCACTTCCCAAGGCTGCGATTAGCGCCGACATCGCCGACTCCGGCACCCCGGTCTCCACCAAGGCCGCGGCCGCCCAGGCTTGGACATCAGGATACTCGTCGCCGAGCGCGATGATGAGGGCGGGTATGGCGGGGTCCGCAGCAGGGCCGGCCTCGAAGAGAGCATACGCGGCGGCCAAGCGAACTTCGTGGTCGTCATCCCTGAGCGACCGCGTGAACGCGTCTACCGCCTGCCCATGCATGGGGTCAATGTTCACTAGTGCCCTGATCGCAAAGGCCCGAACGCGCCAGTTCGGATCCCGGGTCACGCGCACCAGCCTGGGTAGGGCCGGCTCCGCTGCTGGCCCGATCTTGCCCAGAGCCTGGCATCCCCAGGCGCGGCGGCTCGCGTCCTCGTCACCTAACAAGTCGATGAGCTCGGGCACCGCTGGGGCGGCCGCCGGGCCCAATCGCGCCAGGGCCTCTGCCGCCGACTGTCCCACCTCAGAATCTGGATCGTCCAGAGCCTTCCTGAGTTCCGGCACGGCCGGCTCGGCCGCCGGGCCGAGCTCTGCCAGTTCGTGTGCCGCGGACGTCCGCTCCTCGGTGTCGCCCTGCCTCAACTGCTCAATGAGCGCGGCCACTTCGGCTGAAGGGGCCGGCGGCGGTGGTTGCGACGTGCCACAGCCCGCGCCGCCGATCACCACCGACAGGGCCAGCGCGCAGGCCAGCCGCGGCCACATTCGGGATGCTTTCATCCACGTCAGGAAGCGGATCGTCATGAGCATATCCCCCCAACGGGGCCGCCCGACAGGGTTGTGCCGGGCGGCCTCTCGTACTATCCGCGGTTCGGGTCAGCGGCGGCGTTTGGGTGTGCTGCCTCCGCCGGCCTCGCCCTTGCTCTCTGGCTCCTCCGGAGCGGCCTCCTCGGGGCCGCTTACGAGGGAGGAGAACCGGGCTGCAATTGGCGCCAGGTTTGGATTGTCCTTTGCCAGTCCCTCGAGTTCGCCGACCAGTCCCTCGAGCCGGCCCGCGGCGGGCTGGTTGAGCCTCCCCGCGAGCCTGGACATCACGGTCTGGAGTCCGGTCGTGACCGGTCCATCTCCGCCTGCGAGCAATCCCTGAGCGAAAGCGTTCACGCCCACGCCGCCGAAGTAGCGGCGGGAGAACTGCTCCATCGTGTCCGGATCGCCGAAGAGGGTGACGTTGGCATCGCCAAGCGCCTGGCCGAAGGCCTCGGCGCCGGCCACCCCGACGTCTCTGGCCGCATCGATGAGCTTGAGCGCCTGCTCCAGTTCGACCGCCACCTGCTCGTAGGTGGCCTTCGCTTTGAGCTCCTGCAGCAGCACGCTGACTCGCTCCTGCTCGGCCTCCTTCTGTCGGCGCGCCTCGACGGTGACCTGCTCGTTGTCGACGTTGACGGGCACCATCTTGACGGCCTGCTCGCCCTCGGCCTGGAGAACGCTGGCGTCTTTCCGCGCCTCGGCTTCGAGCCGGATCGCCTCCGCCGTCTTGGCGGCCGCGTCGCGCTCGCCCTCGGCGATCTTGGCCTTCTGGTAGGCCTCGATGTCGGCGGCCATGAAGTCCTGGACCCGCTCGACCTCGGCCTTCTGCTCGGCCACGATCACCTGGACCTGCTTGTCGCGGCCGGCCTCGGCGACCTCCTCTACGGTGATGACGCCCTGCTTCTCCTTCTCTCGCTCCTGCTCGGCCCGCAGCTGCTCGGCCCGAGTCATGGCCTGCTCCTGCTCGGCCTTGGCGATGGCGACCATCTGCTGGCGCTTGGCGACCTCGACCTCTCTCTCCCGTTCGACATCCGCGGTCTGAGCCGCCTGATTGGCATTGATCTCAGCGAGTCGGACCTCCCGGTCCTTCTGGGCGTCGCGCTCGCCGATCTGCTGCTCAGCCGCGAGCTGGGCTTGGCGAGTCTGCCACTGCTGCTCGGCCGTGAAGACCTCGGCCGCTCGCGCCTGCTCGGCCTCCGCCTTGGCGACATCGGCATCTCGCTTGGCGTCGGCCTGCTTCTCGCGGTACTCACGCTGGGCGACTTCCTCCCGCGTCTGAGCGTCCTTCTCGGCGATCTCCTGCTCGGCAGTCCGTCGGAACTCGTTCTCCCGCACCGCGTTCTCGCTGGTGATCTGGGCGATTCTCTGTCGCCCTTCCGCGTCGAACACGTTATCGGCCTTGAAGAACTGAATCGGCGTCTGGTCGAGGCTGGAGATGGTGACGGTTTCGAGGGTCAACCCGTTCTGCTTGATGTCGGCCCTCACCGCCTCGGCGACGTCGTTGGCGAACTTCTCTCGCTCGATGTTCAGGTTCTCCAGCGGCGACTTGGCGGCGACCGACCGCAGCGCGGACACGAGCTTGTCGCCCACCAGTCCCGTCACGGCGTCGGCGCCCTGGAGAGACTTGCCCCCGAGAGACCGGGCCGCCTGCAGGATATCGTCGCTTTCGGCCGCCACCCGGATGTAGAACTCTGCTTTGATGTCTGCCCGGAGTTTGTCCCCGGTGATGAGTGCTTCTGCTTCCCTGCGTTCGATCTCTAGTTTGAAGGTGTTGAGCATGATGCTGACGACGGTGTGGACGACCGGGATCACCAGGCATCCGCCGTCCAAGATGACCTTTGGCCCGCCCATGCCGGTGCGGACGAACGACATCTCCGCGGAGGCCTTGACATAGAGCTTGGTGATGATGATCAGCAGCCCGCCGATCAGGAAGCCTGCTATGCCAAGAGCGGAGAAGATGCCGCGTGCCAGCAAAGGCATCTCGCTTTCCACGAACCACGGCGCGAACAGCAAAGCCAGACCCAAGAACATCAGGAAGATCCCTGCTCCCATCGACTCCTCCTTCTATCTAGGATTCGAGTCCGGGCTAAAGCCCTGACTCGGATACAACGAAGTAGTCTCCCTGCGCGACATACTCCTCCAGCAGCACGTCCTTCCCCGATTCGACCCGGCCGCCGGCCGTTCTGGCGGCGACCCGGTGGAGATTGCCGTGGCGGTCGCGAACCTGGACCTGCCCGGACTTCTCGTCCACACCGTAGACGGAGGTCCCGATCCTCCCCACCAGATCCCGTCTGGTGATCTTGACCGTCTCAACCGACGGCATGTGCTTCGCCATGAAGGCTGCCAGGCGGCCGGTGACGATCAGTCCCAAGACTCCGGCGATCCCCAGCGATGGCCAGAAGTAAGCCACCGGCGGCAATCGCATGCTCGTAAAGACCTGGTTGGAGATCAGGCCGATGCCGCCGAAGAGAACCAGGAACGAGCAGAGCAGCACGGATATCGGCACTCGCCCGATGCCGAACAGCGTGAGCGCCCTCAAGAAGCCCCCGCTGGGGTGGACTTCCTGGCCCACGTCGTGGGGAATCATATGTTCGGCTTCGGCATCCGCATCGCCGATGCCGATATCGGCGTCAACATCGACATCAGCATCGACGTCCACGTCCGCGTCGACGTCCACGTCGAAGTCTGCGTCAACATCGACGTCAGCGTCCACATCGGCGTCAACGTCGCCCCCCATCTCGTGTCCCAATCCTGTCAGCGCAGACAGGAGAGACAGGAGAAGAATCACAAAAGACGTCAGGATCGAGATCACGAAGAAGAGATTGTGCCACTCGAACAGCGCGGCTGCGTTCATGCCTCCTCCTCGTCACTGACCTCCTGTTGAGCTTCGCCCTCCTCCTCGGCGGCCGGCGCCGGGAGGGCGCCCTTCACGGGATCGAAGTCGAGCGCCGCGCGGGCCTGGTTCAGCAAGCTCACGCTGATGGTTGCCCCGGGGAGGGCCTCCCGCGCCTTCGCCTCGATCGCCTGGATGATCTCCTGCACCCTCACCTCGGTGAGAGCCTGTGTGACCTGGGCCTTCCTCGCCGTGTCGCCGGATTCGAGCTGCGCGATGGCGCGGTGCTCCTGTGCCTTCACCTCGATCTCACTGGCGATCGCCTTGTAGGCCCCGCGAGCGGTGGAGGCCCCGGCCAGCGCTTTCATCTCCGCCCGAAGCGCCTCCAGCTGCCGGTTCATGTCGGCCACGGCCTTCAGCCGGCCGTGCTGGCGAAGCAGCTGCGCGGAATCGTCTCTCTCCTGGCGGAAGCCCTCGACACCATCGTTGGCGGCCGCGTTGAGATCCTGCAGCTCCTGAGTGAGAGTCTCGACGCTCGCCTGGCTCTCGGCCAGCTCGACCGCTATCTGCTGCACGGCATCCGGACGGTTCGCCTGCTGAAGCCTGACGGCGGCCTGCTCCAGAGCATCGTGCCTGGCGACCGCCTCCGCCAGCTCCCGGTGCTTCGCGCGGGCCAGCGCGACGGTCTTCGCCGCCAGCTCCTTCTTCAGCTCGACATCCCTCGCCATCTTCTCGGCGGCGCGGTCGAGCTGCTCCTCTTGCGTGGCGCCCAATCCGAGACGATCCAACCACCAGTTCCAGAAGCCAGCCATGCTCAGCATCCTCCTTCTGCAGATTCCCCGGAGTTCGAGCGATGCTCCCCTCTCCCCCCGGCCCAGAGTCCCCTTCGTTCGGCACCAGATTATATCACGGTTGGCCTCACCTTCCCACAGGCGCGCGGACACACGTCTACATCGATGTTTCGGGGCCTGGCCTGCGGATCGCCACTCCGCGCTTGGCTCACAATATTAGACTCCGAACGCGCTCTGGCCGTTCTCGCAATCGACGCCACATCTGTATGGAACCACATACAGTCGGCCATCTGCCCCCTACAAGCACGCTAGGAACGCGTAGAAATCCAGGAGGAGTGTCTTCGTTCTGGATGCTGCTAGTTGCCTCGGCGGCTTGTGGCCGGGCCCGCTGCGAAGCGGGCCTCCCCATCGGGTCCGGAGCAAGTGTGTCGTGGAGTGCACACAAGCTGGGAGAGGTGGACAAGGCTTGGCCTTTGGCCGCGGTAGGGTGGGGCGCGAGTTGCTCGCGCTCCGCTCGTCAAAGCGACTGGTGGGGATAACGAGGAAGGGGAGGACGATGGCTATCGCACAGACAGACGTAATCGAGGAACTGAGATCGAAGGTGAGGGGAGACGTGCTCCTGCCCGGCGACTCCGGATACGACGAGGCCCGCACCATCTGGAACGCCATGATAGACCGCAGACCGGCCGTCATCGCACGCTGCGCGGGCGTGGCGGACGTGATGGGCGCGCTCGCGCTGGCCCGTGATGAAGGCCTGGAGGTGGCCATCCACGGCGGCGGGCACAACATCGCGGGGAACGCGGTCTGCGACGACGGTCTGATGATCAACCTCTCGCCGATGAAGTCCGTGCGCGTGAATCCGCAGACGCGCCGGGCCTACGTCGAACCCGGCGCGAGGCTTGGCGACCTGGACCGGGAGACACAGGCCTTCGGCCTGGCCGCGGTGGCAGGAATCAACTCGACGACGGGGGTCGCCGGCCTCACCTTGGGCGGCGGCTTCGGCTGGCTCACCCGCAAGTACGGGATGACCGTAGACAACCTCCTGTCCGCCGAGATGATCACCGCCGACGGCCACTGGGTCCGCGCCAGCGAGGACGAGCACCCGGACCTCTTCTGGGCGCTGCGCGGCGGCGGCGGGAACTTCGGTGTGGTGACCCGGTTTGAGTTCCAGCTCCACCCGCTCGGGTCGGAAGTGCTGGCCGGGCTGATCGTGTATCCGTTCGACCAGGCGAAGGAGGTGCTGACCAAGTACCGGGAGTTCGCGGACGACATGCCCGAGGACATGAACGTGTGGGCCGTGCTGCGCCAGGCGCCTCCGCTGCCGTTTCTGCCCGAAGACGTCCATGGCAAGGAGGTGGCCGCCCTGGCCGTATTCTGGGCCGGGGACATCGAGGAGGGCCGGCGGGCGATCGCGCCCCTGCGCGAGTTCGGAACGCCTCATGGCGAGCACCTCGGCCCCCAACCCTATACGGCCTGGCAGCAGGCCTTCGACCCCCTGTTGACCCCCGGCGCCCGGAACTACTGGAAATCGCACAACCTCGCCGCCCTGAGCGATGGCGCGATTGAGACGATCGTCGAGTACACGGGCAGGCTCCCCTCCCCGCAGAGTGAGATCTTCCTCGGCATGATCGATGGGCAGGCCAGCCGCGTCTCGCCAGAGGCCACCGCCTACAGCCATCGAGACGCGAGGTTCGTCATGAACTTCCACGGCCGATGGGAGAGCCCCAACGACGACGAGCGCTGCATCGCTTGGGCTCGCGAGTTCTTCAACGTCATGACGCCCCACGGCACCGGCGGCGTCTACGTGAACTTCATGACGCAGGACGAAACCGCCCGCGTGCCGGCGGCCTTTGGGAGAAGCCACGCACGGCTGGTCGAGGTGAAGAGCAAGTACGACCCGACCAACTTCTTCCACCTCAACCAGAACATCAAACCGTCTGTCTAGCCGACAGCGCACGCCCGCAGACAAGCACGTCGGGAACGCGCATGGAAGGCGACCAGGAGTGTCTTGCCTCTAGGCGCTTCTGGTCGCTTCGGCGACGTGCTGCCGAAGTCCGCGATCCCGTGGGGCAGGCACTTGCCTCCTGCCCGAATGTCTTCCGTAGCAGGGCGAAGAGGAGCTGGCCGATCGACGGGGGAAGCGGGACGGCATGCGACTGCTCCTCATCCGCCATGCCGAGCCCGACCCTCGCCCCGACTGGGGTGGCGATCCGCCGCTGAGCGCGACCGGCCGAGCGCAGGCGGCGTGTCTCGCCGAGGCCCTGAGAGACTCCGCGCTGGAGCGCGTCCTCTGCTCCGCGATGAAGCGGGCCGCGGAGACGGCGCGGCCGCTCGCGGCGGCCGTCGGCGCGCCCCTCGTCGTGGAGCCGGAGCTGAAGGAGATCGAGATGGGGACGCTCTGGCGATGGGGACACGAGGAGCAGCGAGAGTGGGAGCGAGTCGAGGGCGAGTGGCGGGAGGGCCGCACCCATGTCTGCCTTCCTGAGGGAGAGAGCCTGGACGAGGTCGCCGTGCGAGTCCGGCCCGTGGTCGCCCGCCATATCGGCGATCGGGAGGTGGGCGACATCGCCATCGTCGCCCACGGTGTCACGAACAACGTGATCCTCACGACGCTCTGTCCCCACATGCTCTCCTCTCTGGGGAAGGATCTCGCGATTAGCCACACCGGCATCTGGGAGCTGGAGGGATCTGGCTCCACCTTCCGCATCCTCCGCCGCAACGACACTCGCCACCTCGCGACCGTCCGAGACTGAGAGCGACCCGCGGCCCCGTTGCCTCAGTAGTTGCACTGCCGAAGCGGCGGCCAGGCCGGAAGCGAAGGCTGTCACCTCCTGTCTGCCACAGCCTCACGCGACGACGGGTCCTCCCCGACGGCGCCGGACGAGCCCCGGAGAGGTGACACTGGCTGGCTGCGCAAATAGAACACAAGTGTAGAGAGAACGGCGACAGGGGCGTCGGCGGAGGTGCTAATGGAGCGACTACAGTTCTCGTTGTCCGGCGGTCTCGGCGCCGATCACACCCAGACGGTCCACGGCGCGGTGTTGCGGATCCTGGCCGATGTCGGCATCGCCTGCAAGCACGAGCCGACCGCGGACGCGGTGAGCGCGGAGGAGGGCGTCAGCTACTCGGACGGCCGGCTCAAGTTCGCGCCGGAGGTGGTCGAGGCGGAGATCGAGAAGCTGCGGGCGGCCGGCCGCAAGCGGAAGCCGGAGGAGAGGATCAGGGTCACGGGGCCCTGGACCTGTTTCAACATCATCGACATGCAGACGAATGAGGTGCGCGCCTCTACCGCGGCCGATGCGATCGAGATGTTGAAGCTGGTCGCCAGTTTCGACGACGAGGGGCCGCCCCCAGTCTACCCCAACGATGTGGACGACCGCGTCCAGGTGCTGTGGCTCGAGAAGGCCTGCCTGGAGACGACGGCCGGGCTCGGCGGGGCCATGGTGACCCACGAGCCAGACGTGATACGATGGATTGGCGAGCTCCACGCGGCCGCCGGGAGGCGCTACGAGGTAGGATTTCAGTTCGTCATCAGCCCGCTGACGCTCGACTACGTTGCCCTCGACCTGTTCTGGAAGTTCAAGGACGATCCGCTGCTGGACATTGGTGCGAGCATCTGCCCCATTCCGACGGGCGGGATGACGGCGCCGCTCACCGCGCCCGGCCTGCTGGCGCAGAGCCTCGCGGAGAGCCTGGCCGGCTGGATCGTGGCCGACCGCCTTGGGCTGACGTACCCGGATCAGCTTCTTCCCATCCGAGTGGACTTCGGCGACATGCGCGACCTGACCGTGGCCTACAGCCTGCCGGAGAACGTCATGATCCAGAAGCTCCTGCAGGACCTCGGCGAGCACTTCGCCGGTTACCGCCTCGACTGGATATACCTCGACACCAATGCCAAGCGCGCCGACGCCCTGGCGGCGGTCGACCGCACGGCCTACCTGCTGATGCTCGGCCTGGCCGGGTTCAGGCACTTCTTCATGGGGGCCGGGCAGCTGTCGATGGACGAGGTGTTCAGCCCCGCGCAGTTCATCATCGACATGGAGATCGGCCGCTACGTGCAGCACATCCTCGATGGGATGAAGTGGAGCGGCACGGCAGAAGAGATAGCGAAGGTCGTGGCCGAGGGAGTGCCGGAAGGGAACTTCCTCACCCATCCGACTACGCTCGAAGCGCTGCCGGACTTCTTCGATTCGCCGCTCTTCCGCCGGGACAATGTCGGGCGGTGGCGGTCGGCGGGAGAGCCGACCGTCGAGCAGCTCGCCTTGGACAAGGCCCGGGAGGCGATCGAGAGCTACGAGTATCAGATCGACGCGGCCACTCAGAAGGAGCTCGACCGCATCTTCGAGAACGCCTGCAAGTCGCTCGATGTGGAAATGCCGTCGCCGCCCACGCCGGGCGATTGAGCCGCCCGGCGCGTCTTCTGCAAAGAACCTGAGGAGGTAGTTATGGCGCTTAAGGCAGCCTTCATCGGCGCGGGAAGCATCGGCTTCACGCGGGAGATCGTGCGCGACATCCTCTGCGTGCCTGAGTTGAGGGACACAGAGTTTGCGTTCACCGACATCAACGAGCGCAACCTCGACATGGTGTACAAGCTGTGCAGCCGCGACATCGAGGCGGCCGGGTTGCCGGCGAAGATCACCGCCACGACCGACCGCCGGGAGGCGCTCACGGGCGCGAAGTATGTCTTCTCAGTGGTCCGGGTCGGCGGTCTGGAGGGATTCCAGACCGACATCGACATCCCGTTGAAGTACGGGGTGGATCAATGTGTCGGCGACACCCTCGCGCCCGGCGGGATCATGTACGGGCAGCGCAATATCCCGGTGATCGTCGACTTCTGCAAGGACATCCGCGAGGTGGCCGCGCCCGACGCCTGGTTCCTCAACTACGCGAACCCGAACGCCATGAACACCTGGGCCGCCAACACGTACGGCGGGGTCCGCTGCGTGGGGTTGTGCCACGGCGTGCAGGGCGGCCACGGGCAGATCGCGAAGGCGCTCGGCCTGCCGAAGGAAGAGGTGGACATCATCTGCGCGGGCATCAACCACCAGACCTGGTACATCAGCGTCAAGCACAAGGGCGAGGACCTCACCGGCAAGATCCTCGAAGCCTTCGAGAAAGACCCGGGCCTGAGCAGGTCGGAGAAGGTCCGCATCGACATGCTGCGCCGCTTCGGCTACTACAGCACCGAGTCCAACGGCCACCTCAGCGAATACCTGCCCTGGTACCGCAAGCGCCTGGATGACCTGAAGAACTGGATCGACCTGAGCTACTGGATGGGTGGCGAGACGGGCGGCTACCTACGGGCGTGCCGGGAGGGCCGCAACTGGTTCGAGACCGACTTCCCGAAGTGGATGGAGGCCGATCCCTGGACCTTCACCCCGGAGGACCGCGGCGGCGAGCACGGCTCGTACATCATGGAGGGGCTGGAGACCGGCCGCGTCTACCGGGGTCACTTCAATGTGGTGAACAACAACTGCATCACGAATCTCCCGGCCGACTGCATCGTCGAGGTGCCCGGATACGTGGACGCGAACGGGATGAACATCCCCCAGGTCGGCGACCTGCCCATGGGCTGCGCGGCCGTGTGCAATGCGAGCGTCACCGTACAGCGGCTGGCCGTGGAGGCGGCGGTGCAGGGCGACGACATGCTGCTGCGCCAGGCGATGATGATGGACCCGCTCACGGCCGCGGTCTGCAATCCGCCGGAGATCTGGCAGATGGTGGACGAGATGCTCGTCGCCCAGGAGGCGCTGCTGCCGCAGTACAAGCAGACCATCGCCGACGCGAAGAAGCGCCTCGCCTCACCCGACCGCATTCCGCCGCGAGACTACGACGGCGTCCGCGTCCCCGAGAAGTCAGTGGAGGAAGTGCGCAAGGCGTGGGCGTCGTAGCGCGGCTTCGGCACTAGACAGCGAGCGCGTTCGCGGCTAGCGCTTCTCCCGGTGTCCCGAAGCTGCCTGACAAGCGCAGCTTCCGTCAACCGGGGCCTGCCATCAGGTGACGCTGCCTATGGTCCGCTCCGTTCCCTAGAGCATCGTATACGGCAGGAAAGACTCTTCCAGTATCTTCAGGTTCCTGGCTGTGGAAGCGGCCTCTTCGACTGGATATCCGGCCCTCAGTCTGCAGTACTCCTCGTCCGATAGGGGAGCGGGCGAGGGACATTTGACGCAGGTGTCGTTTTCCCCGCAGGTCCTGCACCCGCGCTCCTCTTCGGCCCTGCCGCGTAAACGACGGAGGTTTTGGCGCAGTTCGTCGAAAGGCATGCCAACCTTGCCGATGGGCTCGGCGTGCCAACACGGCCTGACATTGGCCTCGGCGTCGACTATCACTGTTTCGAGACTGACGCAATTGGGAGGCTGCGTATCCCATCTGCACAAGCCCCGCAAGTAGGGAATCGCAGGCAATCCGGAAATGCCCTCCTGGGTCTCTGTCTTCGAAAGCTCCATCAGCAGACCGAACAAGGTGTTCGCGTCTGTCTTCTCCTCTTCGACGAACACACTGTTCAAGGAAGTCACGTCCTCGCCGTTCAACAAGGGCAGTCTCTTCGAATCGACGAAGTACACTGGGTACTCGCACCGCAATCCCCAGACGTGGGCAGCGCAGGGGCGAATGCAGGGAGTTCCATCCTCGGTCGCAGTCTTGTAGTACGGCCCGTACGATCCTGTCGGCAGATCTGCGAAGCCTTTCGTGGGGCTCTTCGACACTTCCGGCCGAGACCACCAGTCCGATGCCGAGCTCAGACTGCTGAACACTTGGATGACTCTCCCGTTGACCGAAAGGTACTTCTCCAGCCACTCAGGGAGTGCCTCGTCCCAGCTATCGGACGAGAGGACGAGATTGTTGAAGAAGACCGCGCCGCCCCTTGGCTCCAATGACAGCGACAACGCCTTCGTGTCGTACCTCTGGTGACCCTTGATCCATTGCTCATGGTTTGAGTTGGGCGCGTGCCCCAGCTTGTAGGGATCATAGGCATGCCTGGTAGTGAGCGTGATCCCGTCAGCAGCAACCTCCGTTCTGATGCCATACCTTCGGTGGTCGTGGCACAGCGGCGTCCCAGGGAAGATCTGGAGCACGTTGTGTGAATACTGGGGGACCTCGAGCGATTCTATGAGATCTATGGTCGCTTGGCCCTCTTCCTCGCTCTCGCCCGGCAATCCGACCATCACGCTCGCGTACACATGCAGGCCGATTCTCCTGGTGTGTTGAAGGTTTCTCTTGAAGGCCTCGATGAACGATTCCTCCGCCTGGAACGTAGGATCAGTCGAGGAATCGGGCCGAGTGACCTTCCCTATGTTCCGCAAGACCCGAGGCGTGGCGCTTTCGAGCGCGAATCCGACGGAGACAAAGCCGGCCTCCTTCATCAAGTCCAGCAACTCCTCATCAACCCTGTCACACCTGGTGATACATCCTAGGCGCACGTCGACGTTGCTCTCAATCAGCTTCTGGCATATTGAGCGCGCCCTTGCTGGCAATAGGGTGAAGGCATCATCATATACGATCACGAGTTCATCCCGGTCGCCCATAATCCCGGCAATGGAGTCCAGCTCTTCGACGACCCGTTCGATGGAATGGGTGACGAAGGCGCGCCCCGAAAGAACAGCGCAGCTGCAGTACGTGCAATTCTGGTTGCATCCCCTCGCCGTTACGACGCCCGGCTCGGAATTGTGGAACACCCCCGTCAGATAAGGCGATGGATAGCGGTCGAGGAAACCCGGCGTGCTCCTGTTGTTGAGGTAGATATGCCGAGCCTCATTCACCTGCACCTCGTTTCCGCTCCTGTAGGTCAGACCCTTGATGGGTGATAGATCTGCCTCTTCCAGGCGGAAGTTGGCGCTCTCAAGGGCGCGCAGAAGCTCAAGAGTCGTTTCTTCACCTTCGTTTCTCACGCAGACATCGACGCAGTCGTTCCTTGCCAAGATCGTCTCGGACTGCACGCTCGGAGTTGGCCCCCCAAACACGATGGTCAGATCTGGAGCAACTTCTCTGAGTTCTCTCGCAAGGAGCAAGCACAGACTGTAGTTGGTCTGGTAGACTGTGAACCCAACGACCCTCGGCCGCCTGGCCATGATGTGGCTGACGCATTGGGAGACATTTAGTGGCTTGGCTGACAGTATCTGCTCCGCCTCGAAGCCGTTCTCTCTCAGAAACGCAATGATGTAGCCTGACCCGAGGGCGTCGGCGAGCACTCCTCTGTTGGGAAGTGGCGCAAACTTATCCGAAGGCGGGAGGACAAACACCATATCGCTTCGCGTCTTCGTCCGTTTCATCGTCGGCTTCCTCGCGCCGTGGCTGAGGCCACGGCGGCTGGTCTGTGTGGCAGGCGGTCTCTCTGCGGCCGCCACTTCATGAGCGCTCGGCAGAGCTATGTCACGATCATGCGGCTACCAAGAGCATACGGGATACGCCACTAACCACATCCGTGTCACTCGAGGCCGTTGCTGGCAGATGCTTCTTTGCGAGAGCAGTTGCCTCCGCCCTTAGTTGGTCCGCCGGGAGCTTCTTGTCAACTGCCGCTTGCAGTTCCCGAAGCATTTCCGCACCGTTCTCCTCGCCGAACTGCTTCTTGATGATCTGTCCCAACGTCACATCTGATACGCGCATCACTTCACCTCCATGCCATTTGATCCATTGCACACCTACTGCGGAGAAAGAAGACCGCAGAGAGACCGTGTCGCCAATCTTCTCTCCTCCCTGACCTCCGGCCGCGCGGCAGAGAAGGGGCCAGGCACAGCAGCGCCGCGACCCATCGGCCCCGCACGAAGCCAACGTCCGCATGCAAGCCTCGGTACAGGCGGGCACAAGACCCATGGCCCGTTCTCTGCTCTCTCCTGGCTCAGATACCACGGGAGAAACACCGGGAAAGTATGCCAATAGTCAGGCGCTACACCGGGGGCTACGCTGGGTGGTACCGGACGTTGCTGCTGGGGCTGCGGCAGGAGGAACGCACACTTGGAGCGCGAAAGCGAGAGTTACAACAGGACCCGCCAGCCGTCATGCCTGACCTCCGCTCTGGTCTGTGGGCGCCCGAGAGCCCCCCCTCGGAGCACGGCTCGATGACTGAGCATATCGCCCGTATTATGCCATCACGGGGCTTCGGAAAGAGCAAGGGTCACGTTGTACGGTGGGCAGACACGAAGTCGGCTCGGTTCGTTCTGAATGGAAGCGGTTCTCTGCCGCAGCGGAGCCTGGGAGGTCCACTGACATGCCTGATTGCCAGTCTGCCGGGCGATCACTATCGCCCGGCAGACTGTGGAAATCCCTGAGGATCATCTGTTTGCATAACATCACGACTGGGGCCGTTCTTGAGGGACAAGACCGGCGCAGAGCATTGCTCCGGACAGCCACGAGACGGTGTCTAGGGGGCCGCCAGCCTCGCCGCGCTTCCGGCGATGCGGTAGTCCTCGATGTGCTGCGCGACGACCGCGGCGACGGCCTGCTGCGCCGATTCCACGCCCGCGCCCTCCCGCAGGCGCGCCTCGTAGGGCTGCCGGATGGCGGTGGCGATGTTGATCTTGGTGATGCCGTTCTCCACGGCCTCCAGCACGCAGCTCAACTCAATGCCCGTGCCACCGTGCAGCACGAGCGGCACGCCGACTCGGTCGGAGATCCCCCGCAGGTGCTCGATGTTCAGCCGCGCCTGCACCTTCTCCCGGTCCTTCGCGGCGCCGCTGATGGCGCCGTGGACGTTACCGACGGCGACGGAGAGCCAGTCCGCCCCGGTCTCCCGCACGAAGCGATCGGCCTCCTCCACATCGGTGAAGCCCCGCCCGCTGTGGAACAGCTCCTCATAGGGCGGCAGCGGGCCGGGCTCGTGCCCGAGCACCGCACCCAACTCGCCCTCCACCGCGGCCTGTGGGTGCGCCATCTCGACGACTGACTTGGTGGCCGCGATGTTGTCCTCCAGTGGCAGCCGCGAGCCGTCGAGCATGACCGAATCGTAGCCCAGGTCGAGCGCCTCTTGGATCAGCGGCCGCCAGTCCACCTCCCTCTGTTCCTCGTCGATCACGGGGACATGGTCCTGGTGAAGACGGACGTAGGCCGGATCGGCCTGCCTCTCGTACTCCCAGGCCACGGCCGCGTAGCCCGTGGCCTCAAAGCGCTCGATGTCCGGCCGCGCCACCTCCAGCAAGGCGAAGCAGTCCAGCTCCTTCAACGTCTGCGCGATCGGCTCGACCTGAGGCAAGTAGGCGATGTTGAAGGCGGGCACGAGGACGTGACGCTGGTAGGCCCGCCGCATGATCTCGGCGAGGGGGAGATCTGCGAGGCCCTTGCTATCGGCGCCGGCGCTCATGCGATGATCCCGTCCCTCACAGCTCGCGCAGCGGCGCGAGCGCGGGATAGAGGCGGCGGTACTGCTCGACCTGGCGAGCATAGGCGGCGGCCGCGTCGCGGTCGGGCGCGATCGTGTCGGCGACGCGAACGGCCTGCTCGACGGCCTGGCCGAGGCCGTCGTACACGCCCGCGGTCGTCCCCGCTAGCAGCGCGACGCCCAGGCAGACCGCCTCGGGGCAGGTCAATGTCTGCATCGACCGGCCGGTGATGGAGGCCCTGAGCTGGAGGCCGAGCCGCGAGCGCGCCCCGCCGCCGGTGCACCGCAGGAGGTCGAACGAGCCGACCGCGTCGGCGAGCAGATCGGAGACGATGGCGAGCTCGCACGCAAGGCCCTCGAGGATACCTTTGTAGAGTTGATAGCGGCTCGTCGTCTGGGTGAGGCCGAAGACCACGCCGGTGGCGCGCGGATCGAAGTGGGGATTCGCCGTGCCGATAAGATGCGGCGTGATGCACAGTCCGGTGGGGCCCTCCGGCGCCGCCGCCTCGAGATACTCGTGCAGGCCGGTGCCCTGCGCGGCCGCGGCGGCCGCGTCCTCGCCGCAGAAGGTGTCGCAGAACCACTTCACCATGATCCCGGCCGGGAAGTAGGCGATGGTGATGTAGGCACCGGGCACGACGTGACAGTAGGAGTTGAGGCTGCCGGCCATCGCCGTCTCGCCGAGGGTCGGCTCGTCGGCGACGGCCACCAGACATTCCCATGTCCCCAGCGAGTTCGTCACCATTCCCGGCGCGATGGCGCCCATGCCGAGCGCGCCGTTCGGCTGGTCGTGCCCACCCACGACGACGGGCACGTCGGGCTGAAGCCCCAGGTCGGCCGCGGCCGTCCGGGAGAGCCGGCCCGCGGCCGTGCCGGCCGGAACCGGGGTAGGGAGCCGCTCCGGTGACAGCTCGGCCGCGGCGAGGATCTCGTCGGACCAGCGCAACGTGCGGACATCGAAGGCCATGAACCGACAGGCCAGAGGATACGCCATCTGCGGCTCGAGGCCGAGCTTGAGCAAGACATAATCGCTGACGCTGACGAAGCGGGCCGCCCTGGCGAACAGCTCCGGCTCATGGGTGCGCAGCCAGCGGAGCTTCGGCATCGGGTACATCGGGTGGACGATCATGCCGGTGGTCTGGAAGATGTGCTCCCGGCCGAGCTGTTTCTCCCACCACTCGGCCTCTTCAGATGCCCGGTTGTCCGCGTTCATGATCGCCGGCCCGAGGGCATTGCCGTTTTCGTCCACGGGAACGAAGGACTCGCCGTGGCTGCTGAGGCCGGTGGCCTCGACCGGCTCCTCGCTCGCCTCGGCGGCCGACCTGATGGCTGCGGCCACGGCCTGCCAGAGCGCCTCCGAGTCCATTTCGACGCGGGCCGGCGCGGGGAACTGCGGCTCGTAGTCCTCGGCGGCCTCGGCCAGCACGCTCCCGTCGGCGGCGAAGACGACCGCCTTGCAGCGGCTCGACCCGATATCGACGCCCATTAAGCTCATGGCTTCACTCTGCCCCGCGCTGTTCGTTGGGCAGGCGGGTGCCTCCTGCCTCTTCGTTTCCATTCGCCGCGCAGAACGGTCCCGGGGAGGGGTACGCGGCCCCGAGCCAGAAGAACCTGCGGGACGCACCCAATCTCTGCTGGCGTTCATGGAGTGAGCGAAGTGATCAGCCCGAAGCTTCCAAAGGTGTTCTACGGAGGCGACTACAACCCGGACCAATGGCCGCGGGATATCTGGGACGAAGACGTCCGGCTCTTCAAGCTGGCCAACATCGACATCGCGACCCTCCCCGTGTTCAGTTGGGCCCACCTTCAGCCTGATGAAACCCACTACGACTTCGAGTGGCTCGATGAGATCCTCGACCTGCTCGTGAAGAACGGTGTCTACGCCTGCATGGCCACCTCAACTGCCGCCCATCCGGCCTGGATGGCGCGGCGCCATCCCGATGTGCTGCGCGTTGACTTCCACGGCCGCAAGCGCCAGTACGGCGCCCGCCACAACTCCTGCCCCAACAGCCCTACCTATCGGCACTACGCCCGCGAGATGGCGAAGGCGCTGGCCACCCGCTATAAGAGCCATCCCTCGCTCGTCATCTGGCACGTCTCGAACGAGTTCGGCGGCGCCTGCTACTGCGAGAACTGCGCGGCCGCCTTCCGCGCGTGGCTGCAGAAGCGGTACGGGAGCTTGGATGAGGTCAACGAGCGCTGGTGCACGCGCTTCTGGGGGCACACCTTCTACGACTGGGAGGAGATCGTCCCGCCGAACACACTGTCGGAGCATCTGTCGGCGTACGATCAAACGCGGACGGCCTTTCAGGGCATCTCGCTCGACTACTCGCGCTTCATGTCCGACAGCATCCTCGAATGCTATCTGCTCGAGCGGGATGCGCTCAAGGAGATCACCCCCGACGTCCCGGTCACGACCAACCTGATGGGGCACTTCAAGCCGCTCGACTACTTCGCCTGGGCGCCGCACCTCGACGTCATCTCCTGGGACAGCTATCCGCCGATGCAGGTGAAGCCGTGGAATGTCGCACTTCTGCACGACCTCATGCGCGGACTGAAGGAGGGGCAGCCGTTTATGCTCATGGAGCAGACTCCGAGCCAGCAGAACTGGCAGGCCTACAACTCCCTCAAGCGCCCCGGCGTGCTGCGGCTGTGGAGCTATCAGGCGATGGCCCACGGCTCGGACGCGATCATGTACTTCCAGCTCCGCCGGTCTCAGGGCGCGTGCGAGAAGTGGCACGGGGCCGTCATCTCCCACGCCGGACACGAGAACACCCGCGTGTTCCGCGAGTCGGCCGAGCTGGGCAAGGAGCTGAAAGAGCTCGGATCGGACGTGCTCGACGGCCGCATCGAGGCCGAGGTCGCGATGGTCTTCGACTGGGAGAACTGGTGGGCGGTCGAGTACTCCAGCGGCCCGAGCCAGGACCTGAAGTACGTGCCGCTGATCCACTCGTACTACGGCGCCCTCTGGCGGGCGGGCGTCCCGGTGGACTTCGTTCATCCCAGCTTCGACCTCAGCAAGTACAAGATCGCTATCGCGCCGCTCCTCTACCTGGTGCAGCCCGGGTTCGCGGAGAAGATCGAGAAGTTCGTGGAATCGGGCGGGACGTTCGTGACGACGGTGTACAGCGGCATGGTGGATGAGAACGACCGCGCCGTGCTGGGCGGCTACCCGGGGCCGCTGCGGAAGATGCTCGGCATCTGGGCGGAGGAGTTCGACGCGGTGCCGCCGGAGCTGAAGAACGAGATCGTCATGGCGAGCGCGCTCGGCGACCTCCAGGGGAGCTACGAGTGCGGGATGCTGCATGGGCTCATCCATGCGGAGACGGCCGAGGCCGTCGCCGCGTTCGGGAAGGACTTCTACGCTGGTATGCCCGCGGTCACGCGCAACCGCTTCGGGAAGGGCGCGGCCTGGTACATCGCCACCGACCCCGAGACGAAGTTCGTCGAGGGGTTGATGGGCCACCTCTGCGCGGAACATGGCATCGAGCCGGTCCTCGCGCCGATCGACGGCGTCGAGGTGACTCAGCGGACGAACGGCGGCAAGACGCTCACCTTTGTCCTCAACCACAACGCCGAGCCGGTGCAGGTTGACCTCACGCCGGTGGCCGGCCGCGAGCTGCTGAGCGGGGAGCAGATGTCCGGCCCGGCCGAGCTTCCCGGCCGCGGCGTGTGGATCATCGAGAAGAGCGGGTGAGGCCGGCGGGTCAGTCCTGCCCGTAGTAGCGGTCCGGGCCGTGCTTGCGGAGGTAGTGCTTGTCGAGCAGGGCCTGCGGCATGGACTCGACGTTAGGGTCGACGCGCAGCGTCTCGCTCGCCATCCGTGCCACGCATTCGAGGTAGACCGCATTGTCCACGGCGTCGTCGGGGGAGCGGCCCCACGCGAACGGCCCGTGGTTCACCACGAGCACGCCCGGCATCTCCATCGGGTCGAGGTCGGCGAAGCGCTCGACGATCACCTTGCCGGTGTTGATCTCGTAGGCCTGCTTGATCTCGGCCTCGGTCATCTGCCGCGTGAGCGGGATCGGCCCGTAGAAGTAGTCGGCGTGGGTCGTTCCCAGTGGCGGAATCTCCCGCCGCGCCTGCGCCCAGGCGCTGGCGTAGAGGCTGTGCGTGTGCACCGCTCCGCCGATGTTCTCGAAGGCGCGGTAGAGCTCCAGGTGTGTCGGGGTGTCTGAACTCGGGCGATAGTCCCCCTCCACCTTCTCGCCGGTGTCGAGGGAGACCACCACCATGTGCTCCGGGGCCATGCCCTCATAGGGCACGCCGGAGGCCTTGATCACCACCAGGCCCTGCTCGCGGTCGATGCCGCTCACATTGCCCCAGGTGTGGATGACCAGCTGCTCTTCGACGAGCCGCAGGTTGGCCTGGCAGACCTCTTCTTTCAGGGCGTCGAGCATATCACCGAAGCCTGTGCGAGACTACTTCCTCACCTTGCCCCGGACGGCCAGCAGGTCCTTCATGACGTTGTAGAGCTTGCCCTCCCACTTCTGGGTGCCGAAGGCGTCGTGGAGCTGGCTGTAGAGTGCGTAAAGCTCGGCGTAGACGGCCTGTGCCTTTCGGTCCGGCGTGTAGACCTTGGCCTTCAGGCCGGACATGGCCTTCTGCGCGGCGCTGAAGCCGGGGTATCCCCCGGCCTTCCTCCCGGCGACGACCGCTCCCGCCATGGCCGCGCCAAGCGCGGGTGTCTGCGCAGAGCGAGAGATCTTCATCGGCCGGCCGGTGACGTCGGCGTAGATCTGCATCACGAGGGGGTTCTTCTCCGCGATGCCGCCGCAGTTGACCACCTGCCCGACCTTGACGCCATACTCCTCGAAGCGGTTGATGATCGTCAGCGCGCCGAAGGCCGTCGCCTCGATGAGCGCCCGGTAGATTTCGCCCGGCCGGGTGTAGAGCGTCTGGCCGAGCAGCATGCCGGTCAGCCGCGTGTCCACGAGGATGGTGCGGTTGCCGTTGTTCCAGTCCAGCGCGAGCAGACCCGACTCCCCGGGCTTCAGCTTGGCAGCCTCCCGCGTGAGGGCCTCGTGTGACCCCATCTGCTGGCCGCCCGGCTCGACGTAGTTCACGAACCAGTTGAAGATGTCGCCCACGGCCGACTGCCCGGCCTCCAGCCCATAGTAGCGGGGCAGGATGCTCTCGGGAACGATGCCGCAGAGGCCCGGGATGTCGGGCAGATCCCTGCCCAGGGGCGCGACCATCATGTCGCAGGTGCTGGTGCCGATGATCTTCACCAACGTGCCCGGCTTGATGCCCGCGCCGACCGCGCCGAGGTGCGCGTCGAACGCGCCGACCGCCACCGGAATCCCCTCGGGCAGGCCCGCGCGCTTCGCCCACTCCTTGCTCAGGCCGCCGACCGCCTTCTCGATGTTGTAGGCCTTGTCCTGAAGCCGGTCGCGCAACTGGGCCAGCTTCGGATGAAGTCTGCCGAGGAAACGCTTGTCGGGGTAGCCGCCCCAGGCGTCGTTGTACATCGCCTTGTGGCCGGCCGCGCAGACTCCCACCGTGAGCCCATCCGGGTCGAGCGTATCAGTGAGGGCGGCCGGGATCCAGTCGGCGATCTCGACCCAGGTGTAGGCCGCGTCGAACACCTTCGGGCTCGTCCGAACGCAGTGGAGCACCTTGCTGAAGAACCACTCGCTGCTATAGGTGCCGCCGCACTTGGCGAGGTAGTGCGGCCGCAGCCGCTCGGCCAGCGCGGTGATCTCCTCCGCCTCGGCCACGCCGGTGTGGTCCTTCCACAGCCGGGCCATCGCCGCCGGGTCCTTGGCGAACTTCCTCTGGAAGGCCAGCGGCTGGCCGTCCTCGTCGACCGGCAGCGGCGTGCTGCCGGTGGTGTCGACCCCGATGCCGATGACCTGATCCGGGGAGAAGCCCTTGATCTTCCGCTTCGCCTGAGAGAGTGCTCGCCTGATGACGATCTCGCCGCCCTTCAGGTAGTCGGCCGGGTGCTGGCGGGCGAGGTTGGGGTCGCTGCTTAGGATGACGCCCTCGGTGCCGTGCTCGTAGTTCCACACCGAGGTGCCTACCTCGCGGCCATTGGCCGCGTTCACCAGCAAGGAGCGAACCGAATTCGTCCCGTAGTCAAGCCCGATCGCATACTTCGGCATCTGTCTCTCTCCCGCGCAGTGGCTCAGTTTGAACCTACTCGGCGCCGAGCCTGGGAATCTGCTTCACGCTCAGCCCCATGGGTCGATCTCCGCCTACACAAGCGCCCGGGGCCTCACCCTTCCTCCCCCGAGTACACCGTCTCCTCCGGCGCCTCCGTCGGGCTCTCGAAGTCGAGCCTGTAACCGTCCGGGTCCGTCAGAGACGTGACCCACATCCTGTTCCCAACGAAGGGCCTCTGAGCATCGATCCCCCGCGAGGTGACCTCGCGATAGATCGCCAGTGCGTCTTCGCAGATGAAGCAGATAGACACACCCTGGCCCAGCTTGCCCTCGGGCCTACCCTCGTGGGGCCCTTCCCGCCAGAACTCCTGCAGCATGAGGGCCGCCTCCCCAAGTTCCAGCTGGCACCAGCGGAGGTTGCCTTCGTGCATCCATTTGTCGGTCATCCGGAAGCCGAGACCATCGACATAGTAGCGAAGCGACTCCTCCATGTCCGAGACGCCGAAGAACGGCACCGCCTGCTTGACGTTCGTCTCGACGCTCATCATTCGAGTTCCTCAGACGACGCACGCTCGGCACCATCCAGACAAGAGCAACGCGTCACATTCACAGTGACCCAGCGCCCTCTCTCGAGGAGTGCCTACTGCGGGCCGTCGCTAGAGCACCTCGAAGGCGTTCTCGCCCGGGTAGAGCATGGTCTTCGGCAGCGGAACGCCGATCTCTTCCACGCCCAGCAGCTTCACCGCGTCGAACAGCACCTTGGCGGCGTTGTCGAAGGCGACCGCGCCGTGGTGCGGGAAGTGCATGCCGAGCAGCACGTGGCGGTAGAAGCGGGCGAAGTTCGGAATGGCGAAGACGCCGATGCCGCCGAAGCTGTTCGGCTTGATGTCGAGGATATTGCCCGGAGCGACGTAGCTCTGCAGGTATCCATCGGCCGTGCTCTGCAGCCGGAAGAAAGTCGCCGGCCCGGGCCGGAGCTGACCCTCCAGGGTGCCGCGGGTGATGTCCGGCTCGGCCTTCGGGTCCTCTATGAGCCGGTTCATGATGAGCTGATAGCTCATGGCGCAGTCCTTCATACAGGCGCTGGGGCTGTTGCCACAGTGGAAGCCCATGAAGAGGTCCTCCGCCTTCGCTCCCTTGAGATCGGCCTTCTTGCCGATGAGGTCGGCCGGGACGGTGTTGTTGATGTCGAGCAGCGTCACCGGCTTTCCGCTGGCGAGCAGGCAGAGGTACTCGCTCAGCGCGCCGTAGAGGTCCACCTCGCAGGCCACGGGCATGCCGCGGGTGGCGAGCCGGGAGTTCACATAGCAGGGCACGAACCCGAAGGCCGGCTCGAATGCCGGCCAGCACTTGTTGGCGAAGATCACGTATTCCTTGGAGCCGATGTTCTCCTCGGCGAAGCGGGTCAGAGCGACCTCGAAGCGGGCGAGCTTGGGCAGCAGGTCGGGGTAGGTGGCGCCCGCGCCCAGCTCCCTCTTCATGTCTCTCACGGTGGCCTTGACGTCCTTGTCATCCTCGGCCACGTCCTGGAAGAGCAGGTGCATGTCGAGCTCGCTGTTCTCCATCACCTCGACGCCGAGCTCGTAGAGCGGCTTGATGGGCGCGTTGCAGGCGAAGAAGTCCTGCGGGCGCGGACCGAAGGCGATGATCTTCACGCCCTGGACCCCGAGCACGCACCGCGCGACGGCTGCGAAGTGCACCGCCTTCTCGGCCAGCTCGCCCGGCAGGCCGACCGGCATCTGCGGCATATAGACGGGGACATCGCGCAGGTCGAAGTTATAGGAGGCGCTGAGCATCCCGCAGAAGGCATCGCCGCGGCCCCCGACCAGCGTGTCCTTGCTCTCCTCGGCCGCGCCACACAGCATGACCGGCCCGCCGAAGTACTGCGCGAAGATGGAGAGCGGCCCCTCCGGCCCGAAGTTGCCGAGGTAGACGACGGCCGCATTGGCGCCGTTCTCCCGGCACTTCACCACGGCCTCCAGGGCGTCGTTCTCGTTCTCGATGATTGTCGGGCAGGCGTACACCTTCAGGCCGGCAGCCCGGCAGGCCTTCACGAGTTCCCTGCTGCGCTTGCGCGACAGATCGATCGGGAAGCAGTCGCGGCTCACGGCCACGATCGCCAGCTTGATCTGCGGGGTGTTCGGCATGGTCGCCATCGTCAGATTCCCTCCTCTCGGCGAGTCACTGATCGGCCTCGCCGAGCCTCATTTTGGCGGCGCGCCCCTCGCGGCCGCACAGCCTATGTCAACCGGCCCATCCTCGGCCAGCGGAGTCCCGTAGTAGTCGCGGGGCCCCATGTCGGGGAGGCGCATCCCCCCGCCTCGGCACGGCGAGTCGGGCCGCAGGTGGAAGTTGCCCGAGGCGGGATCGGCTAGCTTCGGATCGCCCGCGATCTCGCCCTCGCCACCGACCACCTTCATGAATTCGTCGAGAGTGCGGATTTCCTTCCCGTCGGGTGTGAAGTACAGCCCCTCTCGCACGCGGTGGTAGAGGTTGTTTCGGAACTGATTCTCGCCGATGTCGAACTCCGACTTCACCAGCGGGATATCCTCGGGGGAGTCGATAAGGAAGACGTTATTGGCGATGAGGTTGCCCCTCGCGCTGAAGCCGCTGGTGGCGAACTTCACGGGAGAGGCGCTGCGGGTGATGCAGGTGTTGTTGTGGATCGTGCAGTCCTGGTTCTGCCAGAAGTGGATGCTCGCGTAGTCGTTCTGGAGCCCGTCGTTGACCGACACGTTATAACGGCAGATGCAGCCCGTGCACGGCCACTTCTCCGCGTCCCAGGAGCAGATGAGATAGCCCGCGCCCTCGTTGTCGTGGGAGTAGTTGTACTGGAGAATGCAGTCCACACATCCGCCGTCGAAGTCGAAGCCGCCGCCATCCGCGCCGCGGCCGCCGGTGCGGTTGTCATAGGCGTGGCAGTACTGGATGACACAGCTCTTCGCCCACGCGTACCAGATGGCAACCGGGCTGTGGTCTTTCTCGTCACATCCCTGGCCGGTGCGGTAGGCGGTGCAGTACTCGATGACACCGTTGTTGCCGCAGAAGGGGACGATGCCGTCGCCGCCGATGTCGTGGACGACGCAGTGCGCGACGCGGAAGCCGCCGAAGTACTCGGTGCCGTAGTCCGGCAGGCCGAGGAACTGAATCCCGCAGCTCGCGTTGTAGACCTCGCAGTGCTCGATGACGGTGTCCTTGAAGACGAGCTTGGACTTTCCGGTCGCCTTGAGGAAGATGCCCGGGCCGCTCGTGTTGTGGATGAGGCAGTCCTCGATGATGAGGCCCTCGCACAGGTCCTCCTGCTCAACGTAGATGCCGCACGTCCCGCCGGTGATCTTGTGGGTGGGGTTGAGGTCATTGGTGCTGGTCAGCTCGAGGCCCGAGATTCGCCAGCCGGAGATCGCGCCTTCGCCGGTGATGGCATGGGTCGGGCCGGCGTTGATGCGGGGGCGCGGCCCTTCGCCATAGGCGCCGAGCAGGATGGGCTTGTCGGCCGTGCCGCAGCCCCGCAGCCGCAGCCCCTCGTTCCAGGTGCCTCCGCGCAGCAGCAGCACCTGCGCGCCGGGCTCGAACTCCTGGCCGCTCACCTTCGCCAACGTCCGCCAGGCCGCGCTCGGGCTGGTGCCCTCCGCGCTGTCGTCACCCGCGAACGGGTTCACATAGAACGCCATATCTCCGCCTCCATCCCCGGGCGCGGCCGCGGAGGCCGCCGGCCCGGAGCTTCGTCCAGGGCAAGACCCTTCGCTCTGCTCAGGGTGACGCCTCTGGCAACGGCCTCTTCGGTGTCATTCTGAGCGAAGCGAAGAATCTCGGCCGCGGGGCCGAGCAGCGTTCAAATGGCTGCTAGGCTGCCCAGGGCTGCCGCTCGGCCTGGACCGGGCGGCCCTCCCGCACCGCCTGTTGGCCCAGCAGGTAGAGGTAGTGGTCCTGGGAGGCCTCGGCCAGCGGGTAGAAATCCTCGCCGGTGCGCACGTACTCGTCCATCTTCATCAGGCAGGTGGCGATGGCGATCTCGTCATCGGCCAGCGGGGCGGGAGCGCACGGGTTCTCGTACACCCAGGTATCCCCCACGAGGTATCCCTGCAGATGGTTGCCCTCAAGGTTGCTGCCGGTGCCGGCGGTGCGGCGGACGAGGCTCAGCTCCACCGGCGTCCGATGGTTCTTCAGGTAGTAGATGCGATCGTTCACGATCTCGCCGCGCTCGCCGCGGATGAGGAGGCGGGTGTTGCGAATCCAGCCGAAGTACTGGTCATCGGTGAAGTCGAGCAGCCCGAGCCTGTCGCCGAAGTCCATGAAGTAGAAGTCCTGGGTGGACTGCTTGACGGTTTCCTTCTCCTGCGGGCCGCCCTTGCCGGCGGCCACGATGATGGGAGAGGCGAACCGCAGGCCCGTGATCTTCGGCGCCTCACAGCCGAGCCCGAGGAAGCGGCGGATGAGGCTGATGCCGTGATAGCCGTGGCCCACCGAGACCTGCGCCTGGCTGCGGCGACCGATGAAGCACTTCGACAGCAGGCCGAGCAGAGCAGCATGGTGGGGCTGGGCGTGGTACTGCTCGGCCACCTGGATGCGGGCGCCCTTCTTCGTCAGCTTGTTGACTTCGGTCAAGCCGTCGAGGTCGGGCGCGGGCGGCGTCTCCGAGAGCACGGGCACCCCGCGCTCGGACAGCTCCTTGAGGAAGCCCGGGTTCGCAGGCCAGCTCACCGATGTGACGACGAACGAGGGCGAGGTCTTCGCCAGCATCTCGTCGAGGGTCTCGAAGGTCTTGACGCCCCACGTCTGCTCGAAGCGCGGCCGCTTCTCCGGGTTGCGCACGACCATGCCGGTGATCTCGAACCGCTCCGGCATGGCCTTCATGATGCGAAGGTAGAACTCGGATCGCCATCCACCGCCGACGATCCCGTACTTGATCACACTCATTTCCTGGTATCTCCGATGATTGTCCGTGACTGGATTAGGCGCGGCCCACCTCGAGCACTGTCAAGGAATCCGACGGAAGCGAGACCGCGATCTCGCCTTTCTTCACCGCCAGCGGTTCCGGGCCGGACCACGTCGGCTCGAAGTCGCCGGGGCCCTCTCCTTGCCAGACCCAGCGCTGCGCCGAGCCGGAATCCGGCCCGCCAGTGATCGAGACCGTCGCCTCCCGCTCGCCCTCATCCTTATTGATAAGGAAGAGGCTGAGCTTCTTCCGGTCCTTCGAGCAGCTCGCGAAGGTCCGCAACCGCTTCGGCTCACCGATGCGGAGCATCTCATCTCGCAGGAACTGGCTCCAGATGGCGAGCGCCTTGCCGGTGGGCTGCAGTTCGTTCCTATCGTCTACCGCGTCCCACAGGCTCGGCACATCCGGCGGGTGGCTCACCCAGCGGGTGTTCCAGAGCTGCGCCATGTCGATCTTGTCGATCTCGAGCAGCGTGCCGAGGAGGTCGAACGTTACCAGGCCGTGCCCGAGGTCGTTGACCCTCGGCCATCCGTCCTCGGACCAGTCGGCCGAGTTGAGCTCGGTGTCGGTGATCCGCAGACGGTCGGCGAAGCCCGGCGGCCCCCACTTGCGGGCCGCTTCGAGGACGCTCAACGCATCGCGGTGTGCCTCGGGATAGCCCGGAGAGTGGTCGCGGTAGTACTCGTAGCTCCCCCACTTGAAGCACGAGTAGGTGTGCACGACGGCGACGTCGATGTGGTCGGCGGCGGCCTCGTAGACGATCTTCCACCACGGTGGCTCGCCCTCTTCCTGCTGCCTTCCCGTGCCCTCCGTTCGAGGCGGCCCGTTGGCGCCGATCAGGATGGTGGGATCGACGTTCTTCATCGCCTTGGCGAAGTCGATCAGATCGCGGGCGTAGTCGTGGGGGCTGACGGTGGCGTCGATGTATCCCTCGTTGCCGATCTCCCAGTACTTCACGCCGTACTTCTGCCTGACGTTGGCGTACTCGACCCAGGCGACGGCCGTCTCGAGGAGATGCTCCTTGGTCACATCGCAGCCCGGCTTGTAGAGCGCGTCGTAGCAGGTGCAGAGCGTCGGATCCGCGCCGAGCGCCTTGGCCAGGCGCATGAACTCGTCGAAGTCCATCAGCCGGACCTTCCAGTTCCCCTCCTCGTCCTGGATGACGACTTCTCTGCCCTCGCGGGGCCCACAGGCGAGGGTGGGCTGCGGTCGCTCGAAGGGCGGCACCGACCAGAGATGGTTGTCGGACTTGTCGCCGCCGGGGAAGCGGAGCGACTTGACCCCCATCTCCTGCAGGGCCTCCAGCAGCGGCCGCGCTCCCGGCTCGCGGTTCTCGTCGTGATCGACGAGGTAGTCGATGTTGATGCCGATGATCCGCCGCTCGGCCGCGCAGATCACATCCGTGAGATCGACTTCGATCCTCGAATTGCTCAACTGATCCTCCTCACTCCAGGCTCTTAGCTCGCAGCTACGCCAGCTTGATGACGGCCACGCCGTAGATGTCCAGCTCCATCGTGTCCCCGGTGGTGCTGTCGGTGATGAGCTCCTTCTCGCCCGAGGGCACGGCCACGGTCTGCTTCTCCTCGGTGTGGTTGACGAGGAACAGCAGCTTCTTCCCGCCGCCCTCGCGCACCGACACCTCGACGCCGACGGGCGGCTTCAGCGCGCCCTCGACCTTCGCCGTCTTCAACACCTCGGCCATCAACTCATCGTAGAACTCGGCCTCCTTCACGACCGTGCCGACGTAGTAGCCTATGCCTTTGCCGAACGAGTTCCGTGTCGCGGCGGCGCACTCCGACAGGTGCCACTGGTCGTAAGCGGCCAGCGCGTCGGCCGTGCTGGGCTTGAGCCAGTCGGCGTACTGGATGGCGGTGTACGTGCCCTTGAGGCCCTCTTTGCCGACGACGGGGTACCCCATCGTCCCGTCCATCGCCTCGTACTCCTCGATGGTGATGCCGAGCGCCTCGGTAAGAAGGCCGGGGAGCGTCCGGTCGTAGCAGAGGTTCGTCTCGTCCTTGACCGCCAGGCGGCAGTCGGCCAGGAGCACGCCGCCGTTCCTCACGTAATCGCTCAGCCGCTTCGCCACCTCGTCCGGGACGAGGTAGAAGTCGGGCGCGATCACGAGACGGTACTGGGAGAAGTCCTCCGTCGGCTTGATCATATCCACGTTGACGCCGGCCCGAACGAGCGCGGAGTAATAGCGCAGCATGGCGGCGTGGTAGCTGTTGCCCTCGAAGCCGGGCTGAATCCTGAGGGCCCAGATGGTCTCGTAGTCGTGGATGATCCCGACCTCGGCCTTGATCGTGGTGCCCTCCAGCTCGGGGGCAAGCTTGTGGTACTCGGAGGCGGTCTGCGCGGCCTCCTTGTAGCGGCGGAGCGGCTTGCCGTCGTGGCCGAGGAGGCCGTGCCAGTACTGCTCTCGCCCGGCCGTGCAGGTGCGCCAGCGGAACCAGACCTGGCCGTCGGCGCCGTGGGCGAGCTGCTGGTAGGCGACTTTGCGGATCTCGCCGGGGCGCGGGTTGCGGCCGAAGCTACTCCACCCGCCGGGGCCGGCCGTCTGCTCCATGATCCAGAAGTTCTTGCGCTTGAGGCCGCGCATCACATCGGCCGCGGCCGACGACACATAGGGAATGCTCGGCGCGCCCCACACCGGGTAGTTGTCCCAGCTCACGTGGTCGAGGTCCTCGGCGAAGTCATAGTAGTTCAGCTCGCTGAAGAACCCCATCAAGTTGTGGGTCACGAAGTGCTTGGGGCAGAGAGCGCGCAAGATGCGCACCTGATCGCGCTGGAAGCGCACGTTGAGGTGCGAGTGATAGCGCTGGAAGTCGAGGCAGAGGCTCGGGTTATGGGTGCTGAGATAGTCCGGTCCGGCCAGCCGCCCCGCCCGGCCGGAGGGATGCGGAATCTGGATCTCGCCCCAGGTCGTGTACTTGTGGCTCCAGAAGTGCGTGCCCCAGGCGCGGTTGAGCTCATCGATGGTGCCGTACTTGGCCCGCAGCCAGTCCTGGAAATCGGCGCGGCAGGTGTCGCAGAAGCAGACGGGGCCTCCGAACTCGTTGTCGGTCTGCCAGCCGATGAGGTTGGGAGTGTCTGCGAAGTGCTCTCCCATCGCCCGCGTGATGCGCTCGCTCAGCAGCCGATAGGTGCCGGAGGTGAAGCAGTTGTTCTTCCGCACGCCCCAGGTGAGGCGCTCGCCGTCGGGCTGCATGGCCATCACCTCGGGGTACTTGCGCGGCGCCCAGGCCGGCATGGTCGCGGTCGGGGTGCAAAGGATGGCGGAGACGCCGTGCTTGTCGAGGATGGCCAGCGCGTCGTCGAGCCAGCCGAACTCGTACTTTCCCTCCATCGGCTCCATGTCGATCCAGGCGAACTCCGCCAGCCGGACGATGTTGAACCCGGCCTCCTGCATCAGCTTCGCGTCGACTTCCCAGCGCTCCCGGGGCCAGTGCTCCGGATAGTAATCAGCTCCTACATACATACTCCTCTTCTCCTCTGCGCGAGCCCCTGGCTCGCTCTCGTTATCGAAGGGCCGGGCGGCCGCGCTAGACGCGGCCTTGCGTGACGATCCGGACCGTCGCCCAGATGCCCGAATTCAGCAGATCGCCGACGATGAGACCAATCGCGAACGGAATGGTGCTGCGGTACAGCCGCAGGCCCCCGTAGCGAATCACCAACACTTTCAACGCCCACCCGATGAAGAACGGAAGGTACCACCAATGAGAGCCCCATGTGTTCGAGGCGATGTACCCGACCGGATGAAAGGGCCACCACCAGAACCGCAGCCGCAGCAGACCCAGGGTCACGACCACCGCGGCGCCCGCCGACAGGGCGATGACGCCGTTGACGTCGGTCTTCCCCGGATTGGTGAGGAAGGTCACGATGCGGCCGCCATCGTTGATGCTCTGGGGGCCGAGCCAGCCGCCCCGGCTGCAGGCGAGGCCGAACCAGCCGTAGTGGTAGATCCCTGCCAGCACGACGACGGCCCCCACCAGCAGCGAAAACACGAAGCCGCCCAGCACCGCGAATCCGAGCCGTCGCGAGTTGATGCGGGCCGCGTCGGCGATCTTGAACGATTCCAGCGCCGTGCCTGTGAAGATCTCCGAGGAGGTGCTGAACCCCGGCGTGTAGGCCCACCGCATGGTGACGAGGGCCACCTGTTCGGCGGGCCGGAAGACGCTGCTGCCGAAGGGAATCTGCACGACGTCCTGGATCTGAATGGGAAAGCAGAGGAACCCCAGCCCCGTCTCGGCCCGCAGCCTCGCCCAGATGGCGAAGTACCCGACGGTCAGCGCGACCAACATGAGGCCGAAGATGACCCGGCAGTTGGACAGCCAGAAGAAGTAGATCATGAAGGCGGCGGAGGCGATGAATCCGAGAAACGCCCAGCGATAGGTCAGCGGCTCGTCCGCGTCCGCCCTGCCCGACCGGCCGCTGAAGGCGATGCGAGCGGCGCGGGCGAGGTGCTTGCGGGCGATCCACAGCACCCAGATGGCAAGGGCGAGCACCGCGCCCCCGCCCTGGTAGTAGGGCGCGGGGAAGGACGTTGTCCACCAGTCCTGGGGCTGCATCGGCGTTGCGCCGGCGGCGATGGCGGCCACCGTCAGCCCGACGCGCACGATGGAGAAGAACCACACCGAGAGGGACAGCTCCTTTGGAACCAGGTAGGCGATGGCGATCATCCACGGCCAGAAGATGAAGGTGAGGGCCCCAATGCCGGCCAGAGGCCCCACCCGCTGCCAGGGGATGACGTCGTAGAGGGAGAGCGAGATGCTCGGCAGGGCGGGTACCTTCTCCGAGATGGTGCTGAGGAAGTTGACCCCCAGCGCGATGAAGAGGCCGAGCCAGAAGGCCCACGCTATCGGCAGGCGGCCGCGCTGCTCCTTCTCTCCGGCCCGCGGCCGGCGGACCAGCTCCAGGGGAATCTGCGCGATGGGGAAGGTGAGGCGCTCGTGGGTGATCCACTGGCGCTGCACCAGAACCATCAGGCAGAACGTGCACACGAAGAGCGCGATGGAGAAGCCCGCCCAGGCGATGAGCGGCACCACCCACTCGCCCCACGGCACGGCCACCCGCCCGTCGAAGAATCCCTCCACCGCGGCCGCGCTGCTGGGACTCCACCACACCGGTATGTGCTGGAGGAACACTGTCTCCCAGTGCGGCTGCGCGCGGGCGGTGTAGTAGTAGGCGATGTTCTTGACCAGCATCCAGGCGAGCACGCCATGGGTGGCCACGGGCGCGCCCACGAGCACCACCGAGTAGATCACCAACAGCTCGCGGCGGCTGAGCCCGAAGCGCCGAAGCACCGGAATCGCCATCGCGCCGGTGAGCACAAACAGGACGACCACGGGCACCGCGGCCGGGCAGCCCTGGGAGAGCGTCCAGGTGGCGCCCCAGTTGATGCCCCAGGCGAGCTCGACGTAGAAGTTGACGAGGGTGACGAGCAGCAGGGATAAGAGGGAGATGGCGATGGCGCGGCCGGTCACTCCCCCCCGTGTATCGATCGCACCTGCGCCCGGAGCGTTCGACCCGGGCCCGTCTCCCGCCTGATCCGCCAGTAATGCCATCAGTCGCCTGAGATTCCGTATCAAGCCGCCTTCGGAGTTAGGCGGAGCGCCCACAGTGGGCGCTCCGCCATTGTCCACATACCGTCCACGGTAGATCGAAGCTACCGGGTCAGCATAGCCCTGGCGCATCGCCAGCGCCGGGCCCGCAGTCCGACCTCACTTGATGGTGTCCTTGCCATACCAGTCGATTGCTTGGCTGAAGTGGAAGTGGGAGCCTGTCGGGGGCTCGCCGCAGCTCGCGCGATACCCCTCCACCGAGGTGCCCCAGGGGCCACAGACCGTACCGACACCCTCGATCTCTTCCTCGTCGGCCATGCTGCACAGCCTCTGGGCCTGGACCCAGGAGGCGTGGCCGTCGGCCCAGCCAACATTGCTGCCGCCCAGGTGGCGGGTGGAGGCCTTCATCGCCTCGTCGTCGAAGCCATTGCTGTCGTACCAGACGTTGGGGGCGTGCATCTCATAGCATTCCATGCACCAATCGCCGTTGGGGCAATCGGTTATCCCAGCTGCAGCGCCGCCCCAGGTCCACGACCAGGGAACAATGCCCGCGCACTCGGTGCAGCAGAGGTCGGGATAGGCCATGTTGGCGACGCTCAGGAAGTTCCCGGACATGCCGCTGTCCGCACAGACCGGAACGTGGGTTACGTCCTGGAACTCCACCAGCTTCCTGTCGCGGAAGTTCTCCTCGCCGACCCCGATGTTCTGGACGAAGGTCTTGCTGCTTCCTGCGCCGGTCCCATGGCGAGAGTCAATGGCAGCAAGCGACTGCTGCAGGATGGAGTCGGTGACATCACCACCCCATCCGGCTGGCATGTTCATGTAGCCTTCGCACGGGCCGACGCCAGTGGCATCTCCCCAGTTCCCTTCGTTGACCTGCAAGTACAGCAGCCAGTCCTGGATCCCGTAGATGAAGGCCGCCGCCTGGTCGACCTTGGCGCTGGGGCAGCGATAGACATCGCGGTTCTTGACGTACTCGTCGAGAATCACGGGCCATCTCAGATACGGGTTGGCCAGGTGGGCCTTCCATGGCACGCGCTCGTTGTCCTCACCGACGCGGCAGTCGTCGCCCCCGCCGGGCGCGGTGCCGAAGTAGTCCCGGACGTTCTGCCCGTGCTCCCCCGGCGGGAACGTATCGTTGTTGTCCGCCAGGTACATCTGAATGGCCAGGGCGATGTTCTTCACATTGCTCAGACACACCGCCTTGCGCGCGGATTCGCGCGCCCTCGCGAAGACCGGGAACACCATTGCCGCCAGGATCCCGATGATCGCGATAACCACCAACAGCTCGATCAGAGTGAAGCCTCTACGTCTGCTAAAGCTCACTTCGTCACACCTCCCTCTAAGGAATAAAGGCACGTCCTTCGCGGTCTGGTGCCGACCGCGACCCGCCGACTGTGGTCCCGCCTCACCTCCCTCCTCTCCTCCTGGAAGCACCGCGAGGCGCCATCGACGCCCCGTCGGAGGCCGCGCATCAGGCGGCTGCTGCAGGGGAATTGTAGCGCCGATCCGCGGGTTTGTCACTGGGAATATCGCCGGTTTTCTTGTGATATTCGACGGTTCTAGAGCGCTTTCCCCAAGTCGTGTCCGTGCCGAACCGGCCCTGCCCGAAGGCGGGAAGAAAATGGCGGAGCGCCCACAGAGGGCGCTCCGCCATTGTGCACACCCATCTCGCCCGAGCCGAGATGAGCAACGCCGCAGTAGTTGCCCTACTACCAGGGCGTATTCTTGCTAAACAGGAAGTCCGCGTCTGCCGGAGGGTCTCCGCAGTTCGCTCGATACCCTTCCACGGAGGTGCTCAAGCAGATCAGGCCGATGCCTTCGATGTCTCCCTCGTCAGTCATGGCACAGATCCTCTGGGCGTGGCTCCATGAGGCATGGCCGTCGGCCCAGCCAATGTTGCTGCCACCCAGGTGACGGGAGGCCGCCTCCTTCCACTCGCCTCTCTGCCCCTGCGTGGTGAACAAGACGGGGGCGTGGATGTCAGCGCACTCCGGGCACCAGCTGCCATCCGGGCAATCCACTGTCGGCCACCCCCAAACATCCCAGGCAACGCCAGAGCACTCCGGGCAGCAGATATCGGGATAGGCCACCGTGGCGGGGCTGAGGAAGCCAGCCTTCAACCCGCCGTCCGCGACCACAGGAACGTGGGCCACATCCTGGAACTCCACCAGCTTCGTGTCGTGGAAGTTCTGCTCAGCGTCGGAGTAGCCCTTGACGAAGACCTTGTTGGCCGCGTCAAGCTCCGCCGTGCCCTGAACGCCGGGACCGGCATTCCTCCCCTGCAGGATGGAGTCGGTCACCGCCCCGCCCCATCCGGGCGGGAAGACGTTCTCGTAACATGGGCCGGTGCCCACGGGATCGCCCCACATGCCCTGGGTGGCGCTCAGATATCCCACCCAGTCCGGCATCGGTACGATGAACCGGGCCGTCGAGTCCATCTTCGCGCTTGGGCACCGCCAGACATCCCGGTTCTTGGTGTACTCGTCGAGGACGACCGGCCACCGGAGGTACGGATTGGTCCAGGTAGCACGGCCCTCCGGGGTCCGATGCTCATCATCGTAGCCGCAGCCCTCGTCCCCGCCACCGGGGCTCATCATGAAGAAGTCGAGCACCTCCTGGCGGTGCTCCGACGGTGGGAACGTATCGTTGTTGTCCGCCAGGTACATCTGAAGGGCGAGGGCGATGTTCTTCACGTTGGACAGACACACCGCCTTGCGCGCGGATTCGCGCGCCCTCGCGAAGACCGGGAACACCATCGCCGCTAGAATCCCGATGATCGCTATCACGACCAACAACTCTATCAGCGTGAATCCTCGGCTTCTGCTGAATCTCATTTGCTCGTACCTCCCAACTGATATCTCAGAAGAACACTCCTTCACGTCCGACACATGCATCAGATGCGCAGATGAGACGCATGCGCCGGCTCGCGGTCATCGCGGCGGACCGCGACCCGCCGTTCGCTACCGGTTCTCACCTCCTTTCCGACATTCTGTCCTGGGCTGCAGCGCCCAGACGTCCAAGGTTGCGGATTGGCTTACGGGGTCGCCCCACTGGGTCGCCTCACAGCGCCTCCTGTGGCAGCTGAGCCCCGATTGGCGTCTCTCGATTGGATTGTACCCAGCCCCGAGCCGGAAACGGGGTCACCGGATGACAAACACGCCTGCCGCAGCCTATCCCCGCCAGCGGGACCCATCCGGGCCGGACGTCTCAGCAAGAGGCGTCAGCGCGAGCGCCCGGGCCGAATGCTGCGCGCCGGACCGCGATCCGCTCCGGCGCGCAGGGGCGCAGGGAGCATTGCAGGCTCCGCGAGCGCGTCTGTCAACTGGACAGGGCGGGGATTCTCTTGTACCATCCAACGAGCGAGAGCCAATTCCCTCAAGGGAGCTAGCTGAGGCCGGGATGCTTGCGAGGATCGAAGACTACCACTTGACGCCAGTGAGGCCGTTCCACGGCGGTGTGATCGAGCACACCTATCCAGCGCCGCTGGGCACCGACATGCACCAGGCGTTCGAGGTCGGGGTGCTGTTGAGCGGGCAGGAGGAGCGGCACTTCGAGGACACCATCGTCTCTGTGAAGCCGGGCGACATGTGGCTGTGCGGCGCGTGGGAGCCGCACGGCTGGCGCGCCAGCGCGGCGGGCACCCGTGAGCTGGTGCTGCAGTTCCTTCCCGACTTCCTCGGTGAGGAGGTGTTCGACGGGATCTCCTGGCTGAGCCTGTTCTCGGCGCCACCGGAGCAGCGGCCCCGGCTGGACGGCGAGGCGGGGCGGAAGGAGGCCCTCGCCATTGCGAAGGATCTGCGGAGGGAGATGCGGGAGCGGCGGCGGGGCTGGCTGGCTGCGGTGCGGCTGGGCATCCTGCGCCTGCTGTTGATGCTGACCCGGGAGTGGGATCCGGAGGACCTGCCGGGCCGCGGCTACACGGTTCGCACAGGCAATCTCGGCAAGATCATGCCCGCCGTGCGGCTCGTGCACTCGCATCCGACGCGGCGACTCAGCCTGAACGAGGCGGCGGCCACCTGCGGCCTGAGCGTCTCCCAGTTCGGCTATCTGTTCCGACACCTGATGGGCCTGAGCTTTGGCAAGTTCTGCATGCGTGTCCGCCTGGCCTACGTGGCGCAGCTCCTGCTGACGACCAACCTCGCGGTGGACCCGATCGCAGAGGCGGCCGGCTTCTCGGATGCGAGCCATTTGCACCACGCCTTCGCGCAGGTATACGGCTCGACGCCCGCCCGCTATCGGACCCGGGGCCAGCGACTGGCGGATGGCCGAGGCTACGAGGAGATCGAGATCGTCAATGTGGAGGACTACGACATCCCACGGTCCACGACATCGTCCACCGGAGGCGGCAGAGGGCGTACAAAGCGTCCCAAAAAGCGATCTCAGAAGCGCCGTGCAAATGTGGAATGAAGACTGTGGGTGAGGAGCAAGCAAAGCTCCCGCCGCAGTGAGTAGGCTGGACAAAGCATAGGCGCCAAACGGCGTAGAGGTCCAGCGCCCGCAGGGAGCGGGCCGGACGGCCGAAGGCTGCCGTAGATGCCAGGCCAGCGTGAAGTCGAGGAAGGCTTCCGCAGGCGTGACGTCTGCGGCAGCCTTTTTTACTCTGGGGGGTTATGGAAAGGAGGAGAGAAGTGCGGACACTGCACTGGGCCGAATCTGGCTCTCCCGAACCCCGCGCGCCGAACGTTCGGCCCGTGCGCCACGTCCGCGCCGACACAAACCTCTTGCCTCACGGTCGCCCGCGGCAGCACCGCATGTCCCCTCCTGCGCTCGCCGCGATCGTCGACAGCGACGATAGTGCCGCCGGGGCGACCTCAGCAACAAATCCGCAGGCCGAAGGGGTCCCCTAAGCCGCCTCCTACCCCGGAGGCAGCGGATACATACGCAAACGGCGCAGCTCCCTCCCGCGCCATTGCTGGCCCGGCGTACGTCCCCGACGCCGGGTCAGCTTCTTTGGCCGGCCGGGCCGCGCTCGCCCGAGAAGGCGGCGCACGCGGATCAGGCCCCTGCTGGGTCAGTGCCTGCTGGCCATCTACGGCAGCGCCAGAAGGTTGGCTCTCCTCGCAGATTGACTTCGCGGGCGCTTTGTGCTAGTGTGGAATTGCTTAGAGGTCATACAGGACTAGGCACTGATCGCTTCCCGCCAGGAGCGGGCGAAGGTCAGTGCTTGCGCATTCATAGGGCGCCGAGCAGCTCGGCGCGAGCAGCGCCCGAAGGGCGCCCAGGATCTTCCCCAAGCGGGTCGCAGGAGTGGCCGAGATGAGGAATCAGGAGACCGTCCTCACCCCGGATGGCTTGAAGAAAGTCCAGGCAGAGCTCGACGAACTGAAGTCGGTTGGCCGCAAGCGTGTGGCCGAGCGCATCCGCGAGGCCAAGCAGTTCGGGGAGATCGGCGAGAACTCAGAGTACGAGGCCGCCAAGGCCGAACAGGCCCAGACTGAGGGGCGTATCGAGACGCTCCAGTATCTGCTCCAGAACGCGGTCATCGTGGACAAGCACGAGAACGACGGCAAGGTGGGAATCGGGTCCATCGTGCGGCTCCGCGACGCGGACAGCGGCGAGGAGCTCCACTACGAGATCGTCGGCGCCGAAGAGGCCGACCCCGCCGAGCACCGCATCTCCAACCAGTCCCCCCTGGGCGAGGCCCTCATGGGACGCATGGCCGGCAAGACCGTGAAGGTGAAGACCCCGGGCGGAGTCCGCGCATACGTGATCCTATCGGTCGACGAGTGAGCCGTGGGCGGAGGGTCCACAGGTCGTCCGCCGGCAGATGAGAACGAGCTGATACGCAACCGCCGCGGCAAGCTGGCGCGGCTGCGCGAGCGCGGCGAGGACCCGTTCTCCATCACCGGCTACAGCCGCACCCACCTCGCGGCGGAGGTGCGCGATTCGTTTGGCACCCTCGAGGGCGCGACCGTCCGCGTCGCGGGCCGCTTGATGGCCCGCCGCCGCCACGGCAAGGCCACCTTCGCCGATCTCCGCGACGGCTCCGGCACGATCCAACTGCTCTTCCGGGTGGATCAGCTCGGGGAGGAGCGATACCGGGGGCTGGACGACCTCGACGACGGCGACATCGTCGGGGCCGAGGGCGAGGTGATGAAGACCCGCGCCGGCGAAATCACCGTCGCCGCCGCGGGCCTGTCTTTGCTGGCGAAGGCGCTTCGGCCGCTACCTGAGAAATGGCACGGGTTGCGCGACGTGGAGCTGCGGTACCGGCGCCGGTACCTCGACCTGATTGCGAACGAGGAGACGCGGCGTGCCTTCGAGGTGCGGAGCCGACTGATCGCGTCGATCCGACGGTTCCTCGACGAGCGCGGCTTCCTCGAGGTCGAGACCCCGATGATGCAGTCGGTGGCAGGCGGGGCCCTGGCGCGGCCCTTCGTCACCCACCACAACGCCCTCGACATCGATCTCCACCTGCGGATCGCGACGGAGCTGCATCTGAAGCGGCTCGTGGTGGGCGGCATGGAGCGGGTGTACGAGATCGGGCGGGTCTTCCGGAACGAGGGCGTGTCGACCCAGCACAACCCCGAGTACACGCTGCTGGAGGCCTACCAGGCCTACGCCGACTATCGCGACATCATGGAGCTGACGGAGAGCATGGTGGCGCGGGCCGCGGAGGAGGTGCTGGGGACGCCGAAGGTGACGTATCAGGGCCAGGAGGTCGATTTCACCCCGCCGTGGCATCGGGTGGCGTGGACAGAGGCGGTGACGGCGCGAACCGACCTGACGCCGGAGGAGCTGCAATCGAAAGAGGCGGCGCGGCAAGCCTGTGAGCGGCTGGGGCTGCCGGCGGACCCGGAACTGCACCTCAGCACGATGGTGGACAACATCTTCGAACGGTTCGTGCAGCCGACGCTCATCGCTCCGGCCTTCGTAACAGACTATCCCACGCCGGTCTCGCCGCTGGCGAAGGCCCATGGCGACCGTCCGGAGCTGGCCCAGCGGTTCGAGCCCTTCGCCGGCGGGATGGAGCTGGGGAACGCCTTCTCGGAGCTGAACGATCCGGACGAGCAGCGGCGGCGGTTCGAGGAGCAGGCGCGATCCCGGGCGGCGGGGGATGAGGAAGCACACCCGATGGACGACGACTTCCTGCTCGCGCTCGAATACGCGATGCCGCCGACGGGCGGCCTTGGGATCGGCATCGACAGGCTGGTGATGCTGCTCACCGACTCCGCGTCGATCCGGGACGTCATCCTCTTCCCGCAAATGCGGCCCGAGTCAAAGCAGCCGACGCCGCCGGCCGATCAGACGGGCTCGGAGGCCTGAAGGATATGGGCCACGTCCCGGTAGAGGACGTCGTGAAGCTGTCCCCCCACAGCTACGGTCAGGTGGAAGTTGTTGTAGTAGCGGAGGTGGCCGACAAGCGTGCTGCCGGACTTGAGGTGGACGATGACGCGCAACTCCGCGGACAGCTGAGAGCGCTCGTGCAGCTTGTCCCAGAGCTGATCCTCCGGATCTGACGAGTGATCATAGATCAGGGTCGGTGGAGCTAGCGGCTTCTCCGTCACGACCAACCTCCCTCGCGAGCGCCTGACTTGCTCGCCTCAGTATGAAGGATTGATGAGGCAGCGAGTCCGAGTGGCTCTTGGCTGGCCGAGACGAGTCCGGCCGCCGTAGCAGGGGGCGCACACCCGGCCGGGTCCCACTACACGGTCCGCCCTCGCCATATGGATTGTCAGGACCGATTATACCACACGGCGGAGCTTTGCTCAAGGTTGTCGGCAAAGCAAGCGCAAAGGCCGGGTCCGTACCTCTCGAAGGGCTGGGGTGAGGGTCGGCCGCCGCTGCCGGTTTCCGCCCCAGAGCGCGCGGGGGCCGCTCGGGGGAGCAGGCCGGGCTGCGGAGGGGCGCCCTGCGGGGCGCGCCCGCCGGGGGCGGCTCCCGGGCGAGCCCTCCCGAGGCGTGGGGGGCGTTCCTGGACCCTGTGGGCCATGCGGGAGTGTTCTGGGAGTGTGTGGGAAGTGTGTGGAAGAATTCCGCCAGGAGGGGTTGACATTGCCCCAGAGTGGGCATATACTGTTTGTTTGTGCCGACATGACATAGGGGAATGCCGACAACCTCCGGGGACAGGTGACCGAACCTTCTCGTCGTCCGCGTAACCCTCTCGTTTTCTGACCAACATGAGCCGGTCTCAGCTACCGTGTGGTACGCCAGCGGTGCAAGGGCCGGCTGAGGACGCGTGTGGGCTGGGGGGAGAGCATCTCTGGAAGGAGACACGATGGAAGTCATCAAGGTGAAGGGGCGACTCCCGCGTCAGAGCCAGATTCCAGCCGAGATACCCAATCTCATCGAGATCCAGCAGAACTCCTATGACTGGTTCCGCGAGCACGGCCTGCGGGAGCTCTTCGTCAACTTCTCGCCGATCGAGGACTTCACCGGCAACCTCTCTCTCTCATTCTGCGACCCGCAGGACGGCGAGCCCAAGTACTACCTGGGAGAGCCCAAGTACGACATCTATGAGTGCCGCGATCGCGACGCCACCTACGAGGCGCCGCTGAAGGCTCGCGTCTGGCTCCACCACCACCGCACGGGCGAGATAAAGGAGTCCGAGGTCTACCTCGGGGAGCTCCCCATCATGACCGAGAACGGCACCTTCGTGGTCAACGGCCCGGAGCGATGTGTCGTGAGCCAACTCGCCCGGTCTCCCGGGGTGTACTTCCGAGACACGATCGACTTCAGCGGCCGCATCCTCCACAGCGCCCAGGTGATCCCGAGCGAGGGGGCCTGGCTCGACATCGACTCGGATGCCAACGACCTGGTCTCGGTCAAGATCGGCCAGGCGCAGAAGTTTCCCGTGACCACGCTGCTGCGCGCTCTCAACTCCATCAACCTCGCCCCGGGCAGCGAGAAGGTGAAGTGCGCCACGGACCTCGACCTCATCCGGATGTTCGGCACGCCGGAGGAGATCAAGAAGGTGACGGCCGAGGCCGTCGCCGGCCGGCGCACCTGGAACAGAATCACCGACTCCGACACCGGGGAGGTGCTGGCCATGCCCGGAGAGCGGATCAGCCAGGAGGTCGCGGACCGCATCGTCGAGCTGAAGGTCAAGCGCCTGAAGCTGGCGGCCCTGCATCCGCTCATCGACGAAACGATGGAGAGGGACCCCACCCACAGCGAGGACGAGGCGCTGATCGACATCTACCGCCGGGAGCGGCCCGGCGACCCGGTGACCCCGGAGATCGCTCGCAACCGCCTGTCTGGGCTGTTCGCGGACAATCGCCGGTACGATCTGGCGCGGGTGGGGCGCTACAAGCTCAACAAGAAGCTCGGGCTCGACCTGCCGGAGAAGGTGCGAACGCTGACCAAGGAAGACTTGATCGCGATCCTGCAGTACCTGATCCAACTCGGCGAGGGGGACCCCAAGGCCACGGTGGACGAGATCGACCACCTGATGAACAAGCGGGTCCGGTGCGTGGGCGAGCTGCTCCAAAACCAGTTCCGCATCGGATTCCTGAGGATGGAGCGCATCTCCCGGGAGCGGATGACCAGCCTGGACCCGGAGCAGGTGACGCCCCAGTCCATCATCAGCACCAAGCCGATCTCGGCCGCCATCAAGAGCTTCTTCGGGTCGAGCCAGCTCAGTCAGTTCCTGAGCCAGGAGAACCCGCTCTCCGCGCTGACGCACAAGCGGCGGCTGAGCGCGCTCGGTCCGGGCGGCCTCAGCCGCCAGAGTGCGAAGCTCGAAGTGCGGGACGTCCACCACTCCCACTACGGCAGGATCTGCCCGATCGAGACGCCGGAGGGCCCGAACATCGGCCTCATCGGCTCGCTGGCGATCTATGCGCGGCTCGACGAGTACGGGTTCATCGAGACCCCCTATCGCCGGGTGAAGAAGGGCGTGGTCACCGATGAGATCGTCTACCTGACCGCGGACGAGGAGGATAGGTACCACATCGCGCCGGCCAGCGTGCCGGTGGACGACAAGGGCCGCGTCACGGCGGAGGCCGTGAGCGTGCGCTATCGGGAGTCGTATCCGGCCGTCCCGCCGGAAGAGATAGACTTCGTCGATCTGTCTCCCAAGCAGATCGTCTCCATCGCGACGGCGCTGATTCCGTTCCTGGAGAACGACGACGCGAACCGCGCTCTCATGGGATCGAACATGCAGCGCCAGGCCGTTCCGCTGCTGAAGTCGGAGGCCCCCTTGGTCCGCACAGGAGTGGAGACCCGAGCCGCTCAGGACTCCGGCGCGGTCGTCCTGAGCCGGGCCGACGGGATGGCCACCGGCATCGCGGCCAACCACATCGAGATCACCCGCGCCGACGGATCGAAGGACGAATACCGTCTTCAGAAGTTCGTGCGGTCCAACCAGGGCACGTGCATCAACCAGCGGCCGATCGTGCGCAGGGGCGACTTCGTCAGCAAGAATCAGGTGCTGGCCGACGGTCCATGCACGGACGACGGCGACCTGGCTCTGGGCCGGAACGTCGTGGTGGCCTTCATGCCCTGGGAGGGGTTCAACTACGAGGACGCGATCGTGCTCAGCGAGCGCCTGGTGCGCGATGATGTCTTCACCTCCATTCACATCGAGAAGTACGAGATCGAGGCCCGCGAGACCAAGGTGGGTCCCGAGGAGATAACGCGGGATATCCCCAACGTCGGCGACGAGGCGCTCAAGGACCTCTGTGAGGATGGCGTCATCCGCGTGGGGGCCCAGGTCCGAGCGGAGGACATCCTCGTGGGGAAGGTTGCGCCGAAGGGCCAGGAGGAGCTGACCTCGGAGGAGAAGCTCGTCCGGGCGATCTTCGGCGAGAAGGCCGCGGAGATGAGGGACACCTCGCTCCGGGTGCCGCACGGAGAGAAGGGCAAGGTCGTGGCCATCACTCGCTTCTCCCGGGTGAAGTACCGCTGCCAGAAGTGCGACACCGAGTACCAGGTCGGCAAGAACCAACACCGGCACTACTGCGACCGCTGCGGGGGCGAGCTGAAGCGCGAGCCGGGCGACGAGCTGCTCCCCGGCGTGAACCAACTCGTCCGCGTGTACGTGGCCCAGCGACGCAAGATCATGGAGGGGGACAAGCTGGCGGGGCGGCACGGCAACAAGGGCGTGGTCGCCAAGGTCCTGCCGCTGCAGGACATGCCGTTCCTGCCCGACGGCACGCCGGTGGACATCATACTCAACCCGCTCGGCGTGCCCTCCCGGATGAACATCGGCCAGATCCTGGAGTCCCATCTCGGGCTGGCGGCGGAAGAGCTCGGGGTCGCCTTCGAGAACCCGATCTTCGAGGGCGCCACCGACAGGGAGATCGTCGAGTACTTCAGCGTGGCCGCGGACCGCTTCCGGGGCAGGTCGCTGCACAAGTATGTCGCGGGTCAGATGCGCCTGTCCGACGAGTGGTACGACGAGGAGGCGGATTATCGCTCGAACCTGAGTGCCTTCGCCGACTGGCTGGCCAAGGGCGATCCGGCCGACATGGAGCGGGCGGCCGAATGGGCGGCGGTCGATCCGGAGCAATGGGCGGAGGTGAGAGGGGCCGAGGCGCGGGCGGCCCACGTCGCGGAGCACATCGCCAAGCGAGTGGACAACATGGTGGGCTTCGACGCGGAGACCGGGAAGTACTGGCTCTACGACGGTCGGAGCGGCCAGCCCTTCAACCAGCCGATCACGGTCGGGAACATCTACACGATGAAGCTGGTCCACCTAGTGGAGGATAAGATCCACGCTCGCTCCACCGGGCCGTACTCGCTGGTGACCCAGCAACCGCTGGGCGGGAAGGCCCAGTTCGGCGGCCAGCGCTTCGGCGAGATGGAGGTATGGGCGCTGGAGGCCTACGGCGCGGCCCACACGCTTCAGGAGATTCTCACCATCAAGTCGGACGACGTGCTGGGCCGGGTGAAGACGTATGAATCGATCGTGAAGGGCGAGGCGATCACGGAGCCGGGCATTCCGGAGTCGTTCAAGATTCTGATCAAGGAGCTGCAGAGCCTCGGCCTGCAGCCGACCGTCGAGTCGGAGGAGGCGGAGCCGGTGAGCCTGGAGGGACAAGAGGGGGAGGAGGTCCTCGCCTGAGAGGCCGGGAGGCGGGCGAGGATGATGGACCTTCGGAGGGTGCCGGGGAGGTCGCGTGGCGATCTCCCCGCGGCGGCCAGCGGAGGCGGTGAGCGAAGCCAAGGAGCAGGGAGCACATGGTAGACACAACCAGATTCGATCAGCTGAGGCTTGGGCTGGCCTCGTCGGAGGAGATCCGGCGCTGGTCCAAGGGCGAGGTTAAGAAGCCGGAAACCATCAACTACCGGACCTTCAAGCCGGAGCCGGACGGGCTGTTCTGCGAGCGCATCTTCGGCCCGGGCCGCGACTGGGAGTGTCACTGCGGCAAGTACCGGAAGATCAAGTTCCGCGGGATCACGTGCGACCGCTGCGGAGTGGAGGTGACGCGGTCGAAGGTCCGTCGCGAGCGGATGGGGCACATCGAGCTTTCCGCTCCCGTCAGCCACATCTGGTATCTCAAGGGCGTGCCGAGTCCGATGAGCCTGCTGCTGAACATCTCGCCGCGGCCGCTGGAGAAGGTCATCTACTTCGCCTCTTACATCGTGACCCACGTGGACTACGAGTTGCTCGCCAAGAGCGTCGAGCGGATCCAGACCGTCGCGGAGAAGCGACGGGGGAAGGTGGCGGAGGAGGCAGAGCAGCGAATCGAAGAGATCAAGGCCGAGCGGGACGAGAAGCTCGCCAAGCTGGAGGCCGGAGAGCTGGAGGAGGAGCTCGAGGCCGGCGACATCGCCGAGGCCGCCGACGCCGGCATCCGGGACGAGGAGCGGCTGACGCAGGAGCAGCAGGCCGAGCTGGAGATGGGGATGAAGCTCCTGCTGGGAGCGAAGCTCGACGCCGACCCCGGCCTCACCACGAAGCAGCTCATCACCGAGTCGGAGTACCGCGCCATCAGGCGGGTCGTCGACGGGCTGGTCGAAGCGCACGGCCGCAGTTACGAGGAGCTGTTCTCCGCCGACCTCGGCGCGAGCGCGGTGCACGATCTTCTCAACGAGATCGACCTGGAGGAGATGTGCCGCGAGCTGCGCCAGGAGATCCGGGAGACCACCGGCCCCAAGCGGGCGCGAGCCATCAAGCGCCTGGAGGTGGCAGAGGCCTTCCGCAAGTCGAAGAACCGGCCGGAGTGGATGATACTGGACGTGGTTCCGGTGATCCCGCCGGAGCTGCGGCCGATGGTGCAGTTGGACGGTGGGCGGTTCGCCACCAGCGATCTGAACGACCTCTACCGGCGGATCATCAACCGCAACAACCGACTGAAGAAGATCAAGTCGCTCCACGCGCCCGAGTCCATCATCAATCACGAGAAGCGCCTGCTGCAAGAGGCGGTCGACGCGCTGATCGACAACGGCCGGCGCAGCCGCCCCGTCACGGGCTCCAACAACCGCCCGCTGAAGTCGCTCTCCGATCTGCTCAAGGGCAAGGAAGGGCGGTTCAGGAAGAACTTGCTCGGCAAGCGTGTGGACTACTCGGGGCGGTCGGTGATCGTGGTCAACCCGCACCTGAAGCTGCACCAGTGCGGGCTGCCCAAGGAGATGGCGCTCGAGCTCTTCAAGCCGTTCGTGATGAAGCGACTGGTGGAGCGAGGCTTCACCACCAATGTGAAGACGGCGAAGAAGATGGTGGACCGGATGCGCTCCGAGGTGTGGGACGCGCTGGAAGAGGTGATCCGCGATCATCCGATCCTGCTGAACCGAGCGCCGACGCTCCACCGGCTGGGCATCCAGGCCTTCGAGCCGGTGCTGGTGGACGGCAAGGCGATCCAGATCCACCCGCTCGTCTGTCTGCCGTTCAACGCGGACTTCGACGGCGACCAGATGGCCGCTCACGTGCCGCTGTCGACGGCCGCGCAGGCGGAGGCCCGCATTCTGATGATGTCGACGGAGAACCTCTTCTCCCCGGCCGACGGAAGGCCGATGGTGACCCCCACCCGCGACATCATCCTCGGGTGCTACTACCTGACGCAGAAGCGGGAGGGTGCGCTCGGGTCCCAGAAGCAGTTTGCGAACGCGACGGAAGCGCGGCTGGCCTACGAGATGGGCAAGGTGGACCTGCACGCGGACATCAAGGTTCGCGTGGACGGCGCGCTCATGGACACGACGGTGGGGCGCATCGTCTTCAACGAGGTGCTGCCGCCGAAGCTGCGATACATCAGCCGCGTCGTGGACGAGCGCGAGCTGAGTCGACTCGTGCGGCGGTGCTACCGCCACTACGGCACCGCCCGCACGGTCCAACTGGTGGACGACATGAAGGATCTGGGGTTCGGCTTCGCCACCACCGCGGGCATCACCATCTCCATGACTGATATGGACGTGCCGAGGGCCCACCGAGAGGAGATCATCGCCAAGACCGAGATGGAGGTCCAGAAGACGAACCAGGACTTCGCTCGGGGTCTCATCAGCGCCGGCGAGCGGTCCGACAAGGTGTGCCGGCTGTGGAACCAGGCGTCGGGATCGGTGTCCCGGGCGATCCTGGAGAACATCGACCCGTTCAACCCGATCTACATGATGGCGAACTCGGGCGCTCGGGGAACGCCGCAGCAGATCACGCAGATCGCCGGGATGCGGGGCCTCATGTCGGACCCGTTCGGGCGGTTCATCGAGGACCTGCCGATCAAGTCCAACTTCCACGAAGGCCTGAGCGTGCTGGAGTACTTCGTGTCCACGCACGGGGCCCGCAAGGGCCTGGCCGATACGGCCCTGCGGACGGCCGACGCCGGCTACCTGACCCGGCGGTTGGTCGACGTCGCGCAGGACGTGATCGTCCGCGAGGATGACTGCGGGACGGCCAACGGCATCTGGGTGGCCGCCATCCGCGACGGCGCGGAGGAGATCGAGTCCCTGGAGCGCCGCATCGACGGCCGCATCGCGCCACAGGATGTCATCGACCCCCGCACCGATGCCGTCATCCTGAAGGCCGGGCAGGAGATAGGCGAGCAGACGGACCAGCCCTGCCCCGAGTGCGACGGCGACTTGGGGAACCACTATCGCTGCCAGTCGTGCGGCGCGATAGAGAGCGAGGATGAAGTCGCGGAGCGCTATCTCTTCCAGAGCCTCCTCCCGGAGGAGGAGGAGTTGGCGGAGGGGCTGGCGGCCGTCTTCTCGCAGGCGGACCAGGATCAGGATGTTCCCAAGCTTGCCGTGGAGGCCGATGACAGCGGAGACGGCGAGCCGGAGGAGGGCGAGGAGGGGGCCGAGGAAGAGGCCGAGGCGATCGAGATCGAGGAGGAAGAGTTCGGCGTGGAGCTGGGCGCGGAGCCGATCGCGCACGTGCCGCCGACGCAGCTTCTGGAGGAGAGCACGTGCGGGCAGGAGGGGTGCGAGGGCGCCCTCGAGCTCATCAAGATCTGCGATGACTGCGATGCGGAGTTCGCGACCCACGAGGTGGTGCCCTCCCTGACGGCCATCAGGCTGGCCGCGGAGGAGATCGAGGCCTTCCATCGCAGCGTCCGCACGCTGCAGGAAGGGGAGCCGGCCAGCAGCGATCTCGCCAATCCATTCACGAGAGAGGTCATTGTTCAGCGCGATAGGATCGTGCGAGGCACGCACGCGGCCAAGCTGCGGAAGCTGTCCCAGGAGCTGCGGGACAAGGGCGGCCTGGCCCAGGGGCAGGTGATGGTGCGCTCGGCGCTGTCGTGCGAGCTCTCGCAGGGCATCTGCGCCCTGTGCTACGGCCGCGATTTCGCCACCAACGACCAGGTAGAGGTCGGCGAGGCCGTCGGCATCATCGCGGCTCAGTCCATCGGCGAGCCCGGCACACAGCTCACCATGCGCACCTTCCACACCGGCGGCGTGGCAGGGCAATATCTGACCGGCGTTGCCCAGGTCAAGGAAAAGAAGAAGGACACGCTCAAGCAGCTTTGGGGCGACGTCAAGGCAGGGATCGTCCGGCTCAACCCCCGCGAGGAAGCGGCTCGTACAAAGAAGAAGCGCCGCACCACGCGGAAGAAGAAGACCGAGCGGCCCCGGAGCAGGCGCAGCGGCGTCAGTCTCGATCCGGACCAGAAGCGGGTCATCCAGCAGCTCGTCCGCGTAATGGAGGAGCAGGTCAAAGGCCTGCTGCGAGTGGTCGAGCTGTTCGAGGCGCGACGCCCCAAGGGACAGGCGATCGTGTCGGAGGCCGACGGTGTGGTGGCTCGCATCGAGACGCCGGGCGTGAAGTGGGTCATCATCCACTCCGAGCAGGAAGTCGATCCGGACCATCCGGAGCGGCTCTACGGAGAGGTCGTCGCCGCGGACGTGGTCGGCAAGGGCAAGAAGGTGCTGGTGAAGGCGAACGAGGAGCTCACCCCGGCCCTGCTGGCCACGCTGATCCAGTCGAAGGTGAAGCGCGTCAATATCGAGCGCCGCCATCTGGTGCCCTACCGCGGCCTGCTGCCGGTCAGGGAGGGAGACCAGGTGCTGGCCGGCGACGCCCTGACAGAGGGGCCGCTCGATCCGCAGAAGGTGCTCCAGATGCAGGGAGTGCGGGCGGTGCAGGACTACCTGGTGCGCGAGATCCAGGCCGTCTATCGCTCGCACGGTGTGGACATCAACGACAAACACATCGAGGTCATCGTTCGACAGATGCTGCGCAAGCGCCGCGTCCTGGACCCCGGCGACACCGTGCTCCTGCCGGGGAAGATCTACGATCGGTTCTACTTCGATCGAGTCAACCAGGAGATCCAGGAGCGCAAGGGGCGCCCGGCCACCGGGGAGTGGGTGATGCTCGGCATCACCGAGGCCTCCTTGGCCACGGATAGCTGGCTCTCGGCGGCCTCCTTCCAGAAGACGACGCGGGTGCTCACCGAGGCCGCCATCCAGGGTAAGGTGGACAACCTGATCGGGCTCAAGGAGAACGTGATCATCGGCCGACTCATCCCGGCCGGCACCGGCATGGAGGGCTATCGCAACCTCCGAGTGCACGGGCCTCCGGCAGAGGCGGCCCTCTACGCGGCCCCCGATCGAGAGGCCGAGCTGCTTCGCTCCGCCTTTGGCGACACCGAGGTGGCGGGGCCGGAGGAGGAGCTCATCCGGGATCTGGCCGACGTCAGGCTCCCCTCTCAAGACGAGGCCGAGGAGGACAAGAAGTCAGGCGACGAGGACGAAGCGGCCATCTGAAGCGACCATCTCGACGTCGCGTCGTCGGGAATTCCAGCCCCCGCGCCCCTGCGCGGGGGCTTTCTCTTTGCGCCGGGCCGGGCCCGTCGGGGGCCGGGGGCGGGTCAGGGCCTCGGCTGCGGCCTCGCCAGCGCGGCCCGCGCCTCCGTCAGATGGTGAAGGGCCGTGTCGGCCGTCTCCGCCGCCACGGGGCGCGATCCATATCGGGCCAGCAGGAACACCTCCGTGAGCGAGCGGATAGGCGCCAGCGCGTCGGCCGATAGCGGCGACACCGGCCTCGAGCGCCACACGCCGCCCGCCTCCAGCGCGCTCAGGTACTCGAAGGGCGTCTGGGAGGCCTGGCGCGGCCGGCCGGTCCGACTCAGCATCCGGGCGAGTCGGGCATAGGCGCGGAGCACGATGCTGCGAGGGTCGTTCCGGTCCGGGGAGAGCAGGGAGGCCTCCCCCCGGGCGCGCCGCAGCAGGACGAGCATGACGAGGAGCGCCCCCGCGACCGCGGCGAGCAGGGCCCCGGCCGCCACGGGGTGGTCGTGGACGAAGAAGCGCAGGGAGAGGAGGGCCCTCTGCAGGGGCGGGATCGGAGGGACGTCGCCGCCCGGCGCCGGGTCCACGCTGACCCAGCCGCGGCCCTCCACGTAGGCCTCCACCCAGGCGTGCGCGTCCGACTCCCGCAGGAGGTAGCGGCCGCTCTCGGGGTCGTACTGACCTCCCGCGAATCCGGTTACGAACCTGGTGGGGATGCCGACAGCGCGGCCCATGATCGCGAGCGCGCTGGCGAACAGATCGCAGTAGCCGCGCCGGGAGCGGAATAGGAAGTAGTCCACTGCGTCCTCGCCCAAGGGCGTGGCCGGGGGGCTCAGTGTGTAGGCATAGCTCTCTTGCAGGTGGGAGACGAGGGCCTGCAGTCTCTCCTGCTGGGTCTCGGCGTCGGCGGTCACACGCCGGGCGAGCGTAGCGGCGCGGCGGGCGCTGAGGGGGATGCGAATGTAGGTCTCGTCGAGGTCCTGCAGAGGCCCCGCCCCCAGGTCGCCGCGCACGCGCCCCAGAGCCCGGGTGATGGCGCCGGGGTCGGACACGAGTTCATACGTGGTGCCCCTGGCAAGGGTAGCATCCGGGGCGGCTACGCACCCGAACTTGTCCACCGAGATGCGCCCGCGCAGCTGCTGCGCGAGATCCACCGGCAGGACCGCCTCCTGGAGCTGCCCCGGGCTGTAGAGCACGAGCCCGATGTCCTCTTCGGCCCGGACGCTGTGGCGGGCCAGCCCCTCTTCGGAGGTGGGCGGGAAGCGCCCCTGCACGCTCATGGTCCCCTCCACCATCCGGGGCGGCAGAGGCAGTTCGTCGGAGGACCGCCAAGCGGTGCCGCTGTAGATGTCGTACACTTGGCCCCGCCAGAGTTCGGCCGGCTCTCCCTCGAAGCTGAGCAGCGGCCGTTCGGTCGGCGCTATCGGCCCGCGGCCCACCGCGTAGGTGCGGACAGGTTCGGCCAGGCGCAGTGGGCTCGCGAACCTGTCCAGCCCGGGGGTGGTGAAGCTCATCATGGTCAGCTGCCAGTAGTACTGCGTGCCGTAGGTGACGGCCGGGAAGTAGATGACGGTGCCAAGCAGCATGATGCCCAGGATGAGGATGCTCAGCATCAGCCAGTGGCGAGGGCGCCAGCGGCTGATCTCGCTGGGAGACTCTCCGGACCGCCAGTTGGCGGGCATGCCCGACAGCGTCATTGCCTGCCCGACGCTCACCAGGGCCGCCGGCAAAAAGACCAGGAAGCAGGCGAACACCACCATGGCTGAGCCTCGACCGCCCGTGAGCCCGAACATGGAGATGGCGGGAACCAGGCAGAACGGCAGCATGTCCCGGTTGAGAACCACGAACGAGAACCCAACCAGCAGCACGGCCATGCGGAGCGCTATCGAGAGGCCGATGTAGCCCATGGTCTGGTAGAGCTGGCCGATCTCGGCCGCGATCTCCCAGGTGATCAGCGCGTGAAGCGATCCGCCGGCAAGCGATCCCAGCAGCACTCCCAGCAGCAGCCGCCGGCTTCGGTCCCAGTGGCGCAGATGCCAACTCGCCCCCACGCCCACCGCGACCAGAGCCGCCCCCAACAGGCCGACCCGGGGGCTCCCGCTGCTCCAGCCGACGCAGAGAAGCGCGGCCGAGAGAGCGACGCCGGTGGCGGCGTAGAGCGACGCCTCCTCGCGCTCGACCGTCGGCCTAGCTCTCGTGAAGGAGGACACGCTGCAACCTCTGTCTCAGATCGCTTCCCCTGTGCAGGGGGATCACGGCCGCGCCGGCCGCTTCGAGGCGCGGCTGCAAGTGGCTGGCGGGCGGCACCTTCGCGTCGTAGCTGTGGGCGTCGATGAGGAGCACAGCCACTCTCAAGTACCGGCGCTGCAGGCGCTCGACGGCCGCCGCCAGGTCCTCGTCGGGCGAGGCGGTGATGAGGACCACGTTCGCGTCTGGCTGGAGATGTCGGGAGGCCCACGCCAGCAGGGCGGAGGCGGGCATGGTTCCCTCCGCCTGGACCCGGGCCAGCACTTCGAGGGCCTCGAACTCCCGGTGAATCCTCTCCACGGCCACCCAGCGCGGCCCCTCCGCATCGCACACGGCGAGGAAGCCGGTGCCTTCGCTGGCGAGCGCCCAGTGGATGAGGGAGGCCGCCGCGCGCACACCCACCTCCAGCGTCGTGTCGAGGCCCGTGCCGTAGTCGCTGCCGGCCTTCGCGTCGAGCACGACGGCAACATTCTCGGAGGCACCGCGGTCGAATTCGATCACGGTGAGCCGGCCATGGTGCGCGGTCGCCGGCCAGTGGATGCGACGCAGCTCGTCGCCGGGCTGGTAGTCACGTATGCCGTAGAAGTCGAGGCCCGACTCCGAGCCGCGAGCGCGCTCGCCCGTCGAGATGCCGCGGGCCTCGACGCCGACCTGGCCGAGGCTTCCGCTGAGGTCGATCGGCCTCGGATAGACGACTGCCTCGCATCCGGCCTCGAAGGGCACGAAGCGCTGGAAGATGCCGAACGGGTCGGAGGCCGAAACTTGTAGCGGGTCCCAGGAGTAGACCCCGCGCTTGCGCGGCCGAGCGCTGTAGGTCAGGCTGACGCGCTCCGCGGGCCACAGGGTGGGCACCATGAAGTCATGGCGGTCGTCGGAGTCCACAAACTGCGGGAGCGTATCCTTCACGTCGAGCAGGAAGCGAGGGAAGCGCCCCCGGTTCGTCACGTCGAGCGTCACCCGCAGGGCCTCGTCCTCGAACACGCGATCGGTCGCCTCGCGGCGCAGCCTGAGGGCGCGGGTGGACAGCCGCGAGCTCGCATAGCTCACCAGCAGCACGGCCACCAACACGGAGAACATGAAGTACTCCGCGGCCGCGTTGTGCGTTAGAGCCAGCATGCCGAGGCAGCCCGCCGCGGCGAGTATTGTCAGGAACTGCAGGGTCATGTGCTAGGAGGCCGTTTCCCTCTCGGCTGCGCGCAGCCGCTTCGGAACCCGGTCGAGCCGCGTCAGATCGTCCAGAGTCTCGCGCTCCACGATGATCTCGGCTCTGCCGCCCGACACCAGCACCGAGGCGGGCCGCGGCAGCCGGTTGTAGTTGCTCGCCATCGAGTAGTTGTAGGCACCGGTGGTCTGCACGGCGAGGATGTCTCCGCGCTCGACCTCGGGGACCGCCAGCTCCTCGATCAAGGTATCTGTCTCACAGTGCTTCCCGGACACCCGAACGGTTCTGGTCGACGGGTGGTTCGCCTTGTCCGCGACTAGGGCGGAGTACTTCGATCCGTACAAGGCCGGCCGCGGGTTGTCCGATATTCCCCCGTCCACCGCCACGTAGGTCCGCACACCCGGGATGTCCTTGACCACGCCGATGGTGTACAGGGTGGTGCCGGCCTCCCCGATGAGGCTGCGGCCAGGCTCTTGGATGAGCCTCGGCAGGGGCAGACCTCTCCTCTCGCAGCAGGCTTTCACCGTACCGGTCACCGCCTCGGCGTAGTCGTCCAGCGATGGCACGTCATCGCCGGGCAGGTACCTGACCCCCAGCCCGCCGCCCAGGTCCAGGTCGTCGATAGTATACCCAAAGTCTGCCTGCAGTTGGGCGGCGAAATCGATCATCATCTCGGCCGCCTGCACGAAGGGCTCATTGTCCAAGATCTGGGAGCCGATGTGGCAGTTGATCCCGCGCAGGGCGAGGTTGGGCGCCTTCAGGATCTCGGCCACGGCATCCCTGGCCGCGCCGTCAACGATCCAGAAGCCGAACTTCGTATCGACCTTGCCGGTTTGAATGTGCGTGTGTGTGTCGGCCTCGACTCCGGGCGCGAGGCGGATGAGCACCTCCGCCGTCGCGCCGCGACCGGCCGCGATCGCCTGTAGGGCACCGATCTCCTCTAAGCAGTCGATGCCGATCCGACCGACCCCGGCCGCCACGGCCATCTCCATCTCTTCGGCCGACTTGTTGTTTCCGTGCATCACGATCTTGCTCGGGGCCACGCCGGCGCCAAGGGCCGTGTGCAGCTCCCCGCCCGAGGAGACGTCCACGCCGAGACCCTCCTCCTCGACGATCCGGCAGATCGCCATCGTCGTGAAGACCTTGCTCGAGAAGGAGATGTGCGACCTCGGATAGCGCGACTCGAAGGCGCGGCGGTAGTCGCGGCAGGTCTGCCTCAGGCAGTCTTCGTCCACCACGTAGAGCGGCGTGCCGAACTCCCGCGCCAGACCGACGGCGCTGCAGCCGCCGATCTCGAGGATCCCCTCGCCGTTGATGCGCTGAGTTCCCAGAAGCATGCTCTGTCTCTCCAGTTTCCCGGAGCCGAGGGCGCCCCGATCAAATGGCGCGCCCGCCGCGCCCCGAGATAACCTAAGACGCCAGACTCACTTCGTGGTCTGGCGTCCCTGTTCCGGCTTCTTTGGGGCTGTGGGTCAGCCAAGCGCGGGAACACGAACGCCGCCGCGGCGCTTGGTCTTCATCATGCCGTATGTCGTCACGATGGCGTTCATGTCCGCACAATCCCGGACAAAGGATAGCCGAATTGCCGGCTCGCGTCAACACGCCTCCGCGAGCCCTGCACGGGAGGCGGGCGACCCTCTGTCGTGAGGTTTCCACGTTTCCCCAGGTTCTTCCGGCCTTCAGGCCGCGAGCGCGAACGCCCGCGCAATGTACACTGCCATCTGGTCGCGGGTGACCGACCGGGTCGGCCTATACGTGCCGTCCGGGTAGCCGGCGACGATCCCCTCGGCCGCGCAGTACTCGATGTGAGCGTACGACCAGTAGTCGGCTGCGACGTCGGCGAAAGTCGGGGGCTCGGGCGGCTCGTAGCCGGCCAGGCCCTCCTCGCCCGTGGGATCGACGACGGCCCTTGCGATGAAGACGGCCATCTGCCCGCGGGTCAGCGTCAACTCGGGATGGTAGTTCCCATCGCCGTACCCCTCGACGATGTTGTGCGCGACCGCGTACTCGACAGAGTCGTAGGCCCAGTGGCCGGGAGGCACATCGGGGAAGGTGGCCTCGGCCGGGCCGGTGGGGACGTGGGCGTCGGCAGCGAGCACGAGCGCGACACGTCCCAGCATGGCTCCCCTCCTGGGGTTGCAGCCCCATTGTCGGGCAGAAACCCGACAGCGGTCAAGAGGCGAGCGGCCTTCGCGCTTGCCGCGGCGCGCCGGATGAGGTATAATACCGACAGTTGGCTCGCTCGCCGAGACCAACGATATATGCCTTAGAGAAGGGAGAGCCTCATGTCTGATTCCACTGTCTCCGCTCGCACGTCTGGCGCGGCACTGCCTCGCGACTGCGAGCAACGCACCCTCGGTGTCGCCTTCTTCGATCTCTCGCGCATGGCCGAGTGGACCTCTCCGGCCGAGGACGAGCAGGTCGCAGGCTTCCTGCAGGAGTTCTACGCGCTGGCGGCCGCTCATCTGGAGGCGGCCGGCGGGCAGATCGTGAAGCTCATGGGCGATGCCGGGCTCGTCATCTTCCCCGAGGAGGGGGTCGAGCAGGGGGTATTCGCACTGGCCGAGCTCACGCAGGCCGCCCGGGCGGCGGGACTGGAGCGCGGCTTTGACGTCTACCTCAATGTGAGCGTGCACTTCGGCCCCGTGCTGCAGGGCACGTTCGGCCCCCCGGGGCAGGAGCGCTTCGATGTCATCGGCAAGACGGTGAACATCGCGGCGCGGCTGGGAAGACGCGGCATTACCCTCTCCCAGCAGGCCTTCCGCTGCCTCTCGCCGGAGGGCAGGGAGCGCTTCCAGAAGATCTCCCGACCCACCACCTATCGCCTGCGGCAGTAAGCGGGGCCGCCGGCTCGAGGGCCTGGGCGAGATGATCGTCTATCACGGCACAACCGCCTATCGGGCGCGCCGGATCGCTGCGGAGGGTTTCCTCCCGAGGAAGCCCTCCCGCAGGGTCTGGTTCGCGCAGGCCCGGGCCTACGCGCTCGGCCGGGCGAAGACCCAGGCGAAGCGCTCCCGCGACACGGCCGTGGTCCTCACCTGCGACATCGACTTGCCCCAGATGCGCAAGGCCCTCGGCAAGGGGAAGGTGTTTCACGGGGGCGGGGTCATCGCCATCAAGGCCCCCGTCCCGGTGAACGTGCTTCGCTCGCACCCAGGCTATCCGGGCTATGCGGACCAGCCCAGCGCCCCCGAGGACCTGGCCGCCTGGATCAACGATGTCCTCGGGCTGAAGCCCTACAAAGGCGTGGATAGACGGCATCCCGGACTCGATCGCCTCTCCCGCTGGGTGGTGAACCGCATGACCTCCCAGCCCAACAGCAAGATACGGCCGAAGCAGCTGCTCGGCATGGCGCGGCGGTGGCTGCCGGAGTTCTTCGAGGGCGTCCGGATCGACCTCGAGACCATGCGCGCCCGGCGGGAGGTCGCGACTATCGAAGTGAGAGTGGAGCCGCCGGCGGAGCCGGCCGACCCCCGCGAGGATCAGGCGCTCGACTGCCTCGTCTCCGACAAGCCGGCCCGCCGCGCCCGCGGCCTGGCGCTCCTCGCCGAACTCGGCGACCCAGACCTCTTCGATTGGTGTGTGATGTTCCTGGGCGACGAGGCCGAGGTCAAGATGGCCGCGCTCCATACCATGCTCTCCTGCGATGAGGTGGAGGCGGATGTGATCCTCCCCTTCGCCTCCTCCGAGGACAAGGGCATCCGCGCAGCGGCGACGGCCGCGCTCGCCAGGCACGGTGGAGAGGGCGCAGCCGACTGGTTCCTGCACGGCCTCAGGGACCCCGAGCCATGTGTCCGCGTCGAGACCGCGAGGCAGCTCGACGTGCTCGACGCGGCCGAGCACAAAGATGTGTTCGAGCTCGCGCTCTGCGATCCCAATCCAGAGATCAGGCGCCGGGCCGAGAAGCTCGCCGTGGGCAAGGGCCTCGCATCGCGGTGGTAGCCTCGACCCGTCGCTCTGCCGTAGGGCGAACGAAAGGAGACTCGCACAGATGAAGCCGACCTGGGTGTTCATAGCGGCGCTCTGCATCGTGGCGGCCGCGGCGGCCGCCTTCGCCGCGGGGAGGTCCGCTCCGCCGGAAGTGGTGCAGGCGCAGCGCTTCGAGCTGGTCGATGCCGAGGGTGAGGTGCGGGCCAGGCTGAGCGTCGCGCCGACCATCGGCCCCGGCCTCTTCCTCTACGATGATCGCGGGGAGGTGCGCGCCCGGATGGGCCTCACTCGCGACGGCTGTCCCTCCCTCGAACTCTGGGACGAGGAGGGCAGGGGCGGCGTCACCGTCTTCGTCGGCACGGAGGACAATCCCGCGGTGATGCTTCGCACCAGTAGCGGCGTCGCACGCGCCGCGCTGTCCGCCTCGGGGCTCGAGCTCTACGACGAGGACGCGGAGCAGGTCTGGTCGGCTCCTTAGCTCAACGCGGCGGCGACATCACACGGCAACTTCTGTGTTCGAGAGCCGAGCAGGTAGAGCGCCGACCGCGTCAAAGCAACGCGCCAGCGCCCGGTGTGAGGTAAGAGCTGATGACCGCCCGCGAGATCCGTGAGTATTTCATCTCCATCGCGAATTGGGTCGATCCCGTCAAGACGGTGGATCGCATCATCATCGGCGACGCTGAGACCGAGGTCGACCGCGCCCTGGTGAGTTGGATCAGCAGCTTCGACGCGGTGCGGGCCGCGGTCGAGCGCAAGTGCGAACTGCTCATCACCCACGAGCCGACCTTCTGGGCCCATGCCAAGGAGCTGGAGGGCCTCGCCTGGGAGCCGGACTCCCCCGCCCACGCCCTCGCGATTGAGAAGAAGGAGTTCATCGAGCAGCACGGGCTCGTCGTGCTGCGGGTCCACGACTGCTGGGACCGCTGGCCCGACATCGGCATCCCCTATGCCTGGGCGCAGTTCCTCGGGCTCGGCGAGGCCGCGGCGGCCGCCACTGCTACGGGCCTCCAGCAGCGATATGACATCGACCCGATCCCGCTGGATCGGCTTGCGCGGCAGATCGCGGAGAAGACGGCCGCCCTCGGAGAGCCGGCCGTCCAAGTGGTCGGCGACGGCGGCCAAGCGGTGTCGAAGGTCGGCATCGGCACCGGCTGCTTCTGCGATCCGGCCATCTTCCAGCAGCTCGGCTGCGATGTCTCGGTGGTGTGCGATGACGGCGTGTACTACTGGCAGGGCCTCCAGTGCTCGGCCGACAACCAGCACCCCATCGTCCGGGTGAACCACGGCACCTCGGAGGAGCCGGGCATGGTCACACTCGCTAAGTACGTCAACGACACCTTCCCCGGCGTCGAGGCCGAGCACCTCCCCCACGGCTCCTGCTTCCGGCTGGTGGGGAGGCTGTAGGCGCCGCTGATTGCGCGCTGCTGGGATGGGCGGCGCCTGGCCGGTCCCGCCGCAGCAAGGTCAGTAGTCCCCCTCTCTGTACAGCAGCGGCTCGTAGCTCTCTCTCACGAACTCCGCCGACACGATGCGGCCGACGATGAGCTTCACCCCATCCCGATCGTGCACGGCCTCAACCACACAGTCGAAGGCCGCGCCGCAGTCGTCGAGGAGGGGGGAGCCGGTCTCGGCGGTGTGGCAGGCGAGGCCCTCGAACTTATCGACATCCCGGCTGGACTGCGTCCCGAACCTTCGGGAGACGTCGAGCTGATCGGCCCGCAGCACGCTCAGCCCGAAGGCCTTCGAGCCCAGGATCAGCTCCCGCGTGGCGCTGTGGCTTCCGACGCAGATGACAACCCGGTCGGTCCCGGCCTGGGTCGCCCAGGCGACGGCAAGCCCGGCCCGCCGCCCCTCGTGCTGGGCGGCGACGATGTTGACGCCATGGGTGAGCATGTCGTGTCGGAGATCCATGCCTCTCGCCTCCTTTGGCAAGTCGGGCAGGGGCGCCGCGCTGAGCACGCGCTGAGCGCCCGCTGTAACTGCTCATGCGCCCCAGTGAGAGACGCAGAAGCACCCGCGACCGTTTCAGCGCTTCTACGCGGAGGTAGGGGCCTCCTCGTGGGCGCGCTTTCCGCTGCCGCGCGTCAGGGCCGAGGCAGGCACTTCTCTCACCAGGGGCGAATCCGCGCTCTAGGGCGATCTCGCTGGGTTTCGCGCTGTGAGGCCCGGGTCTTCGAGGAGTTCCGTTCGTGGGCACACGCAAGATCGCCGACTACACGATCACCCGCGAGCTGGGCCGAGGGGGTATGGGCACGGTCTACCAGGCGCTCTCGCCCGAGGGCGCGACGGTGGCCATCAAGACCGTGCTCTGGCCCGAGAACGTCGATCCCCGCGCCCGCTGGGAGGCCATCGAGCGCTTCCAGCGAGAGGCCCGGGCGGCCAGCTCCCTTTCCCATCCCAACATCTGCCAGGTGCTGGACTTCGGGGCAGATGAGGACAGCCTCTACATCGTGATGGAGTTCCTGGAGGGGAACACCGTCCGCCAACTCCTCGGCGACGCCGGGGTCATCAGGATGGACCGCGCGGTGGAGATCATCTCCAGTGTGGGAGAAGCACTCGCTCATGCACACGATCAGGGGATCATCCACCGGGACATCAAGCCAGAGAACATCATGGTTCTGCGGGGTGGCCAGGCGAAGCTGACGGACTTCGGACTGGCTGCGGTGGCCAGTGAGCGGACCCTGACGATGCCCGGAACCACAATGGGCACGATGTTCTACATGTCTCCGGAGCAGGTGCGAGGGGAGAGGCTGGACGCGCGGTCGGACATCTTCTCCCTTGGCGCGACCTTCTACGAGATGCTGACTGGTGTGCGTGCCTTCCAAGCCGAGGAGCCGGCCGCGGTGATGAACCAGATCCTGACGCACGATCCGCCGCTGATCCCAGGGCTGGCGGCCGACCTGTGCGAGGTGCTCCAGAGATGTCTGCGCAAGGCCCCCCGGGATCGCTTCCAGAGCACGCGGGAGGTGATCACGTCTCTGAGTGCCATGGTGCCAGATATGGGGACCGGGCCGACGGCGGTGCTCTCCGAGGAGCGCCCAGGAACCGCGGGCGAAGCGCGAGTCGTGGCCCCGGCAGAGGCACTCGCTACTCGGAAGCCGCCGCCCCCACTCGATACGCCCGAGGCGGAGGAGGCCGATGTGCGCCACCGCGCCAACTTCCACTACCCCGAAGACTTCGAGGGCGGCCTCGAATGGTTCGTCGTTGGGCGCAGTGACTGGGGCGTGACGACTGTGGAAGACGACGCCCTCGTCCTGACTGGCGCTCCCCCGCCGTGGGCCGGCTATCCGCACTATAGTGCGTTCCACGGGGCGGCCATGACCTCTGAGTTCGTGATGGAGGCCCGGGTCACCAAGCTGGAGGGGCCGGACGACTGGCCGTTTGGGTTCGGCCACAGTGCAATGCCCGTCGATTTCTACGCCTTCGGCTTGCAGGGAAATGGAACCGTCGGCATCCTCAAGTGCAACCGTGGTCAAGTTTCCGATCTTGCGCGTGTCGAGAGGTGCCCCCAGGTCAATCGGGGGAATGCCGAGAACGTGCTGAAGGTCGTGAGGAGACACGGCCGACTGCACATCTTCGTCAACCAACAGCACGTGCTCGCCGCAGAGGACTTCGATCTCGGCGGCATGACGCCGGGCCTCCTAATAAGGTCGGGAGTCCGGGTCGCTTTCTCCGAGATCCGCGTAGAGGGGATCAGCATGCGCAAGGTGCTCTACGACATCGACACACATATGGCAAGGCTGGAGACGCGGGAGGCCAGGGAGAAGCTCAACTACGCGAGGCTGTATCACCCTATGTTCGTGGCTCCAGGAATCGAGCGAGCGCTGCGGTCCCCCGACCGAAGCGCGACGGTGCTGGTCACCCTCCCTTCCGGCGCGAGGCTCACACGCGGGGGCGATGCTCCTGCCAAGCGGCTCGTGGACACCATCAACGCGAAGGGGGCGGACCGGCCCTTCCACTGGGCAACGGATGTCACGGAGACGGAGGTGGAGTCTGACGAGGCCTACCTGGAGTGCCCACTGATCGCGATCGGTCACCCCGATTGGAGTGCCATGACCAGGCGGCTGAGGGACGAACTGCCCCGCGATAGGGAGGTCAGCACAGGCAATATACTGATCTACCACGACATCGAGCGCGGCGAGCGACGCGTCGCTCTGTGGGGGCACGACACCCGCACGGACATGGACGCAGTCGAGCTGTTCATCTCGTCCGGCCTCCTCGACAGATTCCTGGCGATGGTCTGGGAGGAGGGATGATCCCCGGCCAACGAGCGGGGCGGGAGGCATGCTCCCGCCCCGGGTGAGGGAGGCAGAGTAACGTTCTCCTAGCGCGCAGGCTCCGGCTCGTCGGTTTCCTCTTCCAGCCGATCTCGGCGGAAGTCGAGGCGGTTGAAGGGAACGACTTCAGGGCCTTCCTTGGCGAACAGCTCCATGTGCACGACGCCGCCCTCGTAGAGAAGCGCGGAGCCCATGAGCAAGCGGCCGCTGAGCTGACAGAGCGTGCCGACGCCGGGAGTTCGCTTGAAGCTCCGCTCCGCGTCGGCGACACTCATCAGCCACTGCTTAATGCGAACCGCGTCGGGCGGACGGCCGCCGGCATCACGGCCCACCGCGTCGATCACGTAGGAGTCGAGCAGCTTCGGCCAGAGCTGCGCGAACACCGCGCGGGAACCGAACACATCGGCCGCGATGATCTCATCGCCGACACAGGCGACGACACCGCGGGCCTTCCCAACGTCCAGGGGCAGGTCGCACAGGGCGCGCTTGTAGGGCTCCATCTGCTCCTTCACCTCGTCGCTGTCCTGGACGGACTGCAGCGTGCCGGTCGCGCTCGGCGCCTCCAGGCGCTCCTGCTCGGCCGCCACCTGGTGCCACACCTCGCCCTGGTCGGCGGCGGCCCGCGCCTTGCGCACCTCGCTGGTGGCGAGGAAGGAGCCGCTGGCGAAGGTGTCGCTCTTCACCACCCAGCGGCCGTGCTCCACGCAGAAGACCGGTATCGCGAGGTCGCCTCCCGCCGGGATTATCAGGTCGTCGCCGACGATGCGGTCCTGCTTCGCTCCAGTCAGCATCTCGCCGCCCATGACGAAGATCGGCTCTTTGCACGAGCTCATCAGCAGCACCCGGTTGACCTCGGCCGGGCTGAGCTCGCGTATCTGCAGCAGTCCGCGCTCCATCGCTTCGTCGAGCGTGAGGTCCACGTTGGGCGCCGTCACGCCGTCGGCGAAGATGGGGTAGAGCGTGAGGTTGGCATGCCGCTTCGGCGGGCCGACCTTGAGCTGCGAGATGTAGGCATCGATCGCTCCGGTCGACGGCTGCAGGCGGCACTCCGCCTCTTCCTCCGCCGGGCCGGGCGCGGGTCCCAGCCCGACCACGGCCATCACGGCTATCAGCGCAAGCAATCCTCTAACTTTCACTTTCATCACCTCCGGTGAAGCCGATTCATCGTACCTCGAGCGCGACCGGCTCGGCGGTCGCCTCGATCTCGGGATTGTAGTAGCGATAGACACGCGAGGCCGGCGTCGCCGCCTTGACGGGGAACTTCGCCCGCAGCCGATAGGAGAACTCCAACGGCTTCCGCGAGGCCAGCCGGTCCAGGTAGACGATGATCTGGCGGGCGGCCACGCTGTACTTCTCGATGGTCCCGCTCTTGACAAGCTTGTCGAGGTCCTCGGTCATCAGCGCGAACCCGGGCGGGAGGCCGAGGTCGATGACGACCATGTTGGCGTCACGCGGGTCGTTGTTCACCACCCGCACCGTTGCCGTTATGATGTCGTTGGTGGCGAGCAGCTTCCGGTCGTAGCTCACGTCTATCGTGAGAAGCTCATCCGGCGGCGGCTGCACCATCGCCCACGGCAGGTAGTACTTGCTCACGATCTGGTAGAGCGCGGCGCCCTTGCCCTTCAGCGTGATGCGCACATCATTGCTGCCGACGCGCACCAGGTTCTTCGCATCCACCTGCCGCACCACTTCGTAGTCGGCCTGGGTGATGCGGAAGGAGCCGGCCTCCTCGCCGTTGACCGAAACGGTGACGGTGCCGTCGACCTCCTCGGCCGCCTTGCGCAGCGAGAGGAGCAGCGCCTTCAGCGACCACACCGTCGCCTGGGTCGTCTGCCAGGTCCCGAAGCTGTCCTTCGACTGGATGAGGTAGGTGATCGCCTTGTTCGTGAGATCCACGTTGCGGCCGGACTTCACCAGCGCGTACGTCGCCAGCGCGGTGGTCTCGAGGTCGGCCGATCCATCCTGCGCGGAGGTGAAGGTCGGCCCGGCCGACTTCCAGTAGGCGATGTTGTCTTCGACCGTCGCCATCTTGGCGAGCTCGGCGAGCACCTCTCGCGTCGTGTCCGTCAGGTAAGTGTGCCCGAGATCGGCCATCCCGCCGCCGCTAAGATAGGCGTTGGCGATGACGGCCAGCGCGTAGGGGTCCTTCGCCTCCCGCCAGTGGTTGTCGAGATAGCCGAGGGCCCGCTCGACGGAGTCTCCCGGGTAGCCCGACTCGGCGAGCGCCCAGGCGATGTAGGCGGTGACGCGGAGGGTGTCGGTCTGGCGGTTGATGATGCCCTCGGCGATGCCGCCCTGATCGCGCTCCCAGGTGCCGTCCTTCTGCTGGAGGCCGGCGAGCCAGTGCTGCGTGCGAGAGATGACGTTCAGGTCTACCTCGTGCACGCGGCTCATGTCACTGAACTCGAGCAACCCGTAGGCAGTGAGCACTTTGTGTGCGGGCGGATTGCCGAACCAGGAGAAGCCGCCGCCCTCCACCTCGAAGGAGAGCAGCCGCTGGTAGCCGACGTTGATGTACTGCTCGGCCTTCATCTGAAGCTCGGGCTTCGCCTGCTTCGTCGACTTCAGGTAGTCGAGCACGAGTATGTTCGGATAGGTCACCGAGCTCGTCTGCTCGAAGCACCCGAACGGCATGCGCAGCAGCGAGTCCAGCCCCTCCACGGCCTGGCTGAAGAGGCCGGGGTAGATCTTCACGAGGATGGTCGAGGCGCCCGGGATGGCCTGCTTCGGGATCGTCACCTGCCGCTCGACCGTTCCTTCGAGGCGGTCGTTCCAGGTGTCGCGGCGTTCCTCGCCATCGGGCAGCACGTCGATGCTTCGCTTGATGGCATCGCTCAGCCGAGAGCCGCGAGCGTGCACGGTCAACGAGTGGTTGCCGATGCCCTTCGCCCTGATGCGGTAGTAGACCGGCCGGATGTCCGAGGCGGCGATGTCGAGCGACTTCTCGGCCTCGTCGCCGACGAGCTCGAACCAGGGTTCGAGCTCCAGCGAGAGCTTCACCGTCTGCGAGTCGGGCAGGTAATTGTAGACCGCGATCGGGATCGAGATCTCATCATTCTGCGTGAGTGCCACCGGCAGGTCGATGTCGATGAAGAAGTCCTGGAAGACCCGAAGCCCGGTGGTGGCGCTGCCGAGCTGGCCGCGCTGGGAGGAGGCCAGGGTCTGCATGCGCCAGGTGGTGATGGAGTCGGCCATCTGCACCGTGACCGAGGCGCGGCCGCGCTCATCGGTGATGACGGCCGGATTGACGTACATCGTCTCGGGGAAGAACTGGCGCAGGCGGACCTGCGGCTGGCCGGGCTCGGCCGGCTTGGCCGCCGGGGCGGCGAGGGCCTTCATGGCATCCATCTCCATCCGCTCCTCGAAGACGAGGTCGGGGCCCGCGACCCCGCCCCTCGCCATCCCCACCATCGGCTGGCGTCGAAGCTCACCCTCTCGCATCCACTGGCTGATGCCGCGGAGGTCGTCCCTCGTCTCCCACTTGCCGTCGGGGCCGGCCGATTCGAGCCAGCAGTTGACCCCACGCCAGCGGACCTTGTAGGGATTGTTCCAGCGGTCTCGCAGGTCGCTCTTCTTGAGCAGCCCCTCATCGACGAGGGCCGAGATGTCTTCGTCGTCAGGGTTGAGATGGTGCCCGTGCTTCCGCTCGTACTGGCGGAGGGCGCGGTCGATCTTCTCCGCGTCGCGAGCGATCTCTTTGACCCACGCGACCATGGCCTCTTGCAGGCGTGTGTAGTAGGTGTTGACATTGAGCGTGTACGGGTCCCGCGTCTGCGAGGCAGCGAACAGCACCGCCGCCGCCCGCTGGCGCAGGGCCTCATCTTCGGCCGCCTCCGGCTTCTCGAACGGGAGCTTGCCGCGGATGACGCCCTCGGTCGTGAAGCCGTGAATCTCATAGCGCGGTGTGAGCAGCTCCCGCTCCAGCGCGAAGTAGATGCGCTCCAGCCCCGGCTGCATCTCCTGCAGCGCGAACACGCTCTCATCCACGATGGTGACGCCCAGTGCGGCCAGCGTGGGCCGGCCCCGCTGATCGCGAACGGCGAAGTTCAGCTCGGCCGGGTCGCCCGGTCGGTACGTATCCTGGTTCGGCCTCACCTCCACCACGAGGTCGTCGGCAGGCTCCACATAGAGCAGGCGCGTGTCGCGGATGATGTTCTCGTCCGGCAGAATCTGATAGGCGTGCACCTCCAGCGTCCCCTGGAGGTCGGCCGTCAGCGGAAGCTCGAACTTCGAGCGGCCGCCCCTCAGGTCGACGGCCCGGGTGAGCACGGTCTGATTGTCTCGGATCACATCGACATAGGTCGTGCCGCGCTGCTTGGTCGAGATGGCGGTGAACCCGACCGCACCGCCGACCTTGGCCAGGGCGTGGGAGGCGCGGAGGATGAGAGAATGCTCGGCCGACTCGACGGGCAGATCGACTGAGCGAGTCACCTTGCGCCGCGCACGCGGATTGGCGACCGAGATGGCGAGCCCGCGGAGCACCTTCGCGTCGCATATCGCTGCGTTCAGAAGGATCTCGCCGATCCCCATTTCATCGGTGCGAAACGCGTCCCCGCTGGCCGGTGCGATCCACTTGGCCCCCGGGCCGATAGGCGCAGGCGGTGCTGCTATCGTGTCCTGCGTGAGGAAGCTGGGCTTGAATGCGGTGGCGACTGGGGTGCCGTCGGGCCGGGCCACCAAGATGTAGATGACGTTGTCCACGCCGGGCTTCACTTGCCCCGACTCCGGCACGACGGTGATCACGAGCGGGTCCTTGGCGATGGGCACCATCTCCGTGACCTTCTCCGTGTGGTCGGCCTTGTCGGTCACCTCGACGTCGAGCTTGACGAAGGCCTTGCCCTGCTCCAGCGGCTGGCCGACGAAGTAGTCGGGAAGGTCGGTCTCCAGGCGAAAGGTGCCGTTCTCATCGGTCTCGCCGACGATCTCCGCCACCTCGTGGAACTCCACGTCGAAGGTCGAGACGGTGATGAGCACATCGGCCCCCGAGGTGGGCTTGCCGAAGAAGTAGTCGCACTGGACCTTGCCGGTGAGCGTCTCGCCCGGCAGGTAGTAGGAGCGGTCGGTGGTGAGGCTCACCTTGAACTTGGGAAGCACGTAGCGCTTCACCTCGACGGTGCGCTCGGCCTGGCCGTCCTCGGTGACGGCACGGAGGGTGTAGCGCCCCATGTTGATCTCGTCGGCGAGGGTGAACTCGGCCGATATGATGCCGAACTTCGAGGCCTCGATGGTCTTCTTGAAGACCTTGTTGCCCTTGGCGTCCTCCACTTCGAGGGTGATCGGCTCCCCCGCGGCCGGGGCCATCGTCGGCCGGCGCAGGGCGAGGGCGCGCAGGTGCATCGTCTGGCCGGGCTGGTAGAGCGGCTTGTCGGCGGTGAGCAAGATGCGCGTCTCGCGGGCGATGGTGACAGATGATTTCACGTCATCGATCCCCAGCCTCGACACCACGCGCACCGATAGCTCATAGCTTCCCGGGTTCAGGTCGGGCACGGTGAACTGCGCCTCCAGCGTGCCGTTCTTCAGCGGCCCGCTGTACAGATTCATGCGGCCGATGGCCTGCTGGTCGGTGGGCGTGATCGCGATGTGGGCCGCGCCCACCACTGGCTTGCCGGTGTCGTGGTTGGTGACGATTATCCTCAGCGCGGCCGGGCCGCCGGCGAGCCAGCGGCTCTGGCCCCTGACGATGGTCTGGAGAGGCGATATCTCGCCCGAGTTGGCTGCGGAGGTCACGCCGAGAGCCGCGCAGACGGCGATCCCGACGGCCGTGAGTGCAATCAGATAAGCGATTCTCTTGTTCACGGTCAATCTCTCCTTAGGTGGGAAGACAACGGTCCCATCGCACCCAACCATTTAGACCCCTGGCTCGGAAGAAATGTTCCGCCCGGCCTCTCGGCCAATGGAAAGAGCGGCGGACCCATGTCCGCCGCTCCCTGTTGTGCATATCCTTATATGCGCGCCCGCTAGTACCGGCTCGCGAGGTGGATAATGCCATCCTCATACTGGAGCATCAGGTCGAGCGCATCGCCGAGGAACCGCACCGGCACCACCGTTCGATTCGACCGCAGCGCGGCCGGCGCACCCATCGCGATTTGGCCGCCGTCCACCTGCGCCTGATCGCTGCCGATGGTCACCGCGATCTCGTGGCCGCGGGCGAAGGCGCTGGCACGGCGCTCGGCTCCATCCCACATCGCCACCCCGCCGGCCTCCTCGATCACCGGACGGAACGGGGTGATCGCCTGGCCGTCTACGATCACGGTCGGCACCCCCGAGGTCACCGGCCGCCGGTCGAGATAGAGGGGGACGGTCGGGATGACCAGCGTCTGGCCGGGGCGGAGCAGGCTCGGGTTCTCCAGGTTGTTCGCCCGTGCGATGTCCGTCGCGGGCACGCCCGTCTCGGCCGCGATCCGCCTCAGCCAGTCGCCGCTCTGCACGACGTAGACGACTTCGGCCGGCGCGGGCGCAGGCTCGGCGATCACTCGCGGCGCGGGCTTGCGCTCGACGAACCGCGGCGGGAGCATGACGACTTCAATTCCGGAAGCCGCCGGCGGGGCCGTCTCCACCACCTGGCTGTCAATCGGGGGGGCCGCCTCCAGAGTCATCGGCGCGGCCACCACCTCGGCCGTCGGCATCGCCGGAGCCGCAGCGGCCAGGGCCTCCGCCTCCAGCAGAGCGATCTCCAGAGGAGCCGCGACCGGCGTTCGGGGCACAAGGACGGGAAGGGCCGGGGCCTCGGCGGGCGCTATCGCGGGAACATCCGCGCTCGTCGCCGGTCCGACGGGCGTTTCCATCGCGACGGCGGGCCGTTCGACGCTTGGTGGCAGCGCGGCGATCTCGATTGGCTCGGAGGTTGGCAGCGGCTGAGCCAGCGTCGGCGCCGGCGGCCTGATCAGGTCGCCCGCCGGGCTGACGAAGGGCGCCGTGCCTGGCAGTGCCACCTCCTGGTCGGGGACGGCCGCCGGCAGTGGCAAGGGTGTCGGGCTCTCTGTGCGCATCGGCGGCGGCAAGGTGGGCGTGCCTGCGCGAGCCGGCCGCGCAGGTGGCGCGGCTGGCTTGGGAGCTCGCATGGCGGTGGCACCGCTGGGGTTGCTGACATTGACGCGGACCACAGGCGAGATGGCCTCCCACTGGCCGCCGAGGTAGGCCTTGACCTTCAGACTGTGCGGGCCGTTGAGGTAGCGGGTCGTGTCCCAGACATAAGTGAATGGCCGCACGTTGCTCATGGCCTTGAAGACATCGTCGATGAGGAAGATCACGTAGCGCGCCAGCTTGGGCTGATCGATCCGAATCCGGATCGGCTGCTCGCCAGAAACGGTGCCGCCGTCCGCGGGTGAGATGATGCGCACGCCCTCGCCGGGCCGCGGGTGGCTGTGCCGGAGCAGGACCGTGATCGCTGCCTTGCCCACTTCGCCATATGAATCAACGGCTCGCACACACACAGTGTGGTCACCGTCGGTGTGGTCGCGGGCTGTCCAGACGAAGGAGACGACGCCCTCGGCCTGCGGCGGATCGACGGCGCGGACGTCCACGGTCATGTCGTCGATCACGAGCTCGACGACCTCGACGACGGCGTCCTCCCGCGCGGTGTAGGTCGCTTCGACCGTCACCGTGCGCGAGGCAATGGTGAGCCCTTCTTCGGGCGTCGTGATGGCTACTTCAGGGGCTGTTTCGGAGGCTGCGGCCAGTGCTGCGATGCCGATCAGACAGACAGCCAGAGCAAGGCGCAGAATGCCCTTCACGGCAGCGCTCCTTTGTGGTCGCGTGCAAGTGTAGGGGCAATCGCGAGAAGCGGAACCGCCTCCCACGCACCCCCCTGGACCCGAGAAATCATATCACGGGAAGGCCGCCAGGTCAACGAAGGCGGCCGTGGGCCAAGACGTGCTCGGCAGGAGCACCTCCCTGCCGAGCAGTCCGACATCTCGAGCTCTGATGGGCTGCCGCTACTTCCCTGCGGCCGCCTCCGATTCGGGCCGCGGCAGGGCGCGGCGGAGGAGCCAGATCACGATGAGCAGGATCGGCACCCACACCACGGCGTAGACGCCGAGCCAGATGCCGATCTCGGCGAAGGCGCGGCCGGTCGCTCGCAGGGACCGGATCGCCTGGCGGTAGATATCCTTCGCGGCCCAGGCCGGTCCGCCCACGCTGGGCGCGGGCTCGGGCCCTTCCAGGTCGATGTTGAGCGTGGAGAGCCCGACCCGGTTCTCCAGGTATCGCATGCGGCCGGCGATCCGCTCGATCTGGCCGCGGACATTGCCGAGGTACTGCTCGACCTGGAGCAGGTCGGAGATCTTGCCGGCCCGCTTGAGCAGCTCCAGCAGCCGCTCTTCCTCGCGCTCGAGGTTGCGTCGGCGGGCGGAGAGGTCGACATATTCCTCGGTCACCTCCTGAGTGCTGATATCCCTCTTCAGCACCTTGCCGAGGGCCGCGATCTCGGCTATCACATCATCCAAGTTCGCCGATGGCACGCGGATCGTCATGTTCGCCCGCGGGGGGCCGTGCTCGGAACTCAGGCTCGTGTTGGCCAGGTAGCCGTTGGCCTCGCGGGCGATCCGGACGACCTCCTCATGGGACTTCTCCACATCCTCCACCCGCATCCGCAGGCTGCCGGTGCGGATGAGCATGGGCGTCATAGGGGCCTGAAGGGCCAGCGCGATCTCAAACCCAGGTGCTGGGACGCCTGGCGCGCCACCAGGCGTCTCGAATGTCTGGAAGGGGTCGGTCCGCGTCGGGGCGGCTGGGCCTGCCTCCATGCGCACGACACTGCGGCCGCGGCCCCCGGCGCGCATCCCTCCGCCTGCGAAGCCGCCGCCCTTCGGGGAGGCGTCATGCTCTGCTGAAGCTCCCCACGATTGATACTCCTCGGCTTCCACGATGCCGACACCGGGGACGAATTGGGTCCGGGCCTGGCGCCCGAACGCGGAAAGGATCATCGAGAGGACCACAAGGGCCAGTCCGCCCAGCAGGCCGTACACGACAGCGCGACGCTTCCAGTTCGCCTTGCCTTCGGTCGACATGGCTACTGCCTCCTCGACACGGCGTTTGCGCGCCGGCCGCGAGCCGCATTGGCCCGGCGCTTAGTAGTTAGACTACGGGGAGGTGCCGAATGTTCCTGCGGCCGTGTGGCGGCGCTCTCAGCCGCCGTACATCTCGTCAGGGGCGAGCAGATCGGGGAACTCGGGGCGCAGGAACTCCCTCGCCCGGTAGCAGAGGTGGCAGGCGTCCACGTAGCCCGGCGCAAGCTCGAACCCGCGCTCGGCCGCGAACCGGCCCAGCGCATGGGGGCCGCCCTCCAGCAGCGGCCGCACGATGGGATGATCCTGCGGATCGAAGCGAGCGATGGCGTCGGCCATCGAGCCGCGGCCGAGGGTGAGGCCCTGGCACAGATGGAGGAAGCCGTGGCAGTCGAGGTGCACGCGGCCGGGCGCGCCGAGCGATTCGTGCGGGCACTCCGTGAAGCTCTCCGGCGGCTTGGTCGGCATCTCGCCCGCGAGCTTCTCCGCCGCCCGGCCGCGGAACATCACGCCCTCCAGCGTGCTCTCCATGCGCGCCGTCCCCAGCCCGGCCTCCTCGCACACCTCTAGCAGCAGGTCGACGCGCTTTACGGGCACGTGCTCCCGGTGCCACTGGTCGGTGCTGATCCCAAGGTTGCCGAGCCCGGCCGACATCAGCTCCCCTATTCGCTCCACGGCCTGCTCCCGCGACTCGACCCAGGAGGCGTTGGTGAGCGCGGAGGCCGAGAGGCCCAGCGCGGTCGCCCGCCGGAGGAAGTGCAGGAACACGTCGTATTCCTCGAACGGCTCCCCGCCGTCGGCGCAGACGTCGGTGATCTGGCCGAGCGCGACGATCTCGTCGAGGAAGCCGTCGACCTGCTCGGCGGTCATGGCGGCCGTGCGATCCGGGGACCCCCAGACGAAGCAGTGGGCGCATTCGGCCGAGCAGCCGTAGGTGATGAGGAAGTGGATGCCGGTCAGGGACGGGATCATTGGGCGGCAAATCGACGCATATTGTTCATAGCTCTTTCAGGATCGTCCGCGACACTGTACGTAGTGGCATGGCACGCGAAGCTGCGCGGTGCAGCTTCGTTCGCTGAAGCGCGATAGAGCTCCTTGCGGGCGCGCAGCGAACGGCGGTATCATACGTTCGACTTCGCTCTGCCCTGCACCTGAGGAGGAGAAGGTGAGACGAACAGCACTATGGCTTGCCATCCTCGCGGCTGCGGCCGCGCTCGCGCTGGCGGCCGGCTGTGGCGGACAGGGATCGACTACCGAGAGCAAGCTCGAGGTGATGGTGCCCTGCGGCCAAATCGGTCCTTTCTCGGAGACCCTGAAGCTCTTCCAGGCGGAGAACCCCGACCTGGAGATCGACTGGGTGATGGAGAACATGGTGCCGATCGTGATGAAGATCGTCGACGGCGTCGCGCACCCCGATGTGTTCCTCACCATGGGCGATCTCGAGGCCGACCAGATCGAGCAGGCCGGGCTCATCATGGAGGGAACGCGGGTGGAGTACGCGGAGAACTCCCTCGCCATCATGGTGCCGGCAGGGAATCCCGCTAGCGTGGAGACCATCGAAGACCTGGTCAAGCCCGAGGTGAAGACGATCACCATCCCCGACCCCGAGGTCAACTCCGTCGGGAAGCACGCTGTGGAGGCTCTGAAGAACGCCGGCATCTGGGAGCAGGTCGAGGGCAAGGTGTTGTTTGCCCGCTTCGCGGCGGACAGCAAGGACACGGCGGCTCAGGGCCAGGCCGAGGCGAGCATCGGCTACTACCCCTGCGCGGTGGAGGTGCACGAGCCGGGCGAGTCCCCGACGCAGCCGAAGATGCTGAAGGTGGCCGCACAGGTCCCAGCCGAGCTGTACCAACCCTTCAGCTGCGAGGGGGCGGTGCTGAAGGAGGCGAAGAATCCCGACGCTGGCAAGAAGCTGCTGGCGTTCCTGCAGACGCCGGAGGCCCAGGACATCTTCAGGCACTGGCAGTTCATCGCCAGCGACGCGCCCGTGCCGGTGGAGCCGCGAGAGCAGGGGTGAGACGAGCCGCGATGGCGCGGAGGCCGGACAAGAGGGCGGTCCCGGCAGAGGATCAGTCCACGACCATCGGGTAAGGTAAGCATAATCGAGGCCGTCCGAGAGAGCCGGCCCGTGGTGAGCCGCGCAGTGTGCGGCGATCTGGGATTGGAGGAGAGCGGATGAAAGAGAAAGTCGAGGCGGCCTTGGAGGAGGTCCGGCCGGCGCTGCAGCGTGACGGCGGCGATGTGGAGCTGGTCGAGGTGACCGAAGATGGCATCGTGAAGGTGCGCCTGCAGGGCGCCTGCAAGGGCTGCCCCATGGCGCAGATGACCCTTCAGATGGGGATCGAGCGGATCATCAAGGAGAAGGTCCCCGACGTCAAGAGCGTCCAGGCCGTAGCCTAGCCGTTCAGGCCTTGGCCTAGCGCCTCGGCCGGAGAGGGTGGAAGTGCTGCGGCGGGCCGCATGGCCCGCCGTTTTGCATGGCCGCGCTGTAATCGCAGCGCGGCCTCGCCTTCGCGTGGCGGGAGCTACTGCCCTCCCGACCCGAACTTGTCCCGCACCGCGGCCTCGGCTTCCTCGCGGGTGGCGATGCGGCCTTCGATCTGCTCTTCGAGCAGGAAGTCCAGGATTTCCCCCACCCTCGGTCCGGGCTCGAGGCCGAGCAGTTCCATCACCTCATCGCCGCTGAGCAACGGTTTCATCTGCGCGATCTCGGCCGCCTCGCCGATCTCCTCGATGCGGGAGCGCAGCTCCTGCAGCCGCGCCTCGAACTCCTCTCGGTCGCGCGGGTCGCTGGCGGCCACGTCCGCCTCGGCCAGGGCGATGGCCGACCCAAGCTGATCCCCCAGGTCGAACATGAGCCGCCTGACCGCGCCGTCGCTCCACTCTGAGGTGTAGTACGGAATTCGCAGGTGGTGGCGGATGAGCACCGCCACCTGGTGGATCAGGGAGGCGGGTTGGCGCAGCCGACTCAGAATGGCGCGGGCCTGCTCGGCGCCGACTCTCTCGTGCCGGAGGAAGTGGACGCCGGAGTCGTCGGTGCTGAGGGTCTCGGGCTTTGAGATATCGTGGAGAAGGGCCGCGTACCGAAGCATCTTGTCGGCGGGAACCAGCCGGACCGTTTCCAGCGTGTGGTCGAGCACATCCTTCATCATGTGGCGCGTCGGCTCAGGCAGGTGGAGGCGCTCCAGCTCCGGCATGAAGTGATGGGCCAGCCCGAGATCGATGGTCAGGCCGAGACCTTCGTCCGGGCGAGGCGAGAGCATCACGCCATCGAGTTCATCTCGGATGCGCTCCCACGAGATGCGCCGGAGCTCCGCGGCGGAGGTAGCGATGGCAGCGGCTGCGGCCGGCTCGAGCTCGAACCCGAGCTGCGCGCAGAAACGCACCGCCCGCAGCATGCGGAGTGGGTCCTCGGCAATCCGCGCCTCGGGCTCGCCGACAAACCGCACGAGCCGGGCCGCCAGGTCCTGCTGGCCGCCGAAGGGATCCAGCACCTCGCCGGAGTGTACGCTCTGGGCGATGGCGTTGATGGTGAAGTCGCGGCGCGCAAGGTCGTCGCCGATGCTCTCTCCGAAGGTGACCTCCGGCCTGCGCGAGACTCCGTCGTAGGTGTCGGCGCGGAAGGTCGTGATCTCCGCCTTCGTGCCGCCCTTCTCCAGACCCACCGTCCCGAACTTCTCGCCCACCGACCACACCGAGTCGGCCCAGTCGCCCACTCGATCTCGGATCTCCTCCGGCCGGGCGTCGGTGGCCAGGTCGAGGTCGCTGCTCTCTCGCCCCAGGAGGCGATCGCGCAGGCACCCGCCCACCAGGAAGAGCTGCCGGTCGGAGAAGGAGTGCGTGAGACGATTGATGAGGTCATCGGCCTGCATGGCAGAAGGCGCCACAGCCGGAACACGTGGCGGCACGGCCTCACTTCGTCGGAAGAGCGCACCGTCCTCCCGCCGGCGGGCCTCTGAGGCCGCGGCTGGGGGCTGCTGCATCGGGTCGTGCCGCGGGTGGAGTCAGCGCGGCCGTGGTCGGCCCAGGCAGACCGTTCCCCTGCTGCCCGCCGCTCACTCCCAGCGGAAGGTCTTCAGCGAGATGAGCACGCCGACGACCAGCAGGCCGCTTAGCACCGCGACCTCTGTCAGGTGCTGGCCCCAGCTCTCCCCAAGCCAGGCCCCGCGCAGCAGGCCGACGACGTGTGTCAGGGGGAGGATCTTCACGTAGTTGCGTATGGCCCCCTGCATGGCCTGCAGTGGTATCGTGGCGCCGGACAGGAAGATCATGGGGAAGAACAGCACCATGCCGACGACCTGGGCGACGCGGGCCGTGGGCGCGAGTCCCGCCACAACGAACCCCAGAGAGAACATGCTGAGAGCGCCGAGGGCGAACGCGCCCGCAACGCTGAGGGCCGAGCCGTCGAACCGCAGGCCATACACCAGCTTCGCGGCGATGATGAGCAGCAGCATGCCCAGGCCCGTCATCACGAAGAGCACCGCTACCTGGGCGGCGAGAACGGCGAGCGGCGAGAGGGGAGTTAGCCGGAGGCGGCGCAGAATCCCCTGCTCTCTATAGGCAGCCGCGGAAACCGCGAGAGACATGAAGGCGCTGGTCGCGATGACGAGGGCGGTCCAGCCCGCCACCGAGACATCCACCATGCCCAACCCGCCGAAGTAGTCGTTGGGTTCGTTGCCGTAGATACCGCCGAAGCAGAACAGCATCATGAGCGGGAAGACGAGGGTGAAGAAGCCCAGCATCGGCTCCCGCGAGAAGAGCTTCGCCTCGACCCACATCAGCTTCCAGAGCCCGCGCATGATGCTACGCCTCCTCGCCCTCTTGCATCGATCGGCCGGTCAGACGGAGGAAGACGTCCTCCAGACTCGGCTGCTCCGTGCGGAAGTCGCGGAAGCGGAAGCCGGCCCCGCTGAGGGCGTTCACGACTTCGACCATCATCCTCTCGCTGTGCCCGTGCACGATGGCGCGCTCGCCGATGATCTCGACCCGGGTCACGGACGGCAGGTTCGCCACCGACTCGCGATCGAGGCCCGCCTCGATGGAGAAGACGATCCGGCTCTCCTCACCCAGCTCTCGAATGAGGGCCTCCGGGGAGCCGAGGGCCACGATCTTCCCCCGGTCGAGCACGGCGACGCGGTCGCAGAGCCGCTCCGCCTCCTCCATGAAGTGAGTGGTGAGCACGATCGTCTTGCCTTGCTTGCGGATGTCGGCGATCAGCTCCCACACGCCCCGCCGGCCCTGGGGGTCGAGCCCGGTAGTCAGCTCATCGAGGAGCACGATCTCGGGGTCGTGCACCAGGGCCAGCGCGACGAAGAGCCGCTGCTTCTGCCCGCCCGACAGCTTCGCGAAGGCCGTGTTGCGGCTGGCGGCCAGTCCGAGGTGGTCGAGCAGCGGCTCCCAGTCCACCGACTTCCCGTACAGACTGGCGAACAGGTCGAGCGCCTCCCACACGCGGAGGCGATCCTGCAGTGCCGACTCCTGAAGCTGCCCCCCGATGCGCGGCCGGAGGGAGTCGCCCTCCCTCTGCGGGTCGAGCCCGAGCACCTCCACGCGGCCGCCGTCGGGGCGGCGAAGCCCCTCGATACACTCGATGGTGGTGGTCTTGCCCGCGCCATTCGGGCCGATCAGGCCGAAGATCTCTCCCCGCTGCACGCCAAAGGAGATCTCATCCACGGCCGTGACCGGGCCGTACACCTTGCGCAGGTCCGCCACTGTCACCACGGCGTCATTCTGCATCAGCACTCATCGCTCGGCATCAGCATGTCACCGACCCGACTGGACTTCGCAACACAGCAGCCTCCCTCCTGCTTGCGTCGCGCTTGACGGCCGCTCGCCCTGGCGCGAGAGTTGGGCACCACCCACCCATCGGAGACATGAGCGTGGAAGTGCAGGTTGTCGAGGGTGATCTCCTCGACCAAAGCGTGGATGTCATCGTCAATCCATGGAACCGCAACATCATCCCCTGGTGGCTGCTTCTGCCCCAGGGCGTGTCGGGCGCGATCAAGAGACGAGGTGGCACCGGGCCCTTCCGCGAGCTGCGGCGGGCCGGGGCGATGCCATTGGGCAGCGCGGTGATGACCTCGGCCGGGCGCTTGCCCTTCAAAGCGATCATCCACGTGGCCGGGATCAACCTGCTCTGGCGGGCCTCCGAGCGCTCGATCCGCGACTCGGTGCGGAACGCGATGTCGCTCGCGCATGAGAAAGGGTTCACCTCGATAGCCTTCCCCCTCATCGGGGCCGGCTCCGGCGGGATGAACGCTGAGAAGGCGAGAGCGATCATGGAGGAGGAGCTGCGCTCCCTCGACTACGACCTGCAAGCCCGTATCGTCATCTTCCGAGGGACGTGATCGGCGCTAACATCGCGAGCGAGGGGCTTCGACAGCTTGACCTGGCGGCTGCCTGGTGCTAGCATATGTATGATCTGGGCGAGATCGGATGGCTTCCTGCAGCAGAGCATGACCTACGACTCGCAGCTGCGTCCACGCAATTGGCTTCCTCACCATAGCCCGACGCTGAGCTGGTAGCTGGGCCACCCACACTCGCAGTGCCACGACCAGTTGGCTCGCTGGCCGTGGGGAGGGCGGCATGAGGGGTAGCTTGCTCCGCGCTGTGCGCCGGCTCCCGATGATCACCGGAGCAGGGATCGGTTCCGCTGATTCCCCGGCCCGGGCAAGAAGACTGGCTGCGCGTGGCCCCGCGAACGAGTCGGGGACTGCCACTGTCCGGGGCTTGGACGGGGCAAGCAGGACCAGCCATCGGGCATCTGTAGCCCGGGGCTGCCGACGTACTCATGGCATCCGATCGGCCCGAGCGCCGCCGACCAATGCGGGCCGTCTCTAGGTCAAGGGCGTTCTGTTGCGAGGAAACGGCGACATGAAAGGAGCTGTTTGGGTGAAACGTAGTCTCGTTTGCGTCGTGTTGTTTGCATTCGTTTGCCAAGTCGCAATCGGCGCGGCCGCGTACGCTCAGGAGGTGGTCGACGCCGAGGGTCTCCCCTGGCCCAGCGAGCCGGACGAAGCGGCCCTGCTCGCCGAACCGGCCACCATGGAGGCGTCCGCGGCGGCGTCCATCGCCAGCCTTACCCCCGTCGACCTCAATCTATGGAGCGCTGAGTCCTATCCACCGGTGCCCGGGTTCCCCGCGGCTGCCTGGCTTGGGCCCTACGCGTACCTTGGGGGCCAACGGATGTGGCAGTACTACAACGGTGAGCCAACGCTGTACTACAGCGACTTCCCCGCCCTCTGGACTGCTCTCGAGGCGCATATATACGTGTATCAGACCGCCGCATGGGATGACGACTACGTTGGCTTCGCCGTTGGCTTCCAGCCCGGCGACACCTCGAATCCGTCCGCCGACTACCTTCTCATTGACTGGAAGAGGGGCACTCAGTACTTCAACTTCGGCTCGCCCTCGGACACCCCCGGGAGCACGGCCTACATAGGACTCGCCGTATCCAACGTCTTCGGGATGCCCACGGCGGACGAGCTGTGGGGTCACGTGAACTTCGACCACACCTCCTCGGATCTGAACAACGGTGTGGAGGAACTGGCCCGGGCTAGCACGCTCGGCAACGTTGGCTGGTGGAAGGCCTTCATCAAGGTGCGGCTCGAGTACACGCCCACGAAGCTCAAGGTCTATGTGAATGGTCAGCCGCAGATCGACCTCAGCGGTCTTTTCGGCCAGGGGCGATGGGCCTTCTACAACTTCTCGCAGCCTTACAGCACGTACAATTGGGCCAAGGCAGAATCGCTGCCCGTGCCGGTCGCCATTGACATCAAGCCTGGCAGCTACCCGAATGCGATCAACATCAATGGCCACGGGGTCATCCCCGTCGCGATTCTGGGCAGCGCTGACTTCGATGTGACGTGGGTCGGACGAGGCACGCTTCAGTTCGGCGGTATGGCGGTCAATGTCAAGGGCAATGGCGTGCCGCAGTGTTCCATCGAAGATGTGAGCGGCCCGGAAGGCGTCCCCGATGGATGGGACGATCTTGTGTGCCAGTTCGTCGATAACCCAGACGTGTGGATGCCCGGGGAGGGCGTTGCCACCCTCACCGGCACACTGCTTGCAGATTACGGCGGCGTCTCGTTCGAGGCCAGCGACGAGATCACAGTTGTGCCTTGAGTTCGCCCGAAGCTGGTGACGATCAGAGCCCCGCCCCCTCCGGGCGGGGCTCTTGTTTCGAGCCGCTTCCGCCGCCAAGCGGCGGGAGCAGACATGTGATCTCACCTGCGCGTGCCGCCCGTACCCTCCTCTGTCTCGCGAATCACCTCATGCGCCACCCACCCGGAGGAGGATTCCACATAGGCTTAAGAGGAAGAAAGCGCTCTTACGGGCAGCAATATTGGACACGCGGAACGGCATGAGGCATTCCATGGCCGCAGCCCCCAAGAAGGGATCGGCGATGGAGGCAGAGAGCCAGTTCAGGAAGCTCCTCGGCGAGCTGATGGTGGAGAACGGCCTCATCACCTCAGGCCAGCTCCGCGACGCGTTGGCACAGCAAAGGCGCTCCCAGGAGAAGCTCGGCCGCATCCTCGTGGACTTGGGCTATGTGTCCGAGCTGGAGATGTTCCGCGCGGTGAGCGAGCAGTTCGGGCTGCCATTCCCCCCTCGTTTCCTCACCTTCTTCCATCGGGAGCCCGGCAAGCCCACACCGCCCGATGCCTTCGCCCTCGGGCGGACGAGGGCCAGCCCCTGAGGCATCGAGAGAGACCGCCCTTCGGCGGACAGGCGAAGCGCCCGGCAGATGCCTGCCGGGCGCAGCCGCGTGTCGGGCCGGCGATCTGCCCTTGACTGTCCTCCTTTGCTGCGCGAGAGTGGGCGGATTCCGCGGCCGGCCGCCCGGCCCGCTTCGTCGGCGCGACGGCGGAGGCGGCGAGAGGAACGGGGCGAACAGCGGTGACGTCGCAGGACAGCCAGCCTTCCGGAGTTACCGTCCGAGCGGTCGTGATCGGCCTCGTCTTCGTCGCCGGCTTCGGCTTCCTCATCCCCTACCTCACCGATATCAAGCACGGCGCCGACCTCGGCCTCGGCCCGGTGAATGCGGCCTCCGTGCTGGCCCTCATCGTCGTGCTCGGCCCCATCAACGGTCTGCTGCTTCTTCGCCGGCGGCGCGCCGGCCTCACCCGCAAGGAGATCCTCACCATCTACGCCATGGTGGCTGCGACCGCGGCCATCGCCGGTGTGGGCTACGCGGTCTGGGTCAACATCATGGTGACCGCCAGCCACTACCTCGCCACCCCGGAGAATCGCTGGGATATCATGATCCAGCCCCACATCCCGGTGTGGCTGCAGCTCAACGACCCGATGGCGATCAGGTGGCTGTGGGAGCGGATACCGGAGAACACCCCCGTGCCCTGGGCGGCCTGGCGGCAGCCCCTGGTGACCTGGGGCGCGATCGCCTTCTGCATCTACGTCGGGTCGTTCTCTCTGATGTCGCTCGTGCGCAGGGACTGGATCGAGGGCCAGAGGCTGGTGTTCCCGCTGGCGCAGATACCCCTGGAGACGGTGGGCCAGCGCGGGGTGCCCGGCACGGCGCTGCTCGGGTCGCGGGTCTTCTGGGTCGGCTTCGCCGCCGCCTTCCTCTACGGCATGATCGGACTTCTGCACACCTACTTCCCGGCCGTGCCCTATCACAATCTGCGCTGGTCGCCGGCCGCGGCCGTCAATCCCGACGCGATCCCCTGGGGGCCGCTCAGCCGGATGCAGTTCAACGTCACCATCGCCGCCGTCGGCGTCATGTGCCTGGTGCCGGTCGAAGTGTCGCTCAGCTTCTGGCTGTTCAACCTCGTCCACTTCGCGGTGATGGTCGGCTTCGCGCAGCTCGGCCTGACCGGACAGGGTGGCGCCCGCTATGGCTTCGATCCCTATGCGTTCATGGATTTCCAGACGGCGGGGGCCCTCGTCGGCTTCGGGGTGTTCCTGCTGTGGCAGTCGCGCCGGGCCATCATCGCGGCGGTGAAGTCGTGGCGAGACCCGGCCTACCTGGAGGCCGATCCCCTCGAGCTGCTGCAGCCGCGCTACGCGCTGCTCGGCCTGGTGCTGAGCACCGCCGGCCTCTGCCTCATCGCGAACGCGGCCGGGGCGCAGTTGGACCGCCTGCTCATTCTGCTCTTCTTCTTCTATATGACCGCGCTCTCGCTCACCCGCGTCATCGCCGCCGCCGGCACCAATCACGTCGAGTGCGGCCCGCAGATTCGCTACCTGCTCGACTACGGCATCGGCACCGCCGGCGCGCGGCCGGGCAGCTTCGTCCTGCTCAACCAGATGGACGCCATCTTCATGACCGAATTCAAGGTCTCGTTCATGCACTACGCGGCCAACGACATGAAGATCTTCCATTCGAGCAGGCTCCGCGGCACGAGCGTCATCATCGCGCTGATACTGGCCGTGCTCGTGATGCTGGTCGTCGGCTCGGTCAGCCGCGTCTACACCGACTACCACCGCGGGGTCGGGACGCTGTCGAGCTGGGCGGCGGACATGGTCCCGCGCTGGGAATGGGGCGACATGGTGGAGGGGCTGGAGAACCCGCGCGGCCCGAACGCGATCGGCGTCTTCGCCATGGTGGCCGGGGGTGTCGTGGTCAGCGCCCTCGCGCTGCTGCAGACACATGTTACCTGGTGGCGGCTCAGCCCCGTGGGCTTCCTCTTCCAGCCGGGGACCGGCCTCAACCGGTACATCTGGGCGAACGCCATCGTCGGCTGGCTGGTCGTCACCCTGATCTTCCGGCTCGGCGGCCTCCGCCTCTATCAGCGGATGCGCCCGAGCTTCTTCGGCCTCTTCCTCGGCGGCACCACCGCGCTCCTGCTCTCCAACGCCATCCGCCTCCTCACCGAAGTGCCAGGGCAGGCGGGGTAGCGACGATCAGAACGGCGAAACGACCCGTTGGGCAGGAGTCCCTAGGCCCTTCTGGGCCGGGATGTCCCTAGGCCCAAAGGGGCCGGGATGGCGGCCTCCTGGAGAGGCCTAGCCAGCGGCCGCCTCAAGCGGCCTAGCCACTTGCCTCCTGCCCTTCCACCATGTTGACAGGCCGCGCCATCCGGAGTTAACTAAATGGCCAGAGGGCGGCCTTGCAGGGAGGCCGATCAGCCATGAGGATCTGGCGCTTCGCCGAACCCGATGACTACTCGTTTGCCCGCGCCGGTCTTAGGGGGGCGTGGTCTCCAGAGGAGGATGGGCCGCAGCACAGGGTTCAACCACTCATCATCGAGTGGCTGCCAGACTCGGACGTGGTCGGGGACTTCACCTGCACCGGTTTCGACAGCGACTGGGTCGTGACCGAGAAGGTCGGGGAGATGCTCCTGGAGCGATTCAATGGCTTCGAGCTTGGGCCGGTGGAGATGATCCAGGACCCGAAGCTGAAGCGGACGCGGCAGATCACGCGGCGGGGGAAGACTCGGGTGTGGTTGCCCTACGAGGGGCCGCCACTCTATGAGATATGGGTGACTACTGAGGTAGAAGCTGACATGGAGCGCTCGACATTGAAGGTCACCGAGACCGACCCAGAGACCGGTGCCCCTGTGTATGACATAGAGGGGGCGGAGTCGGTGCATGTAGATGTTGACCCACGTACGTACCAGGTCGTCACGACGCGGATCCCTAGGGTGCCGGGGAAGGGCATCTACGTGGCGGAAGCGGCCCTAGCCAGGGCCGACATATTCCATCGCGGAGGAGTATGGATCTTCTGCACAGATCCCGTGCGCGACTTCATCGTCGAGCAGCAGTTCACCAACGTGGACTTCTTCGAGATGGGAGAGACGTTCTGAGAAGGGGGTGACGATGAGAATCTGGTGCCTAGACTACGTTTGGGACTCTCCCTTTGCCGGCGCGCAAGAGCAGGGAGCCTGGTCGCGAAATCAGGATGGGCGGAAGCGCAGGGCCCAGCCGCTCATCATCGAGTGGGAGCCGGACTCGGATGTGATCGGCGACTTCACCCCGGTGGTGTACAGTGAGGACTGGATGGTGACCGAGACGGTGGGGGAGATGCTCCTGGCGCGGTTCAAGGGCTTCGAGCTCGGGCCAGTGGAGATGGTCCAGGACCCGAAGCTGAAGCGCAAGCGGCAGATCACGCGGCGGGGGAAGCGCCGGGTGTGGCTGCCGTATGAGGGGCCCCCACTCTGTGAGATATGGGTGACTCACAAGGTCAGGCCGGACCTGGATCGCTCTACTCTCACCAATGTCACGACACATGAGAAGACGGGCGAGCTGCGCTACCAGGTGGAAGGCTGCGAGAGGATTGAGTCCTCTGGGGTCTTCCCGAATCGATGCGAGAAGAGGCTTCCCAGGGACCCGGGCAAGGGAATCTACGTGGCGGAAGCGGACCTCGACGGGGCCGATATCTTCAGGATCGAAGGACCTGGAGGCATGTTCTGCACAGATCGCGTCCGCGACTTCATCATCGAGCAGCAGTTCACCAACGTGGACTTCTTCGAGATGGGAGAGACGTTCTGACACGAGGCGTTGGCGACATGTCAGAGGTCGAGCTCGAAGGCCTCTTCCTCGCCCAGATGGACGCTCGAGATGAGCTTTCGCCAGAAGCGGGGAACCGTTGAAGTGCAGCGGTGCATCTCCAGCGTGTCATGGGAGAAGAACCACACCTGGGGCTCGCGCTTCTCCCGGTTGCGCCCCAGCCACACTACGTAGTCGGCCGAGCCGTTCGTGTACACCGGGAGGTAGTCCTCGATCGCAGCTGTGTCGATGTCGTCCTCTTCACCCACTTCCTTGCACCACTGAATCCAATCCTGCCGTTCCGCGAGCACGGCCCCCAAGGCCAGCCCCGGGCGGAGCCCGATGAACCCCTCGTGGACAGCCGGCCCCTCCGCCTTGATGTAGCCGAACGTGCAGTAGTATGCTCGGAGCTCATCTGGCAGCGTCATGCCCGCCTCGCGCTCGAAGTCATCAATCGCCGCTGCGGGCACGCCGGGCTCGAAGATGAGGAAGAGCGACTCGCCAGTGGGTGGGTTCTTCCGCCTGGCGACGAGGGCCGAGCCAACATCATCGCCGCTCTCGGCCGGCCAGATACAGCCTATCTCGTCGATCTCGGAGAACAGCTCCCCGAAGTCCGGCGCTACGTCTGCCAGCAGGCGTGGCGCGTCCTGCGGCCACTCCTCCAGCACCAGCTTGGTCACGTCAGGGAGGGGGCATTCGAGGAACTGCCGATGTAGGTCGGTGAGAGGCCGCTTCGGCCCAAGCCAGGCGATGCCTTCGGGCCGCTGAACGGCTGCGTGCAGCGAGACGTACCGCGCCTCGCGCTCGATCCACTTCTCGATTGACAGACCAGCTTCGCTCTCATCGGCCATCTTCCAGCCCCCCTTCGCTGCTCGGGCAGCGCGCAGTCGGACGTTCCTCTGCCAACTCTCGCGCCGCGGGGAACAGCTGTCAAGGGGCGGGGCTGAGTAAGGTGGGGAGGCGAGCGGATGCCGCTCTACAGGTTTCGGGAGCAAGGCGCCTGAGGCGCCCAAGCCTCCTGAAACACCAGGCGCGATCGCAGCCTACCAAGATCCCATTCGGCAGGCTCAGGGCAGGCCTTCGCTACGCTCAGGATGACAGGCCTACAGGGGCAGGAGGCAAGGCTTCCGGCCTGCAAACTTGACAGGGCAGATTGGCGCCGGAGGAGGGACGGCATGAGCTTTCATCATGACCACGAGCGCTGGGAGAGGATGGCGAGGAGGGAGAACTGCCCGGTCTGCGGCGGCGCTCCCATGCCGGAGGGGATGGTCGATGTCGTGGAGTTGCCCGCCTCGTGGCTCAACGCTCAGCCGGAGGTCTGTCTCAAGGGGCAGGTGTGTGTGACATCGAAGGTGCACGCGGTCGAACTCTACGATCTCCCCGATGAGGAACTGCTGGCCTTTATGAAGGACGTGTCGGCCTGTGCGAGGGCGCTAAAGAAGGTCACCCAGGCCGTCAAGATCAACTACGAGATCCACGGCAACACCGTCCCTCACTTGCACGTGCACCTCTTCCCGCGGTCTATGGACGATCCATTCCCCGGCCAGCCGATAGACTACCGACAGGTGCGGACTGACATATATGGGGAGGGGGAGTTCGAGGCCTTGGTCGAGGAGCTGCGACGGGGACTCGCAGCGACAGCACCATGAGAGGGGCAGGAGACGCGCTCCTGCCCAACGGGAACGGCGGGACTCTTCGCTGCGCTCAGAGTGACAGCAGAGGGGCAGGAGGCAAGCCGCCTAAGGCGGCCAAGGCGCCTGCCCAACGATCTCCGGGGGCTTGGGGGCCGGTAGGCCCCCGACCGGCTCCCGCCGGACAGTGTACTGTCCGGCGACTCCCACACCCACGGACCGCACACGGTCACTTCGTCAGCGCACGTCGCGGACATCGTCAGGAAGGCCGAAGGCGAGTGAGGGGGGTGCGGGGGACCCTTCGGCAGGCTCAGGATAAACTACTCGCCGGTCGTCCCCCCGCGGACACCGTCGCCTGGCAGGGCTGGCCCCGCACAGTGCAGAAGTGTCGGCGAGGTCGGAGCCCATCATCTGACGCGTAGGGCAGGAGCGTGTCTCCTGCCCATCACCTGAAGGGAGAGCATCGTGAGGAAGGTTCGCATTGGCGTCATCGGCACGGGGGGAATGGGGCAGGGGCACTGCGATTCCATGGCGGAGGTGCAGGAGGCCGAGCTGACCGCGGTCTGCGACATCGTCCCGAGTGTTGCGAAGACGGTCGGCGAGAAGTATGGCGTGCCGCACTTCGTGAAGGGCACCGACCTGATGGACTCGGGCCTGGTGGAGGCGGTGCTGATCGCGACCCCGCATTACTTCCATCCACCCATCGCCATCGACGCCTTCAGGCGCGGCCTTCACGTGCTCAGCGAGAAGCCCATCGGCGTGAGCGTGAAGGACACCTCCCAGATGATTCGGGCGGCGAAGCGCAGCGGCAAGGTCTTCGGCGTCATGTTCCAGCTTCGCGCCATGCCGATCTACCGGGCGGCGAAGAAGCTGATCGATGACGGGAAGATCGGCGAGCTCGTCCGGGTCAGCCTGATGCTCGGCATGTACCGCTCCCAGGCCTACTACGATTCGGGCGGCTGGCGGGCCACCTGGAAGGGCGAGGGCGGGGGCGTGCTGATGAACCAGGCACCGCACGGGCTGGACATCTTCACCTGGCTGGTGGGCACGCCGAAGCGGGTCACCGCGCAGACGCGGACACGTGCCCACGACATCGAGGTGGAGGACGAGGCCTTCGCGCTGCTCGAATATGAGAACGGCGCCCACGGCTACCTCTTCGCGGGCGTGATCGAGGTGCCCGAAACCGACCGGCTCGAGATCTGCGGCGACCGCGGCAAGATCCTCATCGACGAGCAGGGCCTGCGCTATTGGGAGATCCCGCAGACCATCAGCCGCTTCACCCGGGAGAACACCGAGATGTGGGCGCGGCCCGAGACGAAGGAGCGCCCGGTCACACTGCAGGAGCGCGAGACCGGGCACGCCGCCATCACGCGGAACTTCTGCCGGGCGATCCTGCACGGCGAGGAGCTGATCGCCCCGGGCGAGGAGGGCATCGCGTCGTTGGAGCTGGTGAACGCGATGATGCTCTCCAGCTATCGCAAGAAGACGGTGCGGCTGCCGGTGAACCGGAACGAGTTCGAGGAGCTGCTCGACGAGCTCAAGGCGAAGTCGAAGCCGAAGCGGGGGGCGAAGGACCAGCGCATCACCGACACGGCCTTCACGAAGAAGAAGAGGAAGAAGAAGGGCCAGCGTTAGGGAGGGGGCAGCATCTTCAGCACCCGCATGATCTGAAGCCGGAAGTAGATGGCGAGCACGGCGACGATCCAGGCCGCGACGAGCAGCCTCGCCCACCAGCGGTCGAGCAGTCCGCCTGTCTTCTCCTCCGGCTCGGTCACTGTCCAGACTCCAGGGGGATGAGCACGCTCTGCGCGTCCTCCCGGCCCGCGATCTCGGTCTGCGCGACGTGGCTGCCGTGGTGGCCGGGATGCACGACCAACGCGCCGCCCTCTGCTCGCGTGACGAAGTCGCGGTGCGCGTGTCCGCCGAGCACCAAATCCACCTCCGGCAGCGCGGCGATCTTCTCGTCCACGTCATTGCCGCAGTGGGACAAGCATACCACGAGGTCGGCCTCCTGGCGTAGCGCGGCCGCCCGCTCGGCCGCGGTGGCCGCCGGGTCCTCGAACACGTAATCCGTGACCCGCGCCCAGGCCGAGCCGGGCCGAGTGATCTGCGGCGCGAGGCCGATCACCGCCGCCCGGCCGGCGGGTGTGTCGAAGACCATGTGCGGCCGGATCCCCCCCGGCACGTCCGCCCGCTGGCCGCGCAGATTGGCCGCGAGGACGGGGAAGGCCGCGTCCCGCAGCTTGCGCTCTAGAAGGCGGCGGCTCGGATGTGATTCGCGGTTGCCCATCGCCATCGCGTCATAGCCGATGTCGGCCATGCGCTGGAGAATCGGCTCGCCGCCGAGGCGGAACCAGAGGTTCCCCGCGGCCACCGCATCGCCGGCGTCCAAGAGCAGCGCGCCCTCGTTCTGCCGCTTCAGCTCGGCGAGCTGTCGCGCCGCGGCCGGCGGCAGTCGGTTGTGAAAGTCCGCCGTATGCAGGAACGCGAAGGTCGGCACCAGGTCACCAGGTGACGTAGCCGTGGCGGCGCAGGAACTCGAAGTAGCCGAGCATGGAGCCGCCCTCTGGGTCGAAGCCCGTGGCCAGCTCGTCGGGAGAGAGCGTGCGCTGCCGCCGCAGCTCGCGGGCGGCCAGGAGGGCGGCCTCGGCCAGCGAGCGCCGCCCATCACACCAGTTCAGGACCGCGAACAGCCCGGGCGACCAGCGCGGGCTGGGCTTTCCCTCCCGCGCCTCGGGCTGGATTCGGTCGAAGGTGACCGGGCCGGTGACGAGCCGGCGCGGATGGATCTTCGCCAGCGGGCCTTTCATCTCGCCGGCGCACGGCGTGCGGCCCGGGCGGCCGGCGCGACGGGCCAGGGCGGCGGCTTCGTCCTTTCCTGTGCGCCGCACGACTCGCTGGAGCGCTCTGATGTCCGGCCGCAGTTGGGACCGCTCCTTGGCGGGGAGCAGCTTGAGCGGAGTTGCGACCGCCTCCGCGTGGCGCTCGGCCAGATAGTGCATCTGGAGCATCGCGTCGTCGAGGTCGCGGTTGTCCAGGTCGGCCGCCTCGGCAACGCCGGCCGCTGCCAGCGCGGCCTTGCCGCGGGCGGTTGCCAGGTGGGCCAGGTTGCTGACGATGCCGGCGTCGGCGGAGGCGATGAGATAGGCATAGGCCGCGCTCATGACCGCGGTGAGGCCAAGCAGCGTCGCGTCCATCACGTCCCGCACATCGGCCGAAGTGTGCCAAGTGCGGCTATGCCCGCCGATCCACGGGCAGGGGATGTCGATGGTCTTGTCGGCGACGATGTTGTCGGTCATGGAGAAGGACTGCTCGCCCCAGGCATGCAACGGGGATTGCCTCATGACGTGGTGGGCGATCTCGACCAGCAGCGCGTCGACGTAGCTCATCTGTGAGTGTGGGTTGACGCTTATCTGCGGCGGCCGCAGCGCGAGCGAGGGCGAGCCCGCGGGCGAGTCGAGGCAGAGACCCGCGACCGTTCGCCGCGGACGGGGGCTGGTCTCGGCCCAGAACAGTGTCGTGTAGCACTCGGACACGAACAGGGACCGGATCGAGCGCTTCGGCGGCGCGAGCTTCCCCGCCTCGATCAGCGCGCTCAGCGCCCGCGTGGCCTCCAACATCACCCCGATGCCGGAGGCGTTGTCCACCGCTCCCTGCTCGAACTGGTGCCCCAGCAGCAGCACCTCTTCCTTGCCGGAGCCGGGAATGACGCCGGTCACCGCGGGCAAGGTTCCCTCTTGGATGGTCGAGCGGACGACGGCGCGGCCGCGCAGCTTCTCACCGGCGTTCACCCTGGCGCGGAGGCCTGCGCCCTCGTTCGGGCTGATCTGGAACGACCAGCCGAGCATGTGGCGCCTGGTGAGACCCCATTCTCCGGGCAGGTCGCCGAAGGAATTGACCCAGGTCACCGCTCCGGGCAGCTCGGCCGGCGATACCTGGAAGTCGGAGAGGATTCCCAGCGCGCCCTTCTCCAGCAGCACCGCCTTGACCGACTGCGGCGCGGCCGAGGTGAACACGATCTTCCCACCAACCGACTCTGGCGTGCACGCCTTCGGATCGTGCGGGTCCTCGACCCACACCAAGTCGGCCTCCACACCGCCCGGTGGCGTTGGCGCGCTCCACATGGCGAGGCAGGCCGGGGTGTCGGCGCGATCGGCGATTCGCTCGGCCTCGCCTCTGACCGGGACAATCTCGAAGAAGGCCTGCTCGACATCCCAGGCCAGCGGCATCATCCAGTCGCCGTAGAGCGTGTGGCCGTCGGCCGGGGCTTCGAGGATCTCGACCTCGGCGGCGCCCGCCTCACGCAGGCGGTCCGCGCTCAGGCGAGCGCTCTCGTGGAAGGCGGAGAAGGTGAACCAGCGGTCGATGGCGTGGATGGCGGCCGCGTCTTCCCAGGCGCGGTCTCCGCTTATCTCAGCTTCAAGAAGAGCAAGGAGGTCGCGGAACATCTCAGCCCCTCGGAACTCTACTGCTGACACAATTCCCGCTGCCGCGAGGCCATCCCTGCCGCGGGCCCGGCCCGACGCGCTGTCTCACTCGCGGCAGGCCGGGGCAGAAGACACGTTTCTGCCCTACCCGCTCTTCTTGTGCAGCTGGCGTTCTGCTCCGCTAGATCTGGAACTCCACCACCGCAGAGACGCCGACGCCCTTTGCGCGGTCGGGGGTGCCGGAGGGGGTAGAGGTGGTGGTCGGGATGAGCACCTTCGCACCGAAGCTCCCAAACTTGCCCTCCACCTGGACGACGACCTTGACGCGCTGCACCTGCTCGGGATTGCCCACCACCTGGGCCGCGCCGATGTAGCCCCCACCTCCGAGGGAGATGATGGGAACCACCTTGGTCGCGCCCTGAGCGGCCGCCTCGCGCTCGCCCAGCGCGCTGCTGATGAAGGTGTCGATCTCCGAGTCATACCTATCGACTAGATAGGCGATGCCGCCGACCTTCACGATCTCTCCGAGGCCGAGCCCACGCGCCGCGACACCTGACATTGCGAGGAGGGCCAGCCCCGCGACGACGGCGATACCGATCTTCATACGCGTGAGTTTCATGTCGCTTGCTCCTTCCTCGCTCAGAGGTCCAAGATCTCGATGTCACCGATCACCCACACGCTGACGCCCTGCACGCGCTTCTGCCTCGTGAGGCTGATCTCGGAGACGGGAATGTAGGCGTAGATGCGGCCGATGTCCTTGAACCTGAGCCGCAGCTCGGCCACTCCCTTGACCTTGGCGACCTGTGCGGTGGGCCCGGCTACCTGGGCCGCTCCCACCCTCGCGCCTTCCCTGTCCAGGCTGAAGATGACCACCCACTTCTGCGCGGTGCCGGTCCAGTCGGTGTCAGGGGGTGCCGCCGCGGCCGGCTCAGCCGCGGCCGGCTCCGGGGCTGCCTCGGCAGGCGGGGCCTCCTCCGCCGACGGCAGCGCCTCGCTGGCCACTACGGCCGCGCCGGCGGCTGCAGCAGCTGCAGCGTCATCGGATGAAGATGTGCCCTCGCCAGCTGCCGGTGCGGTCGGGGCAGGAGCGCCTTCGGCCGGCGCCGTCTCGGCGGCCTCGCCCTCCTCTGCCGTCCCTTCTTCGGCCGCCTCTCCAGCTTCTGCAGCCTCCTCTTCGGCGGCCTCGGTCGTCTCGACCACGGCCTCGCCGCCCTCCCTGTAGGGCGCTGGCGATCCGCAGCCAGAGGCCGTCACCAGTGCGGCCGCGAGTGCCGCGCAGAGGGCAAGCAACGTCAGCTTCCTCCGTCTCAGAGCCCTTGCCATACTCGGGTCTCCTTTCCCTGTTTACAGACTATCTGTTTGTTACGCGCAGACGGATACGCCTCCGCTTGCTGTCACACAAGCATGTGATCGGTCCACCCGAGCCGGACGAGCTTGATCCGCGCCGGGTCAGCGGTGCCGAGATGATACTCCTTGTCGGCGGCCGCGAGGAACAGCGGCGGCGGGGTGACGGGCCACGGCTTTCTCCTGTGGCGATCCCGCATGAGCTGGCAGAGACGCAGCGCGACCGTGTCCGCCGCCACTGGATCGGTCGCCACCAGCACGCCTCGGTAGTCGGCCCGATAGCGGGGATCGATCTGCGGACCTGTCCCGAAGTAGGGGGTGAGCAGGTCAAGCACGACCAGCCGCGTCTTGCCCTTCACCTCCGGCCGGAGCCAGATCTCGCCGAGCTTGCTGCTGTTCTCGTGATGGAAGCTGTCTGGCTTGGGATGGAAGTTGATGTAGTTCTTGATGGAGGCCGCGATGCCCGTGAGCGGATGGGCCTTCAGGGAAGTGACACTGACGAGCGCGGTGCACTGCTCTGCGGGCAGGCCGTAGTCCTCGGCGTGGAGCTTGTCCTTCGGCACTCCTGCCAGTTGGAGACCCGCGCCGACTGCGTCGATGACCTCCTGGCGGGTGGGCACGCTCATCCACCCACAGCGGCTGTACTTGATGCCGACCGCGTCGGAGGCCTTGAAGAGCTGGCCCCAGGCGGCCTTCTCGTCCTCGGTTTCCTGCAGCGCCCTGACGCCGCGGGACACCATGGCGCGAACGACCTCCGCCTCGGCCGAGCCGTCACCCTTCAATGCCGCCTGGTCCCTGACCAGCACGACTGTGGCCAGCGGCCGCTTGGCGGCGAAGAGTGCCTCTTCAGCGCCCTCGGCCAGGCGCAGCCCGGCCAGCCCGGCAACCGTGGCAAGCCCGGCGTTCCGGAGGAAGTCGCGACGTGTCAATCCATCACCGCGCTCATCGTCAGTCATCCCATGTGCCCCCGCTGATCTTCTCAATCGCCTCGTCGAGCAGCTCTCTTGCTGCGTCAGCATCCGGCGCGTCGAGCACGAGCAGCACATGCTGTGCGGCAGCGTCTACTCCGACGAAGCGGCCGTCTTCGGTTCGTTGCACTACTCTCTTCTTCTCGCCGGCCGAGGCGCCCAGGTACGCTTCGAGAAAGGAAGCATGAGCCGCCGTTCGTCGCTCCACCGTGGGATACTGCACCACCAGCAACTTCGCCTCCTCTGAACCGGCCCGGTAGTCGGCGATCACCGCATCCGTGTCCGGTCCCAGCGACAAGAGGTTCTCGTGGGACAGATAGTAGATCTGCCCGAGGGTCACCTGGGTGTGGAAGTAGGTGGTGGAATCGGGTACCAGTCCCTCCGCCGGCAGGACCGACAGCAGGTCTGGCAGGCGCGACTCCTCGGGGATTCCCTTGGCGATCTGCGCGCCCAAGGCCAGCACGGCCTCCTGCGTCTCCGGCGTCTCCCGCTCGGCCAGCACGCGGACGAACCAGCGGCCCTTGCAGAAGCGCAGCAACCCCGCGCCATAGCGCGCAGGCGATCCGACCTCCACCTTCTCCCCGGTCAGGTCGATGGAGAGCACGCCGTAGGCCTCCTCGGGCGAGCCCATGTCATAGGTCTCGGCGCCGATCTCCGGCTCGCCCTCGGAGCGATACATCTGGACCCAGGCGCGACGGAAGTCATAGGCGAGGTAGACCTCCGCGCCGCCGTCGATGAAGTCGAACAGGTTCGAGCGGTCGTAGGTGGAGCGCTCGGCGACGCGCCATCCAGCCACGCCATCCGGGAACAACGACGGCGGCGACTCAGATGATGACCCGCTGACTGGAACTGCCCACAGCATGATCGCGACCACACCCACCAAACACCGCATGCCGTAGGCTCTCAGAACGGGCCCCCGGTGTCAAGGACGCGTGGCCGTGCTGCTACCCGATCAGCCCATGCGCGACGAACGGGGCCACGATGCTCCCGTCGCGGCCTCGCAGCCATCCCAACACGATCCCACTAACGAAGAAAAGGACGAAGTATGGCCACGACGGTGCCCAGCCAATGTGGGCGATGGAGAAGAGCGAGGCCTGCACCAAGACGCCCGGCCAGAGACCCCATCTCTCGATGAACAGCGGCTGCAGGTAGCCGCGGAAGAGGCACTCTTCCTGCCATGACGCGACGAAGAAACCAAAGAACACCGACATCGCCGTGCCGACCAGGGAGAAGATAGGCTGGGTGGGATCCCGCACCGGCGGCTTCAGGCCCAGGAGAGAGCCGGCAATGATGGCGAAGACCACCGTCATGAGGCCAAGGAGCACAGCTGCGAGCAAGCCGCGCACGATCTCCCACCCCAGGCGATCACGCCGCCAGCCCAGTCTCTCCCACGAGACACCGCCGAGACCGAACAGCCCGCCGCCAATGAGCCCGACGGAGCCGACGAGGAAGACCGCGAGCAGAAAGACGGCCCCGCGCAGCGAAGGCTCGAAGTCGACGTCGCCCCACAGCTTGCGCATGACCGCGGCGCCACCGGCTCGCATGGCGCTCAGGCCCACCACGAGCACGAGACCGAGGGTGATCGGCTGCCAGCCAATCCGCGTCCGCTCACTCTGCGCCATGTCGGATCTCATCGATTGCCTTCCAGTAGGCCGCGAGGCGTGTGCGGCCGAGCCGTGTCAGGCGGTAGCTCGTGTTGGGCATGTTGCCATGGAAGGCCTTGGTCACCCTCACGTAGCCCGCTCGTTCCAGCCGCGCCATGTGGGAGGAGAGATTCCCCTTCGTCAACTGCAGGGTCTTCTGGAGGAAGGCGAAGTCGGCGCTGTCCACTCCCGAAAGGAGCATGAGGATCCGCAAGCGCGCCGGCTGATGCACATGGGGGTCAAGGTCGCTCACGTCTGCTCCCCATCGGCTGCGCTCCCAGATTCCGGGCTCGCCGCCAGTGCCCGCAGCCGCCGCAGCGCGATTCGGCTGTAGATGTGTCCCGCGAGCGCGGCTATCAATCCGTATCCGACTGTGGGCACGATGATGTCGAACGCGGGTCCCAACCTGATCGGTGCGCCCGCCACGATAAGGACTGCGTGGACTCCGTAGAGCGCGGGCCAGAGGAACATGAAGGGGCTGCCAGTGCCATGCATCTTCAACCCCAGGTAGCACATGAAGGGCACAACATAGAGCGCCGAGATGGGCTGCATGAAGCGGATCGGGAGGAACCCGAGGAAGCCGAGCCCTATGCTGGCAACAACGCAGAATAGGAAGACGAAGACGCCCAACGGAAGCCGCTTGTGTTCCTCCGCTTGGGATGTCCCGGCGATGACGCCTCCCTCACGCTGGTACAGCCGTTGGCAGATCCTGCGCATGATGGCGGGCCCGCCCACGAAGCAGAACCACAGCCACCAGACGGCGAACCCACTCAGAACCAGCATGGCGGCGGCCGCGAGGAACCGCTCTCCGGCCTTGTAGGCCCAAGCAGTGAGGTAGGACAGTCCGCCGAATACGGCGTACCCCGCAGCGAATACCAGAAGGGACGCCAGTACAGGCAGCGTCCGGTTCTGGGCGTAGCGACGCGCCCACTTCGGGATCTCGCGGAGACCAGCGTCGGGCTCGCCTTGTGGCTGTCGGATGTTAGGGTTCATGGTTGTTTCACTCCCTTGAGTCGGCACTGCATACTAGTTTGTACCACAAACCAGAGACTATGTCAAGACCCCGGGAGAGTCTTTAGAGGGCCTCCAGCCGAGCGATACTGGCGGGGCGTCGCAGTTTGAGGGCGTCAGGCCGCGGGCGAGTCCGGGTCCTCTTCCAGCCCCTTCGCATAGACCAACACCGTGCCACGCTCGGCCTGGCCGCGCAGGTAGGCGGTGACGGGCTCCCGCATCCCGCGGATGGGCAGCTCCTCGAGTCGAGCGATGGCCTCGTTCAGGGGGAAGAAGCCGGCCTCCAGCACGAAGCCGTCCGGGTCGGCCGGGCCGGCCTCCCCTCGCCATTCGCCGACCTCGAAGGTGAAGGAGATGCATGTGGGCGAGTGTGTCACGAACGCGATGCGGCCGGGGTCAGTGACCTCCACGCCGGCTTCCTCGCGGACTTCGCGAAGCAGCCCTTCGATGAGCGTCTCCCCTGGCTCCACGATGCCGCCCGGCAGCCCCCAGTAGGCCCGCTCATCCCCCGGCCCGCGCTGGCGGACGAGCAGCACCTCGCCCCCTTTCCGCATGAGAGCAACGGCGGCCACGTAGGTCAGATGGCGAATCTCCCTCTTCTGGCTGTCCGCCGACTCAGGCATCGGCCTGCTCTCTCCTGCCCACCGGGGACCGGCTGCGTCTTGCGCCGGCGTGGGCCCAGTTCCTTCCGCAACCTACACCGCGGCAGGTCATCTGCGGGGCGCGGTGGAAGGTTACTTCTGCCCACGACTGGAGGATATCCCCATGCGTAGTGCGATCCTTGTTCTGGTGCTGATGGTAGCTGCAACCGCCGCCTGGGCGGAGCGAGTGGAGTTGGTGTGGGAGCAGCGCTTCGATGCGGCGGCGCTCGACGAGAGCGAGTGGCGGCTCGAGGGCGCGGCCGAACTGCGAGAGGGGGCTCTCCGGACGAAGAGCGCTCCCGAGGAGCCGATCTTCAACGGAGCGCACGGCCTGCACCAGGACCGTATCCCCCGGCCTCGCGACGGGTACGTCCTCCGGCTGGAGTGGGCGCTCGTCCCGGTCAAGATCGGCGGCTGGGGGCAGGATCTCCACCTGGCCGAGGGGCCGGTTGTCGTGGAGTTCACCGGCACGCGGCCCACCCTCAACGCCCGCCAGCAGGCGAAAGATGTCGTCGTCGAGGGAAAGAAGGTCGTCCAGTTGTGCGACTTTAACAGCCAGCGCGTGTTCGACTGGAGGATCGACGGCAGGCCGCAGCTTGACCGGCCAGTGCCGGCGTGGCGGACAGGCGCGCTAACCGCCCGCATCAACCTCTGTGATTGGCGGGAGAGCACCAGCGAGACGCGCTGGCTCTGGGTGCGCCTGAGCCGCGTCTACCCCGATGATCCGCTGCCGCTCCTGCTCAGCGGCTGGGATGAGGTGCGGGGGACCCGCCAGGGCGAGCGTTCGATCTACCTCGTGGGCCAGGCCGGCCCGATGACCAAGGTGTTCCGTGCGGCGGCCGACTTCAGCGCCTCCGGTGATCCCCACGTCCGCATCGCCGCGGCCGGCCGGGAGCGCGAGAGCTTCCAGCTCGTCCTGCTACCGGTAGGCCGTCCGCTGCGTCGCACAGTGATCGAGGTGTCCGACCTCCTGCACGAGGATGGCGCGACGCGCCTGCCAGCCGACCGCGTGACATGGCACCCCGTGGGCTACGTGCAGACGAAGGAGTCGAACTCCGCCGTCAGGCGAGTGGGCTGGTCGTGGCCCGATGTGCTCATGCCGGCCGAGCAGTTTGACGTCCTCGTCGGCAACGTTCAGCCGGTCTGGTTCACCCTCGACGTTCCGGCCGAGGCCGAGCCCGGCGTGTACCGCGGCCTTATCACCATCCGGCCGATAAACGCGCGGCCCCAGACCGTCGGGCTGGAGCTGACAGTGCGGCCGTTCTCGCTGCCGCTGCGCGGGAAGCTTAAGACCGCGTTTTCCATCTGCGCGGGCATGTGGGAGATCTGGTACGAGCCGGAGGAGGTGAAGCGCCGCCTCGGCCTGAGCGATGACCATAAGCACGGGCCTCTGTATAGCTCGTACGAGTGTGAAGACGTGCTGCCACATGAGAAGTGGCTCGAGATGTACGACTTCCTGCTCGCCCATCGCCTCAGCCCCACCACTATCTACTCCATGCTGAAGGAGGGGCGAGCGAGGGTAGTCCCGAGCCGAGAGGACATGGAGTACTGCTACGAGCGAGGGATGAATGCCACCTGCCTCGTCTATGTGGAGGAGCTGTCGGAGGACCCGCAGGCGGCGGAGAAGGAGCTGAGCCAGCTCGAAGCGTGGTTGGCCGACTGGAACGAGTTCATCGAAGAGAAGAACTGGCCGGACATGACGTGGTATGTGCACGGGTTCGACGAGTCCGACATGAGGCGGGACCACGCGGAGAAGGTGGACCCGTCCATCCGCCGCATCTACGGGATGATCGGCGACAAGTTCCCGCTCATCAAGCGCGAATCCGCCAATCCGCTCAACCCGGCCCATGTCGGATACTTCGACATCTGGACGCCGCTGAGCGTGCAGTGGAAACCGGAACTGCGGGAGCGACAGGCCGCCGGCGATGAGGTGTGGGCCTATGTCTGCTGTTGGCCGGTCCAGCCCTACGCCAACCTGTTCGTGGACTTCCCGGGCGTGGACCCGCGCATTCTTCCCTGGCAGTACTACCAGCACGGCGTGACCGGGTTTCTCTACTACCTCATCAACCACTACGAGAAGCAGGAGAACTGGAACATGCCCGGGCCGAAGTGGCCGGAGCGGCCGGAACGGCCGGGGATGTCGGAGCGGCCGGAACGGCCGGGGATGCCGGAGCGGCCGGAACGGCCGGGGATGCCGGAGCGGCCGGAACGGCCGGGGATGCCGGAGCGGCCGGAACGGCCGGGGATGCCGGAGCGGCCGTGGAACACGCTCTCGTACGGCACCAACAACGACGGCATCCTCATCTACCCCGGCCTGGACGCGACACCGCTTGCCAGCACGCGGCTGGAGAACCTGCGGGATGGAATCGAGGATTACGAGGCCCTCGCCATGCTGGCCGAGCTGGCCGAGAGGCTGGAGGCAGCCGACGGCCACGACGAGCTCGTCGCTCAGGCGCGGGAGGTGCTGGCGGTGCGCCCCGAGGTCACGGCCTCCTGGACCGAGTACACGAAGCAGCCCGAGGTCATTGTCGGCGCACGGGCCGAGGTGGACGCGCTGATAGAGGCCGCCCTGCGGGCCCTTGGGGAGCTGGAGTAATCCCTGTCCTCGGGCGTCTTGGGGTCTGACCCGCGGCAGTCGGCCGCTGCGGCTGCTGAACCGCGGATGCGCCCCGCCTATCGTCTCCGGTGGCGCCTACGAAATCCACGTCATTCTGAAGTCCACCACCACCCATCTCCCGTGCGCCTTCTCCAGAACGGCGCGGTGGCCGCTGGCGGCCTCGCCCCCCTCGTAGTCCGTTATGCTCGCGACGGCGGATGTCGGCGACTTCATCTCCACGTCGATGTCCCTTATGTTGACCCGGCCGAGCTTGATCTCAGGCGAGCGGAGCACCACGCCCTGATACCCCTGGTACTCCTGATCGGCGAACTCGCCCGGGGGCACGACATAGATCGGATAGTCGCTGTCACAGGTCGCGAAGAGGATCGAGAAGACGGCCTGCCTGATCTCGGCCTCGTCTCCCGTCACTTGTCCCGCGGGTGTCAGCGGATTGCCGTCCTCGCCATCGGTCACCCCGTCGCCGTCGCTGTCCGGGTTCTCGGGGTCGGTGCCGTATCGGCTCTCCACCAGGTTTGGCAGGCCGTCCGCGTCGGAGTCCCGCCTGAACTCCCCCAGGCGCGACGGGTCCTCGGCCACTCCCCTGAGCCAGTCCATCAGCGGCTCGCGGCGCTCGATGAGTAGGGGCGGGTCCCAGAATCGGCTGTCCGTGGATGAGGTGACCCACAAGTCGGGCTCTCCTCCCTCATCGCTTCGCAGCCCGAACTTGTCCCATTCGAACACCGCCCACCAGCGGCCGTCGGACCCCTTGTGCCTCATCATGGATTCAAGCCTGGTCGGTCCGAAGTGATGGATGGCGAACTCCTTCTCGCCGAACGAGAAGCGACCGGGCACGGTTCGCCGCCATTCGGCCCACTGCTCGAAGCGGGCCAGCGCGTCCACGGCCTCCCTCGTCCCCGCCCGTCCGAGCGCGGCGACCGCGCATGCCTTCAGCTTCCTGTCCGCGTCGGGCCTGATCAGGAAGCGGGAGAGCACCTCCACCGCCTCCGGGGTGGCGATCTCCGAGAGGCGCCGCATCGCCTGGACCCGCGAGTCGTCGCCGTCCAGGTTGAAGCCGGCCCGGCCCTCGCTCGCCTCCCCCTCCAGCAGCAGGCGGGCCAGCCTCCCGACCTCGCCGGATGGAGTCAAGGCAGACTGCCCGGACGATGGGCTGGCAGATGCCTCGCCCTGTGGCCAGAGCGTGACGGCCAGAAGTGAAGCGAACACTGCGGCCCACTTGAGCCTTCCCATTCCACGACTCCTTCGCTCGCCTCGACAGGCCGAGCGACCGCCCGGATATCTAGCAGTTAGACCTGTAGCGGGGAGTTGTTGTTCCCCACCTGGCCCGAGCGATGGTCCCCGGCCAGAAGGAAGAGGAGGTGGGCGGCAGCTGGAGAGTCGATCCTAGTCCTGCTTGGCAGGTGCGGGTCCCGCCGCGGCCGCCGGCATCCCGACCCTCAGCGTGGCCCCCACCTCGCGGCTTGGGAACACCACGAGAAGCTGGAGGTACTGCGTTGCGCCCGAGCCCTCTCCCCAGGTTCGCTGCCTGACGCGGAAGACGGCCTGGGAGATCTGCTTCTCCGGGAGGGGCCGGCGATCGTTGCCCCTTCTGTGGGTCCGTCGCACCAACTCCCGCTGCTCCGGCGTCATCTCGGCATAGGGGAGCCCGTCCTCGTGGAGGGCCTTGTCCCGCTGCTCCGGGGAGAGCGAGCCATAGATCAGGAGTGCCTCAGAGGGCAGGCACAACCCCTTCAACCCGGCCCTCTCTAGATCAGAGGGGACGGAAATGCGGTCGTTCCCCAGGCCCCCACCAGTGGCGAGGAGGGCCGCCCTGCGGGAGGCGAGTCTCTGCGCGATCGCGACCACATCCTCAAGCGTGAACCGGTCCTGCTCGTCGAGCTTCTCCCGGCAGGCCTCGATGAGGGACTCGGGCAGCTCTCGTGGGGCCTTACGGTACCAGTAGCGGTCGTGAAACACCAGACAATCGCCCATCTCGGCCCACTCGTAGGACCAGAACCACTTTTCCCCGAGCAGGTAGAGCAGGCGCCATGCTGGCATGCTCGCCAGAGCATCCTCAGGAATCGGCATCGGGCCCCAGCCGGTGAAGTAGTCCGAGACCAGGGAGAGGCCGGTCTCGTGGGCGATGAGCCGCTGCACCTCGGCTCTGGCCACGGGCTCCTCGGTCGAGAAGGGGAGAGTGATGGTGCGGCGCAGCGCGGGGCTCCGCGGCTCGCGCCACTCCGCTTCCCGCTTCCGCTGCTGCCGCTCCTGGGCTTCCGCGTCGCCCTTGCTGACCAGCTCGGCGAGGAGCGCGTCTGCCGTCTGCTCGTCGGGTGTCCCGGTCTGCAGGAGCAGCTTGCGCGGCCAATACGTGGAATGCGAGTCCGGGAACTTGGGCGGCACAGTCCCGATGCCTGTTCCCAGTGCGTTGCCCTCCTTTCGGTAGGTCTCCAGTCTCAGCGAGATGCCACGGTGTAGCGCGCCCTGATAGCCGATGCTGACGTTGCTCAGGTGGTCGAGGAAGAACTTGTTGAACTCAGCGCTGTCAAACCGGCCCTCGTCTTGATCCTGAGCGTTCATCGCCTCTCTGTACCGCGCTTCTAGGAGATCTCGGGACGCCTCCTGGAAGCGCTCTGGGGCATCCCTGAAGTAGTCCCACTGAAACCAGCCATTGGCTGCCAGTTCCTGCATCCTGTCGTCGGGGAGCGAGGCGAACAGCTCGAGCCACTTCCGCGCTTCGGGGTCCTGCGCGGCGCGGGCGAGCAGGAGGTCGGACTGCTCCAGTTCCTTCAGCTCCTCCGGCGACATGGCCAGCGCCTGGCGCGCTTCAGCAATACGGCTCTCGAAGGCCGGCCGTTGCTCCTCGGAACGGCGCCGGCGTTCGCTCTCGTGCAACTCCGCCATGCCCGCGTCCGCGCCACCGTTCCGATGCAGCAGGTAGACCGGCTCCGGGCCAGATGGGTCGATGTCCCAGTGGCATTCCTGGAGTGCCTGGGGAATCTGGACCATGAGGCCCTTGAGACTGCAGCCCTGCGCGATGACGGTGAGCTTTCGCTCCCCGACCGTGTCCAGGTTCTCGGGCGCGACCTGGAGGGACACTCCTGTCTCCTCTGAGAGCATCGCGAGGGCGGGCACTGCGGCGCGCCCGATGATCTCGATGTGGACCGGCTGTTCGAGGCGCGCATCGGCGTCCGCGAGTTGAGGCTGCCACTGCTCGCGGGCGCCCAGGCCGTGCTGCGCGATCTGATCGGCAAGCTGAGCGTCGGCCCCCTGGACCGAGGCCACGGCAGCGAGGAGGCCGGTGGCGGCCAGCGCCACCATCAGCGCCCATGCGCGAGGCACGGCGCGCCGGGTGCGGCGAGCATCCAGGATGGCCCGGATCCTGGCCTCCAGCCCCGCGGGGCGCGCCATTGCCACGGCCGCCACGTAGGCGAGGGTAGGCCGCTGCGCTGCGCTGGCAATCCCCAGCAGATGGGCGGCGTAGTCGGAGGATCTGAGGCCGCTGTTCAGCACCAGGTCGTCACAGGCCTGCTCGCGCTCGCGCCGCAGTTGGCGAATGGCCACCCAAGCGAGAGGATTGAACCAGTAGAGGGCCCGCGCGAGGTAGCCGAGCATCTGGGTCGGGCAATCTGCTCGCCTCACATGGGCAAGCTCGTGCAGGACCACCAGCCGTCGCCGCTGCGGCGACCATCCCTCTGCATCGGCGGGCAAGAGCAGGATCGCATGCCGCCAGCCCCACACCATGGGGATGACCCCGGACCGGGTAGACAGCAGCGTCACGGGCCGGCGCAGCCCGAGCTGCGCGGAAGCATCACGCACAAGCCGCTGCCAGGAGGGATCGGTGAGCCGACGGCCCTGTCTCACCGCGCGACGTACGCAAACCGTGCTGATCACCACATGTATGAGTGCGGCCAGCGTGCCCAAGGCCCACAGGGATAAGAGCAGGGAGGGGATGCGCTGTGAGAGCGTAGGGGTCGCCGACGGCACACTGGCAGGGCGAGACGGCTCAGAGAGTGCAGGGCTGGAGGTGACAGTGGCCGATCCACTCTCTGCTCCGACGAGGTAGCCGGACGAGGCGTTAGCGATGGCCTCGTCGGCGGGAAGTTGGAGGGCCCTCTCTGGCAGGGGATCAGAGTTGGCCGAGGCCGCGGTGAAGCGCGGCAGACCACCCACTTGCCATGTGGGAAGCACCATCGAGAGCAGGGGCAGGCAGAGGATGCACACGATGGCGAGTGTCCACACCAGATGGCGCAATGACGCGGAGGCGCGCCGCAGGGCAAAGCAGACGGCGGCCGCGGTCACAAGCACAAGGGCGGCCTTTGCCGAGACATGGAGCAGCACGGCGAGCCATGCTGCCGCACCCGCGGGGAAGGCAGACAAAACAAACATCTCAGCGCCCCTCCTTCCGTGCCTCCTCAATAAGCTTGGCGAGCCGCTTCATCTCCTCGGCAGAGAGCCGGGACTCGGAGATGTCCAGCAGCGCAGCCATGGTCTTCTCCACCGACCCCTGGTAGAAGGTCTGCAGCACACGCCGCAGTGCCGCGCGGCCGACGTTCTCCCTTCGGCGGGTCGGGGAGTAGACGTAGCGGCCGCCCTCCGCCACGTGCGTGAGGTGGCCCTTCTGCTCCAGGATCGACAGCAAGGTGCGCACCGATGAGTAGCTTGGCGCATTGGGGAGGTCTTCTCGCACGTCTGCAGCCGAGGCTCGTCCCCGCCGATAGACGATGTCGATGATCTGCCGCTCCCGGCGGCTCAGGTTGAGCAGCGGCTGTTCCCGGCGTTTCGGTATCGCCCCTTCTCCTGACTCCCCTGGGGAGTTATTGATGCGAATATTTTAGCAGGAAAGGAGGTCGTAGTCAAGGCTCGCATGCGAATTTTTTCGCCCTTTCGCCGCATCACGGCGCACTGGGCGTGTGCAGTGCCACAGCGAGCACGGCCCCACAGGAAGGAGTGGGCGGCGGCGACGCCGCACAGTTAGGCGAGAAGGGAGGAGGGCTCGGTGTCCCCAGTTGCGCTCGCCCTGCTGCTGGCAACGCTGGCCGGACTGTCGACGACTGTCGGCAGCGTCCTCGCGCTGCTGATCAAAGATCCCGGTCGACGGTTCATGGCGCTGTCGCTGGGGTTCGCGGCCGGGGTGATGATCCTCGTCTCCTTCGTCGAGCTTCTCCCCAAGGGCATGGAAGTCTTGGGCTTCGGCTGGGGCATGGTCGCGTTCTTCGCGGGGCTGGGCGTGATGTTCCTGATCGACGAGGCCGTCCCGCACTCCTACGAGGGAGTGGCCGACAGCGCGGGGGCTGGGGACGAGAGTCGGCTGCTGCGGCTCGGCCTCTTTGTCGCCCTCGGCATCGGGATTCACAACCTGCCCGAGGGCATGGCCACCTTTGTGGGCACGCTGGCGGATGTGCGGGTGGGGAGCGCCATCGCGGTGGCCGTTGCCATCCACAACATACCCGAGGGCCTTGCCGTGGCCGCGCCCGTCTATGCCGCCACCAGGAGCAAGAAGAAGGCCTTCCTGTGGTCGTTCCTGTCGGGTGTGGCCGAGCCGGTGGGCGCCGGTCTGGCGGCGTTGTTCTTGCTGCCGTTTCTCACCGAGGCGGCGCTCGCCGCGGTGCTGGCGGGGGTGGCGGGCCTGATGGTGTACATCTCGCTGGACGAGCTCCTGCCAGCGGCGCAGGAGCACGGCGAGCAGCACCTCGCCATAGTTGGCGCAATCGCCGGCATGATCGTGATGGCGGCCAGCCTCTGGCTGTTGGCGCGGTAGCACCCATGGCCGCGACCGCGCGGCCACAGCGGAGGAGGCCCCAGCATCCGTTCGCTTGACACCTCCTTTCGCGGCTTCCTATACTTGTCGTTGGAGCGGCCCCGCGTCCCGGTTGAAACTGTGGTGCCGGGCAAGGCATGTGAAGGCGATGGTGTGTTTCGATCTCTGTGTCATCACGACTCAAGCGGAGCGACCGCGGCGAGGCCATGTCGATGTTGCGCGGGCGGCCTTGGAGGGCGGCGCGACGATCATCCAATTGCGGGAGAAGGAACTGCCCGGCCCGGCGATGCTGGAGCTTGCCGGGCAGATCCGCGCTCTCACGCGTGCGCATGGCGCGGCCTTCATCGTGAACGATCGCGTCGACATTGCGCTGGCGGCCGAGGCCGACGGGGTGCACCTTGGGGCGGAGGACATGCCGATAGCGGCCGCGCGGCAACTTCTCGGCGCGGAGAGGCTGATCGGTGCATCTGTGGATAACCCCTCAGATGCCGCGGAGGCGCAGGCGGCCGGCGCCAGCTACCTCGGCGTCGGGCCCGTCTTCCCGACGGGCTCGAAGGCCGACGCAGGGGATGCGATCGGCCTGGGGCCGATTGGCGAGATCAAGCGCACGGTGTCGATTCCCGTGCTTGCCATCGGCGGCCTCACCTGCGACAATGTGGACAGCGTAATCCGGGCCGGCGCAGACGGAATCGCGGTGGTTTCGGCCGTGGCCGGAGCAACCGACATGACGGCTGCGGCCCGGGCGCTGCGCGAATGCGTGAGCAGTGCGCGGCTCGGGTGAGCAGGAGCAGTACCAATGACTCAGCTTGAGATCGCACGGGCGGGCGAGCTCTCGCCGGAGATGCGAGAGGCCGCCGAGCGCGAGCAGGTCGATGTGGAGCTGCTGCGCGAAGGCATCGCTGCCGGCAAGATCGTCCTTCCCGTCAACATCAACCGGCGCTGCCCGCGGCCGACGGCCATCGGCACCGGGTTGCGCATCAAGGTCAACGCGAACATCGGCAGCTCGGGCGAAGATCCCTCCTCGGAGGGAGTCGCCGCCCGTCTCGGCGCGGCGCTCGACGCGGGCGCCGACGCCGTCATGGACCTCAGCACGGCCGGCGATCTGGACGCGAGCCGGCGCGCCGTGCTGGCGGAGTGCCCCGTCTCCGTCGGGACAGTGCCGATCTACCAGGCCGCCATCGAAGCGGCGGCGGACGGCGAGGGCATTGGCGGCATGTCGGAGGAGGCGCTGTTCGCCCTGATCGAGAAACAGGCGGCGGACGGCGTCGATTTCATAACGGTTCACTGCGGCGTCACGAGAGAGACCGCGCCCCTGGCGCTGGAGGGCAGTCGGATCACGGGAGTGGTGAGCCGCGGCGGGGCCTTCACCATCTGCTGGATGCGGGCGAACGATCGAGAGAATCCACTCTACGAGCGCTTCGACGATCTGCTCGAGATATGCCGGCGGCACGACGTGACGCTGAGCCTTGGCGATGGGCTGCGGCCCGGCTGCCTGGCAGATGGCAGCGACCGCGCTCAAATCGCGGAGACGGCCGTGCTCGGCGATCTCGTGCTCCGGGCCCGCGAGGCCGGGGTTCAGGCGATGGTCGAAGGGCCCGGGCATCTCCCTCTGGATCAAGTGGCGGCCAACGTCGTGCTCGAGAAGCGCCTCTGCCACGAGGCTCCATTCTACGTGCTCGGGCCTCTTGTCACAGATGTCACCCCGGGTTATGACCACATAAGCGGGGCCATTGGTGGCGCGGTGGCGGGAATGGCCGGGGCCGACTTCCTCTGCTACCTCACGCCGGCCGAGCACCTGGGGCTTCCGACTGTGGAGGAAGTGCGGGAGGGTGTCATCGCGACGCGGATAGCGGCCCACGCCGCGGACGTCGTCCGGATGGGTCCTCGCGCACGGGAGTGGGATGATCGGATGGCCCAGGCGAGAGGCGACCTCGACTGGCAGGAGCAGTTCGGCCTGGCCATGGATCCGGACCGGGCCCGGGCGCGCTACCGGCCCGCCGGCAGCTCGGACGCGGCCTGCTCGATGTGCGGCGACTACTGCGTCTTCTCTCTGCTGGGGAAACCGGTCGCAGCTCGCAAGTAGGCGAGTGCGGCTTGCAGCTGATAGCTGAGAACCTTCGGCCTAATGAGGGGTGAATGAGAAGTGGATAACCGGCCGATCAAGGACGTGGGAGAGAACCGCGTCGTGTCGCGCTTCCGGGTGCTCGCATCTGGAACTCTGGGTTCAGACATTCTGGTCGGCCCTGGCGACGACGCGGCGGTCATCAACTCGGGCGAGAGCAGGCTCCTTCTGCTGGCCTGCGACATGATGGTCGAGGGAGTCCACTTCCGGTGGGAATGGGCTTCCCCGCGGCAGGTCGGATGGAAGGCGATGGTGCAGAATCTGAGCGACATTGCCGCCATGGGAGGCGAACCGGCGGCCGCGGTGGCATCGCTGGCCGCGCCCGGAGATCTCGCCGAGGACGTCGCCGCCGAGATTGCCGAGGGGCTGGCTTCGGCGGCTGCCGTCCACGGGGCGGCCCTGGTCGGCGGCGACCTCGTTGGGTCGCCCGGACCAGTGGTCGTCGACGTCGCCATCACGGGCTGGGTCGAGCGCGAGCGGCTACTGCTCAGGCGGGGCGCCATGGTTGGAGACGCGCTCCTCGTCACCGGACGTCTTGGCGCGGCCGCGGCCGGCCTGGCGGCGCGAGAGAACGGCCTGGAGGAGGCCGAGAGCTCGTTGCTTGGGGAGGCGATCCGAGCGCATCACGAGCCGCGGCCGCGGCTTGCGGAGGCGCGTGCTGTCGCCAATACGGGCAAGGTGACGGCGATGATGGACCTGAGCGACGGGCTGGCCGACGACCTGCCGCGCCTGTGCCAGCAGAGCGGGGTGGGCGCGCACGTGCGCGCGGAGACGATACCGATCCACCAGGCGTGCTCGCTGGTCGCCAGCCGGGTGGGCCTGAACGATCTTCGGATGGCAGTTTCGGGCGGCGAGGACTACGAGCTGTTGCTCACCTGCCGGCCCGGCGCCGTGCCAGAGATCGAGGCCGCTCTGTCCGACCTCCGCGGCGCGCAGGCGATTGTTATAGGCGAGATCGTGGAAGAGGAAGAAGTGATTATCCTGGATGCCGACGGAAGAGAGATGGCCTTGGGGAAGGGCTTCGACCACTTCGCCGGGCCCGCTGCGGAGCGGGGCGATGATTGACCGGCGCGGCGCCGGCGGGGAGGTGCCCATGGCGAGGAATCGCTCAGACCTCAGTATGCTGGCCCTGTCGGTGGCGGCCGTTGCGGCCGCCTGCGCGGTGCTGCTTGCGACCATCCCAACGGTGGGAGCAGAGGCGACCCAGGGGGAGGAAGCTGCCCCCCGCATTGAGTTCGAGGAGACGATCTTCGACTTCGGCACGATGTACCAGTACCAGGAAGTCGATCACGCCTTCAAGTTCCGGAACACCGGCACTGCGCAGCTCAAGATCGAGAAGGTGAGGAGCAGCTGTGGGTGCACGGCCGCCCTGCCACAGGAGCTGCGACTTGCCCCCGGGGAGGAGACTACCCTCGATATCACCTTCCGGACCGGATCCTACCGGGACCGAATCGCGAAGCGCATCTACGTGGACTCGAACGATCCCGTTGAGCCTCGGGTCATCCTGACCATCGAGGGCGAGGTGCTGGTCGAGATCAACATCTCTCCCCGCGGGATCTATATAGGAAGACTGGAGATCGGCGAAACCGTCCACCGATTCGTCGAGATCACACCCCAGGCGGCGGAGCGATTCGAGATCCTCAGCGTCGAGTCAGACAACCCCCTCGTCCGCGTCGGGGACCCGCTTCCCCTCGAAGAAGACCGGCCGGGCTACAAGCTGCCAATCGAGATCGGCCCCGTCGAGGAGCCTGCACGCTTCCGCGCGAAGATCAAGGTCCGGACTGACCTAGAATACACGAAGGAATTCCAGATCTCAGTCTATGCGAGGACCGCCGCGGCGAAGGCCGATGACGCGGCAGCGAAGACTCGATAGCGCGGGACGCAGCCACGTGACAGGCGTGCTCCTGGGCGCGCTCGCCCTCGTCGCGGGGAGCGCGGCGCTCGGGATCGTCGTGAACCACCTCTCCCCTCGCAGAATACCTCTCCTGCCGACTTCCACGGAGACCGAGGCCGGCGAGGCGCCCGCGCTTGCCTTGCCCCCCGGCCTCGAGGGCGTGGGCCTGGCGGAGGCAAAACGAGCCTTCGAGGATCAATCCGCGCTCTTCCTCGACGCCCGCTCGCCCGACGAATACGAGGAGGCCCATCTGGCCGGGGCTCTGAACCTCCCCGCCTACGAGTTCGACGACTACTTCTTCGACCTGATGGACCCCATCGAGGAGGCGAGCCGCATCATCGTCTATTGCCATGGGGGCGAGTGCTCGGATTCGATCGCGGTGGCGGAGCGGCTGGTCGAGTTCGGCTTCCCCGAGGTCTACGTGTTCGAGGGGGGTTGGCGCTCGTGGTTGAAGTCGGAGGGCGCCACCGAAGAGGAAGGCGCGCCGTGACGCGCGTGCGATCGATAGTGGGCCATCCCGCAGTCGGGGCCGTGTGCCGTCTCGTCGTCGGGGGCATCTTCATCTTCACTGGCTACCCGAAGCTGCTCCGGCCGGACGACGTCGCCCGCCTGGTGTACGGCTACCGCATCCTCCACGTCGACATGGTCAACCTGGTCGGCATCACCATGCCGTGGCTGGAACTCGTCGCCGGCCTCTTCCTCGTGATCGGGATCATCCCGCGCAGCAGCGCTCTCGTCATCGCGGGAATGCTCGGGATGTTCATCGGGGCGGGGTCCCTCGCGCTCATGCGCGGCCTCGAGATAGAGTGCGGGTGCTTCTTCCCGTTCATGGGAGACAGCAAGCTCGGCTGGGATCTGGTCGTGCGCGACGCCATCCTGGTGCTTCTCATGCTGCAGGTCTTGATCTGGCCGAGCACATTTCTGCCGGCGCGCCGGCGCGCCGCCGTACGATAGGAGACTGTGACTTCAATGCCAGAGTATCTCATCGGGATCGACGTCGGGACGACCGGAACGAAGGCGGTGCTGATCGACGCGGCGGGGAAGGTGGCGGCGCGAGCCACGCACGAGTACCCCCTCCACACACCGCGGCCCGGCTGGGCCGAGCAGGACCCGGCCGACTGGTGGCGCGCAACCGTCGCCGCGATCAAGGAAGTCCTGGCCGCCTCGGGTGCGCGGCCGGATGAGATGCGCGGCCTCGGGCTGTCGGGACAGCAGCACGGATCGACCTTCCTCGACAAGGACGGCGCTGTGATCCGCGAGGCGATCCTATGGTGCGACCAGCGCACGGCCGCCCAGTGCGACTGGATTCACGAGACCGTCGGCTTCGAGAAGGTCGTGGAGGAGACCCTGAACCCGGTGCTTACCGGCTTCCAGGCCCCGAAGATCGTGTGGCTGCGCGACAACGAGCCGGACAAGTACGAGCGGCTCCGCATGGTGCTCTTGCCGAAGGACTATGTCCGCTACCGGCTCACCGGCGAGTTCGCGACCGAGGTGTCGGACGCGGCCGGCACGTCGCTGCTCAATGTCGGCAAGCGCGACTGGTCGGAGGCCATGCTGAGCGGCCTCGGCCTCACGCGGGAGATGGTCCCGAAGGTATACGAGTCTCCCGTCGCCTCGACCGCCGTGTGCCAGAGCGCGGCCGAGGAGACGGGCCTCCGCGCCGGCCTGCCCATCGCGGGCGGGGGCGGCGACAACGCCTGCAGCGCGGTCGGCAACGGCGTGATCGAGGAGGGGATCGTTCAGGTCTCGGTGGGAACCTCCGGCACGGTCTTCTCTCCGATGAACGAGCCCAAGCTGGACCCCAAGCTGCGGGTGCACACCTTCTGCCACGCGGTGCCGGGGCAGTGGCATGCGATGGGCGTGATGCTGATGGCGGGGGGCTCGCTGCGCTGGTTCCGCGACGAGCTCTGCGGGGAGGAGAAGGCGGAGGCCGACCGCCGGGGAGTCGATCCCTATGAGATCATCACGGAGAAGGCCGCCTCCGCGCCGGTGGGCTCTGAAGGCCTGATCTTCCTGCCATACATGACAGGTGAGCGGACTCCCCACGCGGACCCGAACGCCCGCGGGGTGTTCATGGGTCTGGGACTGCGCCACACGAAGGCGCACATGGCCCGCGCCATCATGGAGGGTGTCTGCTACGGCATGCGCGATTCGCTGGAGATCCTCAAGGAGATGGAGCTTCCGCTCAGCGAGATTCGCAACACCGGCGGCGGCTCGCGCAGCGCGTTCTGGCGCCAGATGCAGAGCGATGTGTTCCGCGCCCCGCTGGTGGCGATGGCGATAGACGAGGGCGCGGCCTTCGGCGCGGCCCTGCTGGGCGGGGTGGCCGGCGGTGTATGGCCCGATGTGCCGGCCGCCTGCGCTGCGACCGTCCGGACAAAGGAGCCCGTCCGCCCGAACCGGAAGCTCTCGGCCGTCTACAACAAGTACTACCCGATCTACCGCGGCCTCTACCGCTCCCTCAAGCGGCACTTCGCCAAGACGGCGAAGATCGTCGAGAAGACGAGCTAGGCGCGAACAAAACGCCGCTCGCCAGCATCTAATCTGCCACACAAGCGCGGGGAGGGGCCCATGCTACGTCCTCGACGTCTGGTTCTGATTGCCCTCACAGTCGTCTGTGTCGCCACGGCCGCGCAGGCTCAACTGCCCCCGATCCTTGACTACCGCGGCAAGCTGGTTGCGGGCGAGTGGGCCTGGCGGTTCGAGCGTTCCGCCACCTTCCCCGTGGCCGACGCCCATCAGTTCACCGGCTTCGCCTTCGGCCCCGGCAGGGCCGAGATCGCCTACTGCGGCCGCGATGAACCGGACTCCGCATTCGCTCTCCGGGTGGTCGCTGTTCCGGTGGTGGAGGGAGGCCAGGGGCCCCCTGCGAGGCCGCCAGAGGGGCGGGCACGTCTGCTGTGGCTGGCGCCAGAGGGCGTCACTCTGCGCGGCCCGGTGTGGTGGGCGCCGGATGGCAGCGGCATTGCTGTCCGCGCCTGCACGGAGGAGTCTGCCGACCTCGTCGTCGTTGACTACGTGACAGGTGAGGCGACGTGGATAACTCAGCGCGCACAGGTCGCCGACGCCGCCTGGCGGCCGGACGCGAGGCAGATCGCCTCTGTGACCGACAGTGAGACAGAGCGGATAGTGTGGCTCCAGACGGTCCCGCCCGCAGGCGCTGAGCAGATCGGCAGAGGAGGCCTCAACTTACGCTGGTCGGTGGACGGCCGGGAACTGAGTTGGGTGCAGCCGGACCAGGCCGGCTGGACCCGCGTATGGTGGGACGTGCGGGGCGCCGCGGCGACGGCAGCCGACCCAATACATGCGCGGCCGGCGGGCACGCTGTGGTCCCCCGACGGCCTCTGGTGCGCCGCCCTGGAGGCGAGGCCTGAGACCGATGAGAAGGAGCTGGTCATCTACCGCGCCGCCAGCGCGGAAGGGGCGGCGGTCGACCTGCCCGGCATTGAACCGACCCACCTCCTCGGCTGGTCGCCCGACAGCAGCCTCGTGATGATCATCGGCGATGACATATATCCTATCGCGGTCCCGCCGCAGCCAGTGCCGCCCGACGTCCGCGCGGTACTCCCATCACGGCGGGGGCTCTACTCGCCAGCACGCGCCGCACTGGCCGCCTGCCAGATCGATCCGGACGCCGGCCCGCCCTCCTGGTCCACTGGAGGGCCGACCACGATTGCGTATGTGGGTGCGAGCGAGATGACGGTGCCAGCCAGCGGCAGCCCTCCCCCTGAACACGGCGGGATCCTGATGGTCGATGGGGTCGAGATAACCGCGCCCCCGACGAGGTTGTATGCCCCGGAACACGCGGGCAAGCTGGTGGTGAGCGCGGTCGAACGGGAGTACCTGGGTGGCCCCGCAGAGGCGGCGGAGAAGATCGAGCGCGAGCAGCTGCACTACAACATCCAGAATCTCGCTCTCGCCATGCAGAACTACTTCAGCGACAACAACGACATCTTCCCGCCCGCGAGCGAGATGGCCGAGATACGCAAGCTACTGGACGAGTACGTCCACAGCCAGGCGATCTTCCTTCGGCCGGGCTCGGAGGATGAAGTGGCCATCAGATACCTCGTGGAACCGGGCCTCAAGCTCATCGAGGTGAGCGACCCTGTCAACTTCCCGATCGCCATCATCGACTATCCCGAGGACTACTACCTCGTGGGGTATGCCGCCGGGAATGTGATGGTGTTCGAGGGAGAGCCGCCGCCGGAGCTGGCAGAACAGCAAGAGCCCTGATACACCTGCGGGCGGCCCCCCGATGCGGGGCCGCCCGCTGCTACGGGGACGCAAGGGAGTCCCCAGCCTATCTGGCTTCCGCGCCGACCTCCTCGTCACACGGCAGCTCCTCCCCACAGTAGGGACAGAACTGCCAGTTGGGCATCATGATGAGCTGCTCACACTCCGGGCACGATCGGAGGCGAAGAACCGCGCGGGTCTCCCGCGTCTCGGCGGCCAGTTCCCGGACCAAGTCAAGGTCGGGCCGGTCGAGCCGCCGCTGGATGTCGCTCGTCTCCCAGGTCCCTGCCACGCCAGTGCCGGACACCTTGATCTCCGGCTTGGGCACCACGTGGAAGATACTGATAGACCTCCTCGCCGCGAGTTCTGGCGTGCTGTGCACCGTCCCGCGGGGCCCATAGGGGACTCGAGTTACATGGCCATCTTCGTCGGTCCCCTCTATGAGCCGCTCCTCCACAACAGTCAGTCCTGCCTGATCCACGATCTCAGTCAGCAGCCGAAGTCCTGACACCCGGTAGACCTTGGCCGTGATGCGTATGTCCTCCGGGACAGCCTCGTGCACCACGATCTCCATCTCAGCAGCCTTCCCGAGCTGCGCCATCGCCTCCCTGATGGGCGCGTCCTCGAGCTGCAGATCGATGGGCCTCTCCTCGGGACGCGGGGCGAGATCGAGGTCATGGTCGCGGACTTCGGTAGACCAGGGGTCAGTTCTGATGATCGTGCTGCGGGACACGATGCCGGGCGAACTTGAGAAGCTGAGCCCCGGCCTGGGGGGCACGGGGGGCACTTCGAGCGTGCCGAGCACGGGCACAGTGCGCCCGCCGATTGTGACAACGTCGGAGCGGGGGAAGAAGTAGTAGACGAGGTCGTCCTTCCTGTAGAGCAGGTCGTAGGTGTCGCAGATCACCCGTACGGCCGTCTGCAGATCGACCTCCTTAAGGCGGATAGTCAGAGGATCGAGGTCGAGGCGTCTGATCTCGGGGCTCAACACATACGAGTATGGAGTGCGTCTAAAGATCAGGCGCAGGGCGTCATCGAGCCACGTATCCTGGAGATCGAGGGAGATCCTCTGGCTTTCCCACTCCTGAGCCCGGAGTTGCGTCCTGAGCCCGGAGTTGCGTCTCCATGAGGGCCAGCCGCGCCTCCTCTAGTTCCCGCTCCGCGCTCCTGACTGCACCCTCGTCCGCCGTCCCTGCATCGACCCGGGCCAGCGCGTCGGCGAGGGCCTGCTCTGCATATCGGAGGCGAAGCTCTGCCTTCCTGGTCTCCAGGTCGGCCTGGGTGAGCGTCGTCCCCTCTGACGCTCGCTCCAGCGCTTCCATCGCCTTACGGAAGTCCCGCTCTGCTGCCTTGACGTCGTCCTGGGTCGCGCGGCCCTCTTCGGCCTCCCGCCTGACTTCGCGCAGCCTCGCGTCAGTACCCTCCACGCGAGCCAGCAATACGAAGAGACGAAACTTCCACTCGGAATCCTCAGCGTCCCCCTCGTCAACAGAGGCGGTCTCAACAGCGGCCGTGTCAGCCGACAGGCCGGACACCCCTATCATCGCGAGAACCAGTACCGCAAGCACGCACCATATTCGCGCTCCCATTCCTAACCTCCTTGCTCCGCCGCCGGACGCTCCGGCGCTATCTCTTCATATGAGATCTTGATCACCCGCGGCGCGCCCGCCGGTTCCAGCTTCGCAGTCCTCTCGAATACCGACCGTGCGCCGTTTGGCAGCGAGACTTCGAGGTAGCAGCTCGAAGCATGCTGTGCTGGCTTCGGCCTTCCCAGCAGGAGGACCACCCCGCCGGCCCGCTCGGGCTGAGTCGTGAGCGAAGCCATTACCGGGCCTGCTTCGATTGCCCCTACTTCCGCCAATCCGGCCGGCTGCCCCTGGCCAGGGACGGAGACGACTGCCGGTATGGTGGCCTGCTCGAGCACCACCTCGGCCGGCACTGGGCGCGGCGCGCTCACGATCACCGGCGGCGAGTGGGGCGAGACCGATGTCTCCGCGGGGATCGCCACCGTAACGTCGGGGGCCTGTGGCATCGAGACAACCGGCTGCCGGGTTACGTTCTCGCGGACAATTGGCACGCTCGGCGCGGGCGCCTTCTGTGGGCCCGCCAACACCATGGCGATAGCCGTCACCGCGAGGGCCACGCCCGCGACGGCCGCGGCCACGCCCCAGCGCGGCCGCCAGGGGAGAGGCGTCGCGATCCGCCGTCTCAAGTCCTCACTGAGATCGGGGGCCTCCTCCACCGCGCTGAGCACGCCAAGCGCCTGCTCGCAGCGGCCGAAAGCGGCCGCCTCCGACCTGCAGAACGTGCAGCCCTCGAGGTGGTCCCCGATGGCCGCCGCGTCACCCGCAGACAGGTCGCCGCTCACGTACGCGGCCAGTCGTGCTCTCACTTGCAGACAGTTCATTGCTCAATCCCGTCGACTTCGCAGTATGCAGTCTTGAAGGCCGCCTTCGCCCGGTAGAGGGTCACCTTCACCTTGGACAGCGACCAGTTCAGCGTCTCTGCAATCTCCTGGTAGGACAGAGAGAGGGTGTATCGCAGCACGAGGACGACGCGGTGCTGTGTTCGCAGGCGGCCGAGGGCCGCCCGGACGCGGTCGACGGTCTCCTCGTCCGGCTCGGCGCTGGTGAGCAGTTCCATCTGGGGATTTCGCCGCCGCGCCGCGTCCCGGCAGACGTTGACGGCGATCCGGTGGAGCCAGGTGCTGAACTGAGAGGCGCCGCGGAACTTCCGCAGGCCGCGCCAGGCACGCACGAAGGTCTCTTGGAGGAGGTCCTCGGCCTGCTCCCTGTTCCTACAGAGGTTGAGGCAGAGCGCATAGACCTTGTCTCTGTGCAAGCGATACAGCTCATCGAAAGCCTCGACATCGCCCCGCCGCGCACGGCCGACGAGCACGGGCACCGCCTCCCGCGCCTGTGTGCCGAGATCGCTCTCGCTCAACAGGCTCGACTCCGCCGCGGCACTTCGAATTGTCTCCCTCCTCTGAACCATTAGACGCCGCGGAACCGCCGAAAGTTACGGGCAAATCTGACCCTCGACAGGCCAGGCCCGACGCCCTCCCCGGTCCCGCCCGGCAACCCATCCTTGACATCGCGGCCGAGGGCGTGATAGAGTAGCGGGGCCGGTTGATGAGGCCCGCCCGGTGCTCGGGCGGGCGCTTGCTTTTCCCCGCTGATGGCCTGCCCTGGGAGCAGCGTGGCCAGCACTCGATGACAGCACGTGCAGAGCAGATCAGGGTCGTCATCCTCGACCTCGACGGAGTGATCTACCGAGGGCATACCCCCCTCCCAGGCGCCAGCGACGTGACGAAATGGCTGGCCGCGCACGACTACCAGGTCTACTACTTCACCAACAACTCCACCAAGACGCGGGAGAGCTACGTCGAGCTGCTGGCCGGCTACGGCGTGGCCACCGACGTCAATCACATAGTAACATCGGCCTCTCTCACCGCGCGCTACTTCGCGGACAACGGACTGCTCCCCGCGACCGTGCTGGTGGTGGGCGAGGAGGGGCTGCCCCAGGAGCTCCGGCGCGTCGGAGTCCGAGTCGTGCGCCGCCGGGGCAAGCGCCCCATCGACCATGTGGTGGTCGGCATGGACCGGAAGTTCACCTATCGCAAGCTGCACGAGGCCCAGCAGGCGATCCGGGCCGGGGCGAAGTTCATCGCCACCAATCGAGACGCGACCTATCCGGTCGAGGACAATGTAATCCCGGGCGGCGGCAGCATCGTCGCCGCGGTCGCTACCGCGGCTGAGAGGGAGCCGCTCGTCATCGGCAAGCCATCGCCCGAAGCCGGCCGCCTGATCTGCCACCAGGCCGGCGTGCGGCCCGAAGAGGCGCTCATGGTCGGCGACCGGTTGGAGACCGACATCGAGATGGGCCGGCGGGCGGGGCTGCTGACGTGTCTGGTGCTGACTGGCATCAGCACGGCCGAGGAGGCCCAGGCCCTGCCGGCCGCCAGCCGGCCGCATTGGGTGGTCGATAGCATGGAGCAGGTTCCCGACGTCCTTCAGGGCCGCATTCCCCCGAGCGAGAGGCCGACATGAGGACACCACCTCCTGTCGCGCTGACCATTGCCGGCTCCGACTCCGGCGGGGGCGCCGGCATCCAGATGGACCTGAAGGTCTTCTCCGCGCTGGGGGTCTTCGGGGCCTGCGCGATCACCGCCCTCACGGCGCAGAACACCGCTGGTGTGCAGGCCGCCTGCGAGACCCCGGCGGAGTTCGTCAGGTCACAGATCGAGGCCGTCTTGGCTGACCTGCCGGTGAAGGCCGCGAAGACCGGCATGCTCTCCTCGGAGGTCGTCGTCCGCGCGGTGGTCGAGGCGACGGGGCAGGGATCGTCCCTGCCGTTGGTGGTCGACCCGGTGGTTGTGGCGAAGGACGGCACCCATCTTCTCTCGGAGGCCGGCATCGCGGCGGTTCGGGATGAGCTTGTGCCCGCGGCGGCGATCGTCACGCCGAACATCCCCGAGGCGGAAGCGCTGACCGGCCTGAGAATCGCCTCCGAAGAGCACCTTCCCGCGGCCGCGGCGAAGCTGCGGGACTTGGGGTGCACCTGGGTGCTTATCAAGGGCGGGCATCTCGGCGGGCCGGAGGTCGTAGACCTGCTCCTAGGTCCGGATGGCAAGCAGGCCCTGACGTCACCCCGAATCCCCGGCGGACCTTTCCACGGAACCGGCTGTGCGCTCTCGGCCGCCATCACGGCCCACCTGGCGCGCGGCCGCTCAATTCCCGATGCAGTTCGCGAGGCCAGGTCATTTCTCCAGGGACTGATCGAAAACGCGCTCGCGCTTGGGAAGGGAGCGCTCGTACTACACCCACAGTAAGACAACTCAGACGCAGCAACACAACGCAGGCGAGGGAGAGCAACCATGACGGCACGGGTCGCAGACCAGGGGAAGCACTCATGACGAAGTTCATCTTTGTGACGGGCGGCGTCGTCTCATCGGTGGGCAAGGGCATCACCACCGCCTGTCTGGGCCGCCTCCTGAAGGATCGGGGCCTGAAGGTGACGATCCAGAAGATCGACCCCTACCTGAACGTGGACGCCGGGACGATGAGCCCCTTCCAACACGGCGAGGTCTTCGTCACCGACGACGGCGCGGAGAGCGACCTCGACCTCGGGCATTACGAGCGGTTCGTCGATATCAACCTCACCCAACTCAGCAATGTGACGAGCGGGCAGGTCTACGGCGCGGTGATCCGCAAGGAGCGGGCCGGCGAGTATCTCGGCCAGACCGTCCAGGTCATCCCTCATCTGACAGACCACATCAAGTCACAGATCCGGGCCATCGCCAAGCAGGACGCGGCCGACATCGCCATCATCGAGATCGGAGGCACGGTCGGCGACATCGAGGGGCAGCCGTTCCTGGAGGCCATCCGGCAGATGCGCCGCGAGCTGGGCGCGGAGAACAGCCTCTTCATCCACGTGACCCTCATCCCCTATGTCGGACCTTCCGGCGAGAGCAAGACCAAGCCGACCCAGCACAGCGTGAGGGAGCTGCGCAACATCGGCATCCAGCCCGATATCTTGCTCTGCCGTTCCCGCCGGCCGCTGTCGAAGGAGATGAGGGAGAAGCTGAGCCTGTTCTGCGATGTCGCGCCCGAGGCCGTCATCGAGGGTCTGGATACGGAGTCGATCTACGGGCTTCCCCTCATCTTCATGAAGCAGGGCTTCGGCAGCCTCGTCGCCAAGCGCCTCGGCCTCGACGGCAAGCCCAACCACGCCGAATGGGAGAAGGTGGTCAAGGCGATCAGCAAGCCGAAGCGCTCCGTCACCGTCGCCATGGTCGGCAAGTACATGGCACTGCAGGACGCCTACATCAGTGTCGTCGAGGCGATCAAGCACGGCGGCATCGCGAACCAGGCCGCGGTGGAGATCACGCGGGTCGACTCCGAGGAGATAGAAGAGCATGGTGCCAAGAAGCTGCTCGAAGGCGTGCACGGCATCGTCGTTCCGGGCGGCTATGGCGACCGCGGGGTGGAGGGGAAGATCCAGGCCATCAAGCACGTCCGCGAGAACAAGATCCCGTTCCTGGGGCTCTGCCTCGGGATGCAGTGCGCCGTGATCGAGTTCGCCCGCCACATCTGCGGATGGAAGGACGCGAACAGCGCCGAGTTCGACTCGAAGACCAAGCACCCCGTGCTCGACCTGCTTCCCGAGCAGGAGGGTGTGACCGACAAGGGCGCGACCCAGCGTCTGGGCGCCTATCCCATGCGGATCATGCCGGGCACGATGGCCCGCAAGGTCTACGGCTCCGCCCGCGCCGACGAGCGCCATCGCCACCGCTTCGAGGTGAACAACGAGTTCCGCTCCGAGCTGGAGGACAAAGGGCTGGTCACGGCGGGCGTCAGCCCGGACGGCAACCTGGTCGAGCTGGTCGAGCTGCCCGACCATCCCTTCTTCCTCGGCAGCCAGTTCCACCCCGAGTTCAAATCCCGCCCCAACCGCGCCCACCCGCTGTTCCGGGAGTTCGTGAAAGCCGCGGTGAAGTACGCAGGGAAGAAGTAACAGGACCAGAAGCAGGCGTCAGGAGACCGCGTTTGGATTCGGCGGACCCTCATCGCCAGATAGCCATGAAGTGCCGGATCTACATCGACGAGGTCGGGAACCCCGATCTTGAGAGCTCCGACGACCCCAACCATCGCTTCCTCAGCCTGACTGGAGTCGTCCTCGACCTGGAATACGTGCGGAGCGTGCTTCATCCAAGAATGGAGGCGTTGAAGGAACGATACTTCCGCCCCCATCCAGATGATCATGTCGTGTTCCATCGGAAGGACCTGTTGAACGCACGGCCGCCCTTTCAGTGTCTCGCCGATCCCGATATCCGCGCGGAGTTCGACGAGGCACTGCTTGCTCTTCTGGAGGAGTGTGACTACACGGTGATGTCAGTGTGCATCGACAAGAAGAGACACAAGGAGACATACACAGTCTGGAGGTACGATCCGTACCACTACTGCCTCACGGTGCTACTCGAGCGCTTCTGCCTCTTCCTGAACAGAACACACAGCGTTGGCGACGTGATGGCCGAGTCGCGGGGCGGCAAGGAGGATATGCGACTCAAGAATGCCTTCCATCGCATATGGCACAGGGGTACAAACTTCATCGGACCCGAACTCCTCCAGAAGGTACTCACCAGTCGTCAACTCAAGGTAAGGCCTAAGGCACACAACATAGCCGGACTGCAGCTTGCAGACCTGGTGGCACACCCCAGCAGAAATGAGATATTGCTTGAGAACGACCTAAGGACGAAGAAGTTGCCGCCTTTCGCACAGCGCATTGTCGCGATCTTGGGCGGCAAGTACGACCAAGACCAGGGCCGCTTGTTCGGGAAGAAGCTCCTCTAGGCCATAAGAAAAGGGCCCTTGCGGGCCCCGATGGCTTAAGCCATCCACCTCCGGCTTACCGGATTACAGATAGTATACCACACTGCGGGAAGACGTCAAGCACTACTAGCTCTCCGTTGCACATACGCAAACATTTGTGCTATAATCCCCCGCATTTCCAGACAGGGTGAGGATAGTGGCGGCGGATTTCTCGAAGTTCCTCGAAGACATTGTCTCCTCGCAGGGATACGCGGGGCAGATCGTCCATACGGAGGAGATACCGGCCCGGGAGGCGGCCTACGGAGAGCTGGCCGAGCCGCTCCCGGGGCCGATCCGAGAGGCTCTCTCGTCGCTCGATATCCGGCGGCTGTATTCGCACCAGGCGGAGGCGATCGAGAGCATCCGTGCCGGGAAGCACACCGCCGTTGTGACCGGCACCGCCAGCGGCAAGACCCTCTGCTATAACTTGCCCGTGCTCGAGCGGCTGCTGGCGAACCCGGAGGCGAAGGCGCTTTATCTCTTTCCGACGAAGGCGCTGGCCCAGGATCAAGTGCGCGGCCTGCGGCGGCTGGCCGACTCGCATCCTGAGCTGGCCGACCTCGTTCGCTGCGGCACCTATGATGGCGACACGCCGAGCCCGACGCGGCGCAAGCTGCGGCGCGAAGCCAATGTCATCATGTCCAATCCGGACATGCTCCACCAGGGCATCCTGCCCTATCACAGCGGCTGGGGGGGCTTCCTCGCCGACCTCGACTTCGTCGTCGTGGATGAGATCCACACCTACCGCGGCATCTTCGGCTCGAACGTCGCCAATGTGCTGCGTCGTCTGAGCCGCATCTGCCGCCACTACGGCTCGTCGCCGACCTATGTCTGCTGCTCGGCCACCATCGCCAATCCGGCCGAGCTGGCGGAGCGGCTCATCGGCATGCCGGTTCAGCTTGTCGATCAGGACGGCTCGCCTCGCGGGCCGAAGCGCTTCATCTTGTGGAACCCGCCCTACATCGACACGGGCAAGATGGAGCGGCGCTCGAGCAATGAGGAGGGCCACCGGCTGCTGGTCTCCTTGCTGCGGAAGAAGGTGCAGTCGATAGCCTTCGCTCGCACGCGCATCGTGGCGGAGCTGCTCTTCAAGTACACGGCGGAGGCGCTGGAGAAGGTCAGCCCATCGCTGGCCGAAGCGGTGCGGCCGTACCGGGCGGGCTACCTGCCGGAGGAGCGGCGGGAGATCGAGCGGCAGCTTTTCTCGGGGGAGCTGCTGGGGGTGACGAGCACGAACGCGCTCGAACTCGGGATCGATGTCGGCACCCTCGACGCCTCCCTGATCGTCGGCTACCCCGGCACCATCGCCTCCACCTGGCAGCAGGCGGGCCGGGCCGGACGCGGCACCGATGAGGCGCTAGTCGCGCTCATCGCCTACAACGACCCGCTCGACCAGTATCTGATGCTTCGCCCGGAGTACTTGTTCGGCCGGTCGCCCGAGCACGCGGTGATCGACCCGGAGAATCCGTATCTGCTCGCGGGCCACGTGCGCTGCGCGGCCTTCGAGTTGCCGCTCCGGGAGGAGGATGGGGAGTGCTTCGGCGAGCAGGTCATGCCGATACTGGAGATTCTGGACGATCTCGGGCAGGTGAACCGGATCGATGACGCCTGGTACTGGTCGAGCACCGACTACCCGGCGGCCGAGGTCGCGCTGCGAACCCAGTCGGACGACACCTACACCATCATGGACACCTCGGACGGGAACAGGGTCATCGGCATGGTGGACTCGATAAGCGCGCCCGAGACCGTGTACCCCGGCGGCGTGTATCTTCACGAGGGCGAGACCCATCTCGTCCGCGACCTCGACCTGGAGGCGCGGGCCGCCTATGTCGAACGGCAGCACGTCGACTACTACACGCAGGCGGTCCTCGATTCGAGCATCCGGGCGGGAGAGCGACAGGCCGAGCAGGACTATGCCGGCGGGCAGCTGTGCTTCGGCGAGGCAACTGTCACCTGGCGCACGACGGCCTTCAAGAAGATCAAGTTCTACACCCAGGAGAACGTCGGTTACTCGCGGCTGGAGCTTCCCGCCCAGAACCTGGAGACGGCGTCGTGTTGGTTCGCCCCATCAGAGGAGGCCCTGTCGCTGGTGTCCCAGCACGAGATGAAGCCCATCGAGGGCCTGGTGGGAATCCGGAATGTGGCGGTGAACATGCTGCCCCTGCTGGCGATGTGCGACCGGCTGGATGTCGGCGGGATCGTGGATTCGACGAACTTCGGCACGCCGACGCTCTTCCTCTATGACCGCTACCCCGGCGGCCTGGGGTTCGCGGAGAGGGGCTACAAGCTCTTCGAATCTCTGATGGAAGAATGCCTAGGCGCCATCGCGAAGTGCGCCTGTGACCAGGGCTGTCCCTCCTGTGTCGGCTTGCCCGTCACCCAGCCGCCCCAGCAGGGAGACCCCGATCTCGGGCGGGGGTATCCGATTCCGGACAAAGAGGCGGCGCTGGTGTTGCTCCACCATCTGCTGGGCCGAGAGGCGTACGTGCCGCGAAAGCGGCGCAGGCGCGCAGGCCGGGCCGTCCCGGCGGAGCCGCCGGAGCCCCGGCCGGCCGCGGAGGAAGGCAAGCCTAAGTCGGTGTCGGTCTCGGAGCAGGTCGCCCAGCGCTTGCGGTCGGCGCGCCGGCGTCACGTCGGCCTCTGAGCTTCGGCTTGACGTCCCCGCGGCCCGCAGATAAACTGGACTGCGCGGATTTAGTTTGATGGTTTCCGGCGAACTCAAGCGACGTATCTCCAGGCTTCAACGGGAGGATTCTCCCCCGCGGCCCGGCCGCCCCGACGGGCGGAAGCCGCGCCGCGCAAGCGCCGATCTCACGCGCCACTTCCCCGAGGGATCGATCTGCCGCACAGATCGCGGCGACGCGTTTGTGTGCGAAACGCCTCTGGGAGACATCTACTCGGCCAGCCGCCGGCTCCGGCGGCGCTACCTGGCGGCCTTCAAGAAGGCGCGGCGGCTGGCGCGCCGAGATGAGCTGCCCGCGTTCCTGGAGCCGCTGGCGGGCGCCGACGCCGAGACGACTGCCCTGATCGACACGGAGACGGCGGGCCTGCACGGGCGGCCGCTCTTCATGATCGGAATGGTCCGCCATGTGGGCGAGGAACTGATCCTCACTCAGTCCTTCGCCCGAAGCTACGCGGAGGAGGCCGCCATCCTCGACAGGTTCGCCGCAGAGCTGCCTGAGGTGGAGTTGCTGATATCGTTCAACGGCAAGGCCTTCGACTGGCCGTTCGTCCGGGATCGAATGGTCTACCACCGGCTGGCCTGCAAGCCGGCCTTCGATCATCTGGACCTGCTACATCCCTCCCGCCGGCGGTGGCGCTCGGAGCTTCCGAACTGCAAGCTGCAGACTCTGGAGCGCTACCTGTGCGGCCGCTGGCGAAGCGGCGACATCCCGGGCGAGGAGATTCCCCAGCGCTACCATGACTTCGTACGCGAGCAGGACGCTCGCCTCATTGCGCCAATCTTCCACCATAACCGCCTCGACCTCATTACCATGATGGAGCTGCTCATCGCCCTGGTCAGCCCTGCAGACGCGGAGCCAGCGACGCGGGCCCGTGCGCCGAGCAGCTAGACTCCGGGCGCAGAGGGCAGGCGCAGGCGGGAGCAAGGGAGCAAGTGATGTCTGGAAACAGCGAGGAACCGAGACGGCCGGCGGCTCAACCCGCGGGAGAGCAGCGCCCGGTGACGTACTACGACGTGCTCGACCTGGACCGCGACGCCAGTCCGGATGAGATAAAGGCGTCGTACTATAAGCTCGCCCGGGAGCATCACCCGGACGTCGCCTCGGAAGACCCCGAGGTCTCGCAGAAGTTCGCTCTCATCAGCCAGGCCTACCGTGTCCTCAGCGATCCTCAGCGACGCCACCAGTACGATCGGACCCTCCCGCAGAAGAGCTACCCCCTCCGCCATCCGACGCCCGAGAAGATCTGGCGCGAGAGCACGGAGGTCGTTCTCATCCGCTCGGACCGCTTCGGCCCGCTCAACCAGGCGATGCAGGCTGCGGTTCCCATCACACTGGACGACGATCTCCTGGTGATTACTATGCCTGGAAGCGAGCGTCATCTGTCCGGACATATGGAGACGGCTGCGAATCGCAACTCCATCCTCAACGCGCTCGAGTTGACCTCGGGCGAGCGGCTCGACTTCCGCATCATCGACGGCACCACTCTGGAGGAGTGGGAGGGGCTGAAGAAGGGTGAGGTTACAGCGCGGGAGACTGCCGCCCGCGTCCGGCAAGGCGCAGCGCCGACTGAGACGCGCCCCTCCGCAGGAGTCGGTGAGGGTCCCTGGGACCAGGTGATCCAGCGCATCCATCGCCAGTATCAGCAGCTTCCCAAGCGGCAGTATCCCCAGTCGAAGGCGCGCTATCTCCGGGAGGCTCTCACCTGGATAGCCGCGAACGACGAGGAACTGCGCTATCAGGACAGCTTCGACGAAGACCTTCACGAGCGCGCGCTGGCCCGAGCCATCGAGCGGCTCGCCTCCGTGCTCGATCTGCCGCCGGTCGTGGTGGCCGTGCAGTTCGAGAACATGAAGAAGGCGGGGGAGGTATAGCCGGTGGCCGGTCAGGTCCTGGCTCTGCTGGCTGCGCGCCCCCGGCTCATCGTCAGCCTGCCAGAGAACTCCGTGGAGCTTGCCCACGCCGCCGCCAAAGGCGGCGCCGACGTCCTCAAGGTCCACCTCAACGTGAAACACGACGCCTCCGGAACGCGGTTCGGCAGCTTCTCCGAGGAGCGCGGCCGCCTGGAGGAGATACTTGCAGTCGGCCTGCCCACCGGCATCGTTCCCGGTGTGGCGGGGTCCCTTCCCACACCGGAGGAGATGGGCCAGCTCGCCGAGATGGGCCTCGACTTCTTCGACCTCTACGCACACGACATGCCGGCCTGGATGATCCGCCTGGAGGGGATGACCAGGGCGGTGGCGATAGGCCACGCCACCCCGCCGGAGTCGATCCGAGACCTGGAGGGGCTCGGGGTCGAACTGCTCGAGGCCGCCATCGTGCCGCATGAGGGCTACGGCGAGCCGCTGTGCGCGGCCGACCTGATGGCCTACCAGCGCGTGCGACGCGCCACGAAGCTCCCGATCATCGTCCCGACACAGCGCGCCATCGAGCCGGAGGAGGTCGCGACGCTTGTGGGCATAGGCATGGACGCCATCATGATCGGCGCGATAGTGACAGGTCGCGAGGCCAACTCGCTCCGCGCAGCGACGGAGCGCTTTGCCTCGGCGCTGGCCTCGCTCTCGGGGTGAGACGAAGCTACCTCACGCTCGCGCCAGGAGTGGCACGCTCGCGCCGGGCGGCGCGGCGCTCCTTGACCTGAGACATGAAGGAGACGATTTTCGCGTCGCGGCTTGCGTCCACGAAGCCGTCGTAGTCGAGGTTGAGGAATGGGATGTTGTCGTGATCGCGGCGGAAGGCATGTGACAGCATCACGACTGCATTGCCCGGCATGCAGTTGAATGGGATGACGTTCACGATCCCGTCGAGCCGCCGCCTCCAGAAGTCCCGCGCCTTGCCCATGCTGCAGATCGGCTCGCCCCCGAAGGAGGGATGAACGTAGCGCGTTCCCTCCTCGATCACCTCCCGCGGCCCGATGTCGTCCAGCCCGTCGAGGTAGGGAAGGGTGGCCTCGAACAGGTGATGCTCGTCACGGGTCGCCACCCGCGTGAGCAGCGCCCGGGAGAAGGCCAGCTTGAGATCGGCGGCGTCCTTCGTGTCCCGCCATCGCTCACGCGCCAGCAGGCCGCCGATGCAGATGGAGTAGGCGAAGAACTCGCTCGACGGCGCCAGCCACGCCTCGCCGCCCGCACGCTCGAGCTTCCTGATGACCGACTGATTGGCGCCGTCGTGGAGTCTCACGAACCACTCGCCGACGACGCCCACGAGAGGGCGCCCTTCCGCTCCGTCTGTGCGGGGCACGGCGGCGAAGTCGCGCTGCGCCCGCCGCAGGACCTCAGCAACCGGCTCCGTGTGTTGCCCCATCAGCGCCCGAAGGCGGCCGCCCCTGGACTTCATCAGACGGGCCTGCGCCGGGATCGCTTCATCACACAGCTCTCGGAGGTATCGTTGGTAGATCTCGTCGCTCTGCCCTGGACTCGCCTCATAGGGGCGCGTGTGCATGCGGAGCTTCTCGAGCATATCGTGAGCAACTGACGCGCCCCAGCCGGTCAGCAGCAGGTCCATCCCGACGCCGCCCTCCGTGGCATTGCTGCCAAGCGTGACCATCGGCACTGCGCCCAGCCCCATCTCGTCCAGGATCCTTAGCTGCATCATGTAGTACATGCCGAGCCGGCACGGTCCGTCGGACTGTGCCTGGAAGAAGGCCTCTCGATCCGGGTCGAAGTCCGACGCGGCGGCCCGTTCGAGGATGTCCTGCGTGGTCACCAACATAGGAAGGCAGACATCCTCCGAGATCTCCTTCCGCGCCAGGTTGAGACCCGGGTCAGCGGAGCGCGGCAGCGGGGCGGCGTCCACTCCCCATTCGCGAAGCACTGCGGCCAGGGCCTCAGCCGCGTCGGAGGCACGCGGGAGCCACAGCCGCCGTTCGCCCACCTCGGCCAATGGGGTGGCGTCGGTCCGGATCAGCACCTCGGGGCCGGAGCCATCCCGGCCCACGGCCGTGTCGGCGAAGGCCTCCATGCGCGTGATGACCCCGGCATCGGCGGTGTGCTCGTCGATCTGCATGACATAGCACGGCTCGCCGATCTCGTCCTTGAAGAATGGGTTGGCGAACGAGTCCGGCCCACAGGCGAAATACGTCAGCACCACGGCCCGCAGCCTGGGATCGCTGCCGATGAGGCGGGCCGCGGCGAGCTTCTTCTGTATCTGTCGGGCGTAGGCGTGGGGCCAGGCGTCGGTGACGTCTTCTTCATCGACGGGGAGGAACTCCAGCGGCATCGCAAGGACGCCGAGGTCCTGGATCTTCTTGCCGATGTCCATGTTGACGGCCGAATCGTACGTCGTGTAGGGCCGGCCTACGACGATGAAAGCGCGCTGATTCTCGGCCAGCCCCTCCATGACCTCGCGGCCACGCGCCTCGGCCTTGCGCCGGAAGTCCCGGAGGGCGGCGAGGCCCGCATCGATGGCCCGTTCGATCTCCGCATCGCGCTTGCCGAATTCGCCTCCCAACTCATGAAACACGCGGCGGAGATGCCGCTCCCCCCGGCGGAAGAACAGCCGGGGGCGCAGCAGCTTCGGCTTGCCCGGGTCCTCCAGGCGAAGCGCGGCGGCGATGATCTCCGGCGCAGACATCACGTAGGGACAGGTGTGGCTCTGCCTGAACTCCGGGTTCGGCTGCTCCGCGTCACAGACGCCGGGCATGAACAGATAGTCAACGCCGCTCTCGATCAACTGCGCGACGTGTCCGTGTGCTACCTTGAGCGGGAAGCACGGCTCGCCCGCGACCGAGTTGATTCCCTTCTTGACGATGTCCTTGTTCGTCGGCTCAGACGGGACGACGCTCAGGCCCAGGGCCTGGAAGAACGCCCGATAGAGCGGATAGTACTCGGCGAACATCATCCCCCGAGGGATGCCGACCGTGGGGGCGCCGGGGGGCGGCGCCTCCGCGTCGCCGCCCTCCATCAGCATCTGCTCGCGCTCGGCGAACAGGTCGGGCAGGTCCTTTCCCAGGTCTCGCTTGTGGGCCCCGCTGTATCGCTCGCAGCGGTCGTTGTAGTAGTACTTGGGCCCGCCATCCATCTGGAAGACGTTCACGTCACACCGGTTCGGACAGCGCCCACACTCGAATGATGACACCTCGTACTGGGCCGAGGCGATCTGATCGAACCCCCGGAAGCTGCTCTTCTCCGGTCGCTCCTTGTAGGCGAGCCAGGCCGCCCCGATCGCGCCAGTCAGATGAGGATGCGGTGGCACGAGTACCGGGCGGCCGAGTATGGTCTCGAAGGCCGCCACCATTCCCTGGTTGAAGGCCACCGCCCCTTGGAAGGCGACCTTCTCGCTCATCTCGCGGTTGGCGACGTTCTTGTTGAGGTAGTTCTTCCCGCTCGCCAGGCAGAGTCCCGCGCACAGGTCTTCGATGGGGACGTTGTTCTGTTGGTAATGGACCGCCGCCGACTCCGAGAAGACGGTACAGGTCCAGTCGAGGTCGGGCGGCCGCATCGCCCTGAGGGCGGTGGGGCCGAACTCGGTGATGTCCAGCCCGAGCCGGGCCGCCTGCTTTTCGAGAAAGGCGCCCGTGCCGGCCGCGCAGGCCTTGTTCATCTCGAAATCGACGATGACGTCGCCGTCGAGCCGAATGTACTTCGAGTCCTGCCCGCCGATCTCTAGGATCGACTCGACGTCAGGCATGAAGGCCCGCGCCCCATGCGCCTGGGTCGTGATCTCGTTCTTGACGACATCCGCGCCCAGGTAGTCGCCGGTGAGGTAGCGGCCCGAGCCGGTCGTGCCTGCGACGATCTCGCCGATCCGCAGGCCGGCCTCTTCCACCTGCTTCTGGATGCGGCCGATCGTATCCCTGACCGCCGACAGCGGATCGCCGTCCGTCCGGCGGTAGTAGCTCGCCAGAATGCGGACCTCGCCCTCCACCTCCGTCACCAGGGCCGCCTTTGTGCTGACAGAACCGATGTCAACACCGAGGGCCGCCACGGGGATCACGCTGGACAGGTCGTCGCCGGCCTCCGTCGGGGAGAGGACCTCTGACTTGCCCAGCCGGAGTGGGTCGGTGCCCGCGTATTCGAGCGGCTTCGAGATCTGCTCCTGCAGCAGCGCGAGCGCCCCGGCCAAGTCGACCTTCCGCTCGGCCCGGAGCCCCGCGCCGATCGCGCCGAGACCGCTGGGTTGAGCGACACGCCGCCGATGAGGAGAATCTGATCCTCGAAATCCCGGCCGCGGGCGACGGCCGCGCGGTAGTTCCGGCAGATGGCCTGGTGAATCCCGGCCGCGATGCGCTCCCGCGGCGTGCCCTTCTGGTAGAGGTGAACGATGTCCGACTCGGTGAAGACGGCGCATCGGCCCGACAGCGTGGCGGGCCGCTCTGTCTCGTTGGCGACGGCAGCAAACTGCTCGACGCTGCCGAAGTTGAGCCTGGTCGCCATGTGGTCGAGGAAGGATCCACTTCCGGCGGCGCACTTGCAGCCCAGATTCGAGTCGTCCAGCAGCAGTCGCTGGGCGACATCATCCCGCGCGAACCGAAGGTACTTCTGCGTCTCGCGGCCCATCTCGATGATGGTTCGAGCCTCTGGGTGGTGGAGGTTGCAGGCCGCGGCGAGGGCGTTGGACTCATCGACCGGCTCGACGCCCAGCAGCGATGCCACTTGAGGCGCCCCCGAGCCCGTGAGCCCGAGCAGAACCTTCTGGTGTCCCTCCGCGCGAAGGCGCTCTAGGATCTCCTGTACTCGCTGGAAGGGCTTCCCCTGGACGGGGACTCGGCCCAGCTGCTCCACGGCCTCCCCGCGAACCAGCACGGCCTTTATCGTGTCCGCGCCGATGTCGATGCCCAGGCGCACGGGCTGCTCACACGCTTGGGAGTCGGGGAGAGACTCGGGCTGCCCGGGCGATGCTGTGTCTGGCGATGGCTGCTTCATCTCTTCTGTCAGCGCTCAGTGACCGGCGCGCTCATCCGCCGCATCCATCGACGTGGGCGGCTCCGACAAGCTGCGCTCGCCTCAGCTTCGGTTGCCTCTTGGTGAGGAGTTCCGCCCGAAATGATAGCCAGGTGGCGAACGTCTGTCAACGCGGTGGAGGTGCGCGTTGTGCGCGCCCGCCAGCGATCACGGCACCCAACAGCATGTTGCAGGGCAGAGCGCAGGCCGGGCATCACATCGCCCGGCCTCCGCCACAGAGCCTTGAGTTGTCGCTAGACTACGACTGTCTGCCGGTAGCCGGTGGCTTCCCTCGGCGGCCTACAGCAGGCCGAAGGCCCTGGATACGTAGACGGCCATCTGGTCCCGAGTCACGGTCAGCTCGGGATGGTAGAGGCCGTCCTCATAGCCCGCCACCACGCCCTGCGACACACAGTACTCCACGTGCCGGCAGGACCAGAACGTATCCGGCACGTCCTCGAAGGAGGGGGCTCCCGTCGGGCTGGGCACGGCATCGTCGCTACCAGCAATCGACCGGGCGATGTAGACCGCCATCTGGCCGCGGTCCAACTCCAGACCAGGCCGATACAGCCCGTCGGAGAAGCCGCGGACCACCTGCTGCTGGGCGGCGTACTCGACGTAGCCGTAGGCCCAGTGATCCTCCAGCACGTCTGAGAAGGTGGGGTCGGAGCCGGCCTCGGGCACATTCGCGTCTCCGCCCGCGAGGGCGCGGGAGACGTAGACCGCCATCTGGTCTCGGGTGACGGCGACCTCTGAGTGATACAGCCCATCCGGGTAGCCGTCAACGATGCCGCTCCCCACACAGGCCTCCACGTGCTCGAAGGCCCAATAGTCGTTGCCCACATCGCCGAAGGTCGCCCGCGCAGGGAAGATCAAGAGGCCCCATTCCCGGGCCCCCTGGTAGACATAGCCGCCGCTGACGGCCAGGCCGCCGTCATGTCCCGGCGAGTCCCAGTGGGCTACCTCCCACGGCTGGGCGGGATCTGAGACATCAACCACTGAGAACTCACCGTAACTGCCACCGAGGTAGGCGGTTGTGCCCAAGACAGCGACGTCGCAGACGGTGAAGTAGGTCTCCAGGGTACCCACTTCGAACGGCTCCATTGGGGAGCTGACATCTGCTATGGACAGCCCATCCCGGCCCCCGACATAGGCGAGGTCCCCAGCCACCGCGACGGCGATCGTCGAGAAGGGGAAGTAGCTGAGGCCCACCGGAGCAGCCGGGTCGCTGACGTCGAGTATCCACAGCTCGTCCGCCGCGACGTAGGCGTAGCCGCCTGCTAGTGTCACATGGTAGGCCGAGGAGGGGGCTGCCCACAGGCCTGCCCAACCAGGATCCGTTGGGTCGGTCACGTCGAGCACCCATAACCCGGTGTACCTATCCGCGACGTAAGCATGGTCGCCCGACACCGCAACATCGTATGCCTCGCCAGGTGTGCCCCACTGTCCGATCACAGCCGGACTCGTCGGCTCTGTGACGTCCACTATCGTGAGGCCGGCCTCGCCATCGGCGACATAGGCATACCCGTCTCGGACGACTACATTCTCTGCATCGCCGCGGGATTTGACCGAGATGAGCTCAATCGGATTCTTCACATCAGTGACGTCCACCAGTACCAGCCTGGCGGCCGCGGCGGCCAGGAACGCCGTACCATCGGACACGCTCAGCCCGCTTGGATAGCGCGGCACCGACCAAATCCCCGCCTGGGTTGGGGCCTCTGGGGCCGAGACATCGGCGACCACGAGCCCGCCCCCCATGGCGGCTAGGTAGGCGTAGTCTGCCGACACGGCGACAGCGCGTGCATTCCCGGGCGTTTCCAGGAATCCCACTTCAGTTGGGTTGGCCGGGTCCTCGACGTCATACACCCTGAGGCCCGCTGCTCTGTCGGCCACGTAGACGTGTGATCCCCACACAGACACACCCTTCGCACAGTATCCGGGCACCAGCGACTCGCTTTTCAGCACAGGTGTGGCCGGGTCACCGATGTCGATGACTCTGAACTTGCCCATGTCGGCGATATACAGATACGACTCGCCGACGGTGAGATCGTGTCCGTGCCCCAGAGGAGGGTTTGCCACCATGACCGGGTGTGCTGGGTCAGAGATGTCAATCACGCTCAGCTCAAGATGGCGCTCACTTGTAACGTATGCGTATCCGTCCTTCACGGCCACCGCGCCTGGCCAACCGACAAGTGCACACCGTGCAAGCTCAAAGGGATCGCTCGGGTCACTGACGTCTATGACGCGCAGCCAGCTCCCGTAAAGGGTGTCCTCGCCCACGAATGCATATGCCCCTGACACCGCAACGTCTCTTGGTGTCCCGAGAGCATCCACGAAGCCGAGGAGATTGGGATCCGCGGGGTCTGCGATGTCGATGATCCACAGCCCTGTTCCTTCGTGGACCAGGTAGGCCCGGTCACCGGACACAGCCATGTACGGCCCGTACTGAGTGTAATGGTGCATGCATGGGACCAGCCAGTGGGCAAGGAGGGACGGAGATTCAGGCGCAGACACGTCGATGGCCATCATCCCCCAATTGATGGCCACATACGCGATCCCATCCTGCACAGCAACGTCCCGGGGCTTGCCCCCCACCAGCTCGCCCACCAGCGGCCACTCCGGTGTCTGGGCGAGAACAGAGACAGGGGAGAGAACGAGGAGCAGGATGACGGCAGGAAGTACGCATCGCATGACACATCACCTCCAGACCCAGGGCCCCGACAGCACTCCTCAGTGCCGAGTCCGGGAGGAAGCGGGAGCCTGCTACCTGCGGACCTGGGACGTGTTGCATGGCCTGACGCCGCCGCCAGGCACCGGCGCCAGTTCTCTGCAACCCTATTAGACGCGGTCGAGAGCCGGGAAGTTCTCGTTCCAGGCCTCGGACGCCCCTGCGGGGTCGCCCCCGCCCGGCTGGAGGGGCAGAGGGCCTCAGAGCGGTCCAGCCCAGCCTAGGACAGCTTCATCGCCACCGGCTTGCCGCTCTTGGCGGACTCGTTTGCCCCGAGCGTGACCTCCGTCGTCTTGAGGGCGTCGGCGTAATCGGAGCGGATGAGGGAGCGGTCGCCGGTGCGGATGGCCTGCACGAAGGCCTGCTGGATGTTCATCCCGGCCTCGGGGATAGCGATCTCGGCCGCGCCCTCCGGCGATACGATGATGTCCTGGAAGCTGATCCTGAGCATCATATCCCGCAGGATGACGTCGGTCGAGTTCCATCCGCCGCCCTGGGTGAGGGCACAGCTCGCGGAGAAGAACCCCGTCGCGCCGTTCTTGAACTCCATCACGATGACCTGAGAGTCCGGCACCGTCAGATTCTCCACGTCCTGGAGAACATTGAGGGAGTAGCGGGCGTAGACGCTGGCGATATCGCCGACGATGTAGCGAACGAAGTCCATGTTGTGGGTGGCCATCTCGTGGACCATCCCGCCGGAGCGATCCATCACCCGCCACCAGTGCTCGGGCCCGCCGGGGATGCCTCCCCACCTGCTGGCCGCCACCATCGCCACCGGCTTCCCGGCGAGGAAGTCGCGGGCGGCCGTCGCCACCGGGAAGTACCTGAGCTGGTATCCCACACAGGAGACCACGCCGGCCTTCTCGATCGCTTCGGCGATCTCGATGCCCTTCTCCATGTCGAGCACCACCGGCTTCTCGACGAAGAGGTGGATCTTCTTCTCCGTCGCTATCAGCTCCGCGTCGGTGTGCGCGAAGGGCGGCACGCATACGAAGAGCGCGTCGAGCTCCTCGCGCTCCAGCATATCGCGATGGTCGGTGTAGGCGCGGCCGCCGAACTTATCGGCGGCGGCCTGCGCCGCCTCCCTGCTGACATCGCACATAGCCGCGATCTCGACCCCTTCGATCTCCTTGAGTGCGGGCAGGTGGGCATCCACGGCAATCCCGCCCGTCCCGACGAAACCCACGTTCACCTGATCGGCCATCCCCGTACCTTTCTCGCACAGTTGTCCTGAGTTCGTGTCCGCCTGCGATTCTCTGAACCGCTCGACGGCTGTAGATTCACCTCCAGCCCCTGCTGCTCCTCCCCCGGCGCTCCCGCGAGCCGCGCCGCGCATCGGCACCGCGTGTCAAAGGACAGGGAGCGGCCCGCGCGGCGTCGAAGGCCACGGTCGGCGGAACGTATCGCTTCGCTGGTGGGGCGAAGGCGAGGTTATGGTATCGCTCGTTATCTGGCTGGCTATCCTCTGGGTCTGCGCGGCCGCCGGCGCCGCGGTGCTGAGACGCCTTCGCGCTTCCACCGCCGGCCTCGCCGAGGAGCTGCCCTTTGCGGCCGCCATCGGAATGGGGGCGCTCGCCTACCTCATGCTCGCGGTGGGACTCCTCGGCGGCCTGCGACTCTGGGTGGGCTTGGTCTTGCTCGCGCTGCTGGCCTTCGTGGGTCGGCGCGATTTCCTCCGGCTGGCGCGCCGCCTGCCGGCCGCGCTGGGGCTTCTGGGGACCGGCCGGCCGGATGTCTACGCGCTTTCGTTGTTTCTGATGGTGGTGTTGATCCTGACCCTGTTGGGCGCGCTTGCCCCCTCGCGAGATAATGACTACGACAGCCTCGTCTATCACCTCACAATCCCGAAGCTCTACCTCGCCGAGGGCGGGATCCACTTCATTCCCTGGCTGACGCACTCGAACTTCCCCTTCACGCTGGAGATGCTCTATACGCTCGGGCTTCTGCTGCGCGATCAGTCGGTTGCGAAGCTCTTCCATTTCGGCTGCGGCTGGCTGACGGTCTGCGCCGTGTTCGCGTTCGCTCGACGGTGGTGGGGCCAGTCCGCGGGCTTGTTGGCAGCGGCCATCTTCGCGGCCGTGCCGGTGGTGACGTGGCAGATGATGACGGCCTACATCGAGCTGGGCGTGGCGCTCTACAGCTTCCTCGCGCTGTACGCCCTGGCCCGCTGGTTCGAGGACCGGCGCGAGGGCCGGGGGTCTGGGTGGCTGTGGGTGGGGGCACTGATGTGCGGCTGGGCGCTCGGCGTGAAGATGCTCGCCGGGGCGGTGCTCATCTTCGCCGCCATCGCCCTGTTGTGGGGGCTGCGCGGCGCACCGGATCGGGCCGCCGCGGTGAGGCACTTGCTGGTGTTCGCTCTCATTGCCGGCGCGCTCGCTGCGCCGTGGTACGTGAAGTCATATGTATGGACCGGCAATCCCGTCTATCCGTTCTTCTACAAGCAGTTCGACGGGCGCTACTGGAACGCCGAGCGCGCCCAGGCCTATACGGAGGCGCAGAAGCAGTTCGGCCTCGGGCGCAGCCCCCTGCGGCTCGTCGCATTGCCCTGGAACCTGACCATGCGGCCTCGCTGGTTCTTCGATGAGCCGAAAGCACTGAAGGCATTCAACGTCTTCGTGTGGGTCTTCGGCCCTCTGCTGCTCGCCTTCGTGCCGACACTGCTGCTGGCCGGGGCTGTCGGAATGCCGGGCCGGCTGGCGCTGTGGTTCGCGCTCGTGTTCGCGGCCGTGTGGTTCGGCCTCACGCAGAACGGCCGCTATCTCATCCTCATCCTTCCCGGCCTGAGCGCGTGCGCCGGAGTCGCCGCGGCGCGGCTGACGGCGCGACGAGGGATCACCGCGTCCACCGCCGCGCTTGCACTCGCGCTCGGCCTCGTCACCGCCCTCTGGCCGACGGCCCTGTTGGCCGCGCCATCAGCACGGGTGTCGCTCGGACTGGAGGAGCGGGCCGACTACCTTCGACGGTCGACTGGCAGCCTCACCACCTTCGCCATCTTCGAGTGGGTGGAAGAGAACACCCCGGCCGATGCGCACCTCCTCATACTTGGTGACGAGCCGCGGACGTTCTATCTGGACCGAAGCTACCTGCTCGGCAACCACGCCGAGATCTTCACGGCGGCAGACCTGGCGGACCCCAGCGCGTTGCTGGGTGCGCTGAGGCGGATGGGCGTCACCCACCTGCTCATTCACTCCTCCACGATGGAGGACATGAGGACCGGATCCGGCAGGATCGAGACACTGCTGCGCGACCTCTATGCGGCCAGGCGACTATCCTCCCTGGGCGCCTATGGCCCCTTCGATCTATGGGAACTCGCAGAAGACGGAAGCGGAAGAGCGTAGCGGCGCCGCGCCAGGCCGAAGCCGCGCCCGGAGCGCCGGCCAGCCAGACCGCCAGGCGTGCGATGCGGGCCATCCTCATCGCCTACCTGTTCGTCGGCTACTACTACGCGTCGGAGATCCCGCTGGGCAAGGGTCCCGATGAGACGGCCCACGTCCGCTACATCGAGTTCCTGGCCACCGAACACCGCCTTCCCGTCTTCGACCCGGCCAACCCCGACCCGGACTACGAGTTTCACCAGCCGCCGCTCTACTACGCGCTCGCCCTGCCGGTCTACTTCCTAGCGGGCAGCAACGAGTCGGCCCAGCAGGCGGTGCGCTTGTTCACACTGCTTCTCTCGCTGTCCCTCATCTACCTGACGTTCGCGCTCGGGCGCGCGCTCGCGCCAGACCGACCCTGGGCGGGCGTTGCGGCTGCCGGGGTGGTGGCCTTCCTGCCGATGCAGCTCTCCGTGGCCACGACCATCGGCAACGACGCACTCACTGAGGTGCTGGCCGCGGTCGCGCTTCTGTTGATGGTGGCCCACGTGCGAGCTGCAGCCCAGCACCGATCAGGGGAGGCAGAAGCCGCTCCCGGCCCGCGGGCCATGGCGGCCCTGGGGCTCGTCATCGGCCTCGCCATGCTGACGAAGTCGATTGCCCTTCTGTTGCTGCCGGTTGCCTGGCTCGCCGCCCTTCTGGCCGCCCGCGGGCGGGACGGCGTGAACTGGCGTCAGCTTGGGCGAGATGCCGGGGCGGCGACGGGCGTCGCGCTGCTCGTCTGCGGATGGTGGCTCGCCCGCAATCAGCTCTTGTACGGGGACCCGCTCGCGCAGAAGGTCTTCCTCGATGCGTTCCAGGGGCTGCGCCCTTCCCCGCAGTCGTTCATGGAGCAGTACGAGGTCACGTCGGTGGCGAGCTATGTAGGCGAGGTGATGATCTGGACCGCGGCCAGCGCCACCGGCGTCTTCGGCCCCGTTCATGGAAACCGCTTCGTCTTCTTCCCGGGATGGCTGTACTTCGTGACGGGCCTGATCGCCGTCGGCGGCGCGATCGGGTTCGCCCGCTACTGCGAGCGGTCGCAGCTCCAGCAGTGGCAGAAGCAGGCGTGGGGCCTGTGTGGGGCCTTCGCCGTGCTGCTGCTTGCGAGCTTCGTGCGCTTCAACTTCTCGTTCTTCCAGGCGCAGGCGAGATATCTCTTCCCCGTGCTGCCGGCCGCCGCGGTCGCCCTGGCCCTCGGCCTGCGAACGATCTCTCCGAATCGCAGCGCTCCCTATGTACTGATAGGCGCGGTGGGACTGCTTGCAGTGCTCGCTTTCGCTGGACTTCACGCCTGGATTGCGCCACAATTCGTGAGACCATGAGACGATCACTGACAACCGTGCTCTTGCTCCTCGGCGTGTCGGGCTTGCTCGGCCTGGCGGGATGTGGCGGGGGGCCGTCGCCCGCCGTCCCCGAGCAGCCGCAACCTGCGGAGGAGCCGGCAGACGAGGAGCCGCGGGAGGCCGAGCCGGTGGCCTCTCATGAGATACTCGGCTCCACGATCAGGATGGCCGATCCCAAGGGGCGATGGACTTTCCGGGCGGAAGCCGACAGGATCGAAGCCGAGAGCATACACGGGCCGTACACGCTGGAGCCTGCCCGAGCCGTGTACGAGGAGGTGGGCAAGGCCCCGGTCCAGATGACCGCCGACCGCGCCCGGGTCGACGAGGAATCGCTCCGCGCCGTCTTCGAAGGCGACGTGGTGGTCGCCTCGGAGGGCGGCTGGCGGATGGAGGCGCCCCGCGTGGAGTGGGACCTCGACACCGGGGAGGTAGTGGCCACCGGCCAGACGAAATAGCCTTTCACCAGTAGGCCATACGTCGCGCCGGAATCCCCACGAACTGACGAGGGCATGGAGCCATGAGAAGAACGACGCTCGGGTGTCTGGCGATCGCTCTGCTTGCCGCAGCCTCTGCCGCCCCGACCGCGGCCGGACAGCCGACGCGAATGACCTTCGGCGACCTCACCATCGAAGGACAGTCCTTCCAGGGGAACGTTCGGGAGCGGGGGCCTTGGGAGTGGGAGGGCCCCGTTACGGTGAGGGCATCCGGGTTCGTCATGACCTGCGACACCTTCAAGCTGTGGCCCACCGCTGACAGCGGCGATTTCGAGCGAGTCGAGGCCGCCGGCAACGTCCGCATCGAAGGGCGCTATCGGAGCGCAGATGAGACCGAGTGGGACGTGGACGGCCGGGCCGATTCGGCCGAGTACGATAGGAAGACGCAGCAGGGCATTCTCAGCGGTTCGGTTACGTTCCGGGCGAAGAACAGAGCCACCGGACGTGTTGTCTCCGTCGCGGCGGAGAGATTGACCTACGACGTGAAGACCGAGTGCTTCCGCTTCGAGCGGGGCGACACACCTGTGCGCATGGAATGGCAGGAACCCCAGCCACCGGCTGAGACCAGAGGCGAATCCCCGGCCCAGCCAGAGGCGGAGAAGGCCGACGAGGGATGAGCCTCACCGCGCAGGGACTCGTCAAGCGCTATGGGCGCCGCGCTGTCGTCAATGGCGTAGACGTCACCGTCAGCCCCGGAGAGACGGTCGGCCTGCTTGGCCCCAACGGCGCGGGAAAGACGACCACCTTCTACATGATGGTGGGTCTCGTCGGCGCCGATGGGGGCAAGGTCCTGCTCGATGACGCGAACATCACCCGCATGTGGATGCACCACCGAGCGCGCCGAGGGATCGGCTACCTCCCCCAGGAGAACAGCGTCTTCCGACATCTCTCGGTGGAGGCGAACATCCAGGCGATTCTGGAGTGGATGCCGCTGAGCCCCGACGACCGCCGCCAGCGCCTGGAGCAGCTCATCGAGGAATTCCACCTGGGAACGGTTCGCCAGTCACCGGCGGGAGTGGTGTCCGGCGGCGAGCGGCGGCGCACCGAGATCGCCCGGGCCCTGGTCACCGACCCCAAGTACCTGCTGCTGGACGAGCCCTTCACCGGCGTCGACCCCATCGCGGTGGCCGAGCTTCAGGATATCATCGTTCACTTGCGCTCACGCGACATGGGCATGATCATCACCGATCACAATGTACGGGAGACGCTGCGCATCACCGATCGGAGCTACATCATCCACGAAGGCAAGATCCTCACCTCCGGCACCTCGGAGGAGCTGGTGGAGGACCCCGTCGCTCGCCGCTTCTATCTCGGCGACCGGTTCCAGATGACATGAAGACCATCGACCGATACCTGCTGCGCGAGATGGCCGGGCCCTTCGTCTTCGGGGTGCTTGCCTTCGTGCTCCTATTCGTCTCCGCCCAAATCCTTATCGAGCTCATGAAACTCGTCAACGAACTGGGGATCAGCCTCTGGACGGCTGGCTACCTCTTCCTGCTGTGGCTGCCCGCCTTCATGGTCTACACCTTCCCGCTCGCCACCCTCGTCGCCATCCTCGTCTCCTTCGGACGACTCAGCGGAGACAGCGAGCTGGTCGCCATGTACGCGGGCGGCATCAGCTTCCGCCGCCTCGTGGTGCCGCTGGTGGCCGCTGGGCTGCTGGTCTCCCTCGTCACCGTTGCCCTCAACGAATTCGTCGTGCCGGCCGCGAACCGGCGCGCCGAGGACATCATCCGCGCGGCCGCCGCGGGAGGCAGCACGGCCGCTCAGGAGCACGTGTTCTACTCCGATTCCTACGGCGAGGGGGTCTCCCGGCTCGTCTACGCCGAGAAGCTCGACATCGCGACCGGCGAGATGATCCGACCCGTCATCATCTGGTTCGAGGAGGGGAGGGAGGCGATGCTCACCCGCGCGGAGAGAGGGCGCTGGCGGGGCACGAGCTGGGAGATGCTCGATGGTGTGCACTACCTGCTCGACCCAGAGCGCCCGGCCAGCATAGTCTTCCCGCGCATGACCAGCAAGTTCTCCACCAGCCCCGAGATGATCGCCCGCAGCGCGCGAAAGCCCGAGGAGATGACCTATCGAGAGCTGCAGGAGCACGTCCGCCGACTCACCCAGCAGGGCCGGAAGGCGACCGAGCTCGAGCTCACCCTCTACCACAAGCTCTCGATTCCGTTCGCCTGCCTCGTGTTCTCGCTGATCGCGCCGCCGTTGGGCATACGCTCACACCGGGGAAGCTCCTCCATCGGGATGGGGATAGCGATCATGATAGGCTTCGGCTACTACGTCGTGTGGCACTACCTCTCGGCCGTCGCGCAACAGGGACACCTCTCCCCGCTGTGGGCCGCCTGGCTGCCGAACGCGGTGGGAGCGTCTGTCGGGATTGGCCTCATCCTCGGCGTGCGGAAGTAAGACGCGAAGCCGGTCCGATTACCGCGGCTTCTGGAAGATCAGCACGTACTCGTGGGCCTTGTTGACCCGGAACACCGAGGGATACCCGAGCGGCCGGAAGTTGTTGTACTCCTGCCGCCGATCCCACACGATGGTGTCGTCCCAGATGAAGCCGGCCGCCTGCAGCTCCGCCGCCAGGTCGGAGTGGAACGGGAAGAACTCGCTCCGCTTGCGGAGGTCCATCACCACCACCACGCAGTATGCCCCCGGCCGCATCGCCACCAGCACCTTCCCGAAGACTTCTCCCAGCGCGGCCAGAAACTCCCGATAGTCCCCCATTCGACCGAGGTCTGACGGCCGATCCCCGTAGTTCCGAACCGCCTTTCGGTCCGCGGTGCGCCGTCGGGTCAACACGTCCCAGTAGGGAGGCGAAGTCACGACGAGATCGACCGAGCCGGGCTCAACGTGAGACAGCAGGTCGCCCGCGTCGGCTTGGACGAGCTGACAGCTGTTCGAGTCTGAACCGAGCCGCTGCTTCGCAATCTCGAGGTACTCCGAGTTGATGTCCAGGCCGATGCCGATGTGCCCGAGCGTCTTGGCGGCCAGGACGGTCGAACCCATCCCGCAGAAGGGGTCGAGCACGACCCGGCCCTCCGGCGGAAGGAAGCACTCGATGATCCGCTCGACGAGCTGGGCCGGAAAGAGCGCCGGATGCTTCAGCGCCAGCTCCTCCTTGGACTTCCGGATGTCGCTCCAGACGCTGATGGAGTAGCGGGTCCACGTCTTCCCGTCGAGCTGATTTCCGCGCTTCCGGTCGCCGCTCACCCTCGACCCTCCTCCGCCTTCTTGCCGGCCTGGTAGAGGCGACTGCGAGGCAGGCCGGTTCTCCGGGCGACGTGCGCGGCCGCCTTGCTTCGAGACAGTCCTGCCTCCACCAGCTCCTTCACCTCTCGGCGCGCCGCTCGCAGGTCCGCCTCCTCCGGCCGGCCAGCGCCAGCCACGACAATCGTGAACTCCCCTCTCGCCTTGCCCTCCGAGAAGCGCGCTCGCAGTTCGGACAGCTTTCCCCGCGCCATCTCCTCGAAGCGCTTCGTGAGCTCCCGCGCACACACTGCCTCGCGGTCGCCGAGAACGGCCAGCATGTCCTCCAGAGAGGCCACCAGTCGATGCGGGGCCTCGTAGAAGACGAGCGCGCCCTGCTGGCTCGCCACCCGTTCGAGGGCCTTCCGTCGCTCGCCCCTTCGCGCCGGCAGGAACCCGAGGAACGTGAACTCCCGCGACAACAGGCCGGATATGGCGAGCGCGGCCGAGGATGCCGTCGGTCCCGGCACGACCATCACGGGCATGCCGGCCTCCGCGCATGCCCTCACGAGCTCCGCGCCGGGGTCGCTGAAGCCGGGCATGCCCGCGTCCGACACCAGCGCGACGCTCTTTCCGCGGCGCAGCATGTCGACGATCTTCTTCCCCCGCCTCTCGCCGCTGTGCTGGTGATAGCTGAGCAGGCGGGTGCCGATGCCGTGGCGTGCCGCGAGCTTGCGCGTGAGGCGCGTGTCCTCGGCCGCTATCACGTCGACATCCTGGAGCACGCGGAGAGCGCGCAGTGTGATGTCCTCGAGGTTGCCGATCGGTGTCCCGACGACATAGAGAGTGCCAGGCTTCGCTGACATATCCCGACCCTCAGAAGTGGAAGCGTACCATGGCGCCGACGATGGCCGCCAGAGACGGCCCGAGGAACTGGGCGAAGGAGATGTTGACCAAGACGTGCCCCAGCTGGCCACCGGCCCCGGCCATTCCGATGGAGCTCACGACGGCCGCCAGCAGCAGGCCCACCAGTGCGCTGCCCCCCGCGAGTGCCCGGATGCTGACATCCCGATGGCGCCCGGAGGCGTGGAATGCAGCCAAGCCCACCCCGAATCCCAGCGCCAGGCCCGTAACCACGTTCACCCAGTCCACTAAGCCGAACACGAGGCCGCCGACGGCCGCGGCGCCGAGCGCCGCCGCCAGAGCATTGCGGATCTGCTCCCGGCTCGCCAAGCCGCGCTCGGCCGGGGAGAGAGTGATGCATTCCTTGCAGCGCACACCGGTCGCCCCGTGCCGGACGCAATCCGGGCAGAGCGGCCGGTCGCAGCGGCCGCAGCTAACTCTGGTCTCGCGGTTCGGGTGGTAGAAGCAAGTGAGCTTGTCTGACATTTGCCTTGCTCTGCGCAGAACGTCGCAGATGCTTCTCCGGCGCCCGCCTGTTCCCTCCCCTAAGGCAGAAGGTGTGCCACTCTCTGGGAAGTGGCACACCTTCGTTATCCAACTTGAACTCTGATCTGTCTCGCCGCAGCTAATCCTGAGCAGGACGTTCGGCTATCTGCCGATCACGCATCTGCACCATTGCCGTGCGAGTGGCACTGTCCCAATGCACGTTCGCGCCCACGGCCGCGCCGAAGAACCGCACCGGCACGATGGTCCGCCCTTTGCGGATGGATGCGTTCGCGCCCATGTCGACCGGGGCGCCATTGACCATCGCCATTCTTTCGCCGATGGGCACCTCGACCGTCAGAGCGCCCTTGACGGAGCGCGCAGTCTTGCTCTTCGAATCCCAGCTCACCTGAGCGCCCTGGCTCTCGAACATGGAGCGGAACGGCGCATGCATGCGGCCTTTCACGATTCGCGGGGCAACGTCGAACTTAACCGCGCGACCGTTGAGCAGTACCGTATGCCCCTTCATGCGGCTGGCCGCGATCTGCGGTGTGGGTGGTCGGCTGCCGATCGGCGGGCTGGCCACGCTCTTGCGGGCCGGCGTGCTCGGCGCGGCGGGCCGCGCGGCCGCAACAGTAGGCTCGGCCACGCTCTGCGTCGGCGCGGGCAGCGGGCCTCGCCCCGACACTACCGGGGACGCCGCCGCCTGGTCGCTCGAGGCGGCCGGCCTGGCCGTCGTCCGAGCCGGCGCAACATCTCTGGCGGCGACCGCGCGGGCCGGCGGCTTCGGCTCGGCCTTTGCCGTGCTGACGGCGGGCGCACTCGGGCGCGAGGCGACTCGAGTCGCCGGCTCCTTCTTCACCTGCCTCGCAGGTGAAGACCCGTTCTTGACGTACAGGGTGATGATAGAGGATCGCCCGACAAGTCCATACCTGTCATAGGCCTCGACGAAGACTCGGTGGGCGCCGTCGGTCAACTCACGGGTGTCAATCTGGAAGGAGTACGGTGCGGAGTTGCTGGACTGGGGCCGGTTGTTATCCACGGCCAAGATCACGTAGCTTATGCGCATATCGCTTCGGATGGATGCCTGAACCTTGACCATGCCGCTGACATGCGCGCCGGAAACCGGAGACGTGATGCGGATGCTCGTCCCCGCAGCGCCCAGCAGTCCAGTTAGCGATAGCATCATCGCCAGCACCAGCAGCCCGGCGATGACTGGACGAGATAATATTGAACGGCGCATTTGTTGTCCTCCCCGCCCAACAGATAGAGTCAGAGCCAACGGGCCGTGCCAAGAGGGCCCCCGATGGCCATACTAGCTATACCATGTTGGCATCTGTTCCGCGAAGCATTTCCGCGTCTGGCACGTCTGGCCAGGACCGGCCCAGGGCCGCCCATCCGTGTGCGCCGGTCACGTCAATCTGCCGCGGGTATTGATCTGAGCTTGACCCAACGGCTCGCCTTCGCCTATAATCCGCCGTCCGAGGCATCCTCGCATGTCCAATAGGGAACCCATTTCGGTCAACCGACGAGCCAGGCACGACTACGAGATCCTGGAGACCTACGACGCCGGGCTGGCCCTCACCGGCACCGAGATCAAGTCCGTACGGGCCCGGAACGTCTCTCTCCGAGAGGCTCACGCCGCCATCGAGGGGGGCGAGGCCTGGCTCTACAACATGCACATCAGCCCCTACGAGCCCGGGAGCCGGGAGAACGTCGACCCCAAGCGGCGGCGCAAGCTCCTCCTCCATCGCCGCGAGATCAACCGACTGCTCGGGCGGACGGTCGAACGCGGCCTTACCATCGTCCCGCTGCGCCTCTATCTCCAGCGCGGCTATGCCAAAGTGGAACTCGGACTGGCGCGGGGCAAACGCCAGTACGACAAGCGCAAAGCCATCGCTGAGCGGGAGGCGCGCCGGGAGGAAGAGCGGGCTTTGTCCGAGCGCCAGCGCGGGCGATAGGGCCCCGCGCTACCCGGCGTGCCTTTGGAGGAACCGCAACACCCGATTCATGGCCTCCCTGGCCGCCGCGTCCTCCCTCGCGTCGAACCCGTGGTCCCCCTCCGGGACCGCGACGAACTCGTGCTCGACACCGGCCCGCTCCAGCGCCTCCGCCATCAGCTCCGATTGCTCATAGGGCACGTCGGTGTCGCGGTCCCCGTGGAGCAGGAGCGTCGGCGGATGTCCTGGCGCGACGTTCTGGACCGGGCAGTATGGGCTGAACCATTCCGCCTCGGCATGCGGATCGTGGCCGCTCACCTCCTTCGGCCACAGTCCCCGCTGACGGCAGTAGAGGTAGAACCGATCTCGCCGCTCGCCCTCCTCGGCGTCACCCTCGGATATGGGGCGTTCGCCCACAGATGCCCGCGCTTGCTCGGCCGACACCGCGGGCTGCCGGCAGTAAAAGGGATCGGGTCGGCTGTACCAGGAGCCGATGATGTCGCCGTAGCCGTAGAACGCCGCGAGTGCCTTCGGTGGGGGGTCAATGCAGTGCCCGGCCATGAGCGTGAGGTATCCGCCAGCGGAGTGGCCCACCGCGGCCAGCCGCAACGGATCGAGACCCAACAGGTCAGCCCCCTCCGTCCGGGCCCACGCGAAGGCATCGCGCAGGTCCTCGATGATGGCCGGAAGCTTCGTCTCCGGAGCCAAGCGATAGTCGATGGCGATTACGACAAACCCGGCCCGCACATAGAGGTCGCGCTGCCAACCCGCCAGCCAGCGCCGGCTGCCCATGATGAGCGCCCCGCCATGGATCCACACGATTCCGGGACGGCGCTCGGCGCCCCCGGCGGGCGAGTGGACATCGGCCCTAATCTCGCACCCGCTGGCGATCTTGTAGACGTGGGTCTGCAGCACGCTCACAGCGCTCCTGGCTCCCCAGGGGGATGAAGCTGAGTTCGGGGCCCGCCCCCTCCTCTCCTGTGGTGGCCCAGGTGAGCACCGACACAGGGACATCCTCGTTGACCCGCGATGCGGGAATCGGGTACAATATGAGTGCCAGCAGTTGATGGGGGCGAACGGCTTCGACGATGGGCCGGGAGCCGCAAGACGCGAGCCGAGTCGCGTGATCTCGTCAAAACGCGCAACCCTATAACTGCCAACGATACACAGCTGGCACTCGCCGCTTAATAAGCGACGACGTCCTCCCGACCGGGCTAGCACGGTCGGCTTGGGCGCAAACATCGCTAGCTTGCCCAGAGCCCTGAGGTTCGTAGGGGTGAGGGGAGAACACTAACGAACTAGTCCGGCGAGAGGCCCGCCTGTGGGCTTGCGCCGGGCGAAGCTAAACGCAGGCTACGCTCGTAGTGTCTTGCGAGGACTGTCCATCGGACGTGGGTTCGATTCCCACCGCCTCCACCAT